>NZ_CP134890.1:1840911-2454548 GCF_032098525.1 Flavobacterium sp. PMTSA4
CTAGAGTAGTTTTTCCTAAACCCGGCGGACCATGAAACAAGGTATGGTCTAATGCTTCCTCTCTTAGATTTGCAGCTTCAACAAAAACCTTAAGATTCTCAAGTACTTGCTCTTGACCTGTAAAGTCTTCAAATGAAAGTGGCCTTAACTTTTTCTCAAGATCAAGCTCTTCAGGATTGTAATTAGCATTACTGGGATTTAGATTTTCATTCATGTTACAAATATAGAATAAAGTTGAATGCAAATAAAAAAGCCTTTCTAATTAAGAAAGGCTTTTTTAAACTAAAATGAATTAATGATGTAACACTTCTTCACCAGGTTTCATCGGCACATTTTGCGGAACAAAATCTTCATCATGTCCTGGTTTACTATAATCATAAGCCCATCTGTGTACTTCAGGGATTTCTCCAGGCCAGTTTCCATGTATATGTTCTACTGGAGCTGTCCATTCTAAAGTATTCGATTTCCATGGGTTT
Source organism: Flavobacterium sp. PMTSA4 (assembly GCF_032098525.1). Classification (NCBI taxonomy): domain Bacteria; kingdom Pseudomonadati; phylum Bacteroidota; class Flavobacteriia; order Flavobacteriales; family Flavobacteriaceae; genus Flavobacterium; species Flavobacterium capsici. The sequence goes on from NZ_CP134890.1 coordinate 1,841,388, forward strand.
TGAACTGTTTTCTTTCCGTAGAATATACTGCTAAAGAAATTGTACAAGAAAACTAATTGGAAAACTCCTCCAACTAATGCAAACGTAGTAATAATAACGTTTACATTAGCTAAATCATCGAATAATGGGAAATTTGTATTTGTATAATATCTTCTAGGTAAACCTGCCATTCCTATAAAGTGCATTGGGAAGAAAACCCCATAAGCACAAACCGCAGTTACCCAAAAATGCACATATCCTAGATTTTTATTTAACATTCTTCCAAACATTTTAGGGAACCAATGGTAAATACCTGCAAACATTCCGTAAAGAGCAGAAATACCCATTACTAAGTGGAAGTGAGCAATTACGAAATAAGTATCATGAACGTTAATATCAAGTGTACTATCTCCAAGAATAATTCCTGTTAAACCTCCAGTAATGAACGTTGAAACCATTCCTATGGAAAACAACATGGCAGGATTCATTTGTAAATTTCCTTTCCATAAGGTTGTTATCCAGTTAAACGCTTTTACCGCTGATGGTATAGCAATTAATAAGGTAGTAAATGTAAATACAGAACCTAAAAACGGATTCATACCTGAGATGAACATATGATGTCCCCAAACAATAGTTGATAAGAAAGCAATTGCAAGTACTGACATAATCATTGCTCTATACCCAAAAATTGGTTTACGTGAATTGGTTGCTAAAATTTCTGAAACCAATCCCATTGCTGGAAGAATTACAATATATACTTCTGGATGTCCTAAGAACCAAAATAAGTGCTCAAACAATACTGGCGATCCACCTTGATAATTTAAAACTTCACCAGCTAAATAAATATCTGACAAGAAGAATGAAGTACCAAAACTTCTATCCATAATCAACATTAATGCTGCTGATAATAAAACTGGGAAAGATACAATACCAATGATTGCTGTAATAAAGAATGTCCAAACTGTTAATGGTAGTCTTGTCATTGACATCCCTTTTGTTCTCAAATTAATAACCGTTACAACATAATTTAAAGAACCTAGTAACGATGATGCAATAAAAATTGCCATAGAAACTAACCACAAAGTCATTCCCATTCCTGAACCTGAAATTGCTTGAGGTAATGCACTTAATGGCGGATAAATTGTCCATCCTGCTGAAGCTGGACCAGATTCAACAAACAACGAAATTACCATAACAACACTTGACAAAAAGAACAACCAATATGAAATCATATTAAGAAATCCCGATGCCATATCTCGCGCTCCAATTTGTAAAGGAATTAATAAATTACTAAATGTTCCACTCAATCCTGCTGTAAGGACAAAGAATACCATTATAGTACCGTGAATTGTAATTAATGCCAAATATGTTTCGTTAGTCATTACACCATTTGGAGCAAATTTATCACCCAATAAAACATTAAAAATTTTAAATGACTCTTCAGGCCAAGCAATTTGCATTCTAAAAAGCATAGACATACCTACACCTATTACTCCCATAATGATACCCGTAATTAAATACTGTTTAGATATCATTTTATGGTCGATACTAAAGATGTACTTTGTTATAAAAGTGTCTTTATGGTGGTGTTCGTGGTCATGACCATGATCGTTATCGTGTCCGTGATTGTGAGCTGCTGCTGACATATATTCTAATCTTTAAATTTGTATATTTATTTTTTAGTCACTACTGCGACAACTGCCTCAGTATTTGTTGTTTTTGTAGTATCTACTGCTGCTGGCACTACATTTTCTTTTGGTTCTTCACTTGCTTTAGAAGCTGCATAAGCACTAACAATAGTTTGCTTATCTGCCAACCATTTTTTGTAATCTTCTGGTGTATCTACTACAACTTTCATTTGCATGTTGTAATGTGATGCTCCACATATTTTATTACATAATAACAAGTAATCAAAAGTGTAAGGTTCTAAGGCTGCTTCTCCTTTTGCAATTAATTTTTGACTTTTTTGAGCTCTAATTGCATTAATATTAGCAACTTTCTCAATCATTGCAGGTCTTTCTCTCATCTCTGCAGTTGTCATTGTAGGTGTAAATGAAAATTGAGTAACCATACCTGGAACACAATTCATTTGAGCTCTAAAATGAGGCATGTAAGCTGAGTGCAATACATCTTGAGAACGCATTCTAAAAATAATACGTTTTCCTTTAGGAATATGTAATTCAGATGCCGTAAAATCATCTTGAGCATTTGGATCTGCTAAATCAACACCTAAATTGTTAACTCCTTCAATATATCTTACGTTTGCCTTTCCTAATACATTATCAGGACCAGAATATCTTGCTTCCCATTTGAATTGTTGCGCATAAAGTTCAATAACAATAGCATCTTGTTCTTGTTCTTTTTCAACAAACATAATATTATTCCAAGCATATAACCCGTAAAGAATTAAACCTGCTAAAACCACTGCTGGAATTGAACTCCAAATAACTTCTAATTTATTATTATCAGCATAGTACAAAGCTTTTTGACCTTGCTTACCACGGTATTTGAAAGCAAAATAATGTAATAGTGCTTGGGTAATAGTTTGAACAAAAAATATCAATACTAGCGAAATAATCATTAAATTATCTACTAATGGTCCGTGTTCTGAAGCTGAATCACTTAGTAAAGGAAAATGTCCGTAGTATAAAACACACCATATAGTAGTAATATAAATAAATATTAGAAAAGCAAACATTAAGTAACCATTCACTTTATTATCGTTGTCATTTGCTACTTGCGTATCATTAACATTTGCACCAATTTGAGTTAAGTCAAATATCTTTGTTAATTGCCAAACTGCAATGGCTAATAAAACTACAACTATAAATACTAAAAGAGTTGTCATTTGTTTTTTACTTTAAAATATTAATAATGAAAATGTTTACTTTCTTCTATAAAAGGGCTTCTCTTTGGAGTTAATGGTGCTTTTGTTAAAGCTGTAAACACCACATAGATGAACAATCCACCAAAGAAACATATTGATGCAATCTCTGACACGCCGATAAACCACTGGTCTCCAACGGTAGCTGGCATTATCATGTTAAAGAAATCAATATAATGACCAAATAGGATAATCAAACTAGCCATAATAACTATCCAAGAAATACGTTTGAAATCTGTATTAACTAATATCAGTATTGGTAACACAAAATTTAAAACTAATGCACCGAAGAATGGTAAATTATACAAATCAATTCTTGTTTTGAAATAGGTAACTTCCTCAGGAATATTTGCATACCATATCAACATAAATTGAGAAAACCATAAGTAAGTCCAAAAAATACTAAATCCAAACATATACTTAACTAAATCATGGATATGACTAGAATTAACTTGTTCTAAATATCCTTTTGATTTTAAATAAATTGTTACAACAGCAATCATGGTAACTGCACTTACTATAAAACTAGCAAAAACGTACCATCCGTATAAAGTACTAAACCAATGTGGGTCAAATGACATTAACCAATCCCAAGACATTATTGATTCAGATACAATAAAGAATACTAAGAAAGCAGCTGACAATTTAAAATTCTTTTTATAATTTAAATCATCAGTAGCATTATCTTGGGCTAAACAGTTTTTTCTAGAATAATAACGATATAAATTCCAAACTGTTAAGAATATTGCGGCTCTAATAATCCAAAAAGGAAAATTGAGATAACCTGATTTACCAGCTATCAAATGATCATAATTAGGACTATTTGGATCGGTTACACCTTCTGCCATCCAAACAAATAAGTGATTAAAATGAAAGCCTGTTAAGAGTAGAATGACAAAGAAAATAATAGAACCTGGTAATAAATAGGCGCCAATTGCTTGCATTACTCTAAACAAAATTGGTGACCAACCTGCTTGAGCAACAATGTTGATTGCTTTAAAAGCTGTAGCTCCAAGTGCAATTAGCATAAAGAATATACAAGCAACATATAAAGCTGACCATGGTTTGTTTTGTAATTGATGCAAAACATGTTTCAAGTGTTCTTGATGTTCAGCAGTTGCTTTTGCATCGTGGTGTTCTACAGCATGGGCATCGTGAGCTGCTACATGGTGACCATGATTTTCAGCATTTAATATAGTTTCAACATCTTGAATAGTTTTTGGAGCGGTAAAAAATCCATAACCGATTCCTAAGGCACCAACAATCATCAAGATGAAAGAAAAAGTTTTTAATTTACTAGAAAAAGTATACATATCTATAACTATCTGTTTATTCTACAATTATAATTCGCTTTTCAGTTTTTGAACATAAGCAGCCACTTGCCATCTTTCTTGAGTATCCAACTGATTAGCGTGAGAACCCATTGAGTTTAATCCATAAGTGATTACGTGGAAGATACTTCCTTCTGTAATTTGTCTGTCCTTATAACTAGGTACTCCAAGGAATTTTTCTTGTGTCACCAATTTACCTTTTCCATCTCCAGCTTTTCCATGACAAATAGCACAATATATTTCGAACAATTCTTGTCCTTTTTTAAGGTCTAAACCCAAAGAATCTAAAGGTGACTTTAAATTTGCTTTTGCCATTTCATATCCTTCTGTTGTATTAGGATATTCATAAGGTTGAAAACCTCTTTTAACAGCTCCTTGTGGAACCAATTGACCTTCTTTTCCTTTTAAACCAGTTGGTGAATTGAAAGCATCTGATTCAGAGTATGTTTCATAAGCTACCGATTCATACATGTTAGGCATGTATTGGTAATTTGGTTTCAAATCATTTTTACATGATGTAATTGAAACTGTTATTCCAAAAATTACTATTATTTTAAGCAAGTTCTTCATACTTTTTTATTAATGCTTATCTACAACTTTTACTTCTACTGCTCCTGTTTCGTTGAAAAATTTCAGTAATTCTTCTTCGTTATTATTGACAGCTATTTCCATTAAAAAATGATCATCAGTAGTTCTTACATCTGGATTTTCAGCTTCTTTAAATGGCCATAATCGGCTTCTCATATAAAAAGTTATAACCATTAAATGCGCTGCAAAAAAAACAGTTAATTCAAACATTACAGGAATGAAAGCTGGCATATTTTGATAATATGCAAAACTTGGTTTTCCACCTATATCTTGCGGCCAGTCTTGAATCATAATATAGTTCATCATAACTGTAGCTACTGTTAATCCTAAACATCCATATATAAAAGAGCATATAGCTAATCTTGTTGGTGGTATTCCCATAGCCTTATCCAAACCATGAACTGGGAATGGAGTAAAAACTTCTTCAATATGATGATGTGCGGCTCTTGTTTTGTGAACTGCATCCATCAAAACATCATCATCATTGTATAGTGCGTGTATAACTTTTGTACTACTCATAGCTAATATTAATGTTTGTCAGAATGATCGTGACCTTTTAATTCTCTTTCTCTCTTATAATTTTCTCCTGAAGATTTCAAGATTGTTTTTACCTCTGCTTGTGCAATCACTGGGAAAGTTCTAGCATATAATAAGAACAATACAAAGAAGAAACCAATAGTTCCAATATAAATTCCAATATCTACAAATGTTGGTTGGAACATTGTCCAAGATGATGGTAGGTAATCTCTATGAAGCGAGGTAACGATAATTACAAAACGCTCAAACCACATTCCAATATTTACAACAATTGAGATTATAAACGAGAACATAATGCTCGTTCTTAATTTTTTGAACCACATAAATTGTGGAGAGAATACATTACAACTCATCATTGCCCAGTAAGCCCAAGCATATGGTCCAGTTGCTCTGTTCAAGAATGCATATTGTTCAAATTCTACTCCAGAGTACCAAGCTACAAATAACTCAGTGATATAAGCCACTCCAACAATAGAACCTGTAATCATAATTACAATGTTCATTAACTCTATGTGTTGAATAGTAATGTAAGCTTCAAGATTTGACACTTTTCTCATGATAATTAAAAGTGTATTTACCATCGCAAATCCAGAAAATACCGCACCAGCAACGAAATATGGTGGGAAAATTGTTGTATGCCAACCTGGAATTACAGATGTTGCGAAGTCAAAGGATACAATAGTATGAACTGAAAGTACAAGTGGTGTAGCTAATCCAGCTAATACCAATGAAACTTCTTCAAAACGTTGCCAGTCTTTTGCTCTTCCACTCCATCCAAATGATAAAATTGAATAAATTCTTTTTGTAAACGGAGTTACAGCTCTATCTCTTAACATTGCAAAGTCAGGAAGTAAACCAGTCCACCAGAAAACTAATGATACTGATAAATAAGTAGAAATTGCAAACACGTCCCAAAGTAATGGCGAGTTAAAGTTAACCCATAAAGAACCAAATTGATTTGGAATTGGCACAACCCAGTAAGCTAACCAAGGTCTACCCATGTGAATAATTGGGAACAATCCAGCTTGTACAACAGAGAAAATAGTCATTGCTTCAGCAGAACGGTTAATAGCCATTCTCCAACGTTGACGGAATAATAAAAGTACTGCAGAAATTAAGGTTCCTGCGTGACCAATACCAACCCACCAAACGAAGTTAGTAATATCCCAAGCCCAACCAACTGTTTTATTTAATCCCCAAGTTCCAATTCCTGTAGATATGGTGTAAATGATACAACCTATTCCCCAAAGGAAAGCTACTAATGCAATGGAGAAAACTGTCCACCATTGTTTATTTGCTCTTCCTTCAACTGGAGCTGCTACATCAACAGTTACATCGTGATAAGTTTTATCACCTATAACTAAAGGTTTTCTAATGGGTGCTTCGTAATGAGACGACATAATCCTTTATATTGTTTCTTAATTAATAACTTATTATTAGGTATTTCTAACTTTTACGTGATAGAATACATTTGGTTTAGTACCAACACTTTCTAAAAGGTGATACATTCTTTTATCTTCGGCTAGTTTAGCAACTTGACTTTCTTTGTTGTTAACATCTCCAAAAACCATTGCTCCAGTTGAACAAGCAGCTGAACAGGCAGTTTCAAACTCATCAACCGCAACTTCTCTTCCTTCGCGTTTTGCAGTTAATATAGTTAATTGAGTTTTTTGGATACACATTGAACATTTTTCCATAACTCCACGTGAACGAACGTTAACATCAGGATTGATAACCATTCTTCCTAAATCATCATTCATATGGAAATCAAACTCGTCATTATTATTGTATAAGAACCAGTTGAAACGACGTACTTTGTATGGACAGTTGTTTGCACAATATCTTGTACCAACACATCTGTTGTATGCCATATGGTTTTGACCTTGACGGCTATGAGATGTTGCAGCAACTGGACATACCGTTTCACATGGTGCGTGATTACAGTGTTGACACATCACAGGTTGGAAAGCAACTTGTGGATTATCAGCAGCATGTTCCATTTCTCCAAATCCACCTAAAGAACCTTTATCTCCAAATAATCCATTGAAATTTTCTTTCTTCTCGTTGTCTTGCTCAAAAGTATCTTCTGAAGAATAGTATCTATCAATACGTAACCAATGCATATCACGGCTTCTTCTTATTTCTGATTTTCCAACAACAGGAACATTGTTTTCAGCATGACATGCAATTACACACGCTCCACAACCCGTACAAGCATTCAAATCAATAGAAAGATTAAAATGATGACCTGTTGAACGATCAAAAGATTCCCATAAATCAACTGTTGTTGCAGCTACTTCTTTATGGTCTAATGAAACTTTAGGAACAGAATTCCATTCTTCTGAATTTTTTGCTTCGTTATATGTTTTTAAAGTGGTTTCTTTAACAATGTCGCCTCTTCCCATTAAGGTTTTTTGACCTTGAACACAAGCAAATTCATGTTCTCCGCTTACTGCTTCAATTTTTGCATCTTGCACATTATTGAAATTTAAGTAGAATGGATAAACATTTACTCCAACTTGCATTTCTTCTTTTAGAGCAGCTTTTTTACCATACCCAAGCGCAATTCCAATCGTACCTTTTGCTTGACCTGGTTGAACAATTACAGGAACTGTTACTTCATTTTTTCCAACTGTTACTTTTGCATAACTTCCATTCAAACCTCCATTAGCAACAATTCGATTTTCTAATCCCCATTTCTCAGCATCAGCTTTTGAAACAGTAACATAGTTATCCCAAGAAACTCTTGTAATTGGATCTGGTAATTCTTGAAGCCAAGGATTGTTAGCTTGCTGTCCATCACCTAAACCGGTTTTTGTATATAAAAACAATTCAACACCTTGAGCTGGTTTTGAACTTGCTAATGCATTAGCAGCACTTGAAAAGTCAGCAGAACCAAAACTTGAACCAGATGATACTCCAATTGAGATTCCATCATGAACAGTTTTATTCCAACTTGCTCCATTTGTATAATTAGCAGAATTAGCTTTAATGTAATCATAATATGTTCCCGCAACTCCAGTCCAACTCATTAAGGCTTCTTGAAATTGTTTTGAACTGAATAATGGTTTGATTGTTGGTTGAGTCAAAGAATAAGTTCCTTTTGTCAACATCAAGTCATTCCATGATTCTAAATAATGTGGCGCAGGAACTGCAATATTTGTTAGACTAGCTGTTTCATCTTCTTTTATTGAAAATGCAACTGATAATTTAGTTTTCTTTAGTCCAGAAACAAAATCTTTACTATTTGCCAAAGTATAAACCGGATTTACACCACTCATAATTAAAGTGTGAACATTTCCAGAGTTCAAATCAGCAATTAATTGCGTTACTTTTTCATTTGATCCTTTTCTAATTTGACGAGAACCAACTGTTGAAGCAGCTTCACTAGCTAATTTTTGATTAATAGCTAAAACTAATAATTGAGCGTTTTTATCTTGAATTCCAGAAACTAAAACACCTTTAGAACCAGCGGATAATAATTGTTGAGCTGCTTTTCCAACTTCATCCGTTCCAGCAGCAACACCACCAACAATAGTATTATATATTTTTACTAAAGCTTGCTTTTGATTTGCTTCAGTCATTGGCACTCTTTTATCAGCAGCAGCACCAGACAAAGTCATGTTTGCTTCAAACTGAAAATGTTTTGACATTTTACCTGCTTGTGGAATTCTTCCTTGAGCATAACCTGAATCAAAACCTCCACCTTGCCAATCACCTAAGAAATCAGCACCAATAGAAACTATTGTATTTGCTTTTGAAAAATCGTAGTCAATTAGAGCTCTTTCTCCGTAAACAGTTTCAAATGCATCTAACGCAGCTGATTCCGAAACAGCATCATAAACAATGTGTTTTGCTGTTGGATTTTGAGCAATAAAATCTGCAATTAATTTTTCTGTAGAAGGACTTGCTAAAGTTGAAGTCAATAAAACAACTTGTTTTCCTGTAGCTTTTGCTTCAGCTAAACTTGCTTTAATTTTCAAATCAGCTTCTTGCCAAGTTGAATCTTTACCAGCCATTTTTGTTTGCTTTAATCTCATATTATCATATAATGACAATACAGAAGCATGAACTCTAGCATTTGCAGCAAATTTTGCTCCAGCTAACTTATTGTTTTCAATTTTAATTGGACGACCTTCACGAGTCTTTACTAATATATTCGCAAAATCAAAACCATCAAACATAGTAGTAGCATAATAATCTGCTACACCAGGAATAATTTGTTCTGGTTGAAGAACGTAAGGAATTGATTTATGAACTGGACCTTCACAAGCTGCAAGCGTTGCTGCAGCTGTACTGAACCCAACATATTTTAAGAAATCACGACGAGTAGTTGATGACGAAGATAATGAGTCTTTGTCTGATAAAAATTCATCAGTTGGAATTTCTTCCACAAATTCATTATTTCTAAGCGCCTCAACAATAGAACTATTTTCGTTTAGTTCCTCAACACTTTTCCAGTATTTTTTGTTAGATGACATCGTATATATAGTATTAAGCTTCTAAATTAATTTTAATAGTGACATTTTCCACATTCTAAACCTCCCATTTGTGCTGCAGTTAATTTTTCTACACCATATTTTTTAGAAAGTTCTTCGTGAATTTTTGTGTAATATGCATTTCCTTCCATTTTCACGTCAGTTTCACGGTGACAATTGATACACCAACCCATTGTTAGAGGTGCAAACTGTTTTTGAATTTCGTACGTTTCTACTGGACCGTGACATTTTTGACATTCAATACCTGCCACAGTAACGTGTTGAGAGTGATTGAAGTATGCAAAATCTGGAAGATTGTGAATTCTAACCCATTTTACTGGACTAGTTTTTCCTGTATATTTTTGAGCTGCTTTATCCCAACCTACAGCATCGTAAAGTTTTTGTATTTGTGCATCATAAAATGCTTTTGAATACTCAGGAGTAGCAGTTGTATCAGCAACTTCAGAAATGTTTTTGTGACAGTTCATACAAACATTTAACGAAGGGATTCCAGCATTTTTACTAACTCTTGCTGCAGAGTGACAGTATTTACAATCAATACCGTTGCTTCCTGCATGTATTCTGTGAGAATAATGAATTGGTTGTACTGGAGCATAATCTTGGTCGACACCAACTTGCATCATCCATCCATAAACAAAATAACCACTTGAAAGCAACAAGAAGATTGAAGAAACTAATACTAAAAACTGATTTTTAGCGAATGCTTTCCAAATTGGCATTGAAGCTTCTTTTTGAGCTACTTCTATTCCATTTGCTTTAGCTACTTTAGATAACACATTATTAACAAAGAATAACATAATTACCAACATAAACATCACTAAAGCTAATGCTCCAAGGATTACATTGTTTGAAATTCCACTATCATTGTTTCCTCCTGTTGGCAATGTTCCAGCTGTAGCAGTAGTTGGTTCTGGTTTTGGCTCAGATGTATAGGCAATAATATTATCAATATCAGTAGTCGATAATTGAGGAAAAGCAGTCATAACAGACTTATTATTTTCTTCAAACAACTTTACCGCAACTGGATCACCAGCTTTGATCATTGCAGAACTATTTGCAACCCATTTGTAAATCCATTCCATTTTGTGCTTGTTCGCAACACCTCTTAATGCTGGACCAGTTGATTTTGCATCTAACTTGTGACAAGCTGCACAATTTGAATTAAACAAAGCTTTCCCTGCCGCTACATCGCCACCAGCTGAAACTGGAGCTGCTGCATCTGCTGCTGGTTCGGTTTGTGAAAATGAGTTTAAGGAGAATGTTAGCATTAGCGCTAAACAAAAGAGTATATTCCTTGAAATCGAATGATGGTTACCCACTTTTTTCATATTTTATTAATGATTATCGACTAATTTGGCACGATTTTTTATGTTTAAAATTACCTGAAAAACCGATGCTTTATTAAAAACTTGCACAAAAATACGACTTATGGTCTATTCTCAAAACCTTAAATATATCTTAAATATCAATTTATATTAATTCTAAATAATATTTTTTGTTTTGTGTAATTTATTTAGTTTTACATTTGTATTAAAATCAAATCATTATGAAATTTTCAAAGCTTATCAAACCCTTTTTTTTATTGATATTTTTTAGTCAAATTAGTTTAAATTCCTACTGTCAAGAAGGAATTGTTAATGTTTCTCAAGACTCTAAATTTGAGCAATTGTTAAATGAAAAAAGAAAAATAAACAGTTCAATAACAATAACTGATCGTTATAAAATTCAAATTTTCAATGGTGACAGTGAAAATTCAAAAAAGCAATTAATGTCTTTCAAAAAAGATTTTAGCAATATTGATTGTACTATTGTTTTTAGTACACCTTTATATAAAGTTTGGGTTGGAAATTTTAAAAGTAGAATTGAAGCAGAAAGAAATTTGTTAGAGATAAAAAAGAAATTTCCGAAAGCGTTTTTAGTCAAACCAAATAAATAATATCAAAAAAAATCCCGAGTAATACTCGGGATTTTTTTATTTCAATTTTTTCTTCACTTCTACTTCTTGATAAGCTTCGATAATATCTAATTGTTCTATGTTATTGTAGTTTTTAATCTGCATACCACAATCGTATCCTTTTGAAACTTCTTTAACATCATCTTTAAAACGTTTTAGTGTCGCTAATTCACCTGTGTGAATTACAACGCCGTCACGAATAATTCTGATTTTAGAATTTCTAAATATTTTACCATCAGTAACCATACATCCGGCAATAGTTCCAACTTTAGAAACTTTGAAAATTTCTCTGATTTCAGCAGTTCCTGTGATTTCTTCTTTCAATTCTGGAGAAAGCATTCCTTCCATTGCATCTTTTAAGTCGTCAATTGCATCATAAATAATAGAATAATTACGGATATCAATTTCTTCTTTTTCTGCAATTTGTTTTGCATTTCCAGCAGGACGAACATTAAATCCAATGATAATTGCATCAGATGCCGAAGCAAGCATTACATCAGATTCAGTAATTGCTCCAACTCCTTTGTGAATTATCTTAATCTCAATTTCTTCAGTAGATAATTTTGAGAATGAATCTGCTAATGCTTCTACTGAACCATCAACATCTCCTTTAATGATGATATTTAATTCTTTGAATTGTCCTAAAGCAATTCTTCGTCCAAGTTCAGCAAGTGTTGTATGTTTGGTAGTTCTTGCTGATTGTTCACGCATTAATTGAGTACGCTTTGCTGCGATTTGTTTTGCTTCTTTTTCATCCTCAAAAACAGAAAACTTATCGCCAGCAGTTGCAGCACCATCTAAACCTAGTACAGATACAGGAGTTGAAGGACCAGCTACTTCGATAACATTTCCTCTTTCGTCATGCATCGCTTTAATCTTACCATGGTGTTTTCCAGCCAAAACATAATCTCCAATTTTTAAAGTTCCGGCTTGTACTAATATTGTAGTTACATAACCTCTACCTTTATCTAATTGAGCTTCTACAACAGTACCAATTGCAGGTTTATTTGGATTTGCTTTTAAGTCTAAAATTTCAGCTTCAAGCAAAACTTTTTCTAATAAATCTTTTACTCCAGTTCCAACTTTTGCAGAAATATCATGTGATTGATATTTTCCTCCCCAATCTTCTACCAACAAATTCATTCCCGCTAACTGTTCCTTAATCTTTTCAGGATTAGCAGCTGGTTTATCAATTTTATTAATAGCAAAAATCATTGGAACATTTGCTGCTTGTGCGTGACTAATTGCTTCTTTAGTTTGAGGCATTATGTCATCATCGGCAGCAGCAACAATAATTGCAATATCGGTAACTTGTGCACCACGAGCACGCATTGCGGTAAACGCTTCGTGACCTGGTGTATCTAAGAATGTAATTTTTTGTCCGTTATCTAACGTTACCGCATAAGCACCAATGTGTTGTGTAATTCCACCTGATTCACCTGCAATAACATTTTCTTTACGAATATAATCTAGAAGTGAAGTTTTACCGTGGTCAACATGTCCCATAACAGTAACAATTGGAGCACGAGTTACTAAATCTTCTGGTTTATCTTCAACTTGAACTATTGACTCTTCAATGTCAGTTGTTATAAATTCAACTTCATAACCAAACTCATCTGCAACAATAGAAAGTGTTTCTGCATCAAGACGTTGATTCATGGTAACCATGATTCCTAAAGTCATACAAGTTCCGATAACTTTGGTAATTGGCACATCCATCATGGTTGCAATTTCACCAACAGTAACAAATTCGGTTACTTTTAATATTTTGCTTCCTTCTTCTTGAGCTTGTAATTCATCTTCCGTTCTTTGGCGGTGAGTATCACGTTTGTCTCTTCTATATTTTGCAGCTTTAGATTTGTTTCCTTTTCCTTGAAGACGTTCTAAAGTTTCTTTAATTTGATTTTTAACTTCTTCCTCGGTTGGTTCAACTTTTTGAACAATTGCTGGACGATTTCCTTTTTGGAAACCTGGTTTTCCGCTAAATTTAGCATTGGTATTTCCTGGAGTTATTGCTCTACCTTCGCCAGGTTTTTGAGGAATTCTTTTTCTTTTATTTTTGTTAGCAGAGTTAGAATTTGCTGCATTAACATTCGGTTTTACACCTTCTTTCTTAACTTCCTCTTTTTTCTTCTTAGGCTTATTGAATTGTGATAAATCAATAACTTGTCCTGTAAGTGTTGCTCCAGAAAGTTTTTGATATTTTGTTTCAATTGCTTCTTCGGCTGGAGCTTCTGTAGTTTCTTGCGGCTTAGTTGCTTTAACTTCCTCTTTTTTAGGTTCTTCAGCCACTTTTTCAACATTAACAACCTCTTCAGCTAATTTACTTTCTTCTTTTTTATCAGGAGAAATTTTAGGAGAAGTAGAAGCTGGTGCTTTTGGCTCTAGGTCAATTTTTCCAACTTGTTTTGGACCAGTAACTACTGCTTTAGCTTTAATCAGTTCCTGACGTTGACGTTCTTCCTCAAGCTTTCTTTTGTCTTCTATTTCTTTTTCTCTTTCAAGACGAATTGCTTCTTTTTCTTTGCGAATCTCTTCGCTGATTCCCATAGAAGCTTCTTTCTTCCCTTTGTCACCAGCAAATTCTCCACAAAGAATGTTGTATACATCATCAGAAATTTTTGTGTTTGGACTAGCTTCAATAGCAACTCCTTTATCTTTAAGATAATCCACAGCTCTTTCTAACGAAATATTCAATTCCCTTAAAACTTTATTAATCCTAATATTTCCTTCAGACATAAATACTTATTAATGTTATCTGTTTTCTTTTTCTGAAAGCTTAGTCTTCAAACTCTTCTTTCAATATTTTTATTACTTCTAAAATTGTCTCTTCTTCTAAATCAGTTCTTCTAACTAAATCATCCACATTTTGACTCAAGATACTCTTAGCCGTATCTAAACCAATTTTTGCAAACTCATCAATTATCCAACCATCAATTTCATCAATGAATTCTGTTAATTCAACATCATCATTTTCCATTTCGCTTCCTTCACGTATTACATCAAGCTCATAACCTGTCAATTGACCTGCTAATCTAATATTATGACCACCGCGACCAATAGCTTTTGAAACTTCATCTAATTTTAAGAACACTTCTGCTCTTTTTGTTTCTTCATTTATCTTTACAGAAGATACTTTTGCTGGACTTAAAGCTCTAGTAATATATAATTGTATGTTAGTAGTATAATTAATAACATCAATGTTTTCATTCCCTAATTCACGAACAATTCCATGAATACGTGAACCTTTCATTCCAACACAAGCTCCAACTGGGTCAATTCTATCATCATATGAGTCAACCGCTACTTTTGCTTTTTCGCCAGGAATTCTAACTACATTCTTTATATTAATCAAACCGTCAAATACCTCTGGAATTTCTTGTTCAAATAATTTTTCCAAAAATTTATCTGCCGTTCTAGACATAATGATTTGAGGTTTATTGCCTTTAAGCTCAACGCTTTCAATAATTCCTCTTACATTATCTCCTTTTCTAAAGAAATCTGAAGGTATTTGTTTTTCTTTTGGTAAAACTATCTCATTTCCTTCATCATCAACTAAAATAACAACTCTAGGACGAACATGATGAACTTCTGCAGTATAAATTTCGCCTATTAAATCTTTAAATTGTTTGTAAAGATTTGTGCTATCATGCTCATGAATTTTAGAAATTAAATTTTGACGTAAAGCCAAAATAGCTCTTCTTCCTAAATCAATAAGTTTTACTTCTTCTGAAACTTCCTCACCTATTTCAAAATCTGGTTCAATTTTTCTTGCTTCTGTTAATGTGATTTCTTCATTTTCTAAATCTAAATCATCATCAGCAACAACAATTCTTCTTCTCCAAATTTCCATATCTCCTTTATCAGGATTTATGATAATATCAAAATTATCGTCTGAACCGTATTTCTTTTTTAAAGCGTTTCTAAAAACATCTTCTAAAATCGCCATCAGCGTCACTCTATCAATCAGTTTATCGTCTTTAAACTCTGAAAACGAATCGATTAATGCAATATTCTCCATGCCTAATTCTTAATTAAAATATTATTGTAACAATTGCTTCTTTTATTTCTGAATATGGAACTTCTCTGTTGTGTTGAACAGTTTCTTTTCCTTTTCCTATTTTTTTCGGTTCTCTTGATGACCAAGATAACGTAATAAATTCATCGTTAACCGCTTCTAATTTGGCTTCAATAGTTTCACTAATTGTTTTAACTTTTAAAGTTCTTCCAATATTTTTTTTATATTGTCTAACACTTTTCAAAGGAGAAGAAACTCCAGCCGAGGCTACTTCTAACGAGAAATCTTGTTCTTCTCTATCCAAATTGTTCTCTATAAAACGACTAACATCAATACAGTCTTGGAGATTAACTCCATTATCACCATCTAAAGATACGGAAATTTTAAATGCTTCAGAAATTTGCAAATCCACCAAAAACAATGAAGGATTTGCTTCTAAAGCTTTTCCAATTTGTTCGCTAACTTTTTCTTTAAATGTCATCATTTTTATAAAAAGAGGGAAGCTATGGCTTCCCTCATCATTTAAAATCAAAATTGTAAATAACGCCGCAAATATAGTTATTTTTTTATAAACCAAAAAACATTGTTGAATCAAAAAATATTATTACCTTTAATGTATAAAATATACAAACCTTAATTTTAATTTTTATGAAAAAAATATTAGTCCCAACTGATTTTTCTGATTATGCTCATTACGCATTAAAAGTAGCCGCCGAAATCGCAAAAAAAAACAACGGAGAAGTTATCCTTTTACATATGTTGGAACTGCCACATCAAGCTGGCGATGCAATAGGAAGTGGTCACGACCTTCCAGAGATAATGTTATTTAAGAACACTGCCATAAGCCGATTAGAAGATTTAATGGATGATCCTTGCTTGGATGGAGTTAAAGTTTCAGAAGTTATACAATTTGAATTAGCATTTGATGGCATTATGAACATCAGTAAAAAAAACAATGTTGATTTAGTTGTTATGGGTTCACACGGAGCAAGTGGTTTCAAAGAAATGTTTATTGGTTCAAATGCTGAAAAAGTAGTTCGAAATTCTGAAATTCCAGTTTTAATAATCAAAAAAGAACAAGAAAACTTCAATATAGACAAGTTTGTATTTGCTTCTGATTTTTCTGAAGAAATTAAAAAACCTTTCGAAAAAGTAGTTGAATTTGCAAATGAATTTGACGCTGAATTAAATTTAGTGATGATAAATACGCCTAGTAGCTTTAAACCAACTCATGTCGCAAAAGACATAATGTCTAATTTTATTTCAAATTTCAACATAAGAAAATATTCTACTCACATTTATAATGACACTAACGTAGAAAATGGTGTTCTAAATTTTGCAAATTACATTGATGCAGACTTGATTGGAATGAGCACGCATGGAAGAAAAGGATTAGCACATTTTTTCAATGGAAGCATCAGTGAAGATTTAGTAAATCATGCTGTTAAACCGGTTGTAACTTTTAAAATATAAATTACTATCTTAGTTAAAACAAAAAAATCCTGCTCAATGCAGGATTTTTTGTTGGTCTACTAGGACTCGAACCTAGAAAGACTGCACCAAAAACAGTTGTGTTACCATTACACCATAGACCAATTTTGCTCAATGCGAGTGCAAATTTATAACAAATTTTATTTTACACAAGCAAAAATACTAAAAATTCAACTTATTTAAAAATGATGTTGATTACTAAGACACAACAATCTGTTTATTAATTCATTGTAATAATGTAGAAAAAATTGTTAATCCTTGAAGATTTAACGTAAAAAATAGTTTCTTTGTACCACTTTTAAAAGCAATTCACACATAATTGAACTATGCAAAACTTTAATTTCAATAAATGGAATACCATTTTAGGATGGACAGCGTTTACAATTGCACTTACAACTTACACTTTAACAGTAGAACCTACAATGAGTTTTTGGGATTGTGGAGAATACATTTCTACATCTGCAAAATTAGAAGTTGGTCATCCGCCAGGTGCGCCATTATTTCAAATTTTAGGTGCTTTCTTCGCAATGTTTGCAACGAGCAAAGAAACAATTGCTTTAATGGTTAACATGCTTTCTGTATTTTCAAGTGCATTTACTATTCTTTTCATGTTTTGGTCTTCATCAATTATTTTAAGAAAAATAGTTAAACAATTTGCAGAACTTGATAAATCAAAATCTATAGTTATACTTGGAAGTTCTTTTGTTGGTGCTTTAGCTTTTACATTCTCGGATAGTTTTTGGAATAGCGCTATTGAAGCAGAAGTTTATGCAATGGCTTCTTTATTCATAGCATTACTTTTTTGGCTGGGTTTACGATGGGAAGAAGACATGAATACTCCGAGAGGAAACAGATGGTTGTTACTGATTTCTTTACTAATTGGACTTTCATTCGGAGTTCACTTCATGGCTTTATTAACTATTCCATCAATTGGATTTTTATATTTCTTCAAAAATTACAAAAAAGTAACAGTAAAAAATTTTATAATTGCCAATATAGTTATAGTAGCCATTTTGCTTTTCATCTTTAAATTACTTTTACCTTATACACTAGCTTTCTTTGGTAAAATGGAAATTTTTATGGTAAATAGCTTTGGACTACCATTTAATTCAGGAACCATTTTTGCAGCATTGTTGATTCTTGGTTTTTTCTATTTTGGATTAAAATACACTCGAAAAAAAGGGCATCCTTTTTACAACACAATTATACTTTGCGTTTTATTTGTTTTACTTGGTTTTTCAACTTGGATGATGTTACCAATTCGTGCAAATGCTGATACACCGATAAACGAAAACAAGCCATCGGATGCTGCTGAAGTTTTAGCATACTATAATCGTGAACAATACGGAGTAAATCCATTATTTTATGGACCACAATATACCGATACTTTTGCAGGCTTAGACCCAGATGAACCTTATTTAGACAAAGCTCCTAACTACGAAAGAGATTATAAAACTGGCAAATATGTAATTGTTAACAATTATAAAAACGCCGAACAAAACACGAATAATCAACATAAAGCATTTTTACCAAGACTTTGGAGTACAGATCATATTGAAAACTATATGATTTTCACAAATCCGCCAAAATTTGAACTAAATTATGATTATCCTTTTGAAGAAGATTTAGCTCAATATGGAGTTGATATTGATAGTTTAAGCGAAGATCAAGTTGCACAAGCTGTTGGTCAATTAAAAGAAGAAATGCAAAGTAGCATTAGAGAATTCAAAAATGCATATGCTCAAAAAAAGGTTGATAACGAAGATTTGGTTAGTTTCCTTAAAAAATATGGTGATTATTTAATTGTTGAGAAACCTTCAACTTTTGACAATCTATGGTTTATGTTCGAGTACCAGTTTGGATACATGTATGGAAGATATTTACTTTGGAATTTTGTTGGAAGACAAAACGATATTCAAGGAAAATATGATAACCTAGATGGAAATTGGATGAGCGGAATTAAATTCGTTGATGAATTACATCTTGGAAAAGGAATTGACACTAATTTAACCGACGACATTAAAAACAATAAAGGTCGAAATCTTTATTATTTCCTTCCGTTCATTTTAGGAATAATTGGCTTATTGCATCATGCCAATAAAGATTTGAAAAGCTTTTATGTATTGCTTGCCTTATTTTTATTTACAGGATTGGCTCTAAAAATCTATTTAAATGAAAGACCATTTGAACCACGCGAAAGAGATTATGCGCTAGTAGGTTCTTTTTATGTCTTTGCCATATGGATTGGATTTGGTGTTTATGCAATTTATGAAAAAGCATCAAACTACGTTAAATCAAATCTAATTGGACCTGTAATTATTGGAGTTTGTCTACTTGCAGCACCAATTTTAATGGCTTCTCAAAACTGGGATGATCATGATAGAAGCGAAAAATATACTGCAGTTGCAATGGCGAAAAATTATCTTGAATCATGCGATCCAAATGCTATATTATTTACAATTGGCGATAATGATACATTCCCATTATGGTATGCCCAAGAAATTGAAAATGTAAGACCAGACGTTAAAATCGTCAATACAAGTCTGTTTATGACCGATTGGTACATCGACCAAATGAAACGCAAAACTTATACTGCAGAAGGTTTGCCTATTTCATTTACCCATCAAGAATATGTTGGTGACAACTTAGATTATGCGGTTAGAATTATCAAAACTGATGCACGTTGGGAATTAAAAGATTTAATGACTTTTATCAAACATCCTGAATCTACAATCGATTTACCAAATGGTCAAAATGTACATTTTTATCCAACTAATAAGTTCAGAATAACTATTAATAAAGATGACATTATTAAAAATAAAGTAGTTAACGAGAAATATTATGATTCCATTGTTCCATACATTGATATTGATATAAAAGATAGAGCTTTGTATAAAAACAGAATCATGATGTTGGATTTAGTGGCAAACAATAATTGGAAACGTCCTATTTACTTCACAGGTGGAAGCTTTGGTGATGATGATTATTTATGGATGAAGGATTATTTGCAACTTGACGGAATGCTTTACAAACTTGTTCCAATAAAAACAAAAGTCGACAAAGAATACCCAATTGATATGGGACAAATTGATAGCGATAAAATGTATGATTTGGTTTCAAAATGGCAATGGGGTAATGGTGACAAAACAACAATCTATCATGATCCTGAAACAAGGAAAAACAGTATTTCGTATCGAACCAACATGTCTCGCTTGATGGATCAATTGATAAAAGAAGGTAAAAATGATAAAGCCAAAAAAGTAATTGAAGAAGCTATAACTAAAATGCCAATTGATTATTATGGATATTACACAATGGTAGAACCTTTTGCTGCTGGTTATTACAAAATTGGTGAAAAAGAAAAAGCCAGAGAATTACTTGAAAAACTGATGACAAAATACAAACAAAGCTTAACTTATTTCTCAGGTATTCAGCCATCAATTCAAAATGGAATCATTTCAGATATAATTACCGATATTGAAAGATACAGAAGTTTGTTGATTACCATGAAAGAGAATGGAGATGAAGAATTTTACAATAAAAACAAACCAATATTTAATTCTTTCAATAAACGATTTACTCGTTTTGGAAGAGAAATGGAATAGATAGAATTTATTAAAATTAAAAAATGTGCAAAAATGAAATTATCGTTTTGCACATTTTTTATTGCTTATATTTACAACATGAGTGTTTGGGTTAAATCTAAAAAATGGATGAAATTAATGTTTCCAAAGTATGTTTGGAAAATAAAAACTAATGAGAAAAAAATCTATTTAACCTTTGATGACGGACCAACACCAGAAATTACAAATTGGGTTTTAAAACAATTAAAAATTTTCAACGCTAAAGCAACATTCTTTTGTATTGGAAATAACATTCAAAAATACCCAACTGTTTTTAATGGAATAATAAATGAAAAACATTCGGTTGGAAATCACACTTTCAATCATCTAAATGGATGGAAAACTGATTCTAAGAAGTATATTGAAAATACTATTCTTTGTCAATCTGAAATCAACAATCTGAACTCTGAAAATAATACTCTATTTCGTCCGCCATATGGAAAAATTAAACCTTCACAATCTCGAAAGTTGAGAAAAATGGGTTACAAAATAATTATGTGGGATATTATTTCTTTTGATTTTGATTCAACCATTTCTAAAGAAAAATGCTTAGAAAATGTTTTAAAAAACATTGAAAACGGCAGTATAGTAGTTTTTCATGACAGTCAAAAAGCATGGAAAAACCTTGAATACGTTTTACCTAAAACATTAGATTATCTAAAAGAAAAAGGATTTTCGTTTGAGAAAATTGACTAAATCTGTTCTTGAACAATAGTTATCAAAGTGTTTGCATCAAGTTCACCTGACTGACGCCAAACCATTTGACCTTCTTTGTAAATCATTAAAGTTGGAAGACCTTTTATACGAAGTGCTTCAGCTAACTCTTGATTTTTATCTACATCAATTTTAATAACTTTTGCTTTGTCACCAAGTGCTGCAGCAACATCTCTGATAACAGGATGCATAGAAACGGAAGAATCGTTCCATTCTGTATAAAAATCTATCAACACTGGTACTTGAGCGTTAATTAATTCTCCAAATTTTGACATAAAACCAAAATATTAAATTTCTTTTTTTTACAAAGAAATAAATTTATGACACAAATGTAACATTTTTAACTAATTATGCTACTTTTTTACCTTTTTTTAGTTCGATAATTGTAATTTCAGGCCAAATACCTACTCTTCCAGGATAAGCATGAAAACCAAAACCTCTATTAACATAAACATATTTTCCAAGATTTTCATATAAACCTGCCCATTGTTTATAGACATATTGAACTGGACTCCATTTTACAATTCCTGGAATTTCTATTCCAAATTGAAAACCATGTGTATGTCCCGAAAGCGTTAAATGAAAATGTTTTTCATGATTTTTAACCACATATTCCCAATGACTTGGATCGTGACTCATCAAAATCTTAAAATCTTCTTTGTTCAAATTCTCAGAAGCTTTATTTATATCGCCTTTTTCACCAAAATGTCTTCCCCAATTTTCAACACCTACCAAAGCAATTTCTTGATTATCTTTTTGAATTTTTACATTTTCATTTAATAACAATTTGAAATCAATTTGTCGATGCAAATCTTTAACAGCTTCAAAATTGTCTTCTAAAGCTTTATCTGAAGGCCAATTTTTATATGTACCGTAATCATGATTA
This sequence comes from Flavobacterium sp. PMTSA4, assembly GCF_032098525.1. NCBI lineage: Bacteria > Pseudomonadati > Bacteroidota > Flavobacteriia > Flavobacteriales > Flavobacteriaceae > Flavobacterium > Flavobacterium capsici. The sequence continues at coordinate 1,863,892 of NZ_CP134890.1, forward strand.
CCGAGTATTGAATATTTTCCAAAAGTTGGGTTTTTTAATTCTCTAAAAGTATCAATCCATGGATGCATTTCTGTTGCATCTGTATTAACAATATCACCTGTAAAAAGTAACAAATCAAATTTTTGTTTATTAATTAAATCAACTGCATATTTAATTTTATCTGGGTTGTCAAAACTTCCACTGTGTATATCTGAAATTTGAGCTAGTGTAAACCCATCAAAGCTTTCAGGCAAATCATCAAATGTCAATGTTTGTTTAATAACTTTAAAATTATACTTTCCATATGTCATTCCATATAAAAAAGAAACAAAAGGAATAGCCGCTAATCCATAAGCTATTTGGCTGACAAATTTTCTTCTTTCTGGTAAAAAACTACCATAATCTCTATCACCAAGAAAACGCGTTATTGTTCCCGAAAAAACTCTGTAAATATCTTCAAATATCATCACAAAGGTTATCAAAAGTTTTGGAACAAACATTAACAATAACAAACCTATTGTCAATAAAGATTGCTTTGTTTGTCCAACACTTCTATCAAAATGAAAAAAACCATTTATGATATAAATTATCGCAACAACATTTAAAATGACATAAATAAACTGATAGGATTTAACTTTTGTAATTGTTCTAAAAGCCTGGAAAGCATATATTTCAACAACCGCAACTATTAAAAATAGAAAAAGCCAACGTGACATTATTATAATTTTTAACAAATTAACAAAGAAAAGTAGAGTTACATCAAACAATTAAATATTATTTAACTTAATATTTTAATTCTCTTTTTAGCTTAGTTTAACTATTTTTACGTTTTATATAAATTATACTATGTCAACTCAAAAACGCCTTTATCTTCTTGATGCTTATGCTCTAATTTTTCGTGGTTATTTTGCCTTCATTAAAAATCCTCGTATCAATTCAAAAGGAATGGATACTTCAGCTATAATGGGTTTTATGAATGCTTTAATGGATGTAATCAAACGAGAAAAACCAGACCATTTAGCGGTTGCATTTGACAAAGGTGGAAGTGATATCAGAAATGAAATGTTTCCAGAATACAAAGCAAATAGAGATGAAACTCCCGAAGCTATAAAAATTGCTGTTCCGTATATTCAAGAATTATTAAAAGCGATGCATATTCCAATTATGGAAAAAGCAGGTTATGAAGCCGATGATTTGATTGGAACATTGGCAAAACAAGCAGAAAAAGAAGGTTTTCAAGTTTTTATGGTTACGCCAGATAAAGATTTTGCACAATTGGTTTCTGAAAATATTTTTATGTACAAACCTGCACGAATGGGTAACGACATTGAAATTTGGGGAATTCCCGAAGTATTAGAAAAATTTGAAATCACTAATCCGTTACAGGTAATTGATTACCTAGGAATGATGGGCGATTCTGCCGACAATATTCCTGGTTTACCTGGTGTTGGCGAAAAAACTGCTAAGAAATTCTTAGCTGAATTTGGCTCATTAGAAAATCTTTTGGAGAATACACATCAATTGAAAGGCGCAATCAAAGAAAAAATTGAAGCCAACAAAGAACTCGGATTACTTTCAAAAAAATTAGCCACAATTCTACTCGATTGTCCGGTGACTTTTGATGCAAAAGACTTTGAACTCTCAAAACCCGATGTTGAAAAAACTGATGCTATTTTTCAAGAATTAGAGTTTCGCCAAATGAAAGCTCAGTTTGATAAATTTTTTGGAACAGGAAAAGAATATGACGAAATTGAAACCAATGGAAACAATAATTCTACTCCACAAACAACCAAAAAAGCTACTCCAAAAAAAACTAATGAAGACCAAATGGATTTGTTTGGTTTTTCGGATGAAGATTCAAATGATTCTACTTCACATTCTGGTTATGCAACTTTAGAAACTACATCACATTTATATCAAATTGCTCAGGGTGATTTTGCCGCAAAATTATTAATACAAAACCTTATGAATCAAACATCTGTCTGTTTTGATACTGAAACCACAGGGATTGATGCATTAAACGCTGAGTTAGTTGGAATGTCTTTTTCTTATGAAAAAGGAAAAGCTTTTTACGTTCCATTTCCTGAGAATCAAAAAGAAGCACAAATTTTAGCAGATAAATTCAAACCATTTTTTGAAAATGAAAGCATTGAAAAAATTGGTCAAAACTGTAAATATGATTTAAAAGTTTTAGCAAATTATGGTATTCAGGTGAAAGGTAAATTGTTTGACACCATGATTGCACATTATTTAATAAATCCCGACATGCGCCATAATATGGATGTTTTAAGTGAAACGTATTTAAAATATTCACCAAAATCAATTGAAACTTTAATTGGTAAAAAAGGTAAAAACCAATTATCAATGCGTCAAGTGGAAATTGAAGCAATAAAAGAATACGCAGCAGAAGATGCTGATATTACGCTACAACTAAAACAACATTTTCAACCTATTTTAGAAAAAGTTGGCACCAAAAAATTGTTTGATGAAATAGAAATTCCATTAATTCCTGTTTTGGCTGCTATGGAAATGGAAGGCATCAACCTTGACGAAGATTTCTTAAAGAAAATGTCCATCGAAATGGCTAAAGAAAGTAGCGCTTTAGAACAAAAAATCTATGAAACAGCTGGAGAGAAATTCAATTTGGCATCACCAAAACAATTAGGTGATATTTTGTTTGAAAAATTAAAAATTGGAGGTGCAAAACAAAAGAAAACCAAAACTGGTCAGTATGCAACTGGAGAAGAAGTATTGAGTTATTTGGCAAAAGATAACGAGATTGTTCGCGATATTTTGGAATGGCGACAAATGGTAAAATTACAAAGCACATATATTGACGCTTTACCTGAACAAGTAGACAAAAAAACTGGTCGTGTTCATACCGATTATATGCAAACAGTTGCTGCAACGGGAAGATTGAGTTCTAACAATCCGAATTTACAAAACATTCCAATCCGAACAGAACGTGGACGATTGATTAGAAAAGCATTTATTGCTCGTGATGAAAACTACACGTTACTTTCTGCCGATTATTCGCAAATTGAGTTACGAATTATTGCAGCACTTTCAGGAGAAGAAAATATGATAAAAGCATTTCAAAATCATGAAGATATTCATAGAAGTACCGCTGCAAAAGTATTTAATGTTGCTTTAGAAGAAGTTACTAAAGAACAACGTAGCAATGCAAAAACGGTGAACTTTGGAATTATTTATGGTGTTTCTGCTTTTGGACTTTCCAATCAAACCGATTTATCGCGTTCTGAAAGTGCCGAATTGATTGATGCCTATTATAAAACTTATCCGAAACTTAAATCATACATGTCAAATCAAGTTGATTTTGCTAGAGAAAATGGTTTTGTTGAAACAGTTTTAGGAAGACGTCGTTATTTAAAAGATATCAATTCTGCCAATGCAGTTGTTCGTGGTGCAGCCGAACGAAATGCAGTGAATGCACCAATTCAAGGTTCAGCAGCAGATATTATCAAAATTGCTATGATTAATATTCATAAAAAATTGACTTCTGAGAACTGGAAATCAAAAATGCTATTGCAAGTGCATGATGAGTTAGTTTTTGATGTTCACAATAGCGAATTGGAAAAAATTCAACCGATGATTAAATATGAAATGGAAAATGCATTCAAACTTGATGTTCCATTAGAAGTAGAAATGGGAATGGGTAAAAATTGGTTGGAAGCACATTAATTAAACATTAATTCTTTAATTATTTAACGCAACCATATCTTTAAAAACTAATCTACACTTTAGTAAGTAGTTTCTATTTACTATATTTAACCAACAAAAAACCAAAATTGTGGATAGTTTAAAGACCATATTGTACTTTTCTATTTTTAGATATCCATTAAAATTAGAAGAAATCCACAGTTATAATAATCATACTGATATTGACGAAACATTCAATGAACTTCAGTATTTAATCAACGAAAAAATTGTTACAAAAATTGACGATTTCTACGTTTATGGTACCGATTTAGATAGTGTAACCAAAAGACTAAAAGGAAATTTACAGGCAAAAAAAGCTTTAATTAAAGCAAAAGAAAGAGCAAAATTTATTTCAAAATTCCCATATGTTCAATCTGTTGGCGTTTCAGGTTCATTGTCAAAAGGTTATTTTGATAATGACAGTGATATAGATTTTTTTGTAATCACAAAACCTGAAAAACTTTGGATTTGCAGAACTTTATTAATGCTTTATAAAAAAATATTCCTTCTCAATTCTCGTAAATATTTTTGTATCAACTATTTTGTTTCATCTTGTAGTTTGGAAATCGAAGAACAAAACAGATTTACTGCTACCGAATTGAAAACATTAATTCCATTGCAAGGAAAAGATGTGTTTAAGCAGTTTTACAACGAAAATAAATGGATTTATGATTATTTTTCAAAGTTTACACCCGAAATAAACTCAGTAGAAGAAACTCAAAAACCTTTTTTTTCAAAAACTATTGAATTTATCTTTGATAATAAAATTGGAAATAAAGTTGATAATGCTTTTAAAATAATTACGTTAAAAAAATGGCAATCAAAATTTAGTTATATGAATCAAACGGATTTTAAAATTGCATTAAAATCAACAAAAAACATATCTAAACATCATCCATCAAATTTTCAAAAAAAAGTAATTTTTTCACTTAACGAAAAACTCGAAGAAGTTCGTCAAAAATTTAATATTGAAATCATAAAAGAATATGTCTAACATTCTTTTTTCACATTCTTATTATTATAAACTTGACCCAAAACAATGGAAAAACAAAACGCCTTTTCCGCCTTTGGGAACTTTGTATGCAGCATCTTTACTTCGTGAAAATGGTTTTCAAGTTTCACTTTTTGACACCAACTTATTAGACAGTTCAACATCAATTGAACCAGTTTTAATAAACGAAACTCCCGATTATTTAGTCATTTATGATGATGGTTTTAACTATTTGACCAAAATGTGTTTGACCAATATGCGCGAAGCTTGTTTTGAAATGATTCAATTAGGAAAAAAACACAATTGCACCATAATTATTTGTAGTTCCGATTCAACCGACCATTATGAAGAATATATTGAAAAAGGAGCTGATTTTATTCTTCTGGGCGAAGGTGAAATAACGCTTTTAGAACTTTTAAAATCATTAGATAAAAATGAGTCAATTGATAATTTAAAAGGAATTGTATTCAAAAGCAATAATAAAATTCAGGTCAACAACAAAAGAGAAGTTTTACAGCATTTGGATGATTTGCCTTTGCCTGCTTGGGATTTGGTTGACATTGAAAGTTATAAAAATATTTGGAAACAAAGTGGACAAGAATTTACGTTAAACATTGCTACGACTCGTGGTTGTCCTTATAAATGTAATTGGTGCGCCAAACCTATTTATGGTAATCGTTACAATGCACATTCTCCAGAATATATTGTTAAGGAAATTAAATTTTTAAAAGAAAAATTTGGAGTTACACGATTTTGGATGTGTGATGATATTTTTGGTTTAAAACCAAATTGGGTTCAAGAATTCAACAAAAATTTAATAGACCATAACTTAAAAATCAAATATTACATTCAAAGTCGAGTTGATTTATTATTGAAAGATGACACCATTGATTGCCTAGCAGAATCTGGTTTAGAAGAAGTTTGGGTTGGAGCCGAAAGTGCTTCACAAAAAATCCTTAATGCCATGGACAAAGGCACAACTGTTGGACAAATTTATCAAGCCACAAAACTTTTGAAAGCTAAAAATATTCGAATTGCTTTCTTTCTACAGTTTGGCTATTTAGACGAAAACCAGCAAGATATTCAAAAAACAATTGAAATGGTCAAAGAACTAATGCCTGATAATATTGGTATTTCTGTTTCTTATCCTTTACCTGGCACGAAGTTTTACAACAAAGTAAAAGACGATTTAAAACTCAAAGCCAATTGGACAGATTCTGATGATTTTGACATGATGTTTAATGGAACTTATAACACAAATTATTATCGAAAATTGCAACGTTTTGTACATAAAGAATTCAGAAAGCAACAAGGTTTTCAAAATCTGAAAAATGTTTTTTCAAAACCAAATACCATTACCGTTACCAGTTTAAAGTCAATTGCAAAACTTGCTTATTATATTCCTAGTTCATTTTTAGATTCCATTTTGCTAAAAAAACTTCAACACCATGGAAGCTAGTTTTGATAAAGCAGCGTCAAACTATGACGAAACATTTACCAATTCAGAAATTGGAAAAATTCAACGCCATTTAGTTTATACCGAACTTTCTAAACACTTAAATTCCATTCAAAATATACTTGAAATCAATTGTGGAACAGGCGAAGATGCCATTTGGTTGGCAAAACAAAACTTCAACGTAACGGCTACCGATATTTCGCCAAAAATGATTGAAATAGCAAAAAGTAAAGCCAACCTTAACTTCAAAACTGCCGATATCAATTCGATTACAAAAACTTTTGAAGGTGAAACTTTTGATTTAATCTTTTCCAATTTTGGCGGATTAAATTGCTTATCAAAATCGGAATTCGAAAATTTCTTTGCAAATATTAGCTCAATCCTTTCTGAAAAAGGCAAAATGGTTTTGGTTATTATGCCAAAAAACACCATTTGGGAGCAATTTTATTTCTTAATAAAACTTCAATTTTCATCAATTTTCAGAAGAAAAAAAGAAAAAGTAATTGCTAATGTTGATGGAGAAAATGTAGCAACTTACTACTATAACCCAAAAGATATTGTAAATTTAGCAAAGCAAGATTTTGACTTAATAAAGTATAAACTAATTGGTTTTTTTGTTCCGCCATCTTATTTAGAAGCTTTTTTTAAAAATAAAAAATGGCTGTTGCATTTTTTTAACAAGATGGAAAATAGAATTAAAAATTGGTCATTCCTATCAAAATATGCTGATCATTACATCATAACATTGCAAAAACGATGAATATTCTTTTTACACATGCTTATTATTTGTCTGATGATCCAAAAGAACAGAAGATAATGAAACCTTATCCACCATTAGGGTTATTGTATGTTTCGGGATATTTGAAAAGCAAAAATATTGACAATGATGTATTTGATACCACATTTTCAAATCAGGCTGAACAACTTAAATTCATTTTAGAAAAGAAACCAAAAATCATTTGCATTTACACTAATTTGATGACTAAAATTGAAGTCATTAAACTGATTAAAATACTAAAAACCGAAAAATATAGCTTCCAAAAAATTGTCCTTGGCGGTCCAGATCTTACCTACAATGTAGAAAATTATCTCAAAGCTGGAGCTGATTTTTTAGTCATTGGCGAAGGTGAAGAAACCACATTTGAACTCTATAATGCCATCGTTAATAATTATAATTTTAACGAAATTGATGGAATAGCTTTTTTGGAAAATGGAACAATTGTTCAAACAAAACCAAGAACCAAATTTAAAGAATTAGACCAATTGCCGTTGCCCAATAGAAAAGCCATCAACATGCAAAACTATTTAGACACTTGGAAAACTAATCACGGGCAAAGTTCGATGACAATTTCAACACAACGCGGTTGTCCGTACACCTGTAAATGGTGCAGCACAGCGGTTTACGGGCAAAGTTATAGACGTCGACCAGCAAATCAAGTGGCGGAAGAAATGAAAATGTTGAAAGAAAAATACAATCCCGATGCAATTTGGTTTGTTGATGATGTTTTCACGGTTAGTCATAAATGGTTGTTGTCTTTCAAGGAAGAAGTTTTAAAGCAAGAAACCATAATTCCTTTTGAATGTATTACAAGAGCTGAACGATTAAATGATGAAATTTTACAGCTTTTGAAAGATGTTGGCTGTTTTAGAATATGGATTGGTGCAGAAAGTGGTTCTCAAACCATAATTGATGCCATGGACAGGCGTGTTGATGTCAATCAAGTAAAAAAAGTAATTCAGGATACGAATGCTATTGGTATTGAAACCGGAACGTTTATCATGCTAGGTTATCCTGGAGAAACGGAGAAAGATATCACGGAAACTATTCAATATTTGAAAGATGCCAATCCAACTTTGTACACCATAACCATTGCTTATCCTATCAAAGGAACGAGTTTGTATAACGAAATAGAACACAAAATCACACAACAGCCTGATTGGGAAACCTCAACCGATAGAGAGATTGATTTTGCACGAACATATTCGAGAAAATATTATCAATATGCTGTGAGCAAAGTGGTGAACGAAGTCGAATTTCATAAAGCAAAATCAGGATTGAAAGCCTTGAAATTGAAAACCAAATCCATTTTGGCTAGTGGAATGATGAAAATTAGTAAATAATCATTTGAAAAAAGAAACCACATATCTTGTTTTATTAACAGCCATTTTTTTTGTGGTTAGTTTTTTTGGCATTTTGCATCACGAATTATGGTTAGATGAAGCGCATCACTATCTTTTAGCTCGAGACAGCAATTCATTTTTAGAATTAATTCAAAATACAAGATACGAAGGTCATCCAATTCTATGGAATTTATTACTCTATGTCTTAACCCGATTTACCTTGAATCCTTTTTGGATGCAATTTTTGCACATTTTGATTTCGACTTCTGTTGTCTATATTTTTCTTCGAAAAGCTCCATTTTCATTAGTATTTAAAATTCTTTTCATCTTTGGATATTTTATGATTTTCGAGTACAATTTGATTAGCCGAAATTATATTTTGGGTGTTTTATTCTTGTTTTTAGCTTGTACTATTTTTGAAAAACGGAAAGAGAAATTTCTACTCTTATGCATTTATTTAGCTTTAGCAGCCAATATTCATTTAATGTTTAGTGTTATAGCTTTTGCAATTTTTTTGACTCTTTTACTTGAAAATTATCTTGACAAAGAATTATTTAAAAAGCTTTATTGTATTGGATATTTAATTTTCGGCTTTGGAATACTATTGACTATTATTCAAATTATTCCTCCAGATGATACTCGTTTTTTTGAGAGAATTGATGATATGTCATTTGACGAAAAATTCATTAAAGGATTCGTTTCACTTTTCAAAGCTATTGTCACAATTCCAGATTTTAGGACAATCCATTTTTGGAATTCTAATCTTTTGGTTAATCTCAGCAAACCTTTTTCAGCAGTTTTAGGTTTGTTGACTTATTGTATTCCGTTGCTATTATTTTATAAAAATCGCAAAACGCTTTTCTTTGTTTATATTGGATTGATTGGTGTTCAGGTTTTCTTTTTTGTTACCCAAATAAGTGCCACAAGATATGACGGAATGAATTATTTAATAATCATCATCGGGATGTGGATGGAACATTTTTATCCTTCAGAAGACTATAAAATAAGAGATTATTTGAGTTCATTAAAATTAACTTTATTAAAAAACCCAATTTTATACAGCATTTTAATTATTCAATTTTTTAGTGGAATTTATGCTTATGCCGTGGATTATAAATATCAATTTACATCTTCCAAAAAAGCGATTGATTATTTAAAAGATAACAAGTTAAACAACAATAAAATTATAACTATTACTTGTGATGGAACAGCTATTAGTCCATATTTAAAAAAGAAAGTTTATTTTCTCAGCGAAGGCAGTTACCAAAGTTATTGTTATTGGAATTTTGATAACGTCCTCAATATCTCCGAAAAAGATATCTCAGAAATGTTAACCAATTATATTGATTCAAACGATTATGCCATTTATGTTTCTAACTATCCAATTACAAAAAGTTTAAAACAAAACATTTGGGAAAAAATCAATGAAAAAGTAAAAATTAGATTTATCAAAAAGTACGACCAAAACATTGTTCGCAATTCCTATTATTATATTTATGAAGTTAGTAAAATATAATTCTTTTTAAACTATGAAAAAGTTAGTTCTATTTCTTATCACTTTCTTCATACTGTCATGTACTAATGATAGCTATTCCGATTTAATAGAGAATGAAACAACTATTAATCTAAAATGGAATAAAGCGTATACTGATGATACCATAGATAAATCTCTTATCGGTCTAAAATGGGCTTTGTCTTATATTGGTGCCACTTTACCAAGCTCAAATACAGGTTTTAGAAATACTGATAATAGTATTACCATCAACATAAAGCATTTAGGTTTTTCAGAACAAGCTCAAGAAAAATTATTAATATTATCAGAAAAAATTAAAGCAACTTCAGAATATCAACTTAATAATTCAATTGATTTAGGAAGGTATGTTTCATTGCTTCTTGGTGCATCAGAACATTACTATGAGTTTATTGGAACACCAAAAACTTTGAATGAAGTTTTAAATAATTATACTCTTTTACCTCAAAAAGGTTATGTAAATAATTCAAGTGTTTCACTAGAACATCGTATCATTCAATTTTCAGAGCAAAATGGTTTTAATCAATTGTTTATTTCCGAAGAAATTAGCCCAATTACAGGTGAAATTTATGAATATGAAACTATTGAACTATTACCAAATGGCCAACTGCGTTTTGGAATTTTTGACATTGCAGGAAATAGAAAACCAAATGCAGATGCAACTCATTCAAATGCGGGAAAACCTGCTAAATGCATGTGGTGCCACGAATCAAGTATCAACCAAATGTTTAATCCACAAAATGATTTTCCTGGATTTTTGAATTTCAATGAATTTCAAAACACACTTATTAATTATAGAGAAAACAACCGAACACAAAAATTAGCGTTGACAAATGGTGTTAATTTTTCAGAAACACAACAACACACTTTGACTGAATTATTATATATTTCTTTTATGGAACCATCTGCAGAGCGTTTAAGTTTAGAATGGAACATGCCTTTGAATCAAGTTCAAAATCTGCTTTCGGGTTTGTCAACTCACGTTTATGATGAATTTCCTTTTTTGGGAAATCTTTACAATAGAAATGAAGTGGAATTTTTTGCTCCATTTCAAGGTTTAACTGTTTCGACTAATGTTAGAGAAGAATCAATCAATGAAGTAAATCATTTAAATGATTAATAACAAAAAAATAGTAGTTGTATTGCCAGCGTATAATGCTGAAAAAACTCTTCAAAAAACATTTGAAGAAATTCCTTTTGAAATTATTGATGATACAATTATTACAGATGATTTTAGCAATGATAACACTATTGAAATTGCAAAAAAATTAGGTATAAAGCATATAATCGCTCACAATAAAAATAAAGGTTATGGTGCAAATCAAAAGTCTTGTTATAAAAAAGCTTTTGAATTAAAAGCAGACATCATTGTAATGTTACATCCAGATTATCAATATTCACCAAAGTTAATTCCTTCGATGTGTGATTTGGTAGCCAATAATTCTTTTGATGTAGTTTTGGGCTCAAGAATTTTAGGAAAAGGTGCTTTGCAAGGAGGAATGCCTTTATATAAATATATCTCTAATAGAGTTTTGACATTTATCCAAAATATTTTAATGAATCAAAAACTTTCAGAATATCACACAGGTTATCGTTGTTTTGATGCTAAAATTTTAGAAAAAATAGACTTTGAAAACAATTCAGATGATTTTGTTTTCGACAATGAATTTTTAGCGCAATGTTGTTATTTGAAAGCTCGAATTGGTGAAATTTCTTGTCCAGCTAATTATTTTGAAGAAGCAAGTTCAATTAATTTTAAAAGAAGTATTACCTATGGTTTCGGTGTTTTACGAGTTTCTTTTTCTTATTTCATCCATAAAAACAAATTATGGTCATTTTCTCTTTTTAAAAATCTATGAAAAGAATATTTTTAAAATATTATCCTTTTCTTCCTTTGCTTCTACTTTGTGGCTATTATTTGCTTCAAGCAACTCATTTTCCTATTCATGATTTTTCTAATTATTATTTTGGCGGAAAGTTTTTAACTGAAGGAAAGTTCAATTCAAACATCTATTTTCCTTATGAATTCAACAAAGCAATTTCAGATTTAGGTTACTCTGGAATTTTTGCGAGTTATGCACCGAATACGCCTTTTTTAGCTACTATATTTTTGCCGTTTGCTTTTTTTTCTTTAGGTGTAGCCAAATTAATTTTCAATAGTGTTTCAATTATTTTACTAGTTTTTAGTCTTTTCAGATTATTCAATTACTACAAAATTGATTGGCGCTATGCTTTGCTGATTCCAATACTGTTTTTGGTACCGATAAAAAACAGTTTGCTGTTTGGACAAGTTTATTTTTTACTTTTCTTTTTATTAACCGAAGGTTGGCTGGCATGTGAAAAAAAACAATGGAAATTGATGGCATTCTTTTGGAGTTTCGCTATTTTATTTAAAGTATTTCCTGTGCTGATTGTTGCGCTTTTATTGTTTAGAAAACAATGGAAACCATTATTATATCTAACAATTTCTTGTTTCTTGCTTTTTGGAATTTCAGTTATATTCACAGGAATTGACATTTGGTTTTTTTACCTAAAAGAAGTTTTGCCTAAAGTTTCAAACGGTGAAATCGCAACCAGTTTTGTCGACAATTACCAATCGGTTTTTATGTTTTTGAAGAGGGTTTTTGTGTATGAATCTGTTGAAAATCCAAATCCATTTATTCATGCTTCAAGCTTATTTCCTATTATTGTTTTTGCTTTCAAAATTGGAGTACTAACTATTGGCTTTTTTGTTTCCAAAAGAATTTCAAATAGTTTTTTTGCATTCGCATTTTGGGTTATAGCAATGATTTTGCTTTCGCCTTATGGAAGTACTTATACTTTCATCTTACTGTTGTTTCCTTTTTTGGCATTGTTAAAAAGTGGTATTTCAAAAATTAAAAAGATTGTTTTTTGTGGTTTATTGTTTTTAATCAACAATCTTCCGCTGTCGTTTTTTATTGAATATGACTTTCCGTTTTCTTATTTGAGATTGTTTTTATTACTTTCTTTTTCCGTGTTTTTTGTGGTTGCAGCATTTCAAAAATCAGTTTTAATAAAAACCTTCATCTTTGGTTGTATTGTGTTTGCCATTGGAACTTTTCTAAAACAATCAGCACCTCAAAAAAATGAAAGCTTTCTACCCGTTGAAAGCCCAATTTTGATTTATGATTATCAAATCAGCAGCGATGAATTGACTTATTTTTATTGGAACGAAAAAGGCAAAAACAAAGTCATCATTGCTTTTAAAAATCAAGACTCAAAACAATTAGAAATCAAAAACAATCAGATTTTTATCAATCATAGACAACTAACCTTTGACAAAAATCATAAGCTAAAACCAATTTTAATTGACAACAAAACGATACTTTATCTTTCAGATTATGATAGAGGCATCGGTTTTTACACGCTAAGAAAAATCGAATTACATTGAAAAATAAATCATTAAAAAAGTTAAGTTTAATTTCAAGCAATGCTATCCGACAAGTGTTGGTTTCGTTATTTGGTTTAATTATTCCTTTTTTGGTTATCCATTTTTCAGACAAAGAAATCTGGGGATCATTCGTCTCAATTCTTCTCTTTTCGTTACTTGTTTTACAATTTATCAATTGGGGAAATAAAGAATATTTGCTCCGGAAATTCAGCGAACAGCCAAATAAAATTGGCGCAGCTTTTTCTGAAAATATGACGACGCGATTTCCGTTGGTTGTAATTTTTTCGATTACAGGCTTTTTGTTTTTTCCAATTCAGTTTGGGTTTTGGATTGTAATTTGGCTTGTTGGAAGATTTCTAAATCATTCGGTTGAAGCTTTGATTTTGTTCCAAAAGGAATTTGACAAATCGATTGTAATTGAAGTTGGTAGTTTTATAATTTTTGGTGTTTCTTTTTATTTTTTAAAAGCCAAAATTGATGTTTATAGTTTGCTCATTATTTATAGTTCATATCAATTTTTCAAAGGTTTTTTCTATTTTATAATTTTCAAAAAATTCTTTTTATTACAAAAATCAGTTTTTAAAATTGATTATTTCAAATCATCTTTTCCTTTCTTTTTATTGTCAATTTTAGGATTTCTGGCCTCTAAAATTGATGTGTATATTATTGAAAATATAGGCAATAATACCATCACTGCCGAATATCAAATTATCAATAGTTTGTTAGTTTTCACAATGTCGATAACGGTTTTCATATATGCCCCATTTACTAAAATGTTGTACAGAAACACCGATAATGTTATTGAAAAATCACAAAAAGCATTAGCAACAATTGGTCTCGTTATTGTCCCGGTTGCTTTGTTTGTGATTTCCATTATCCTTAAATATTATATCAAAACAAATTTTGGCTTTATTTTCTTTTTAATTGCCTTTATGTATGTTTATCCATCCTATGTATATGGATTGGATATTGTAAATTTGTTTAAACAACATCAAGAAAAAACAGTTGTTCGCAACCTTCTTTTAGGAGTAATAACAAATACGCTTTTAAGTTCGTTGTTTTTATATTTAGATTATAGTATTGTTGGCGTTTTATTCGGCAGTGCTTTAGCTCAGGTTTTGGTTTTAATTTTATTTAAATTTAAAAATATTGTCTCTTAACAAAATAATCATATTCAATCCCAAAAGTGCCAACGGTAAACACCGAATTCCAAATTCGATTTTGCAAGTTGGTGCCGCTATTCATGGAAAATATGATTATGTTTTTGTGGATGGAAATTTAGAAAAAAATCCTTGGGAAACCATTGAAAATTATTTAAAATCGGGCGAATTCAAATACTTTGGTTCTACCGTTATGCCTGGACCACAATTACGTCAGGCGATTCCGTTTACCAAAAAAATAAAAGAATTATATCCCGAAACCATTACCATTTGGGGCGGCTATTTTGCCGCCAATCAATACAAAGTTTCTTTGGAATCTGGTGTTGTAGATTATGTAATTAATGGTCCAGGCGATGTGGCTTTTCCTTCTTTGATTACGACTTTGGAACAAAATAAAAAAGAAGAGATTTTCTTAATCAAAAACCTTATTTATAAAGACGCTAAAGGTGAAATCATCAAAACGGCTGTTGAAGCTTTGCTTGACCAAGACACTTTGCCGAAATTTCCTTATGAGTATTTAAATTCTTTTTATCCCGTTAAAAATTATTTGGCCAAAACCTTTATGGGTAATAAAACTTTATCCTATCATTCAAGTATGGGTTGTCCTTTTTCGTGTTCATTTTGCGCTGTGGTTCCAATTTACAATGCCAAATGGAAAGGCATGTCGGCTGCGAGAATTTACGAAGATGTCAAATATTTCAAAGACAAATACAATATAGACGCAGTAGAATTTCACGACAATAATTTCTTTACTTCTAAAAAACGAGTGCTCGAATTTTCAGAACTGATTATGAACGATAACATCAGTTATTGGGGCGAAGGCCGAATCGACACTATTAATATGTATAGCGATGACGACTTAAAATTGATGCGAAAAGCAGGTTGCAAAATGATTTTTCTTGGTGCCGAAACTGGAAACGATGCTGTTTTGAAACAAATGAATAAAGGCGGAACGCAAACCGGGCAAATGATTAAAGATTTTGTACTTCGAATGAAAAACGCTGATATCATTCCCGAACTGTCTTTTGTATTAGGAATGCCTGCCAAAACGGAGAAAGAAGTCCATGACCAAATTCTCTGGGATATCAATTTCATCAAAGAAATCAAAACCATCAACCCAAATGCCGAAATTATCATTTATTTGTTTAGTCCAGTGCCAACAGAAGGTTCAGACTTATACAAACAAATTCTAGATGCAGGATTTTCTTTTCCAACACAATTAGAAGATTGGATTTCTCCAAGTTGGGAAAATTTCGATTTACGTAAAAATCCTTTAACGCCTTGGTTAAAACCTTATATGATTGACACTATTAAAAATTTTGAAACGGTTCTAAACGGCTATTATCCCACTGTTTCAGATTTCAGAATTCGTGGATTGAAAAAAACCATATTAACATCTGTTGCTAGTTTAAGATACAAAACCGGTTTTTATCATTATCCATATGAAATCAAGGCTTTGCAAAAACTATGGAAATACAGACAACCTGAAATTGAAGGGTTTTATTCTGAATAGATGAGAGCATTTTTAAAAAAAATAACGCATCCATTTTTGAAATTTGGTTTAAATAAATTCTATTCTAAACCAAGAATTTTTTCTTTTCAAAACATTCAAATAAGAGTACATCCTGATGTATTTCCTCCACAAATGACTTTCAGTACCAAAATACTTTTAGATTACATTGAAACTTTAAACTTAGAAAATAAAAGACTCTTAGAACTAGGTTGCGGAAGCGGTATTATTTCACTTCTAGCTGCAAAAAAAGGAGGAATAGTTACAGCTTCAGATATTAATGAAATAGCTTTAAATTATTTGAAGAAAAATGCTTCTAAAAATCATTTGAAATTAAAAATTATTTATTCTGATTTATTTCAAAATTTAGATAATCAAACTTTTGATTATATCCTTATCAATCCACCCTATTATCCTAAAAAAGCAAATACTGTTAAAGAACAAGCATGGTTTTGTGGTGAAAATTTTGAATATTTTGAAAATCTATTTTCACAGTTGACAAATTACTTATCATATGAAAATAACTGCTTGATGATTTTATCTCAAGATTGTGAAATTGAAAAAATAAAAGCTATAGCATTAAAAAATACAATAGCTTTTGAACTCGTCCTCGAAAAAAAACATTTGGTTGAAACCAATTATATTTTTAAACTAACTTCTTCGTAGAATCTCTTTGACGCAATTCTGTTTTTACTGTTGTTGTCGAAAAAGTTAATTTATCATCTTTACTTTCTAACTTATCAATTAATAATCTTGTCGCAACTTCGCCTATTTCAGGACCATGTTGACTAACTGTAGATAAACTCGGCGTCATTCTTCGAGACCAAACTCCATCAGCAAAACCTATAACCGATAGTTCTTCTGGTATTTTCATTCCTTTTTTCAAACCCATTTTCATAGCTGTAGTAGCTGAATGTTCATCTAAAGCAAAAACGGCATCTACATTATTATTCTCGAAAAAATCTTTTACCAAAATATCAAACTCATCTACATTGTCTGTTTGAATTATTAATTTTTCATTTACTTTCAAACCTTTCTGTTCAAAAGCTTTGTAGAAACCTTGTGCTCGTAAGTTTGCAACGCTTAATTGTTTTATAGTTGTAAACAATGCAATATTTTTACAACCTGTATCTATTAAATGATTTGTTGCATTAATAGCACTTTCATAATCATCAACAATTACTTTATCACAATTTACCTCATCAGCAATGCGATCAAACATTACCATTGGTGTACCTTCATTAATAATAGATATTAAATGATCAAATTGTTGTAATTTTTGAGCTTCTTTAGAAATTGATAAAATAAAACCATCGATAGTTCCGTTGCTTAACATTTCTAAAATATTGATTTCTTTTTCAAGACTTTCATTTGAAATACATGTAATTACTTTATATCCTTTTTCATCAGCTACTTTTTCAATTCCCGTAAAAACTTTTGCAAAAAAGGAATTCAATATATTAGGAATTACAACTCCAATCGTTTTTGTTTTTCTGCTTTTTAAACTTAATCCAATAACATTAGGCTTATAGTTTTTCAATTTGGCATATTCTTGAACACGTTGCTTGGTAGGTTCACTAATTTCTGGGCTACCATTCAATGCTTTTGAAACTGTGGAAACGGAAACTCCTAACTCTTTAGCAATTTGTTTTAATGTGGCTTTTGGTTTCATTTTGTATAGTTAAAGTGTAAAAATAGGAAAATA
The DNA here is from genome assembly GCF_032098525.1 of Flavobacterium sp. PMTSA4. Taxonomy (NCBI): domain Bacteria; kingdom Pseudomonadati; phylum Bacteroidota; class Flavobacteriia; order Flavobacteriales; family Flavobacteriaceae; genus Flavobacterium; species Flavobacterium capsici. The sequence continues at coordinate 1,881,477 of NZ_CP134890.1, forward strand.
TTTTTTTAGAAATGATAATCATTCTTTAAATCACTGAAAAGCAAACTAAAAAGATTTTATATCAGTGTTTGTTTAATAAATAAATAATTGTACTTTTGCACTCCCGTAATTGGGAATGGAATGTTTAATTAAAATAAATTATTGTGAACACATTAAGCTACAAGACAGTTTCAGCAAACAAAGCTACCGCAGACAAGCAGTGGATTGTTGTAGACGCTGAAGGTCATAACTTAGGTCGTTTTGCTTCAAAAGTTGCGATGCTTTTAAGAGGTAAATACAAGCCAAGTTATACACCGCACGTTGATTGTGGAGATAACGTAATTGTTATCAACGCAGAGAAAATCAACCTGACTGGAAACAAGTTAGATGACAAAACGTACATCAGACACACAGGTTATCCAGGAGGACAAAGAAGCTTGACTGCAAAAGTAATGCAACAAAAAAACCCTGCATTATTAGTAGAAAAAGCTGTAAAAGGAATGTTACCTAAAAATAAATTAGGTGCTGAATTATTCCGCAATTTAAATGTAAATGTTGGTTCTGAGCACAAACATGCAGCTCAACAACCAAAAACCGTAAACCTTAACGACTTAAAGTAATGGGAGTTATTCACAAAATCGGTAGAAGAAAATGTGCAGTTGCACGTGTTTATGTTTCAGAAGGAACAGGAAAAATTACCGTAAACAAAAGAGAGTTTGAAAACTACTTCCCAACACCTACTTTACAGTACAAAGTATTGCAACCAATGTCTATGACAGAAAATGCATCTAACTTTGATGTAAAAGTAAATGTATATGGTGGTGGTTCTACAGGACAAGCAGAAGCTGTTAGAATGGCTATTGCTAGAGCAATGTGTGAAGTGGAAGCTGAAAACAGAGCAATCCTAAAACCAGAAGGATTATTAACAAGAGATCCAAGAATGGTAGAACGTAAAAAATTCGGTCAGAAAAAAGCGCGTAAGAGATTCCAATTCTCTAAACGTTAATATTCAGATTTATTTTTACAAATTAAAATTGAAATTAATAAAGTTGCCGATATTCTTTTTATTGAAAAAGGAATTAGTTTAGCATCTAAATGAAGCCAAAAGCAAATAGCTAAAGGAACATTGCTAATCACGGAACGTAAACTATTACACAATGGCAAACAAAATTGAAGTAAAAGAGTTATTAGAAGCTGGTGTTCACTTTGGACACATGACTCGCAAATGGGATCCAAATATGGCTCCATACATTTATATGGAAAGAAATGGTATTCATATCATTAATCTATATAAAACAGCAGCAAAAATTGAAGAAGCTAACGAAGCTTTGAAAAAAATCGCTGCCTCTGGTAGAAAAGTACTTTTTGTAGCTACCAAAAAACAAGCAAAAGACATCGTTGCAGATAAAGCTGCAGCTTGTAACATGCCTTACATCACTGAAAGATGGCCAGGTGGAATGTTAACTAACTTCGTTACTATCAGAAAAGCGGTTAAAAAAATGGCTGCAATTGATAAAATGAAAAAAGATGGTACATTCAATACACTTTCTAAAAAAGAAAGATTACAAGTAGATCGTCTACGTGCAAAATTAGAGAAGAACTTAGGTTCTATCGCTGACATGTCAAGATTACCTGCTGCATTATTTGTAGTAGATATCAAAGCTGAACATATCGCAGTAAAAGAAGCACAAAAATTAAACATTCCAGTTTTCGCAATGGTTGATACTAACTCTGATCCACGTGAAGTAGATTACGTTATCCCAGCCAATGATGATGCTTCAAAATCAATTGATAAAATTTTATCTTTAGTAACAGCTGCTATCGTTGATGGTTTAGCTAACAGAAATTCTGATAAAGATGCTGAAGTTGAAACTCCAGAAGTAGAAGCTACTACTGAGGTTGAAACTCCAGTTGCTTCAACTGAATCTTCAACTGAAGAATAAATAAAACAAAATAATTACGAATTATGAATTGAGAATTACGAATTATTTTGACTCGTAATTTTAAGTTCGTAATTCGTAATTTAATTTTAAAAGATTTTTAATTTAAAAAACAAAAATATTATGTCAACAATAACTATTACTGCTGCAGACGTAAACAAATTAAGAACTACCACTGGTGCAGGAATGATGGACTGTAAAAAAGCTTTAGTAGAAGCTGAAGGTGATTTTGATAAAGCTATTGAAATCCTTAGAAAAAAAGGACAAAAAGTTGCTGCTAACCGTTCGGATAGAGAATCTACAGAAGGTGCTGCAATTGCTGCAGTTAATGCTGATAAAACTTCTGGAGTAGTTATTACATTAAATTGTGAAACTGACTTCGTAGGTAAAAATGAAGGTTTCGTAAAATTAGCTACTGATTTTGCTAACCAAGCTTTAAACTATGATTCTAAAGAAGCTTTTTTAGCTTCTGATTTCAATGGAATCACAGTTGCTGAAAAATTAATCGAGCAAACTGGAGTAATTGGAGAAAAAATCGAAATCGGTTCTTTCGAAAAATTAAACGGTGCTTTTGTTGGTTCTTACATTCATGCTGGAAACAAAATTGCTACTTTAGTTGCTCTTTCTGCTAACGTTGCTGGTGCTGAAGAAGCTGCAAGAAACGTTGCGATGCAAGCCGCTGCTATGAACCCAATTGCTTTAAATGAAGAAGGTGTTGATGCTGCAACTATTGAAAAAGAAATCGAAATTGCTAAAGATCAATTACGTCAAGAAGGAAAACCAGAAGCAATGTTAGATAATATTGCTAAAGGAAAATTAAACCGTTTCTTCAAAGACAATACTTTGGTAAACCAAGATTACATTAAAGATGGTTCTATGAGCGTTGCTGCTTATGTAAAATCTGTTGACGGTGGTTTAACTGTTACAGGTTTTTCAAGAGTTGCTCTTGGATAATTTTTAATTAAAAAACATCAAATAACAAAACCTCATTTCAATATTGAAATGAGGTTTTTACATTTTAAAAAGGAAAGAATTGTAAAATCAATTTTTACTGAAATCTTATTGAACTAATAACATGCAAAAACATCGTCGCAATAAGTTATTTAATCAATTCTTTTTCTATTTTTGCTTTCATCAAAGTCCAAATTATTGGACATAATCGTGATTTACTAAAAAACTTTAACCAAATTATGAAATATTTCAAATTAACCTTGTTATTGTTAACTGTATTTACATTAACAAACTGTACTTCAGATCCTGACAACGTTGGTTCAGATCCGCAAATTCCAGGAACAGGTATTACCATTGCTAGTATTGCAACTACAGATGTGTCAGATATTACTTTTACAACTGCAATTTCTGGAGGAATTATTACTTCAGATGGTGGTTCACCAATTTTGGATAAAGGAATTGTATGGAGTCTAAATGAAAACCCGACAACCGTTTTAGGAACCAAAACTAATGAAGGAACAGGAATTGAAGCTTTCTCAAGCAATATGGTTAATTTAGAATCAAATAAAACCTATTATGTTAGAGCATATGCTCGAAACGGAAAAGGAATTGCCTACGGGAATCAAATAGAGTTTCAAACTCCACTTGACGAGAATTTATTACCTCGCGTAGCAACAACTATTGCCACAGAAGTAACTACTAATTCTGCAAAAACTGGTGGAAATGTAACTGCTAATGGATTCGCTCCAGTAACTGCACGTGGTGTTGTTTGGACACTAGATCCTGATGTTCCACCTACTACAGATATAAATTTAGGAATTACTACAAATGGCTCTGGAATTGGTCCATATGTTGACATTTTATCAAATTTAACTCCTAATACGACTTATCACCTTAGAGCTTATGCAAAAAGTTCTTATGGTACTGGATATGGAGAAATTGTAACATTTACAACTAGTCCATTATTATACACTGTTGGAATAGGAGTTACTGATATTAATGGAACTGCCTATAACTCAGTAATACTTAATGGTCAAGAATGGACAACCAAAAACCTTAGTGTTACCAAATATAGAAACGGAGATGTTATTCCTCAAGTTCAAGATGCTACTCAATGGGCAGCATTGACTACCGGAGCTTGGTGTTATTATTCATATCAAACGTCTAATGGAACTGTTTATGGAAAATTATATAATTGGTATGCTGTTAATGACCCAAGAGGACTTGCTCCTACTGGATGGCATATTCCAACAAATTCTGAATGGATTTCATTAATAGATTTTCTTGGAGGTTCACAAGAAGCAGGTGGATTACTGAAAGAAGCTGGCACTTCTCACTGGCAAAGCCCTAATACTAATGCAACAAATTCTAGCGGAATAACAGCACTTCCAGGAGGTTATTGTATGGCTAACGGCTCGTTCAGTAGCTTAGGCACAATTGGTTATTGGTGGGTTGCTGACAGCTATAACTCAACAAATGCTTGGTGTGCTGGTTTATACCATAACACTAAAACTATTTCTCGAGCACCAATTGATAAAAAACAAGGATTTTCAGTAAGAGTAGTGAAAAACTAAACTCTTTCAAAAAATATTTTAAAGCCTCGAAACAACAATGTTTCGAGGTTTTTTGATTTCATAAAAAAGTGTACTTTTGAAATTATATGTAAACCTCTAAAATGCTCGACTCAAAAAAAGGAACAGTCTTCGTAATCCTTGCTGGAATTTTTATTACAAATGCTGTAGTTGCAGAACTCATTGGCGGAAAGCTAATTTATGTCGGTTCAGCCGTTATGAGTATTGGGATTTTACCTTGGCCAGTAGTTTTTGTAACAACCGATTTAATCAACGAATATTTTGGTCAAAAAGGTGTTCGAAAACTATCATTGATTACTGCCGCATTAATTGCATACACTTTTATTGTATTGTTTTTAGCAATGCAAATCCCAGCCGTAAATGGCGAAAAATTAGTAACCGACGAACAGTTTAATGGTGTTTTTGGACAAAGCATGTGGATTATTGTTGGAAGTATCACTGCCTTTTTAATTTCACAGTTAATAGACGTTACCATCTTTCATTTTTTCAAAAAGAAAACTGGCAACAAAATGATTTGGCTACGAAGTACAGGCTCAACGGTGATTTCTCAATTATTTGATAGTTTTATTGTTCTTGGAATTGCTTTTTGGATGACTGGAAAAATGGATACACGAACCTTTATTCTATCGGCATTTACGGGTTATTCAGTTAAATTGATTATTGCTATTTTGATGACACCATTTATTTATCTTGGACATTATTTAATTGAAAAATACATTCACAGTAAATGAAAAATAATGATCCTTTACACGGCATAACCTTACAGAAAATGGTTGAAGATTTAGTAGCTTTCTATGGATTTGACACTTTAGAAGAATTAATTCCTATAAATTGTTTCAAAAACAATCCAAGTGTAAAATCGAGTTTAACTTTTTTAAGAAAAACAGATTGGGCAAGAAAAAAAGTTGAAAACTTATATATCAAAACTTTACCAAAATTAATCAAAAATGGAAACTAAAAATCGTTGTGCTTGGTGTGAAAAAGATGATTTGTACAGAGATTATCACGATAACGAATGGGGAAAACCTGTTTATGATGATGAAAAACTATTTGAGTTTTTAGTCTTAGAAACGTTTCAAGCAGGATTGAGTTGGTATACTATTTTGAAAAAAAGAGAGAATTTCAGAATAGCTTTTGATAAGTTTGATTACAAAAAAGTGGCTTCTTACTCTGAAGATAAAGTTCAAGAGTTATTACAAAATGAAGGAATTATTAGGAATCAACTAAAAATAAGAGGAACCATTTCTAATGCAATAGCTTTTATGAATGTTCAAAAAGAATTTGGAAGTTTTTCAAAATATATTTGGGGTTTTGTTGACGGAAAACCTATTGACAATAATCCAAAATCTTTGAAAGATGTAAAAGCCACAACCAAAATTTCGGATGCCTTAAGCAAAGATTTAAAAAAACGCGGCTTTAAATTTGTTGGTTCAACCGTAGTTTATGCACACATGCAAGCAACAGGAATGGTGAACGACCACGTTGAAGATTGCTGGACTAGAAGCTAACTTTTTAGAACTTTTATAAACGTTTCTCTTGATATTTCAAACGCTCCAAGTTTTTCCAAATGGTCGTTATGAACTTGGCAATCCAACAGTTTATAGTTGTTTTCTTTTAAATAGTTTACCAAACTAACAAAAGCAATTTTACTGGCATTTGAAACTTTTGAAAACATACTTTCTCCACAAAAAATATTACCTAAATCTACTCCATACAAACCTCCAACCAGTTCATCATTTTGCCAAACCTCAACCGATTGTGCAAATCCCATTTCATGAAGTTTAACATAAGCTTCAATTAAATCATTGGTTATCCAAGTGCCGCTTTGATCTTTTCGTTCTACTTGTTGACAATTGGTAATTACTGCTCTGAAATCTTGATTAAAAGTAATTTTGAACTTATTTTGATTCATCAAATTCCGAGTACTTTTTGAAACTTTATAAAGTGATGGAACAACAACCATTCTTTCAGGTGGCGACCACCACAAAATAGGTTCATCAGGATCAAACCAAGGAAAAATTCCGCTACGATAAGCCAATAGCAAACGCTCAACAGACAAATCGCCGCCAATAGCAAGAATGCCTTCATGGGAAGCTTCTTCAACTGGTGGGAAATATAATTCTTTGGTTAAAAAATACATGCTGAAATTGATAAAAACAGAAAATTATCATCAAGAAAAAAGTCAGAAATGATAGTAAACACTAAAACTTCTGACTCTTATATTTTTGACTTTTAACTTTTAAAAAGGTAAATCGTCGTGTTCTTCTTCGTTAAAATTGGTAGCTGGTTCAAAAGCTTCTGCTGCTGGCATCGGAGGCATTTGAGCTGGTGCTTCTGCTTGTAATTTTTCAATTCTCCAACCTTGAATATCGTTGAAATACTTAGTTTCACCTTGTGGATTAACCCATTCTCTACCTCTAAGATTAATAGAAACTTTTACTGCATCGCCAACATTGTAATTGTTCAATAAATCGCATTTGTCTTGTACGAAATTAATGCTGATGTATTGCGGATATTGTTCTTCGGTAGTAACTACCAATTCTCTTTTTCTAAATGTAGCACTAACTTGTTGCTCTGCATTGATTACTCTGATTTTTCCTGTAACTTCCATAATTATAATTTTGCTAAAAGTACTTTCCATGCAGAAAGCGCTTCATTTTGGTTTAAATATTCTTTTGCTTTTAAATGAACTTTCTCAACATCATCCGAGCTCAAAACAGCTTTAACGGCAATGTTATTTTGTACAAATATAGTAATTTCTTCTTCGCTAGGCAACGCTTCAATATTTCCTAATTTACCTAAATCATTTCCATCAAAAACCTTGCTTTCTCTAATAAATTCTGGAATTGCATCTACTCCTATCCCGAGTGTTGATAATGGTTTTTCGACTTCAAATAAGCCTTGATTAGAACGCGAATACCAATTGCCGCCAAGACGCGAAACCAAGTCAATTTTGTTTTGGTCAATCATGCCTTTATCGTTCAAAATGTTTTCATGAATGTGAATCTTTACCACTTCGCAAATAATCAAATTGCCTGCTCCGCCTTTATCGCCAAGCGCAATGATTTCATTCACTTTACATTCCATTTGCACCGGACTTTCGGCAACACGATAAGGTTTTATAATATCCGAAGGCATCATGGTTAATCCTGATTTGATGAATTCATTCACTCCATCGGGATATTCGGTGCTCGAAAGCGACATTTGTTGCACTATATCATAATTCACTACGTTAATCACCACTTGTTTGGTAGCATGACAGTTTTCTAAAGTATGTTTCGTGGTGTTATCTCTAACCCGACGTGCTGGCGAAAAGACCAAAATTGGCGGATTAGAACTAAACACGTTGAAAAAACTAAACGGCGATAAATTAGGTCTTCCTTTTTCGTCGATAGTACTTGCAAAAGCTATAGGACGCGGCGCAACGGCGCTTTGAAGATAACCTTGCAGCTGCGCAGGCGAAAGAGTATGTGGCTCAAAACTTAACATAGAAATGTATTTTGAACAAAAATAACTATTTAAAATAGAATTTGAAGTTAAGATTTTAAGCTTCATTGGTAAAAGCATAAAATTCTCCTTCTGAAGAGTAAGATTTCAACATTTTCAAGGCTTTGTAGCCTTCAAAAGGTCTTCCGTGTCCTTCAAAGATGCTTCCGTTGCTTCAAAAAGGCTTCCGTGTCTTTCAAAAAGGCTTCCGTGGTTGATAAATTGTTTTCCGTTGCTTTCTTTTTGTCTTTTCATGTCTTCTTTTTCTTTTCCCAAGGATGAAAATGAGTTTCCGTTGGGTTCAATAATGCTTTCAGAGCTTTTTTGATTAATTGCCATTTATCAAAACTGATTTCATCATCTGATTAGCGATTTTTATGGGATAATCATTTTTTTAGTACATTTAAACCAAATTATTCAGAATGCAATTTTCAGAAAGAAGAAACAGTACCCGCTGGATTATCATCATCACCTCGTTTGTGATTGTCAGCCTGATTTTATGGAACACCTATTCTTTCTTTCAAATCTTCAAAAACGAAGAACGCATCAAAATGGAACTTTGGGCAGAAAGTATGAAAACCTTAATTAATGCCGACCCAGAAAAAGATGATGTTGAATTGCCAAGGCAAATTATGAGCAATAACACTACCATACCAATTATTTTGGTTGAAAATGGTGTGATTATAAATCATAACAACATTGATGAAGAAATTATTAGTAGTAAAGTAAAATTGGATGCTTTTTTAGATAAATTAAAGAAGGAAAACGAGCCTGTAAAGTTTGAATACGATCCTGGGAAATTTCAATATGTATATTACGGAAACTCTTCTTTATTAAATAAATTAAAATATTATCCTGTTGCGCTTTTATTGATAATTTTCTTGTTTGGCGCAGTAGTTTACAACTTTTACCGCAGTACAAAAATGGCAACCCAAAACAAACTTTGGGCAGGAATGGCCAAAGAAACCGCACACCAAATTGGTACTCCGCTTTCATCATTAATTGGTTGGCTCGAAATCATGAAAGCCGATAATGTTGATGAAACTATTGTGGCAGAAATTGAAAAAGACATCAACCGATTGCAAACTATTACCGATAGATTTTCGAAAATTGGCTCTGAACCTGTGTTAGAAATCAAAGACATTGTTGCTGAAACCCGCGATTCCTTTGATTATCTGCAATCGCGTTTTTCTAATCAGATTGAGTTTTCTTTTAAAGCACCCAAAAAACCCATTCTCGTGTCTTTCAATCCTGCTTTGCACAGCTGGACGATAGAAAACTTGGTAAAAAATGCCATTGACGCCATGAAAGGAAGAGGAAAATTGGCTTTAACCATCAAAGAAGAAGGCGCATTTGTAAAAATAAAAGTCACCGACACCGGAAAAGGAATACCCAAAAAAGAATTCCGCAAGGTTTTTGAACCAGGATTCACCACCAAAAAACGTGGTTGGGGTTTAGGATTATCTTTAACCAAACGCATTGTTGAAGATTATCACAAAGGCAAAATTAAAGTCTCCGAATCGGAAGTTGGAAAAGGAACTTCGATGCAAGTTTCTTTTAAAAAGGCATAAAAAAATCCTGATTGCTCAGGATTTTTGTTTTTATAAATTAGAATTGATTGCTTTGGCTAAGCTTTCAAACTCTTCTTTTTCTAAACTTACTTTTCGTTGAAAGCGCATATCATCCATTTCTTGTAATGGAATTAGATGCACGTGCACATGCGGAACTTCAAGACCAACAACGGCAACACCTATTCGCTTGCAATCGACTGATTTCTCTAAAGCTTTGGCAACTTTTCTGGAAAATTTCATCAACCCTAGATAATGTTCTTCGTTCATGTCGAAAATCTTATTGATTTCCTCTTTCGGAATACAAAGCGTGTGACCTTTCGCATTAGGGTTTACATCAAGAAACGCCAAATACTTGTCATCTTCAGCTACTTTGTAACAAGGAATTTCTCCATTAACTATTTTGGTGAATATGCTTGCCATAATTAATCTCTAGTAATTTCTAAAACTTCAAAGTTTAGTTTTCCGTTTGGTACCGTAATCTCTGCAATTTCACCCACCGATTTTCCTAACAATCCTTTCCCGATTGGAGAAGTAACCGAAATTTTTCCTGCTTTTAAATCGGCTTCACTTTCGGCAACCAACGTATATTTCATTTCCATGCCGTTCGTTTGGTTTTTAATCTTAACGGTAGATAAAACCAATGCTTTAGAAGTATCTAACGTTGACTCGTCAATAATTCGTGCGTTAGCATATAATTCTTCCATTTTAGATATTCTCATTTCCAAAAGACCTTGTGCTTCTTTGGCTGCATCATATTCTGCGTTTTCAGACAAATCTCCTTTATCTCTAGCTTCGGCAATGGCTTGCGATGCTTTTGGTCTTTCTATACTTTTAAGTTGTTCTAATTCTTCTTTTAATTTTTTTAATCCTTCTGCGGTATAATACGATATTGTACTCATAATTTCACTCTTTTATATAAATAGAAAAAATCCCATCGCAACGGGATTCCTTTTTTCAAAGATACTATTTTTTATTTATTTTAAATTTCTTTTACTAAATAGCGTTTGCCAAAGTTAAATAAATTATTTTTGTTTGAACAACATTTAGAATTAAAAAACACTATGAAAAAGATAATTGCTTTGGTATTTCTAATCGTAACATTTTATGGATGTGATTCAGGAAGTGTTAATTACAGAAATCCTTATTTGCCAAATTATCCTGTTGATTTGCCTATAAATTTAAACCTTCCTCAATATACGAACTTGCAATTTGCAGGAAATTATATTGTAGATTTTTCTCAAGGCGTTCGAGGCATTGTAGTCTTCAACACCGGAACGGGTTTTACCGCTTTTGATGTTGCTTGTCCAAATCAGGATTTGAGTTCTTGTTCTACGATGACGATTTCGGTTCCTAATGCCGTTTGTTCTTGTGACGATGCCCAATACAGTTTGTTTACTGGCATTGCTCCTGGGAAAGACTATCCTATGAAACCCTATCGCGTTCAAATAAATGGTAACAACCTTTATATAACCAATTAAAAAAGTCTCCACCGTAGCGGAGACTTTTTTTTAAAATTTTATTGTAGCGCCAACCAGGAAATTAGTTCCCGCTTGTGGATAATATCCTGTTCCTTCTATGGTAGTTATACTTCCCGGATTACTGAAGTCATCGTCATAAGTGTAGAAATAACCATTAGACTCGTATTCCAAGTTAAACAGATTGTTTACCAAAGCCGAAAACGTAATCGACTTCAACGTCCTATTGATTTTCCATTCATACGAAGCATTCAAATCGTTCACAAAATAGGCATCAAGCACTGAGTTTTCGGAGTCGATGTTACCCATAAATTGTTTGCCAACATATTTAGAAAGCAACGAGATTTGGAAGTTTTTTACAGGCAAAAAAGTAAGTTGGTTGCCAATCACAACATCGGGAGAATAAGCAATGTTAGTGTTTCCTAAGTTCTGCAACACGCCATCGCGCTGAAAGAAGAAATCTCGGTTTTTATTCTGACTTAAGGTAACGTTTGGACTCCAAATGAATTTATCCGTAACTGCAACAACCGATTCTATTTCCAACCCAATTCGATAACTTTTTCCGCTATTGGTGAAAACAGGCGAACCTACATCGTTCAAAGCTCCGGTTAACACCAATTGGTCGTGGTAATTCATGTAGAAAGCATTGGCAGAAAGGCGTACTTTCTTGGAGTTGTATTTCCAACCTAATTCATAATCCAACAAGCGTTCTGGTTTTGTTGCACCCGCTTCATAATCATCGCGGCGTGGTTCTTTGTTGGCAATACCAAAATAGCCATAGAACGCATTTTTATCATTCAATTGATAATTTAAACCAACCTTTGGATTAAAAAATTGGAAAGTATCATTAACATCATCAAAGCGATAACTATCTGCCTGATAAGTAACCCATCTGTATTGCATATCGGCAAAAAAGTCAATCTTACCAAACTGTTGCGAAGCTTTGGCATACACATTTACATCGTCTTTGTTCCCAAAATTGTTGTAATAACGGTTCGTATTCGGAATGTAGTACTGCGTCCAAACTACTTCGCCAAAATGCTTCCCTAAATACCTGTTGGCAGCTCCGCCAAACAGCACATTGGTTTTTGCGGTTTTATAATTCAATGAAAAAGTAGCGCCAAAAAAATCGTTATCCAACCAACGCTTTCTCACCAAATCCGAAACAGCATTCCCTTCAAAGTCGGGCAGATTGTAGTCCGCCAACGTTTCATCTTCTCGGTATTGTTCAAAATATCCTTTGCCTAGAGTGTAATGCAACGCCGCATTGGACACCCATTTCTCCGACCATTTCTCTGACCAATGCAACTGAAAATGGTTTTGCACATAATTATCGGTTTCGTTGTCATAGAATTTCATGTTGCCGTTTTCGTCAAAATACATTCCAGCCGGATTGAACGTTCGGTCGTTCTTCAATTTCTCTTCGTCTTCAATGCCATACCATGCCTGATAGGTTTTTTCTTTTCCGCCAAAGGCGATGAATTTTATTAGCGAAGAATCCGTTACATAATTGGCGTTGAAAAAATAACCAAACATCTTAGACGAAGCTCTGTCAATAAACCCATCGGAAGCAATGTTTGACAATCTAGCATTCATTTCAAAGTTGTTATGCAATCCGGTGCCAAAAGCCAAAGTGTGTTTTCGTGTACCAAAACTTCCTCCAGAATTGGCAATTTCGGCATAGGCTTTCTCCTGATAAGACTTCGTCTGCATGTTCAAGCTTGCTCCAAATGCACCTGCGCCGTTAGTAGAAGTTCCCACGCCGCGTTGCAACTGCAGGCTTTCTAATGAAGATGCAAAATCGGGCAGATTGACAAAAAAAGTGCCTTGGCTTTCGCTGTCGTTAAACGGTATGCCGTTCAAGGTAACGTTAATGCGCGAACCGTCCGAACCTCGCACTCTCATGTAGGTATAGCCTACTCCGTTTCCGGCATCGGTAGTAGTCACCACCGACGGCAGATAATTGAGCAACACCGGAATGTCTTGCCCAAGGTTTCTAGGCGCCAGTTCTTCTTTGGAAACGTTGGTAAACGTAATTGGGTTTTTGCCTTTAGCGCGCACCGAGGCAACGGTTACTTCCTCCAACTGATTGACTTTGGTGGTGTCTTGCACTGTTTGTTGAGAGAAAGAAGCAAGAGACAAGAAGCTAGAAGCAAGAATAAACAGAAACGTCTTTTTTCTACGCTCTTTTTTCTTTTTTCTGATTGTGAATAAAATTTCCATTCGTAAAATTGTTACGAATAAAAAGAGGTAATTATTCTTGGTTAAAAATAAAATGTTTGTTTTCCTGTGACAAAGTTCAGCGTGCACTCTGTTTTGTCACTTTTCCTTAAACAGCATTACCTGTTCTAAGTTCATTGGGTATAATCTCAGCCAAATTTCTGAACTTGCTTCAGAATCTAGCACCCCTTTTGAGACGCGACAAATGTATAAAAAAGTAGTAAGATTAGAGTAGTTAGAATTAAGATTTTTTTTAGGCGAAAAAATTTTAGCTTGTCATTCATACAATTTGACCATAAAAATGAAACCTTTCGAAACAAAAAAATAGTTTCGCTTTTTAAAATAAGTACCCTCCGAAATTTTAGTGCCCAAATTTTATCAAAATAACTTCCAATTGGGTAAAATTTGCAAAAAATGATAACCAAATGCATTCCTCCCAGAACGGAAAGGATATACATTACGTCTAATGCATGGTCTCCCAGAACGGAAAGGATATGATTTACGTCTAAAGTATGGTCTCACAGGTCTGTGAGGATATGATTTGAGTCTAAAGTATGGTCTCACAGAACGGAAAGGATATGATTTGAGTCTAAAGTATGGTCTCCCAGAACGGAAAGGATATGATTTATACGTAAAGCATGACCTTTCCGTGCTAAAAAACAGAAAATTTAAAGCAAAATGGAAAGCAAAAAACCTTGTGAAGTGCTGTTATTATTGACTTTTTTGCTTTTTGTACCTTTTTTTATGGAGATTTGTCCTATTTGGCATGTTTGTTGAGCGAAAAAATTCCTTTTAAAATATAGAAAGCGTGTTCGAATTTAAAAATCAGGCTTCTTTCGGTTTTGTTTTACTTCCGAAATGGTTTTTTTGTCCTTGATGCGTTTCTCTTTTACGGCGGTTGGCACTTGGGTTTCCTTTCTCTTCTTGGGTACGACTAATGTTTTTTCGATGAGTGCCAAAAATCGTTTGGTTACCAACTCTTTGTTTTTGCGTTGGCTTCGGTCTTCGTCGCAGGTTAGTATCAACAGGTTTTCGGACGAGAGTTTTTTGGCGAGTTTGGTTTGCAGGCGTTCTTTTTCGGCATCGGTAAACGCCAAAGTGTTGGTTAAATCAAAGGTCAGCACTACTTTTGAAGATACTTTGTTTACGTTTTGACCGCCAGCACCCGAACTTCGCACCGCTTTATAGGTCAACTCTGCCAGTAGTGTATCAGTTTTCATATTGCGGTTGGTGTGCCGGTTTTAGTAAGTCGTTCACGGTTTTCACGGGGTTGAACGTAATGAGCGGCACTTCTACAAAAACGGTAATCCATTTGGCCATAGCTCCGTTCCACAAACCTGGTAATTCATACGACTTCACCTCTTTTCCATTTCGGTTTTTGGTGACAATAAAACCAGCGTTATGGTCTATAAATTGGGTTAAATCAAACTTTTCGCCTTGGTAGTTTTTGATGCTGCACACTAAATCAACAGGATTGAAATGAGTAGAAGCTCTAAGAAGCTCCAATTGGTTTTTGTTTTCAAGGTCTATCTGAGAACTTTCCACTATTTGCAACGAAATATTTCCTTTCGGACTAATAACCCAAAACGGTCCGCCGCCAGGTTCGCCTTCATTAATCACCATACCACATACTCGAATTGGTCGGTTTAGTTTATTTTTTATAGATTGAAGCTTATTGTCAAACGTATATTTATCAAAACCTTCGTAAAGCTTGATGTTGAGTTTTTTATCCATGAACGCAACAATATCCGTCAACTCTTTTTCGGTAACTTGGTTGCTATCAATAGCATTCAGATAGGCATAGATTTGACTTTGAATTTCAATCAATTTCCCCGCCAAGGCTTTTTTATACAACGAAATCTCGGCAATATGGTTTTGAATCACATTGTCTACATTTTTGATGAAAATAACATCTGAATCAAGCTGATTCAAGTTATTTATCAACGCACCATGACCACCTGGACGAAAGAGCAATTCGTTGTTTTCGCTTCTAAAAGGTTGATTGTCTAAATTTACCGCAATAGTGTCGGTGCTTTTATCTTGATACGAAAAATTGATTTCGGTTTTGGTATTCGATTTTTGTTCTACTTTATCCTTAACTTCATGGATGATGTTTTCAAACAAATGACGGTGATTTTCGGAAATAGTAAAATGAAGATTAGACACTGCATTAGAGCTAGCATAATAGGCACATTCATTCAAATGTTCTTCGATAGGCGTTGCAATATGCGATTGGTATTTGTGAAAATCTAGAGAAGCCTTTGGCTTTTCACCAAAGTTAAACTCAGGATGAGTAAGCATGGTTTTGATGAAACGATAGCTTTTTTCATGACTTTCTAAGGAGTAATACTCGGGATAAATTTCCTTTAATTTACTTTTAACCTTTTCATAAAAAGGAAACTTCTCGATACCGGCCAGAAAGACAGGCAAATTTTTGTCTTTTTTTCTGTTAATGTATGCGTTAATCGACTCATTCTCGTGGTCGAACTCATTCAAAAACTCGTTAAGAAACTTAAACATCCTAGTGGCAGCACCCGAAGCCGGAACGAACTTCTTTATTTTTAAATTTGATTTGTTTGCATCAAAATAGCTGGCCAGTTTTTCAAATTCTTCTTGGTTCAATTTTAGAATACCATCGTCAATTTTTGCAGGTCGGTCTAAAACAATACTGGATATCCCGTGATTGAAAATAGTTATTTGTTCAATAATAGTAGACAAAGATACCCCATGATTGTTGATTTGCTCAAAATCAGTTTCGGTAAATCCGTAGGTATCGATTAATTGTTTCTTCGCTGTAAAATTCTCTTCCATTCTAAATATCCGTAAACCGCAATAATAGTAAAAATAATGTATTGGATGCTAGTAAAAGTGTATCCTTTGCAAAAATATAAAGGAACTGATATGATATCGCCAATTATCCATAAAATCCAGTTCTCGATTTTTCGTTTAGCCATTAACCACATGCCGGCAAAGAAAATCCCGGTGGTTAACGTGTCAACATAAGCGGTCCACGAGGTAAATTTATCAAAGTAATCGTAGACCAGAACTACAAATATCATGGAAGTAATGAAGATGAACACCGACCAATTGCGCTCTGTTATTGTGGCTTTATCAATAGGGAATTCAATAACGTTTTCTTTCTTCCGTGTCCAGTGATACCATCCATAAATACTCATGATTACATAATATCCATTGATAATCATATCGCCCAGTAATGACCATTTCCACAACAGATATACATATATCATGGTACTTATTAATCCTGTTGGGAATACTAAAATATTGTTCTTCTTGGCATACCATACGCTCAATAAACCGAACAGAACGGCTATTATTTCTAAAATTATCTCGAAAGTTGGATAATTTTCATATTGAGCAAAAAGGTATTCTAGCATTAGTCAAAAAAAGTTATATCGTTTTCAAACGCAGTACCAATGACTACCATATCGGCGCCATTTTCAAAAGCATCTTCAATTTGTTTCTTAGAACGAATGCCACCACCAACAATCAAGGGAATAGTGATAGTTTTAGCAACTTTTGCAATCATTTCATGAGGAATGGATTCTTTGGCACCACTTCCTGCTTCGAGGTAGATTAGTTTGTTGCCAATATATTCGCCTGCTTTTGCAGTTTGCATCACGTATTCAATATTAGTTCTCGGTATTGGTTTGGTTTTACTAACACGTTCCACCGCCGATTGATGACCGTTTTCAATTAAAATATAACCCGTAGAAATGACTTCTAAATTGGTTTTCTCCAATATCGGGACAGCATTTACTTGATGTTCTATTAAATAATCAGGATTTCTACCTGAAAGTAACATTAAAAACAAAATTCCATCAGCATGGGCAGAAATTTGCGAAGGATTGCCGGGAAATAAAACTATCGGAAGTTGGAGGAATTTTTTAAGTTCTTTTATTAATTCATCCAGATGAGTTCCTTCAAACGAACTACCGCCAATCAATATATGTGTTGCAGGTGATTTTTTTATTTTGTCACCAATTGATGCTATCTGGTTCTGTTGCAATTTTTCTGGATCAAGAAGAATGGCTAGTAACTTTTGATTATTCTCTTTAGCTGTTACAATATTTTGGTAAATGTTTTTCATTAGTTTTTTTCAAAAGCTATTACCAATGAATAATTTTCTATAAAATAGAATTGAATATCAAACAGCTCTTTTTTATTTTCAAATCGAAGCTCGGTGACACATTTTTTATCCGAAAGGTGAAATTCATTTTCAAAAATATGGTCTTTAAAACTAATTCCAGGTTCGTTTTTTATTTTAAAAATTGATTCTTTAATTCCCCAAACTACCGTTGCTTTTTGAAGTTTTTCTTGCCCATTCAGATTTTCCAAATGAGAAACATCCATGTATCTTGGTGCCAATTTTAAGGTTTTATCTTTTAAAATTTCCAAATCTATACCCAAATTCACATCACTAATTGCAATAACTGAGAAATCATTAGAATGTGAAATAGAAATATTTTTTCCATCTTTCAAATGTGGCTTGCCAAATTCATCATAATACAAATCAAAATCATCGTATCCAGCTTCTGATAGTAATTTCCGAACAGCTAAAAATCCTTTTTGATGACTTTCTGCTTTCATGTTTTCAACTCTTGCCAACGAAACATCCTTCAAAACAACCGAACGAAAAAGTTCGTTGAACGATTCGGTAATCTTCCAAACATAAACTACAGTATGTGATTCGATAGTATTGATTTGAAAAAGTGGCATTGAAATTAAATTACTTAATTGTTATTCAGAAAATTAAACTTTTAAACAATTCACAAAAATCTCGGAAATCTTTGTTAGATGAAAGGTTATTACGTAAATTTGCAAAAAATTTTAGCTAATATAAATAAATTATAGATGAGTACACAAACTTTACCGTTCGTAGCTTACAAAGTTAAAGACATTAACCTTGCAGCTTGGGGAAGAAAAGAAATTGAACTAGCAGAAGCTGAAATGCCTGGGTTAATGGCACTTCGTGCAGAATATGGTGCAACACAACCATTAAAAGGAGCAAGAATTGCAGGTTGTCTTCACATGACCATTCAAACTGCTGTATTAATCGAAACATTAATTGCTCTTGGAGCAGAAGTTACTTGGTCATCATGTAACATTTTCTCGACTCAAGATCAAGCTGCTGCTGCAATTGCTGCTGCGGGAATTCAAGTGTATGCTTGGAAAGGTTTGAACGAAGAAGATTTTGATTGGTGTATAGAACAAACACTTTTCTTTGGTGAAGACAGAAAACCATTAAACATGATTTTGGATGATGGTGGTGATTTAACTAACATGGTTTTTGACCGTTACCCAGAATTAATTCCAGGAATCAAAGGATTATCAGAAGAAACTACAACTGGTGTTCACCGTTTGTATGAAAGAATGAAAAATGGAACATTATACATGCCAGCAATTAATGTAAATGATTCAGTTACTAAATCGAAATTTGATAACAAATACGGTTGTAAAGAATCTGCTGTTGATGCGGTTCGTCGTGCAACTGATATTATGTTAGCTGGTAAAAGAGTTGTTGTTTGTGGTTATGGTGATGTTGGAAAAGGTACAGCAGCATCTTTCCGAGGCGCAGGATCAATTGTAACTGTTACAGAAATTGACCCAATTTGTGCTTTACAAGCTGCAATGGATGGATTTGAAGTGAAAAAATTAAACACAGTTGTAGCTAATGCTGATATCATCATTACAACTACTGGAAATAAAGATATCGTTGTTGGTTCTCATTTTGAACAAATGAAAGACAAAACGATTGTTTGTAACATTGGTCACTTCGATAATGAAATTGATATGGCGTGGTTAAACAAAAATCATGGTTCGACTAAAATTGAAATCAAACCACAAGTTGATAAATATACTGTTAACGGAAATGACATTATCATTTTAGCGGAAGGTCGTTTGGTAAACTTAGGTTGTGCAACTGGTCATCCAAGTTTTGTAATGAGTAACTCATTTACTAACCAAACTTTGGCTCAAATTGAATTATGGACAAATAGTTCGGCTTATAAAAATGAAGTGTACATGTTGCCTAAACATTTAGATGAAAAAGTTGCTGCTCTTCACTTAGCAAAATTAGGTGTTGAATTAGAAACTTTAAACAATGAGCAAGCTGCTTATATTGGAGTTGATGTTCAAGGTCCATTTAAACCAGAATATTACAGATACTAATCTTCAGATTAGATATATATCAAACCCTTGCAGAAATGTGAGGGTTTTTTATTTTGAAATATTACACAAAACAAAAAACCCGTTTCTTTTCAGAAACGGGTTTTGTATTTCAATAAGAGTAATTCTTATGCTTCGAATGGAATTACAGAAACGAATGATTTATCATCACCTTTTTTCTGAAATTTAACAACTCCATCAACCTTTGCATGTAAAGTATGATCTTTACCCATGTAAACGTTTTCACCTGGATTATGTTTAGAACCTCTTTGTCTTACGATGATATTACCAGCAATTGCAGCTTGTCCACCATAAATCTTAACGCCTAAACGTTTCGATTCTGATTCTCTACCATTTTTCGAACTACCGACACCTTTTTTATGAGCCATGACGTTTTAGTTTTTAAATGTTAATTATTCTTCAGTTTTTGGTTTTTTTGTTGCTTTTGCTTTTGGCTTTACTTCTTCAGTTACCTCAGCTACTTCAACTTCTGCTTTTTTAGTTGCTTTTTTCTTAGCACCTGAAGCAAGAATTCCCTCAACAACGATTTGTGTTAAGTATTGTCTGTGACCGTTTCTTTTTTTGTAACCTTTTCTTCTTTTCTTTTTGAAAACGATTACTTTATCACCTTTTAAGTGTTGTAACACTTTGGCTTCTACTGAAGCACCTTCTATAGCTGGGGCGCCAAGAGTTACGTTTCCATTATCATCTAATAAAAGAACTTTGTCAAAAGAAACTTTTGAACCTTCGTCAGATGCTAAACGGTGAACATAAACCTTTTGGTCTTTGCTTACTTTAAATTGTTGCCCTGCTATCTCTACGATTGCGTACATAACAAATTGTTTAGTTAATTTTTTTAAGAGTGCAAATATACAACTAATTCCTTTTTATACAACATATTGCCTAAAAATATTTGAAAATGTTCTTTCCTGAAGAGAATCAATATACTTAAATTTTAAAAAAAGGAATAAATAAAGTATTTTTGGTGTAACAAATTAATATCGTTTGTTACTAATACAACTATCAACGAAAAAATTACATTTCTTTATGAAAAAATCATTAATTGCTTTAAGTACAATGCTTATGCTAGGTGGAATTGCTTCTGCACAAAAAGTTGCTTTTGAAGAATACGACTTGGACAACGGTATGCACGTTATTTTACATAACGATCAATCCGCGCCAGTTGTAATTACTTCAGTTATGTATCATGTAGGTTCAAAAGACGAAAATCCAGAAAGAACGGGGTTTGCTCACTTTTTTGAACACTTACTATTTGAAGGCACAAAAAATATTGGTAGAGGTGAATGGTTTAAAATAGTTACAGCAAATGGTGGAACTAATAACGCAAACACTTCTGAAGACAGAACTTATTATTTTGAAGTTTTCCCTTCTAATAGTTTAGAAGTTGGTTTATGGATGGAATCTGAAAGATTAATGCATCCAGTAATCAATCAAATTGGGGTTGACACTCAAAATGAAGTTGTAAAAGAAGAAAAAAGATTACGTGTTGACAATCAACCATATGGTAATTTGATAGCTCAAGTTAAGAAAAACATGTTCAAAGTTCATCCTTATCGTTGGGCGCCAATAGGTTCGATGGAACATTTAGATGCCGCTACTTTAGAGGAATTTCAGGCTTTTAATAAAAAGTTTTATTCTCCTAACAATTCTGTTTTAGTTGTTGCTGGTCAAATTGACATTGCTCAAACTAAAGCTTGGATTCAAAAATATTTTGGTGCAATTCCAAGAGGAGAAAAAATTACTAAACAAACTTTTGTAGAAGAGCCAATTACTCAACCTATCAAAGCTACATATGAAGATCCAAACATCCAAAAACCAATGGTTGTTGCTGCATACAGAACCCCATCTATGAAAACTCGTGATGCTAGAGTTCTTGATATGATTTCTACTATTTTAAGTGACGGAAAAAGTTCTCGTTTATACAAAAAAATAGTTGACGATAAAAAAATGGCTTTACAAATTGGAGCTTTTAACTATAGTCAAGAAGATTATGGTCAATACATATTATATGGTTTACCTCAAGGAGATTTTACTTCTGAAGATTTAATTAAAGAAATTGACGAAGAAATTGTAAAACTTCAAACAGAGTTAATTTCTGAAAAAGATTATCAAAAACTTCAAAACATCAACGAAAACAACTATGTGAACAGTAATTCAAGTGTTGAAGGTGTTGCAGAAAATCTAGCATCATTCTACTTATTATATGGAGATGTTAATTTGATAAATACTGAAATTGAAATGTACCGTTCAATTACCAGAGAAGAAATTAGAGACGTAGCCAGAAAATATTTAAATCCTAATCAGAGATTGATTTTGGATTATGTTCCAGCAAAAGACAAAGCTCAAAACTAAGACCAAAATTATTATGAAAAAAATAGCAATTATATTATCAAGCTTGTTTTTAACAATAACTATGCAAGCACAAGACAGAACACAGCCGAAACCTGGTCCTTCTCCAAAAATTAATATTAAAAAACCTGAGACTTTCTCACTACCAAATGGTTTAAAAGTATTAATTGTAGAAAACCACAAATTACCTAGAGTTTCTTATAGTTTAACTATAGACAACTCACCATATGCTGAAGGTAATAAAAAAGGTGTTGACAATTTAACAAGCAGTTTACTTGGTAACGGTTCAACAAAAACGCCTAAAGATAAATTCAATGAAGAAATTGACTTTTTAGGTGCTAACATCAACTTCTTTTCTTCTGGTGCATCTGCTAGTGGTTTATCTAAACATTCTAAAAGAATTTTAGAGTTGATGGCTGAAGGTGCTTTAATGCCTAATTTTACTCAAGAAGAATTTGACAAAGAAAAAGACAAATTAATTGAAGGATTAAAAACTCAAGAGAAAAGCGTTTCTGCTGTTGCAAACCGAGTAGAAGATGTTTTAGTTTATGGTAAAGATCATCCAGCTGGAGAATATTTATCTGAAGAAACAATCAACAATGTTTCTCTTGCTGATGTAAAAGATAACTACAGAACTTATTTTGTTCCTGAAAAAGCTTATCTAGTAATTGTTGGAGATGTAAACCCTAAAGAAATTAAAAAACAAGTTGAAAAACTATTTAGTTCATGGGTAAAAGCTACTGCTCCAGCATTAACATATTCTAATCCAAAAAATGTTCAATACACGCAAATCAACTTTGTTGACATGCCAAATGCTGTTCAATCAGAATTAGCAATTGTAAATACAGTTAGTTTAAAAGTTTCTGATGCTGATTATTTCCCGGTAATTGTTGCAAATCAAATTTATGGTGGTGACTTTAATAGTTATTTAAACATGAATTTAAGAGAAGCTCATGGTTGGACTTATGGCGCACGTTCTTCTGTTAATGCAGAGAAATATTATGATGGAAAATTTGTAGCAAGCACTCAAGTAAGAAACGCTGTTACTGATAGCGCAATAGTTGAAGCGTTAAAAGAATTAAAACGTTTTAGAACTGAAAAAGTTGCAGATGATGTTTTGAAAAATGTAAAAGCTGGATACATAGGAAGATTTGTTATGCAAGTTGAAAAACCTGCAACTGTTGCACGTTACGCTTTAAACATTCAAACTCAAGGTTTACCTGCTGATTTTTATGAAAACTATATTAAAAACATTAATGCAGTTACTGCAGATGATGTTTTAAGAGTTGCTAAAAAATATATGTTAGAAGACAACTTAAGAATATTAGTTGTTGGTAAAGCAACAGAAGTATTACCTGCTTTAGAAAAATTAAAAATTCCAATTTTCTATTTTGATAAATATGGAAATCCAACCGAAAAACCTGCAATGAAAAAATCTGCTCCAGCTGGAGTAACTGTAAAAACAGTTTTAGACAATTATATCAAAGCAATTGGTGGTGATAAAGCTGTTGCTGCTGTTAAAACATTATCAATGACAGGTTCAGCTTCAATTCCTCAAGCACCAGCGCCAATCAAAATGGTTTCTAAAAAAGATGCAAAAGGAAATTCGTCTATGGCAATTTCTATGGATGGAATGGGTGAATTATCAAAACAAGTTGTGAATGAAAAAGGCGGATATTCTGTTCAACAAGGTCAAAGAAAAGAAATGACAACTGAAGAATATGCAGAAGAAAAAGCAACTGCAGGAACTTTTGATGAGTTGGCTTTAATGAAAAAAACAACTCTAGTTCTTGATGGAATTGAACCATACAACGGAAGTGATGCTTACATTGTTAAAGATGGTAATACTTCATACTACTATGATGTAAAATCAGGTTTAAAAGTTGCAGAAGCTAAAACAGTTGAAAGAGGCGATAAAAAGATGACTGTTACTACTAACTTTGGTGATTATAAAGATGTAAAAGGAGTTAAAATCCCATACTCTATAACTATGAACCAAGGATTTGAATTAAACTTTGTATTGACTGACGTTAAAGTTAACGAAGGTGTTACAGACGAAGATTTCAAATAATAAAAAATATAGAATTTAAAAAAAGCCGTATCCATTGATACGGCTTTTTTTATTTTTTACTAGAAAGATAAACTCCAATCAAGATGATGAAAGCACCTAAAACTTGTATTGGGGTTAAAAATTCACCGTCTAACAAACCCCAAAAGAAAGCCACAACAGGAATTAAATAAGTTACAGAAGTTGCAAAAACTGGCGAAGAAATTTGAATTAGCTTGTAAAAAACAATATTTGCAATACCGGTTCCAATAATTCCTAAGATAACGATATAAAGTGTTGCTTTTTGAACCTCAACATTACTGACAATATCCTGATAATTTGTAAAAAACAATACAATAGAAGAAGGAACTAGTAAAACACAAAAATTGCCTGTAGTAATTGCTAAAGGTTTTACATCTGATAAATGTTTTTTTATCAGATTAACATTTGTTGCATAACAAATTGAAGCAACAATAACCAAAATAGTATAAAAATAATTCTGATTTGGATGATGCACTGCTCCGTTTAATATCAAAAGTAATGTTCCGCATAAACCTATAAAAACTCCAAAAATTTGAGTTCTTTTAAAATTAACTCCAAAAGCTATTCCGCCAAGAATTAAAGTGTTTAATGGAGTTAATGAATTTAAAATAGAACTAACTGAACTGCTTATTTGCGTTTGTGCAATTGCAAACAAATAAGCGGGAAAAAATGTTCCAAGCATTGAAGTTAAAGCAATATACTTCCATTTGTGTAAAGGAATTGATGGCAAACTTTTAAATCCTACAATTAATAAAAATATTGCCGAAAAAATAATTCGAAGCGAACCTAATTCAAACGGAGTTAACTCAATTAATCCTTTTTTAATAAGTATGAATGAACTTCCCCAAATAAGAGCTAAAACTATTAAATAAACCCATTTTAATTGTAGTGATTTCATTGTTTTATTTTCAAGTTTCAAATTTTGTAATTATTTTAAGAATAATAACTTTAATTTTTAATTATTTTTGTACTGTCCTAAAATTTACAAAGACAAATACTAAAAATATTATTTTTATGAAATTAACAAGTTCATTGGTTACTTTAGCTTTAAGTTCATTTTTATTAATAAGCTGTAAAGAAACTGGCAATAAAGCAGAAATTGAAACAAACACAGCTTCAGTAACTGAATCTAGCAAACCAAATGTTGTAGCAAAACCTGAAGTAGCTACTTTTAAAATTGATGGAATGAGTTGTGCTATTGGTTGTGCCAAAACCATAGAAAAGAAATTAAACAAAACTGAAGGTGTTCAAGAAGCTAATGTAGATTTTGAAAAAAAAGAAGCTACTGTTAGTTTTGATGCAGCGGTTGTATCACCAGAAAAACTTCAAGAAATAGTCGAAAAAACTGCTGACGGTAAGACATACAAAGTCTCCGATTTAAAAGTAAAAGCATAAATAAAAAATCCAGCAATTAGCTGGATTTTTTTTTATTTCCATTGTAATGATTCCATTAAGTGTTGCATGTCATCACGAACATAACTTGTTGCAGGCATTATTGAATCAAAATTAGGTTTTGCTTTAAAATAAACTGAACCAGTTACAAAATGATGAATGCTATCAGTTACATAAAATTGTGCATTTGTAGCGGCGTTTCCGTTTACTCTATAAAACATTCCGTAAACTTTTTTCTCTTGATTTATAAATGGTTGCTCTAGAATATCATCCGCTTTAATTACATGCTCAAAAGTTAATTTTTGTGCATCGCGTAGCAACTTATTGATATTTCCGTTTACAGGTTTATAGGTCAAATAAATTGTAGCTTTCATTTTAGGATAATTGATGCTAAAACCACAATTTTTATCTTCTTCTACATCAACATCATCGTTAACATCAAAAATAAATGGACAATTATCTTCATACATTGAATATTGAGCCATTGGATAATCCAATCTTAATTGACTTGCTGGTTTTGGCAATACTTCATCTTTACAACTGCAGAAAAGAAAAGTAATTATTATCAGCGAAATGTATTTAAATTGTATCTTCATTATTCTAACGTTACTTTTATTTGTTTTATTCTTCTTTTATCAACTGTTTCAATGGTAAAATAAAGATTTGAAAAATGAATTTTTTGACCTTTTCTTGGAAAATTTCCAAGATTCTCCAAAATAAAGCCTGCTAAAGTTTCTGCTTCACCTTTTTTACTTTCAAATAAATCTTCATCTACATCAATAATTCTATAAAAGTCTTTCAGTGTAATCTTTCCTTCAAAAAGATAATTTTTATCATCAATTTGAGAAAAATTGATGTTTTCATCATCAAACTCATCTGAAATATCTCCTACTATTTCCTCAATAATATCTTCTAATGAAACCAGTCCAGAAGTTCCTCCATATTCATCTACAACAATTGCTAAGTGACTTTTCATTGATTGAAAATCTTTAAGCAAATCATCTAATTTTTTATTTTCTGGAACAAAAAATGGTTCTCTAATCAAACTTTTCCAGTCAAACTCTTTTTTATGAATATGTGGAATCAAATCTTTAACAAAAAGAACTCCTTTTATATCATCTATATTTTCATTAAAAACTGGAATTCTAGAATACCCTTTTTCAACAATTTTTGGATAAATTTCAGCAAAAGTTTCTTCAATATCCAAACCAAATATATCAATTCTTGGGCTCATTACTTGCTTGGTATCGGTATTACCAAAAGAAACGATTCCTTCTAGAATTTTTTGCTCTTCTTGAGTTGTATCATCGTCCGAGGTTAACTCTAATGCTTGTGATAATTGATCCACCGAAATACTGCCTTTTTGATTGCCAAACTTGTTGTGCAAAAAAACAGTAATGTTTCTCATTGGTAAACTTATTGGCGATAACGCTTTATCTAATATAAATAATGGTGTTGCTAATTTAACCGAAAATTTCACGTTATTTCTACTAGCATAAATTTTTGGCAATACTTCTCCGAAAAGCAATATTAAAAAAGTAATCAAAATTACTTCAACTATAAACTTTATAATTGGCGAAGCGATTCCGACAAAAAGCGAATCTCCAACCATAGAAAATAATATTACAACGCCAATGTTGAGAAAATTATTTGCTAAAAGTAATGTTGCTAGGAGTTTTTTGGGCTTTTGAATTAAATTTGAAACCAAATCACCTTTTCTGGGATTTTCATCAAATAATTTATTCATGTCGTTTGGACTGAGAGAAAACAAAGCTACTTCGGCTGCCGAAATCATTGCAGAAAGAAATAATAAAATTAAAACACCAATAATTCCTAAAATTAAATTAGTGTCAATGCTTTGCATATAACTAAGACTGGGTTCCGGATCCAATAAGACAAATATTAGTTAGACATATTTTAAAATGGTAAATCGTTTTCGGGATTTGGTGTGTCAAAAGTAGTGTTTTTTGACTCAATGTTTTGATTATTTTTTGAACCTTCAATCTCTTTTTTGGTTGTCAAAAAAGTAAATTCAGTTACTTGAATTTCTGTTGTATATTTTGTTGTTCCATCTTCAGCTTGCCATTGTCTCGATTTAATTCTTCCTTCTACATAAATTTTATCACCTTTTGATAAATATTTTTCACAAATTTCAGCAGCTTTATTTCTTACTACCAAATTGTGCCATTCGGTAGAAGTTATTTTTTCATTGGTTTGTTTGTTAATGTAAACTTCATTAGTAGCCAAAGGAAATCTTCCAATGCAATTTCCTCCTTCAAAATAGTGCATCTTAATTTCGTCACCAAGATGACCAATTAGCATTACTTTATTCAAGGTTCCACTACTCATTATACAGACATTATACTCTCAAATTTAATACTTTTTTTGAGATTTATTTCCAATTTTTTGAAATAAAATTATAAATGACTATTGGAAACGGAAAGTTTAGCGCTGATTTGTAGTCAATTCCGTTTTCAATTTTCCCTTCAACTTGAACTTCCCAAAATGAAACAGATAAATGTTGGTGAGAAAGCTTATGATTTATTTTTATGGGATTCAACAACTTTATATTTTCAATTTGATTTTTGATAAAATTTTGTCTTTCTATTAATTCCATTACTTCCAAATCACTTGTCTCATCAAGTGTTTCAATCAAAGAAAACTCATATAGATTATGCCAAATTCCTTTTTGAGTTCTTTTTTGAAGTATTGTATTTCCAATCGCATCTTTAAAAATCAAATAATTAAAGAAACGCTTTTGGACTTTTGTTTTCTTTAATTTAATGGGCAAATCGGATACTTTTTTAAACTTCAAAGCCAAACAACTAGAATTCAAAACACAATTTTCACAATTTGGATTTTTTGGAACACATTGTAAAGCTCCAAATTCCATTATTGCTTGATTGAATAAATTTGTTTTTCCATCGGGTAATAATTCTTTGGCTAAAGCTGTGAATTCTTTTTTTGCTCCAGAAGAAGCAATATCAGTTTCAATATTAAAGTAACGAGACAAAACACGAAAAACATTTCCATCAACCACAGGAACGTTTTCATTGTATGCAAAAGAAGCAATAGCTGCAGCTGTATATTCGCCAATTCCTTTTAATTCTAATAAGTCATTATAATTATCCGGAAATTTACCTTCAAAATTTAGAGCCACTATTTGAGACGTTTTATGCAAATTTCTTGCTCTGGAATAATACCCTAATCCTTGCCAAAGTTTTAACACTTCTTGTTCATCAGCATTTGCTAAATCAAAAACGGTTGGAAAACGATCAATAAATTTTAAAAAATAGGGCAATCCTTGAGCAACTCGCGTTTGTTGAAGCATGATTTCTGACAGCCAAATTTGATAAGGATTAACCGTATTTCTCCATGGCAAATCGCGTTTGTTTTGTAAATACCAATGTATTAAAGTGTTAGAAAAATTCATACTTAAAATGTGGTTAGCAAAAATAATTCTTTATCTGATTAAATTTTAATAGATTATGCTTGAAATATTGTTTTTTTAATTCATATATTTGCAACCTCAAAAAATTTCACATAATATTTAAATACGAAAGAAAAATGACGAAAGCAGATATCGTAGCTAAGATTTCAGAAAAATTAGGTCTTGAAAAAGGTGATGTTCAAGCAACAGTTGAAGCATTTATGGAAGAGGTAAAAAACTCTTTAGAAACTGGAGATAATGTTTATTTAAGAGGTTTCGGAAGCTTTATTATCAAAACTAGAGCAGAAAAAACAGGAAGAAACATTTCTAAAAACACCACAATCAAAATCCCTGCACACAATATTCCAGCATTTAAACCTGCTAAAGTATTTGTAGAGTCTGTAAAAACAAATACTGAAATCGCAGTATAACATATTTATTAATCACAAAAACTACATTGTATGCCAAGTGGTAAAAAAAGAAAAAGACATAAAGTAGCTACTCACAAACGTAAAAAGAGAGCGAGAGCTAACCGTCACAAAAAGAAAAAGTAGTTCTCTAACTACTTTTCTTTTTTTAAAACCGTTCATTGAAATTTGGAAAATTTCAAAACCTCCTATTGCTAAAACAGAATGTATCAACTTATCAAATGAGTTGAAAAAATGTTTTAAAAATTGGAATTTAATTTTCCTATCGGGTAATAATACCTGTTTAAAAATGTTTAATCCATCTGTAAAATAAGCTGGAAGTTGAAAGTTGAAATTTATTTCAGCTAACAATTAACAACTGACATTGCAGATTAAAATTTACACCGTGAATAAAGAACTAATTATTAGATCTAGTGAAGGTGCTGTAGATTTTGCCTTATTAAAAGATGGAAAACTCATTGAATTACATAAAGAACAAGAAACAAGCAACTTCTTAGTTGGCGATATTTTTATTGCCAAAATAAGGAAACCAGTTGCCGGATTAAATGCTGCTTTTGTAAATGTTGGCTACGAAAAAGATGCCTTTTTACACTATCATGATTTAGGTCCAAGTTTCAATTCTTATATGAAATTCATAAAACTTGTAAGCGCAGGTAAACTAAAAGATTTCTCCCTAAAAAATTTCCAATTTGAAAAAGAGATTGATAAAAATGGTTCTATTGCTGATTTAATCAGTGCAAACCAATCAGTTTTAGTTCAAGTGGTCAAAGAACCTATTTCTACAAAAGGTCCAAGGATAAGTGCAGAACTTTCCTTTGCTGGTCGATATGTAGTATTGGTTCCTTTTTCGGATAGAGTTTCTGTTTCTCAAAAAATAGAATCAAAAGAAGAAAAAGACCGTTTGAAAAAACTAGTTCAATCAATTAAACAAAAAGGATTTGGGGTTATTGTGAGAACAGTAGCCGAAGGCAAAAGTATAGCCGAATTAGAAAAAGATTTGCAGTCATTAATGAATAGATGGACTGCAATGTGTAAAAAATTACCAACTGCTCATCATCCGTCAAAAGTATTAGGAGAGTTAAACAAAGCTTCTTCAATATTAAGAGATGTTTTTAATGATACTTTTACTAGTATATTAACAGACGATCAGGAGTTGTACCAAGAAACAAAGGACTATTTAGCCGAAATAGCTCCGGAGAAACAAAAAATAGTTAAACTTTATCAATCCAAAGATGTTCCGCTTTTTGAAAAATATCACATTGAGCGACAAATAAAAACATCCTTTGGAAGAACTGTTTCCATGAGCAAAGGTGCGTATCTAATTATAGAACACACTGAAGCTCTTCACGTTATTGACGTAAATAGTGGAAATCGCTCAAACAAAGCTTCTAACCAAGAAGACACAGCTTTAGAAGTTAATATGATTGCAGCAGCAGAAATTGCTCGCCAACTACGACTTCGAGATATGGGTGGAATTATTGTTGTCGATTTTATCGATATGCAAAATCCAGACAATCGAAAAGTGTTGTATGATTTCTTGAAACTAGAAATGGATGACGATAAAGCCAAACATAAAATCTTACCGCCAAGTAAATTTGGATTAGTTCAAATAACACGTCAACGCGTAAGACCAGAAGTCAATATTGAAACAAGAGAAGAAAACCCAAACAATCTATCGAGTGATGTGGAAGCACCGATTTCGATAATTGATAACATTACTTCTGATCTTGAAAAAATTATTAAAGACCATAAAAAGATAAAACTAAATGTGCATCCTTTTGTGGCAGCATACCTTAAAAAAGGTTTTCCATCTTTACGTTCAAAATGGCTTTTTGAACATAAAAAATGGGTGAAAATCATACCTCGTGACGCTTACACGTATCTAGAATATCATTTCTTCGACGAAGAAGGAAAGAAAATATAGAAAAAATAAAAACCGCTTTTCGAAAGATTGGCGGTTTTTTTGTGCCTATTTTTTAATAAAAAGACAACATCTCTTCCGAAGAGAACTTGTTCTCTTACTTACGAAACTAGTTTATTAAAAAAGGGAAGTAATTCTCTAATTAAGGAAAGTAGTTCTCTTAAATTAAGAAGTTAGTTCTCTTCCGAAACGAATTAGTTCTCTAATTAACGACGTGAGTTCTCTAAATAAGGGAACTAATTCTCTAAAAAAGGAAACCAATTCTCTGAAGTAAAGAACAATTTCTCTAAACAACAGAACTTAACAAAAATTACTCGTTAATAATTTCAATTTTTCGTTTGATTTCATTCCCAAATTCATCTGTAACGGTGATGTAATGTATTCCTGTTTCGGGTTTTATTGGCATTTCATGAAACGTTTGTGTTTCGCCCAAAAACTGATTGTCTAATGACCAGAATAATTTTGATTCTCTATTAGAATGTGCAATTTTGAGAATAACAGGTTGAATTTTTCCATAAAAATCTTTTGCCAAATAAATTTTACTATTCGGTTTCGGATAAATAAAATCCATCGATGCTTGTTGGTATTGTTGACAATCATAACGATATGGTGGTAACGTTTTATAATCAATATGTTGCGATTTATAATACCATTCCATTACAGGCGGAAGAATAAACCATTTTTTATTGACCATATTTTCTACTGATTCACAATCACTATTTACTCTAAATTGTTCCGATTTGTCCAAATGAACCCATTTATGATAAGGACAAATGGCTGTTTTTTTACCAACTTTTGTAATTAATTGTTTCATTTTCGGACAATCATCTTGTGCTAAATAACCACTTTGTTTACATACTTCGGCAGATTCTAAATCGTTTAATGGTGCTTGAAACCAATTTTTTCTAGGTAATAAATTAAAAACATCAAAAAGTATTGGCGCAGCATTAGTAACTCCAGTCAATTCTGGTCTTCCTTCGCCATTGGCATTTCCTACCCAAACGCCAACAACATATCTTGAATTGGTCCCGATTGCCCAAGCATCGCGATTTCCAAAACTTGTTCCAGTTTTCCATGCAATCTGCAAAGCCGAATCATAAAACTTCCATGCTTCATCGCCTTCAGGTCGATTAACTTCTTTCATGGCATTATAAGTTAAATAAATAGAACCAGCACTTAATATCTCTTTTTGAAAACCAGAAGTTCCGAAATCTTGCTTAAAACCATTTCTATAATTCAATTCTACAAATTCATTACTTCGATATTTCCCATTCGATTGATTGAAATAATTTAACGTTCCTGTTAGATTAGAATAAGTTCGACATAAATCCCAAAGATTACTTTCTGCACCACCAAGAATTAAAGATAAGCCATAATGATCGGGCAATTTATTAATGTTTCGAAGCTTGAATTGTTGCAATAATTCATAGAATTTATTTACACCATGTTCTTGCAACATTAAAACCGCTGGAATATTTAGTGAACGTGCCAAAGCACGTTGCGCTGGAACTGCACCATCAAAAGAATTATTGAAATTCTGCGGTGTATAACCTGAAATTTGTGTTGGTATATCTGCAACCAAAGTATTAGGCAACAATTCCCCATCATCAATCATAGAAGCAAATAAAAAGGGTTTCAAAATACTTCCCGTACTTCTTGGTGCACTGATAATATCAACATCTTTATTATGTTCATTATCCGTTGGCGAATTTCCAACATAACTTACAATATTTCTGTTTTTAACATCAATAACTAAAATAGCTAAATTATGAACTTCGTTTTGTTTGTATTGATTGTAATAGTATTGTGCTATTTGATTTGCTCTATTTTGAATTGAATAAGAAATTGTAGTTTTTATTCGTTTCCCTTCATTGGTTTTGGCTACTTTTTGCAATAAATGTTGGGCTATCTGCGGAACATCATATGGTTTTTGCGGCAATGGTTCTTGAATGGAAAGCTCATACGTTAGTTTATCGATAACTTTTTCATCAAATAATTTCTTTAAAAGCGCATTTCTCTTTTTCTGCAATTTTATTTGATTTTTACCCGGATAAATTAAACTTGGTGCATTAGGTAAAACTGCTAAAGTTGCGGTTTCTGCCCAGGATAATTGATGTGATTGTACCCCAAAATAACGCCAAGACGCCATTTCTAAACCTACTACATTTCCACCAAATGGTGCATGAGCTGCATATAAATTCAAAATTTCTTCCTTTGAACAACGAAGTTCAAATCGTGTTGACAAAATAATTTCGATAGCTTTTTCAAAATAAGTTCGCTTCTTATTTTTTCTTGCCAAACGAATAACTTGTTGGGTTAATGTACTTCCGCCACGAACAACTTTCCCTGCTTTTCTGTTTTGCTGAATAGCTTTGGCCATTGCAACAGGATTAAACCCAGAATGATGATAAAAA
Organism: Flavobacterium sp. PMTSA4; assembly: GCF_032098525.1. Taxonomy (NCBI): domain Bacteria; kingdom Pseudomonadati; phylum Bacteroidota; class Flavobacteriia; order Flavobacteriales; family Flavobacteriaceae; genus Flavobacterium; species Flavobacterium capsici. The sequence goes on from NZ_CP134890.1 coordinate 1,914,921, forward strand.
TGTTCGTCTTCAAAATAAACAATACATTTTTTAAACTTATCTGGAATACTATCTTTTGCAGGAAATCGCCATTGACCATCACGAGCAATTTTTGCCGCTAATAATTCGCCTTCGTTACTTTCAATTACAGTTGAATAAGGTTCTTCAAAAAGTGTTCTTGGCAACGAAAAATAGTAACCCAACAACAAAAGAATAACAGCGATGCATTTCTTAGGATTGTTTTTGAAGTAAACTTTTATTTTATTCCAAAAAGTACTGATTTTGGTTTTCATTTCTAGTAAATTAACCCTTTCGGAATACTCCGAAAGGGTTTTTAATTTTTTATTTTACTACTTCAATCCATTGACCTTTGCTTCTAGCTAAAAACGTATTATCATACATGGCTTCGCATTGTAAACCTGGTAAATAATAATTTCCTAAATAAGACGCATTCAATAGTATTTTAAACTTACGTGTTTCATAAGCTTTTAAACCAAAATAATAATTCGCTCTATCGTCACGAATGTCAATATAATCGGCATTATTGGTAGTTGCTTCACCAAATTCGGTGTAACGTGTATTGACAATTTCAAAACCAGAAGGCAAAATTTGCGTTAAAGCTATATTATCAACTCTTTCATTTTTTTGATTATAAATCGTAACCTCAGCTATGAATTCTGTGCCTTGTTTTATTTTAGAAACAGAAACTGAATTCCCTTTTCTGTCTACAAAAGCAACACTAGCTTTAACATTATTTTGTATAACTTGCTCTTTTCCAAAAGGAAGTATTCCGCTATTCAAAACTCTAACGAACAAAGTATTATTCTTTTTGTTTTTAATCGTAACAGAATTTTTGGATGATATTACAACTAAATCACGTTGAGAAATCGTTTTTTGGGTATTAATTTCTACTGTTTTTCCTCCATTGGTATATTGTGCAATAATTCCTTTTGTACCATTATTCAAAGCAAATTTCGACATAGCAAATAGTCCATAAGCCGTAGTTTGCGTACTCATCCATTGATTACTCGAAAGACTTTTTGCCAATTTAGTTGCCATTTCAAAGGCTTTCTGTTTTTGACCTAATAAAATCAAAGTTTCTAAAGCCATCGCACGGTTTCGTTCTCTTGAGCCATAATAGGAATAATAATATTCGTCGGTTTGTTCATCAATAAATGATTTACTTAACAAAGCTAATCCAGCTGAATCTTGTTTAATTAAAGCATAAGTTGCTGCCAAACGTAATTTACTTTCGTTAGAAATTCCAACTGTTTCTCGCAATCTATTCATGGATGCTAAATCGGGTGAACCAGCAACTGCCAAAGTATATAAACGATAGGCTTGCGCTAAATCATTGCCATATTGCTTGTCAAATCTCCATTGTTTTGCCATTCGTTGTTGGTATGAAATCCATTTGTTTTTAAAATTAATTGGCATCACATACCCTTTTTTCTCTGCTTCTATCAAGAAATGTCCGGCATATGAACTTCCCCAATCATCTGCTTCTGAATTTCCTGGCCAATAAGAGAAACCTCCATTTGGTAATTGAAAATTACTCAATCGTTGAATGCCTGCAGTGATGTTTTTTTGAATTGCAAATTTTCGTGAACTGTCTAAATCCAAAACATCATTCAAATATAGTTGAGGAAATACAGATGATGTTGTTTGCTCTACACAACCATGTGGATATTGAATTAAATATTGCATTCTTCGCCCAAAATCAATAGTTGGCATTGAAGAAATTTCCAACTTTGCTTGATTGCTTCCTGCAACACCAAAACTTTCCCAAGAAATAGTTTTTGAACTATTGGCTTCTACAATAACGTCTTTAAAATCAGTTGTAACTGGATTTGGATTGGTGACATCAATTTCTACATCATAACTCGCTTTTTCTTTACCAGAAGTAGCAATAATTTGAATTTTTCCAATTCCGGTAGCATTTCCAACTTCCAAATTGAAATAGGCCATTTTTTCATCAGGTTCAGAAAAAGTCACAACTTGATTCGTTTTCCCAACCACTTTAACTGCATTGTTGGTTTTTATTTGCAATGAAACCATTTTAATTTGTTTTTCTGTTGCAAATAGCGTTACTGGAATAGTTACTTTTTCGGATGGTGAAATTTTTCTAGGTAACGATGCTAAAACCATCAATGGACTGCGAACTGGAGTTGTTTTTTCTGCTTTTCCATAAGCACTTGTTTTAGAATCTGCAGCAACAACCATTGTTCGCACAGAACCAATATATTTTGGAATTTTAATTTTAGTAGTTTTCGTTTCACCTTTACCTAATTCAAAAGGTCCAAAATACATCACAACAGGTTGAAAACGGTTGGCTTTTTTGGCTTTTCCACCACCTAAATCGGCATCACCACCAATGCTAAAAACTTGACTCACTTTTCCACCATATGCTCCAATCACATCATCAAAAATATCCCAAGTACGAACACCTAAAGCTTCACGAGTATAGAAATTATCCCATGCGTTTGGTGTTTTAAATCGGGTTAAATCCAACAAACCATCATCTACAATTGCAATGGTATAGGACATTGCTTTTTTGTTTTTCTCAGAAACTTTTACAGCAATTGTTTGTTCAGGTCTTAAAACTTCTGGCATTGAAATTTGTGGTTCTAAAACAGTGTTTTTATCCACTACTTCTATTGGAACGACTCCATACATTCTTATTGGTGAATCATTTTTTAAAGAAGCGTGAGGTTGTAAAAGAGTGATATTGATATAAACATTTGGCGCCATATCACCTGTAATTGGTAATTCTACTGATGTTTCTCCTTTATTTGTTTTCGCCCAAAGTGTTTTAAGCACTTTTGTTCCGTTTTCAATAGAAATTAAAGCTCTTCCACCTTCGCTTGATGGGAAAAATATTTTAGCTTTTTCACCAACATTATAATTTGTTTTATCTGTTGAAAAACGCAACATTGTAGCCGATTCTCCATCCAAATTTCTTGATCTTGCACTCCAATAAGGCGAATCAATATAAAACCGAATTCCTGTTGCGTGACCATCATTAGAATCTAAAACTCTAATTAAATAACTTCCCCAATCATTTTCGGGAATTGAAAAAGCTACACTACCTTTTCCAGTGCTATTGGTGTTGATTTTAAAATTTTTATATGCTAATGTTGAATTTGAAGTGCTATAATTTGATAAATTATCATTTGAAGCATCCCACCACCAACGTGATTGTAAACGATAAATTCTAATATCTAAATTAGAACCCGCTTTTGGTTTTCCTTTTTCATCAACCGTAACGATATCAAAACGATTGTTTTTGTCAGTTTCTAACATTCCATATCGGTTCTCTTGTGGAGATTTTATTCCAACATATGTAACGTATGGAGAATAATTTGTTGAAGCGACATCAGTACTAACATCGCCACCGTTTTCATAAACTTTAGTTATAAAAGCTGCCTTAAGCATTCCTGGAGCTTGTTCTTTAATATTCGGTTTTATTGGAACAATTGCTTGACCTTTATCATTAACTTTTCCTGAAAAAATATTAATTTCTTCAGTCGAAAATTGTCGTGTTGGATCATCAAAAACATAATTCGAAAAACCTTTAAACGAAGTTACTTGCTGCGAAAATTTGGCTTGAACTTCCGTTTTTAAATCTTTAGCTACAGCACCGTGAAGCCACAAAACTTGTATCGTATTTGTATTTTCTTTTGAAGCAGAAAGAATTGGTTCATTGAAACTGTTTTTAATTTTTAAACGATTTGGTTTGATTGTTTCAATTTTGATATTTTTGTAAAATCTTGCTCCACCAACGCTTACAACAGCTTCCCAACTTCCTGTTGGTGCACTAGATTCTGTTGGAACTGTAAATTTGTAATGATTCATAGAATTCATAGGAACAACTTTTTGGAACGTAGTTTTTCCTCTTGGATCATTCAATTTTAATTTTACCGGATGTTTTGAAGGCAGTTTATTGGCATTATCATTTAAAATAAACGCCAAGTGCAGCGTGTCACCTGGTCGCCAAACGCCACGTTCGCCATAAATGTATCCTTTCAATCCTTTTTGAAGTGTTTCACCAGCTACATCAAAATTACTTACCGATAAAGATAATTCATCATCTAATTTCAGATAAGTACTGTTTTCTCCTTTTGTAACTACAGCAAAATAGGCGTATTTATCCAACTGAAAAGAAGCAAAACCATCAGAATCTGTATTACTGCTACCAATTTTTTGCTGTTGGTAATTATATAAATCGACAGTTGCTCCCGAAATTAGTTCAGTGGTAACAATATTACTAACAGCGATTGCAATTGATTTATCCGTTCCACGTTTTGCAATAACTCCAATATCTGATGCTAAAACATTTAATCCAACTTTTGTGTTGCTGAAAAAATAATAATCCTCACATGGATCTAAACTTTCTCGCCATTCATAATCTTCTTCATAATAGTAATCATAATTGTTATAGCTGTAATTGACATCATTTTCATCTTCTTCTTCATAATCGCTTTCGCGTTCATTGCTCGATTCGCTTGAACCATTTCCGCACTTATACATGGAATATTTCTTTTTAAAAGAAAATTCAACTCGATAAATTGCTCCGGGTTCAGGCTTTATTATTTTTGAAAGATCAAGTGCATAAGTATTCCATTTAGTATAATCTAAAAGGTTGTTTTGTTTCAACAGAATGGTTTTCTTTGCAACAGGTTGACTTACTTGTTTCAAATTTCTAGTTCCGTTTAATTCGTTATCCTGAAGAAACTGTAAGATGTTATTTTTATATATTTTATAAACTTTTACATCAATTGCATTCAAATTTGCCGCTTCAAAATTAATCTTCAAATTATTTGAACTAGGCAAAATTGAACCGCTATTCAAAAATTTAACGCCTGGTTTTATTTGCTCAAAAAGAATATTCTCAGAATAGTTCTGTTTCATTTTATAACCATCAATATTTTCAATTCCTTGAAAAACTTCAACCAATCTGCTTCCAGAAAACGATTTTTCTTCTGTTTCTTCTTCATAATTTTCAACATATGCAACCGCAGTATCTACCGCTGCAGAATCTGCAACTACTTCGACAGTATTTTTAGAAGATGATTTATCAACATTTGATTTTTCTGGTTCATTATTGAAGAAAACTTTCAATACGTTACCCATAGTTGAAAACTTCAAATTATTGGTATTTTCTATCGCTACTAAACCTTTAAAATCTTGATCTTTTTTTAATGGATCCGAAAAATTTATTAAAATCGATTGATTATTAGCATCGCCAATATCAATCTTTAAGACTTTGAATTGATTTTTACCTGGAATCAGAAAATCAACTTCGCCTTTTTGGTCAATATCTACATCATCACCATTCCAAGCAATATTAATTTTACTATCATCATCAAAGCGTTTGATGTTTTCGATAGTAAACTTGAACTCCATATCTGAACTTGCCGGTTTGTCAAAAGTGATTTTCAGCTTTTCACCATTTTGAGTAACATTTAATAGTTTTTGAGCTTCTTCAAAACTCAATTTATCCGCTGTTTTTATAACACCATTCAGGTAATAGGTGTCATTATTGTAGGATTGTAAATCCAATGTGTTAACAATAAAATCTTGCTTGATGGTTTTTACAGAAAAATTAAAATTGGATAATTCTTTTGGAACTTTATTAGTGATTTTTGAAAGCTTTAAGGTGATTTGATACAAAGTATTTTGTTCTAACTTCTCTTTTGGAACAAAAGCAATAGTATTACTCGAAAGCGCAACTACTTTTCCGCTAACACTTGGAGAAATTTCGAATAAATCGTCATCTAACTCCTGATTAGGTTTCCAATCGGATTTATTGAACGCCAATTGTACTCTAAAATCAGAATGAACCGAGACATAACCTGAAGAAAAACCTGTGATGTATTCTTTGAAAAGAGCGAAATCGGAATCAAAATCAGCAGCTGATTTTTTGGAACAGGATTGCCACATAACAAGTGCAATCAACAAGCAGAACACTTTACAGTTTTTCATGGTTAAAATAGAGAATTAATGATTAGAACTTTTTCTTGAGTAACTTTCCCTCAATTAAATACATAACGTTAAAAGTAGAAAAAAAGTATATCGAAAAGATTTTATTTTAAGAAAAAAATTCTGTCTAAATTATTTCCTTCTTGACGCAAAAAATTTTATCATTAATTCAGAAGCTTGTTCTGCCAAAACACCTTGTTTTACTTCTGTTTTTGGATGTAATTGCGTTCCTAAACTCATGAATCCGCGTTGTTCATCTCGAGCGCCAAAAACAATTTTAGAAATTTGACTCCAATACAAAGCACCAGCACACATTTGGCAAGGTTCAAGAGTCACAAAAAGTGTACAACCTTTTAAATACTTTCCGCCAATAAAATTTGCCGCTGAAGTTATGGCTTGCATTTCAGCATGTGCCGTAACGTCATTCAATAATTCGGTTAAATTATGAGTTCTTGCTATGATTTTATTATCAATTACAATTACAGCACCAACAGGAATTTCTCCTTTTTCAAAAGCGATTTCGGCTTCTTGCAACGCTTTTTTCATAAAATATTCGTCTGTAAAAGGATTTTCCATAAAACAAAAATACGATTTCAATTCGTACATTTGTCTCATGTCAAAAAAATTACTTGAAAGCATCAATAATCCATCCGATTTACGAAAATTGGAAACTGTTCAATTGCCTGAATTAGCAAAGGAATTACGCGATTTTATTATTGATGTTGTTTCGGTAAAAGAAGGTCATCTTGGTGCGAGTTTAGGAGTTGTTGAACTAACAATTGCTTTGCATTATGTTTTTAATACCCCAAATGATTTATTGGTTTGGGATGTTGGTCATCAAGCCTATGGACATAAAATTTTAACCAGACGAAAAGAACGATTTCATACTAACAGACAATTAGGCGGAATTTCAGGTTTTCCTAAACGTGGTGAAAGTATTTATGACACATTTGGCGTTGGTCATTCTTCTACTTCAATTTCTGCTGCTTTAGGAATGGCAATTGCTTCAAAATTGAAAGGTGAAAAAAGAAATCATATTGCGGTTATCGGTGATGCTTCCATTGCCAGCGGAATGGCTTTTGAAGGATTGAATCATGCTGGTGTTACTGATGCTAATTTGCTGGTAATTTTAAATGATAATGCCATTGGAATTGATCCAAGTGTTGGTGCTTTGAAAAACTATTTAACTTCAGTTAAAGAAGGTAAAAATCCGAAACAGAATAATATGATTAAATCTTTGAATTTTGATTATTCTGGTCCAATCGACGGTCATGATTTTGATGCTTTGATTTCTGAATTGGAACGATTGAAAAAAGTAAAAGGCCCAAAATTTTTGCACATTATTACTACCAAAGGGAAAGGTTTACAACAAGCCGAAAAAGATCAAGTAAAATACCATGCTCCAGGAAAATTTGATGCCATAACAGGTGAAATTATTCCAAAATCGGAAGAAAATCTACCAATGAAATTTCAAGATGTTTTTGGGTTAACCTTAGTTGAGTTAGCCAAAAAAAATAAAAACATCGTCGGAATTACACCCGCAATGCCAAGCGGAAGTTCGATGAAGTTTATGATGGATGCTTTTCCAGATAGAGCTTTTGATGTTGGCATTGCCGAACAACATGCGGTAACATTAGCCGCAGGAATGGCAACTCAAGGTATGATTGTTTTTTGTAACATCTATTCCACTTTTTTACAACGTGCTTATGACCAAGTAATTCATGATGTAGCATTACAAAATCTTCCTGTTATTTTCTGTTTAGACAGAGCTGGAATTGTTGGTGAAGATGGTGCAACTCATCATGGTGTTTTTGATTTGGCTTATTTGAGATGCATTCCTAACATGATTATTTATGCACCAAAAGACGAATTAGATTTACAAAATATACTTTACACAGCTTCATTAGGATTAAATCATCCAATAGCAATTCGTTATCCTCGTGGTAGAGGAAAAATTCCAAACTTTAAAATTTCAAAATCAAAATTTCAAAAAATAGAAATAGGTAAAGCACATTTATTGAAAAAAGGAACTAAAGTTGCTGTTTTGTCTAATGGTTTTATTGGAACTAATGCATCACAAGCTATTGAAAATCTTTCAAATAAAAATGATTTTGCCCATTATGATTTTAGTTTTGTAAAACCATTGGACGAAATGCTTTTACATGAAATTTTTGGAAATTTCCATCATATTATTACAATAGAAGATGGTGTTGTAAAAGGCGGATTTGGTTCTGCCATTTGTGAGTTTGCAATAGCTAATAATTATACAAATTCTATCAAAAATCTGGGTATTTCCGATGCTTTTATTGAACACGGAACTATAGAAGAATTGCAAAAAATATGTAAAATTGACGTTAAAAGTTTAGAATTACTTTTTTCTAAATATTGAAAAACCGATTTTTGCCAAAAATTTAAGTATTAGCGCAATGAAATTTTTTAAGTCAAGTTTATTTCTCCTAATTTTAATCATTTCATCTACAACTTTTTCTCAAGAACAAACTATTCCAAAAAAAGATTCCATCTCGTTTTGGAAACAAAAAAATACCGTTGGTTTAGACATTTCACAAATTGCTTTTGTAAATTGGAATGCTGGAGGTGTGAGTTCAATTTCGGGTTTATTAAAAGGCGATTTTATTAGAAAATACAATAAGAATAATCTAAAATGGGTAAACGAATTAATCATTAGATACGGAGTTAATAAACAAGATGGAATTGAACTCAGAAAAACTGATGATGCTATAAAATTCAACTCAACTTTGGGATACAGAAAAGATACTTTGACTCATTGGTATACAACTGCTAAATTTAATTTTAGTACTCAATTTACAAATGGTTATGCATATCCAAACACTACAAATGCAATTTCAAAACCTTTTGCTCCGGCATATTTTTTCTTAGGTACTGGTTCTGAATACAACAATAAAGCTGAAAAATTCTCTGTATATATTTCGCCTTTGACTATGAAAACCACTTTAGTTTTAGACCAAAAATTAGCCAATCAAGGAGCGTTTGGAGTTAAAAAAGCAACTTATGATGTTGACGGAAATTTGCTGACTGAAGGTGAATTATACCGAATGGAACTTGGTTTTTTGGTAACTAGTCAATACAAAAAAGAAGTTTTCAAAAACATCATTTGGGAAAATAGAGTTAGTCTTTATTCTGATTACATCAATAAATTTGGAAATATTGATGTTGATTGGCAATTCAAATTTGATTTAGTGGTAAACGAATATGTAAAAGCCAATATTGGAGCTCATATTATTTATGACGATGATATTAAAGCAACAGAAGAACTGAATGGCGAACAAATTACTATTGGTCCAAAAATTCAATTAAAACAAATGCTTGGCGTTGGTTTAGTTTACGATTTTTAAGCCGTAACTATTTTATTCAATTCCAAGGCTTTCCCATCTGTTAACAACGAAATATAATGACAAATGTGAAGCAATCGCTCATAAAGATTATCTTTCTCGAGATGATGTTTTTCTGGAAGAATTTTTAATAATAATTTGTCGTAGTTCGTAGATTTTCCTTCGTGATTATTATTGTAAGCAGTAATGAATTTATCCAATAAATTATTTATGATTTGGTAGCCCGAAAGCTCTTTTTCAATCACTTCTCTACTTTGATAAATGTTTTTTACGCTCAATTTAATAATATCATCCATTTGTGCCTTGTATTTGCTTTTATCCGTCAATGCAAAGTGAAATTTACCTTGCATAATTGCTTCCTCATTTTCTAGAAAAACACGAACGGCATCGTTAATTAAGTTTCCAATTGCCAAAGCACGCAAATAACTAATTCGATCTTCTTTGGTTGTTAAGGTTTGGTATTTCTTTGTATCAATGGTGTCTTTTACTAATTTTATTAAATATTCCAAAGCATAATCTTCGGAAACTAAACCAAGGTTAATTCCATCTTCAAAATCGATAATAGTGTAACAAATATCATCGGCAGCTTCTACTAAAAAAGCCAACGGATGACGTTCAAAACCAATATCGTTTCCTGTTTTATTTCGAATTAAACCTAATTCTTCAGCAACTTCTTTGAAAAAAACGGCATCACTTTGAAAGAAACCATATTTTTTATCTGAAATATTTTTAGTTGGTTTTTTTGGCAAACTTTCTTTCGGATATTTCATAAAAGCACCCAGAACTGCATAAGTTAAACGCAAACTTCCGTCAATTCCTGGTCGTGAACTTGTCAAAACTGAAAAACCGTTTGCATTTCCTTCAAAATCAATCAAATCTTGCCACTGTTTATCGGTTAACTGACTTTTAAACTGTTGTCCTTTTCCAATGGAAAAATATTCGCCAATGGCTTTTTCTCCCGAATGTCCAAAAGGCGGATTTCCTATGTCATGTGCTAAACATGCCGCGGCAACAATTGCACCAAAATCATTCGCTTGAAAACCGTGAACATCGTGTAAATGTGGATATTTCTCAATGATTTTTTTACCAACTAATCGTCCTATTGAACGACCAACAACTGAAACTTCTAAACTATGCGTTAAACGTGTGTGCACAAAATCGGTTTTTGATAACGGAATGACTTGTGTTTTATCTTGTAAACTTCTAAATGGTGACGAAAAAATAATTCGGTCGTAATCTACTTCAAAACCTAAACGTGTGTCGTCTTGCTCTATTCGTAAACGTTTTCCTTTGTCGCCTTGACGTTTTAAAGATAAAAGTTGTTCCCAGTTCATCATAAATATTAGATTTCAGATATTAGATGTTAAATGTTAAAGTAGTTTATTTTAACGATTTCTTCATGCAAACGCTATTTTCTACTCCAATGTATTGACCATAATTTTCAATTATTTCATAACCCGATTTTTGATATAGATGAATAGCGTCTTTTTGCAAATGTCCTGTTTCAAGAATTGCTATTGTATAACCTTCTTCTATTGCCCAATTTTCCAATTCATTTAGAATTTTAAAACCAATTCCTTTTCCTCTAGCTTCTGGCAAAGTGAACATTCTTTTTATTTCAACGGTATTTGCATCATATTCTTTATAAGCGCCAATGCCTACGGGAATAGTATTTTCATAACAAACCAAAGCATTTTTTAATAAACTAGACTTATTAAATTGTGCATAAAAAGCATGGTCTTCACCGTCAAGAATAGCTAAATAAGCATCTAATTGTGCAACTAATGCATTAAAATCAGAATTATCAGAAGTGGTTCTTTTTAGCGAAAACATTTTTATTCCTTATCGTTTGACAAAAAGAAGTTTTTGGATTTCTTAGGATATAAATTATAGCTTTTATCACTTGGGTTTTCAATCACCGATTTGATGTTTACTTCATCGCCAAGCTTAAAGTTTTTTATGGTATATTGATAATCCAACAAATATTCACCGCAAAAATAATTGCCGTGTTCGTCTTTTTCAATAATTCCAGTATAAACTCCTTTTTTTTCTTTTGCCATTTTTTTCTATTTATGCCAAAGGTAATTAAATGAAAACAGCCATCCTTAATGATAGCTGTTTTCTTTATTACTTATTTTTATTCATTTCTAATTATGAGCCACACATTTCACAATCATCGCCACCGGTTCCGGCTGCATTTCTTGCTCTTTCTATCATTGCAGCAAAATCTTCAGCAGTCATTTCTCCATTTTCAACCGGTGCAACAACTTCTACAGCAACTGCTTCAGGTTTTTCTGCGATTGGTTCTGCTTTTTTATCATTGTTTAATGTAAATTTAATAGCATCAACCGCTGCTTTCGTTCTCAAGTAATACATACCTGTTTTTAAGCCCGATTTCCAAGCATAGAAATGCATTGATGTTAATTTTGCATAGTTAGCATCTTGCATAAACAAGTTTAACGATTGCGATTGGTCAATAAAATATCCTCTATGACGCGACATATCAATAATATCTTTCATTGACATTTCCCAAACTGTTTTGTACAATTCTTTCAAATCATCAGGAATTTGGTCGATATTTTGAACCGAACCATTATGACGCATGATTTCTTGCTTCAACGTTTCGTTCCACAAACCTCTTTCCACTAAATCGTATAACAAATGTTTGTTTACCACAATAAATTCCCCTGATAATACACGACGAGTATAAATATTTGAAGTATATGGTTCAAACGCTTCATTATTTCCAAGAATTTGAGATGTTGAAGCAGTTGGCATTGGCGCTAATAATAACGAGTTTCTAACACCATTTTTCATTACTTCTTTACGTAAACTTGCCCAATCCCAACGACCGGATAAATCTTCGTCTTTTAATCCCCAAAGATTGTATTGGAATTCACCTTGTGAAATTGGTGAACCTTCAAAGGTAGAATATGGTCCTTCTTCTTTTGCCAATTCCATCGAAGCTGTTACCGCTGCAAAATAAATTGTTTCAAAAATTTCTTGATTCAATTGTTTTGCTTCATCGCTTGTAAATGGCATTCTCATCATGATAAAAGCATCTGCCAAACCTTGAACGCCTAATCCAACTGGACGATGACGTAAATTTGAATTCTCAGCTTCTTTTACTGGATAGTAATTTCTATCGATAACTTTATTCAAGTTACGCGTTACTCGTTTAGTAACATTATATAGCAATTCGTGGTCAAATTTTCCATCTTCTACAAACATTGGTAACGAAATCGAAGCCAAATTACATACTGCAATTTCATCTTCAGAAGTATATTCCATGATTTCGGTACACAAATTTGAAGAACGAATGGTTCCTAAATTCTTTTGGTTCGATTTTCTATTTGCTGCATCTTTATACAACATGTATGGCGTTCCTGTTTCGATTTGCGATTCAAGAATTTTTTCCCAAAGTTCACGAGCACGAATAGTTTTTCTTCCTTTTCCTTGCGCCTCATATGAAGTATAAAGTGCTTCAAATTCATCACCATAAACATCATACAATCCTGGACATTCGTTAGGACACATCAACGTCCAAGTAGTATCTTCTTCAACACGTTTCATGAACAAATCGGATGTCCACATGGCATAAAATAAATCACGCGCACGCATTTCTTCTTTTCCGGTATTCTTTTTTAAGTCTAAGAAATCAAAAATATCTGCATGCCAAGTTTCAATATAAACCGCAAAACTTCCTTTACGTTTTCCACCACCTTGATCAACATAACGAGCAGTATCATTGAAAACTCTCAACATTGGAACAATTCCGTTAGAAGTTCCATTTGTTCCACGAATGTATGAACCTGTTGCACGAACATTGTGAATTGATAATCCAATTCCTCCAGCTGATTGCGAAATTTTTGCTGTTGATTTTAACGTGTCATAAATTCCATCAATACTATCATCTTTCATTGACAATAAGAAACAAGATGACATTTGTGGTTTTGGTGTTCCTGCGTTGAATAATGTTGGCGTTGCGTGTGTAAAGAATTTTTTAGACATCAAGTCATAGGTTTCTAAAACAGCATCTAAATCATTCAAGTGAATTCCAACCGAAACACGCATCAACATATGTTGTGGACGTTCAACAATTTTTCCATTGATTTTTAACAAATACGAACGCTCTAAGGTTTTAAACCCGAAATAATCATAATTAAAATCTCTGGTATATATAATATGTGAATCTAAAAATTCTGCATTTTCTTGAATTACTTTGTGGACTTCTTCCGAAAGCAAAGGCGCTTTCAAATTCGTTCTTGGGTTAACATAATGAAACATTTCATCCATCGTTTCAGAGAATGATTTGTTGGTGTTTTTATGCAAATTAGAAATAGCTATTCGAGCCGCAAGTTGTGCATAATCTGGGTGAGAAACTGTCATAGAAGCAGCTGTTTCAGCCGCAAGATTATCCAATTCAGAAGTAGTTACACCATCATACAATCCTTCGATTACTTTCATGGCTACTTTTACTGCATCAACCATTTCATTTAAACCATAGCACAGTTTTTTAATTCTGTCTGTGATTTTGTCGAACATTACGGGTTCTTTGTGTCCATCTCTTTTTATTACGTACATAATTTTGGTTTTTTGAAAATAGAAAATCCCTTCTCTATTTTCGAGTTAGTGTTTTGTTTTTGTTAATCCCTTAACTTTATGAAGCTTTCGCCTCATAAAAAATCTAAAAATTGAAATAATTAAAAATCGGCGTCGAAACTAATTTTTTGGTCATCCGTATCTTTTGACATAACGCCAGCTTTTTGATATTCAGCAACACGTTTTTCAAAGAAATTTGTTTTCCCTTGCAGCGAAATCATATCCATGAAATCAAAAGGATTGGATGCATTGTATTCTCTGTTGCAACCCAACTCAACAAGTAATCTGTCTGCAACAAATTCTAAATATTGTGTCATCAAGGCAGCGTTCATACCAATCAAACTCACAGGAAGCGACTCAGTAATAAACTCTCTTTCGATGTTTAAAGCGTCAACAATAATTTCTCTGATTCTTTCTTTTGACACTTTATTTACCAAATGATGGTTGTGTAAATGAACCGCAAAATCACAGTGAACGCCTTCATCACGAGAAATTAATTCGTTAGAAAAAGTTAATCCTGGCATTAAACCACGTTTTTTCAACCAGAAAATAGAACAAAATGCTCCTGAAAAAAAGATTCCTTCCACCGCTGCAAAAGCAATTAATCTTTCAGCAAAAGAATCTGAACCTATCCAACGTAAAGCCCAATCCGCTTTCTTTTTAATAGCTGGAAAAACTTCTAAAGCATTGAAAAGTTCAGCTTTTTCAGCTTCGTCTTTTACGTAAGTATCAATCAATAACGAATAGGTTTCGCTATGAATGTTTTCCATCATGATTTGAAAACCATAGAAGAATTTTGCTTCTGGATATTGAACTTCATTTACAAAATTCTCTGCTAAATTTTCATTTACAATTCCGTCTGAAGCTGCAAAAAATGCCAAAATATGCTTAATGAAAAACTTTTCGTCAGCACTTAGTTTGTTGTTCCAATCTGATAAATCTTGATGTAAATCAATTTCTTCAGCAGTCCAAAAACTTGCTTCCATTTTTTTGTACCAATCCCAAATATCGTGGTGTTTTATTGGAAATATTACGAAACGATTTTTGTTTTCTTGTAAAATTGGCTCAACTGACGTCATCTTTTCTAATTTTATTTGGGTGATTTTTTAAATTCTGTGTGTTACAAAGATTGTTATTTGAAACGTAAAATGAAAGTCAAACTTATTCACAAATCGACTTAGTTTTTAACAAATCACCTGTTTTTTGGTTAAAAATTACAAAATCATAATTTATTGATATTCAATATTTTACAAAATAAAAAACTCCCTTAAACCGCTAAAACAAAGGTAAATAAGAAAATCCTTTCGATGAAATTTTAACACTTTTTGTGATTCAAAAACTGATTTTTGAAAACATAAAAAAAGTGCAAAATCCAAAATTGAACTTTGCACTTAAAATTAATTTGAAAATAATTAATCGTTTGGTAAATACGTTTTATTTCCGTTTTTATTTATGTAATATTTTCCACCTTTTGGACCTGTGTAAACTTTCTTACCTTTATAAGTTCCAGTTACTTTATCCTTTACTTTTTTCTCGGTAGCTTTTGACAAAACAGTTTCTTTTAAATCCTCTTTTTCTTCAGCTTCCGATTTTTTAACCTTAGTTTTAGCTTCAACTTTGTTAGCTGCAGCTTTAGCTTTTCCTTCTGCAGAGTTTACTTGTCCAGTCGCTGAAGCATTATTAGACTTGACTTCTTTTCTAGCTTTAGAAACTTTTTTATCGGTTTCTTTTTTTGCTTTGGAAATTTCTTCTTTTGCTTCTTTTACTTTTTTGTCTTGATCTTTTTGAGCTTTAGTGACCTTTTTTTCCTGATCTTCTTTCGCTTTTTCAATCTTTTTTTCAGTTTTAGCTTTTTCTTTTGCAACTTTTTCTTTTGCAGTTTGAGCAAAAACGGCATTTGAAAACACAAATACCACACACATTAAAATTAGTTTTTTCATAATTAAAAGTTTTACTTGATTAAAAGTAATAATTTATCTTTTACAAAAACCAACCCTGAATCAAATTAAGCTAAAAATAAGCTCTCAACTGAATATTTCCTGTATGAATGGTTTGACTGGTTTCGGTTTTTCTTCCTTGATAGTTGACATTTACATCTAAAAACTGTGTCAAATTCTTTTGAAGTAACAAACGCCAAGTGGTGTTTTTGCCTGGTTGCAATCCTTCAAGCATTTGAAAAGCAACAGGCGATAACGCATCGCCAGTAAATTGATTTTGATAAATAGAAATTTCTCCATTAACTGTAAAACGTTTGTCGCTTGCATATGAAAAGGAAGTTCCAAATCGACTTTGATTCAACTTATCCAGATTTCCAATTTGATTTTCTTTGTTTTGATATTCATAAAAAATATCCCAACTCGCATTATTATTGAACAAATAGGAAACTTTTGGATTGATTTGATATGCTAAAACCTCAAAATTTCTACTTGAATAATTCTCAGAAGTTAATAAAGTTTCTGTTCTTTTTGTTGAAAATGAAAACAACCATGTTTTCTTAACCAAATGATTGTATTGAAGCTGATGCGAGTTATTTTCGCTTTCTTGTGAACCAACAGAAAGCAAACTTTTCACTCTGTTGGAAATAAACGTATAAGTTGTTGAATGTCTTTGTTTTCCTCTGTTGTAAAACAAACTATTTCTAAAACTTGTGTTTAATCCTAGCAAATCTTCATCAGAATTTGAAAATGGATTTAAATCGAAATTGCTTCCATTACGTTGAATTTTTCTTTCTATTAAAAAGGATGTTTGATTGTAGAAATAAGAAGCAATTTTCTTGAAACCCGTTTCATTTTGCCAAATATTTGGATTAATGGTTAATGATTGAGAAAATTTATTTTGATGTGTTCGCAAGAAAATTTGATTTGGCAAAAACACTCTGACGTACTTTGCCTGGTCAGAAAATGGCGCTACTTCAAATTCTTCTAGTTCCTGAATTCCGTTGACATTATAATCGTTCCAAGTGTAAACTCCTTGTCCTGGTTCGACTTCTAAATAGGTGAATTCTTGTTGAGGAATTGTTCCTGAAGTAGTTTCATATGCTGTTGTAGTTTGCAAAAACTGATTAAAAAATCGGTCGTTATACAAAATTCTTGAATTTAATGACGGTTCATTTGACCTTGTTTCATCTGTATATTTTAAGTTTCTATAATTCACAAAAACAGACAAATCACTTTTATCGGTTTGAATTAATTTTGATTTTAAATAATAGGAATCCGAATGATTTACTTTTCGTAGATAACCATTTTGCAAACTATCGTTTACACGATGTAGATAACCCAATTCTACAAAAACTTTAGTACTGTCGCCACGACCAACAAACGCTCCATATTCAGAAAAACGTTGACTTAATGCCGAAAGTTGGTTGGTAATTTTATTCTTTTCCTGATTGTCTTCCAAATTGAAAACTCCGCCAATCCAATTCTTTTTAAAATGGTATCTGGCTTGCGATTGATTTCGAGCAAAAGTAGAATTAGCTATCGTTCCACTACTTTTTAAGTAACTTCCATTTTGAGAAATATTCCAATTATTTAACTTAAAAAACCCATTAACGCTATGTCTATTTCCAGAAAAACTGTTGCTAAAATTGAGGTTTTCATATTGATACGTCAATTTCCCTTTTTCTGGAAGAATAAAATCCAAACCATTGACTAGCAAACTTTGATTCCCCGAAAACGTGGTCAAATTCCAATCACGATTAAACTCAATATTAAATAATCGTTCTATGGTTCGGAAATCTTTTTGAATGAATTGATAATTTCCAAAAGCATCGATATTCCATTTTTTGGTTAATAATCGTTGTTTGAAATTCAACTTTCCTGCTAAACCTTTGTTATTATCATCATCAATATTTGAAAACAAATTCAAATCATTATTACTAACACCAACTTCAAAATCTACTAGTGTTTTTTCGTTTGGATTAAATTTACCCAAAACCGTTGCTATTTGAATTTTTGTTGGCGCTACTAATCGAACTACGGGTTCATAATTTCCTTGTGGAACGCCATTAATCGGTTCTACATATTGAAAAATTTTACCAATAGATGCCGAATTCGAAAGTATATAATTACCAAGATTATTTCCAATCAATAAAAACTTAACATTATACAATTCGTCATCTGGATTGTTGGAATACTCAAAAACCTCAACACCATTAATAATAACTTTTTTATATAGAATTTTATTTTCGGAATAAGTGTCTAAATAAGCTGATGGCGCATTCATCAAGTTTACATCATCACCAGCATTTTGCAAAACCTGCACTTGTTCGGCGGAAAGATTTTGTTGTAACGGTTGGTTTTTTACATCATTTTCAGAATACAAATAACCGCCTAAACTCCATTTTTTAGCTTCATGATTTGCTCCAGCATACGTTACAAAACGAGTATAACTTCTATCGGAATATTGATATTCAATCACAATACGCATTTCAGAAGTTATTGGAAATAAAGATGTGAACGTTACTTCACCCGCATTATAATCGATAACATAATCATTGTTTTCGCCACGTTGTTTCAAAATTCCATTAACATAAACTCGCTCTGAACCCGAAATCACCAAAACATATAATTCGCCATTGTTTCCTCGCAATTTATAAGGACCTTGATTTCCTTCTTGACCAGTAAATGAACTTCTAGCATATTGTCCGCGAACTATAGCCGCAGCAGCAAAAACATCAGTTTTATTTTCTTCGCCACCAAAAGTAAAATGAGTAGAAAGTCCTTGCACTTTTTTGTTGAAATTTAAAAAGCGTGACTGTCTGTTTTCAAGAAATAAATCTCCAGCACGAATGTTCCATTTATCTGTAAAAAGTTCGATGAAAATTTGGTCAAATTCATCTAATTTTTGAGAATAACCGCCATCTTGCAAAGGAATATTGCTGTCTTGAATAGAAGCACGAAGCGAAACTTTATCGGATATTTTTCCTGTGATTTGTAAATCGAGATTTGATGAAACCGATGTGTTTTGATTATTCCCTACGGTAACACCACGAGTTATGCTTCCCGATGTATTCAATCCATCAAAAGGAATGAATTTTTTAACCTCACGATTGACTTTATAAAGTGTTCCGTCTTCATTTGGAACAATTAAATTGTCATCGTAAACACTATATGTTTTTGTTAAAAAATCAGGGTATTTTAGATAACGAACAATTATTGTATCTGAAACTGGAGCATTTTTATTTAAAATAATTTTACCAGTTTGGAAATCAATTTTATAAAAAATACTGTCTAAAGCAACGCCATTTTTAGTTTCTAATTTAAAAAACTCTGGATTGATACTTACTTTTTCGATTTCAATTGTATCCTGCGAAACAGCTATTTTCTTGGTTTTATATAATGAATTGATTTCCTGAGCCGAAAGCTGGAAACAATTTATTAAAAGAAACCAATAGAAAATCTTTTTCTGCATACATATTATAAACGAAAAAAAGTCAAGTTAAGTATGATTTACTCTTTAGTAACCAACTGCAAAGTTTCTCTAGAAATTTGTTTTAGTAAAACTGTTTTGTCCTTTTCAACCATTTTTGCTGCTTTTTCATCAAAATGTCTGATAGTATAAAGCGACATGTTTTCATTATACGAAACTTTGAATTTTTTGGACAAAATAGTTTTCAATTCATCAAAATTTCCAAATTTATCTTCAACGCAAACCGAAAAACTAATGGCTGTGTTTTGAATCAAATTTACCTTTATTTTATAATCGTGAAATAATTTAAAAATCTCACTGATATTTTCTTCCATGATGAATGAAAAATCAATAGATGAAAGTGAAATCAATAATTGATTTTTCTTTAAAATAAAACAAGGTGTATGCGGTTCTAAATCGGCTCCTTTTGAAACACTTGTTCCCGGCAATAGCGGATTGATAAACGATTTTACGAATAATGGAATTTCTTTTCTTTGTAATGGTTGTAATGTTTTTGGGTGAATTACTGTTGCACCATAAAACGCTAACTCAATAGCTTCGCGATACGAAATTTGATTAAGCAAAGTAGCATTTTCAAAAAATCGTGGATCGGCATTCATCACTCCCGGAACATCTTTCCAAATAGTTACACTTTCAGCATTTAGGCAATATGCAAAAATTGCCGCCGTATAATCGGAACCTTCACGACCTAAGGTTGTAGTGAAATTATTTTCATCAGAACCTAAAAATCCTTGCGTAATATTCAAGGCTTTTTTCTTTACTCCTTTAGAAATGTAACCTTGTGTTTTATCCCAATCAACGGTTGCATCACGATAGTTGTTGTCTGTTTTGATAAAATTTCTAACATCAATCCAATTGTTTTTCAAACCTGTATGATTAAAATAATGACTTACAATTGTGGTTGAAATAATTTCTCCATAACTCACAACTTGGTCGTAAACAAAATTATAATTTGGCGATTTATTACTTCTGATAAAATATTCTAAATCGGCAAAATGACTATTTACTGCATAGAAAACTTCGTGATCTTCATCGTCAAACAAATCCATTAAAATTTGGTTATGGTACTTTTTAACTTCTTGTAATGAAGAATGTAATTCTGGAGATTTATCAAAATAATTTTTGATAACAACTTCCAAAGCATTAGTTGTTTTTCCCATTGCAGAAATTACTAAAAGTGTGTCCTCATGACCTACTTTTTCTAAAACACTGTACACATTTTTTATTCCATCAGCATCTTTAACTGATGCTCCACCAAATTTGAAAATTCTCATTTTTCTATTAAAATTTATAAAACTGTATTACTTATTTCTGTTTATTTCCAAAAAATTATTGATTCCTTGTTCATCCATTTGAGCAATTCGCCAATCGTCAAAAACTTTTGCGCCTGATTTTTTATAAAACTCGATTGCTGGCGTATTCCAGTCCAAAACTGCCCATTCAATTCTGCGAACATTATCTATTTTTCCTTGCTTAATAATTTTTGAATACAAAGCGAATCCAAGTCCTGAACCACGCATTTTTTCTTTGACAATTAAATCTTCTAAATGAATGGTTTTTCCTTTCCAAGTTGAATAGCGATAATAATACAATGCCATACCAACAATTTCTTCATTCAATTCTGCCACAAAGCAATGAAACAAAGGAGTTGAGCCAAAACCATCACGAATTAAATCATCAACCGTAACCACAACAGCTTCAGGTTCTTTCTCAAAATGAGCCAATTCTTGAATGAGTTCAAGAACCGATTTCATATCTTCTTTTTTTGCTTTACGGATAATCATTTTGGAAAATTTACGCAAAAGTACGATTTATAATTTCTTTTAGAAATAGATTTTTTCTTTGGGGATTTTAACGATATTTGCAGCACATAACTACAACGATGTCGTAATGGAAGAACGTAATACAACCTTAGGTGAGTTTATCATCGAAAATCAAAATGCTTTTCAATATTCTTCAGGAGAATTATCTCGAATTTTTAACTCAATTAGATTAGCTGCAAAAGTAGTAAACTACAAAGTTAATAAAGCGGGTTTAGTTGATATCATTGGAGCTGCAGGCGATCAAAATATTCAAGGCGAAGACCAACAAAAATTGGATGTTTATGCCAATGAAATTTTTATTCAAACTTTAATCAACCGTGAAATTGTTTGCGGAATTGCTTCAGAAGAAAATGATGATTTTATAACTGTTGCTGGTTCTGATAAAAGTCACAGCAACAAATATGTTGTATTAATTGATCCGCTTGATGGTTCATCAAACATTGATGTAAATGTTTCTGTTGGGACTATTTTTTCGGTTTACAGACGTGTTACTCCAGTTGGAACACCCGTTTCTATTAAAGATTTTCTGCAACCAGGAACGCAACAAGTAGCTGCGGGTTATGTGATTTATGGTACTTCAACTATGATTGTTTATACAACTGGTCATGGAGTAAACGGATTTACGCTTAATCCAGCTATTGGAACATTTTATTTATCGCATCCGAACATGCAATTTCCAAAAGATGGAAATATCTATTCTATAAACGAAGGTAATTATGTTCATTTTCCTCAAGGAGTAAAAGATTATATTAAATATTGTCAAACAGAAGAAGAAGACAGACCTTATACTTCGAGATACATCGGAAGTTTGGTTTCTGATATTCACCGAAACATGATAAAAGGTGGAATTTATCTTTATCCAACAAGTTCTAAAGCTCAAACTGGAAAATTACGTTTGCTATACGAATGTAATCCAATGGCGTTTATAGCAGAACAAGCTGGCGGAAAAGCTTCTGATGGTTTTGGAAGAATCATGGAAATTGAACCAAAAGAATTACATCAACGAGTTCCTTTTTTCTGCGGAAGTTATAATATGGTAGAAAAAGCCGAAGAATTTATGGCAAAATATAAGTAAACAAAAACTCCCGAAAATTTCGGGAGTTTTTTTATTATTTATTCATGTGTGTCATTTCGTAAACAAATGTATCCAAGTCAACATTCATAACTAAAAGTGACAACGCTTTATCAATAATGAAAGGAACGTTTCCTGGCGTGAATCCTAATGCTAAAGCAAACTTAGTTAAAATTTCTTTTTGCTTTGGTCCAAGTATATGATCGGCATAAACCATTCTTGATAAATCATACAAACGCTCTAAACGTTGCGTATGTAAATAAGGCGGATTAATTGGATATTTCATTGGGTTTTCCAAAATTTCCTCATACTCAGCTGCTGAAATTTCTAATCTTACTGCAAGTTTATCCAAAAACTCTTTTTCTTCTTTGCTCAAATCACCATCAGCAATTGCTACTCTAACAATGGCAGAAAAATGACCTTTATTTCTTGCTTTAAACTCGCTATCAAATAAATCTGAAAATGACATAATAATTATGGTTTTATTTCTGCAAATATAATTCAAATTCTACTGTAAAGGAAACGATTTTTAAGGTTTGAAATAATTTTTAAGTCCTAATTTTTAATCATTTTAAAATAAATCGTAAGTTTACCTAACCTAAACTACTTTTTTATCTACTTATGTCTGATTTTTGGATATACTTCAACATTGGTTTGAAACACGTTTTATCGATTTCTGCCTACGATCATGTGCTTTTTTTATTAGCGCTTACAGTTTCCTATGAGTTTAAAAATTGGAAACGACTATTGATTTTAGTCTCCACTTTTACTCTTGGTCATACTTTGGCATTATTCCTTTCAGTTTTTAATGTTGTTTCTGTAAAATCACAATATGTTGAGTTTTTGATTCCTATAACCATATTGATTGCTGCACTTTACAACATTATTGCTTCAGGAAAATCATTTAAAAAAGACAATCTAACTTTCATTGCCTTCGTTACTATTTTCTTTGGAATCATCCACGGATTAGGATTTTCAAATTATTTTAATGTGATGGTTTCAGGAAAACCTAGCGACAAACTGTTACCGCTTTGTGAATTTGCTCTTGGTATTGAAGCGGCTCAAATTATAGTTGTAGTATCAGCATTACTTTTGGCATACGTCGTTCAAACGATATTGAAATTCTCTAAACGCGATTGGATTCTAATAGTTTCAGCATTCATTATTGGCGTTGTAGTACCAATGATTTTGCAAAATGAAATTTGGGGAAACTAATTTTTTCTTAAATTATCTTAAATCTTTTTTAAGAGCAAATCCTTTCGGTATCTTTGCTTTATAATAATTACATTTGAATTATTTTCGATAAAAATGAAAGAAAAAAAACAACACAAATATGATGTTGCTTATCTTAGAATAGCATCCGAATGGAGTAAATTATCCTATTGCAAGCGAAAACAAGTTGGTGCTATAATTGTTAAAGACCGAATGATAATTTCTGATGGTTATAACGGAACACCAAGCGGTTTTGAAAATTGCTGCGAAGATGATGAAGGTTTAACAAAATGGTATGTTTTGCATGCTGAAGCTAATGCTATTTCTAAACTAGCTCAAAGTTCGCAATCTAGCGAAAATGCAACATTATACATCACACTTTCTCCGTGCAAAGAATGCAGCAAACTCATTCATCAATCGGGAATAAAAAGAGTTGTTTTTAAAAATGGATATCGCGATGATTCAGGTTTAGACTTTTTAAGAAAAGCAGGTGTTGTTGTTGAACAAATTGAAAGTTTAGAAGTTTAAAAAATGAAATCGAAAGAAAAATATTTACCAATTTTATTGTTTTCCTGCATCGCTTTTGGGATAATGATTGGTGGTATGCTTAATTTTCCTAACCGAAAACTTTCTCCAAAAAATGCCAGTCAGGCAAAACTAAACCGATTAATCAATTTTATTGACAACGAATATGTTGACGATGTCAATTCAGATTCTATAGTTGATTTAACCGTAAACAGCATTCTCGAAAAACTTGACCCACATTCCATTTATATTCCGCCAAGCATTCAATCTTCGGAAGCTGAAATCATGAAAGGCGACTTTGTTGGTATTGGAATCAATTTTTACATGCACAATGATACTGTTGCAGTGGTTAGCCCGTTGCCAAATGGTCCAGCGGAAAAAGCAGGTATCAAAGCTGGCGACCGAATTTTATATGCCGATAAAACAAAATTATTTGGTAGAAATCTTCCTTCCGATAGTTTATACAATAAATTGAAAGGCAATGAAGGTTCTAGTGTTGCATTAACCATTTTTAGAAAAAACAGTAATAAAAAATTAAAAGTTAACGTCATTCGCGAAACTGTTGCCATCAAAAGTGTTGACGTTGCTACAACCATAAATCCAACTACTGGCTACATCAAAATCAATCGATTTGCTGAAACCACCTATGAGGAATTCTACAAAGGGTTATCCGATTTGAAGAAAAAAGGAATTACAACTTTAATCATCGATTTACGAAATAATGGCGGCGGATATTTAGAACGCGCTGTTGACATTGCAGATGAATTACTTAAAGACGACGATTTAATTGTTTTTACCAAAAACAAAAAAGGAAATATTGACAAAACCTTTGCTACCGAAAATGGAATTTTTGAAACAGGTAAAGTCTATGTTTTAATTGACGAAAACTCAGCATCTGCAAGTGAAATTTTAGCTGGCGCTATTCAGGATAATGACCGTGGAACCATTGTTGGTCGTCGTTCGTTTGGAAAAGGATTAGTACAACGCGAAATGGATTTTGATGATGGTTCGGCGGTTCGTTTAACAACGGCAAGATATTATACGCCAAGTGGTCGTTCCATTCAAAAACCCTATACAAAAGGTGAAGGCGAAAAATACAATCACGAATTTGACACTCGTTTTGAAAGCGGTGAATTGTATGAAAAAGATAAAATCAAAATTGCCGATTCATTAAAGTTCAAAACCAAAAAAGGCAGAATTGTATATGGCGGCGGCGGAATTGTTCCTGATATTTTTGTGCCTTTAGAAGTTAAAAAAGGTGAAGAAGGCGTTGCCTATTTGATGAATACTGGTGTTATCGGACATTTTGTTTTCGAACAATTAGACAAAGACCGAAAAAAATATGCTAATCTTTCGTTAGACCAATACCTGAAAGTTGCCAAAGACGATACTACTTTGGTTTCAAAGTTTGAAAAATACATGTCTGATACAGGTTTTGATGTTGATTTAAGCAACAATAAAGAGTATGTCAAAAAATATATTGTTGCCGAATTTGCGCGTCAATTATTTGGAGAAACTCAGTATTATCAAGTGTTTTTGAAAGATGATGCGATGATAAAAGCTATTCTAAAGTAATAATCCAGAGTATTTTATCTTTAAAGTTTTCGTGAAAAAATTAAGCATCATAACCTTAATTAAGCATGAATTCCTTAAATTAAGCTTTTACTTCTTAATTAAGCCTGTCTGCTCTTAATTTGAGGTTATTTACTTCTTAAAAGCAGTTTTAAACCTCAACAAAGAGGTTATTAACTTGAACAAAAGAGTTTTTAACTTCATCAAAGAAGATATTTACTTAATCTACGAGGTTAATTACTCGAACAAAACAGTTTTGAACTTCATCGAAAAGGTTTTTTTCTTAAACCAAGTAGCTTTGAACCTCAATGATGAAGTTTTTTACTTAAAGCAATGTGTTCTTGAGATTATTTCCCAACCGAATCATGCACCTGAACATGAATTCCGTTGTTCCAAAGAGTTAAAATATCGGTGGCAACAGCTGCACCGCTTCCTGCAGCAATTGAAAACTGACTACGATGTCCAGCCAAAGTTCCACAAACATAAATTCCTTCGGTAACCAAATGGTCATCGTTCACCAATTGAATTTTGTTTTTCTCTGGATTTGACTTTTTATGTGGAATAATATAGTTTTCTAAACCTTCAATTGTAAAAGGATTGGATGCGCCAATGGCAATCACAATTATTTTGGAAATATAGGTTTGTTTATTGGTAATAATTGTAAAACTTCCTGCTTTACCTTCAATTTTCATTACTTTTTCATTTGTAATTTGACTAACATGTCCATATTGATTAGTCAAATGTTCTATACTAAAATCAAGTAATTCAGAACCTCGTTTTCCTGGAGTAATTCCATAAGCATTATTGAACACCGCATTTTGAAGTGAAGAAGCCTTTTGATGAGCAATAATTCCAATCTTTTTGTCTGAAGCAAAAGGTTTGTTTTTGGCAGAACCAAGAATCAAAGCACACGACATACCCGAAACTCCGCCGCCAATAATTAGAACATCAAACATAGATTAGTTTTTCATTTTGTCTTCTATCTTTTTAGACATTCTAAAAATTAGAAGAATTAAAACGGCACAAAAAGCAGCAGCAATTCCAATTAAAGCTACAGCACTATCGCCTTCAAATGGTTTTTGAAAATCCAACAAGGTAACGTTGAATATAATTAATCCTATAGCAAGTATGATTAATATGTTTGTAAATAATTTCATTTGACAGTATTATGGAACAAAAATATAAAAATTAGGACTATATGAACAGACCTTTAACATTAGCGGCAAATAATTTAACAGCAATTGCCAAAAGAACCACACCAAACACTTTTCTGATGATGGCTATTCCGTTTTTACTCAACATGCGTTCAATTTTAGACGATGATTTTAAAACGGCATAAACCAAAATAATATTCAAAAGAATGGCAATAATAATATTCACCGACTGAAATTCGGCACGTAGCGAAAGCAAAGTAGTCATTGTTCCTGCACCAGCAATCAAAGGAAAAGCAATCGGCACAATAGAAGCCGAACTGGCTTGTTCATCTCTATATAAACGAATACCAAGTATCATTTCTAAAGCAAGAAAAAACAAAACAAAAGAACCAGCAACCGCAAACGAATTGACATCAATTCCAATAAGTTTTAATATTTCTTCACCAACAAACAAAAAAGCAATCATAATTCCGGCTGAAACTAAAGACGCTTTCTCTGATTGAATATGTCCAAATTTTGACCTCAAATCTATAATAATCGGAATACTTCCAATAATATCAATCACAGCAAAAAGTACCATTGTTGCCGTCACTATTTCTCTAAAATCTATATTCATTGTAAAACTTTTTGCAAAAGTAATCATTTCAAAAAAGGAAAAATAGATTTAGCATTTGTAAAATGGCTATTTTTGCAACTCAGAAAACTCGAGTTTCATGTTTCAATTAGGTAAAACCATCGTTTCGGAAGATATTTTAGAAAAAGATTTTGTGTGCAATCTCTCGGCTTGTCATGGCGCATGTTGTGTTGATGGCGATGCTGGCGCACCTTTGACCAAAGAAGAAACTAAAATTCTGGAAGAAATCTATCCAAAAGTAAAACCCTTTTTAAGAAAAGAAGGCATTGAAGCTATAGAACGATTAGGAACTTGGGTTGTTGGTACCGAGCAAGATTTAGAAACTCCTCTAATCGATAATAAAGATTGTGCCTATGTTATTTTTGATGGCAAAACAGCACTTTGTGGCATTGAACAGGCGTATAACCAAGGAATAATTGATTGGAAAAAACCAGTTTCTTGCCATTTATATCCTATCAGAGTAAAAGACTTCACCGAGTTTGCTGCGGTCAATTATGACCGTTGGGACATTTGCAATCCTGCATGTTCATTAGGAAAAGAACTCGAAGTTCCTGTTTATAAATTTGTAAAAGAAGCTTTGATTAGACGTTTTGGAGAATCATGGTATGCAGACCTTGAAAAAGTAGCCGAAGATTTAAAAGACGGAAAATAATCCCGATAAATTTAACACGTTAAATAATATCAAACCTTCGAATCGCTATCTATTGTTACTATTTTTTAATTCATTTTTGTTAAAAACAACTCCTTTTTTTAACATTGCCTAACTAATTAATTGACTAAATTAGAGCAACTTAAAACTTCTGCTTTTTTTAAACTTTACATCTACTGATGCTGTAATTTCGAAGTAGCTCAATTTTAAAAAAAAACAACAAAAAGGGGAAGAAAATCAACAAACCTTATCTTTTTAATAATTGCTATTTCATTTTATTAATTTTAAAATTTTAAAAAACATGAAGTCAATTATTAGTGTATTAGTTGTGTTAGCATTTGCTATCCCAACTTTTAGTCAAGAAACGAATTATACTGGTAAATTTGATGATACTTCTAAAAACATTAAGTTACCAGCGGTAGTAATCAAAAAAGTAGGCGAAGATTTCAGTGTATATCTTCCCGAAATTGAAAATCAAGACAGTAAAATAAATTATATCCAAAATACATTCATAGCGTACGATTTGGGTAAAGATCTTGAAGGCTATGATAATTTTTTAGTTTATATGGATATTAAAGATGCATCTTTGGTAGCAACTTATAACGAAAAAGGGAAACTTATTAAAGTGGTTGAAAAATATGATAATGTTAGATTACCCAACATCGTATTGAATAAAATACTAAAAGAATACCCTAATTGGAGAATAATTAAAGACCGATATTCTTATTCACAAGAAGAAGGTGATGTAACTAAAAAACACTATGATGTGCTATTAGAAAAAAACAATCAAGTTCAAAAAATTGTTATTGCATCCAATGGTGAGTTTATAAAACGCAAAACAAACTAACATAAAAAAATAAAAAAGCGAAGTTTTTCTACTTCGCTTTTTTTGTGGAGAAGATGGGATTCGAACCCACGACCTCTTGACTGCCAGTCAAGCACTCTAACCAACTGAGCTACATCCCCAAATGTGGAAAGCAAATATACTCTTTTTCCATTTCAAATAAGAGAAAAAATAAAATCCCCAATACTTACATTCAATTTACTAAATTTGTAGTTCAAAATCAGTTTATGAGCAACATCCGAATTACCAAACAGTTTTCTTTCGAAACCGGTCATGCACTCTATGGTTACGATGGAAAATGTAAAAACGTTCACGGTCATAGTTACAAATTATCAGTAACTGTAATCGGAAAACCAATTTCAGATACTTCTAATGTAAAATACGGTATGGTTATCGATTTCTCTGACCTGAAAACCATTGTTCGCGAAGAAATTGTAGATGTTTTTGATCACGCTACCGTTTTCAACAAAAACACACCTCATGTTGAATTGGCCAACGAACTGAAAGAACGCGGTCATCATGTAATCTTGGTAGATTACCAGCCAACAAGCGAAAACATGGTGATTGATTTTGCTCAAAAAATAAAAAGTCGTTTACCCAAAGACATTCAACTCCATTCCTTAAAATTACAAGAAACCGAAAGCTCTTTTGCCGAATGGTATGCTTCCGATAATCAATAATTTTATTCCTTGATGAACATTTCTCCCAATAAAAAAATATACTTTGCTTCCGACCAACACTTTGGTGCGCCAACGCCCGAAGCGAGTTTTCCGCGCGAGCAAAAGTTTGTCGCTTGGTTGGATGAAGTAAAAAAAGATGCAGAATGCATTTTCCTCTTGGGCGATTTATTCGATTTTTGGTTCGAATACAAAACCGTAGTGCCTAAAGGTTTCGTTCGTGTATTAGGTAAGCTAGCCGAAATTCGCGACAGCGGTATCCCAATTTATTTCTTCGTGGGCAATCACGATTTGTGGATGCACGATTATTTTGAAAAAGAACTCAACATTCCGGTTTATCACGACAATCAGGAATATACCTTTAACGGAAAAACATTTCTTATTGGTCACGGTGACGGAAAAGGTCCGGGTGACAAAGGCTACAAACGAATGAAAAAAGTCTTCACCAATCCGTTTTCAAAATGGTTGTTCCGTTGGTTGCATCCCGATATCGGCGTGAGACTGGCACAATACCTTTCCGTTAAAAACAAATTGATTTCTGGCGAAGCCGATGTAAAATTCTTAGGCGAAGACAAAGAATGGTTAGTGCAATACTCAAAACGCAAGCTCGAAACCAAGCATTACAATTATTTGGTTTTCGGTCACCGTCATCTACCAATGATTCTTGAAGTAGGCGAAAATTCAGAATACGTCAACCTTGGTGATTGGATTGGTTATTTTACCTATGGCGTTTTTGATGGAGAAAAGTTGGAGTTGAAAGAGTATTAATCCCCATTCTGCAAAGCTTCCACGTCTT
Source organism: Flavobacterium sp. PMTSA4 (assembly GCF_032098525.1). Taxonomy (NCBI): domain Bacteria; kingdom Pseudomonadati; phylum Bacteroidota; class Flavobacteriia; order Flavobacteriales; family Flavobacteriaceae; genus Flavobacterium; species Flavobacterium capsici. The sequence continues at coordinate 1,945,240 of NZ_CP134890.1, forward strand.
TCTCCAAATCCAGGTTTCTAAACGATGGCGAAACAATTCCCGTAAAAGCAACCGTTATCAAAGTCATAGTTCCTCCAAAAACTACTGCAGTAACCGTTCCCATCAGTTTAGCGGTCAATCCACTTTCAAAAGCACCCAATTCGTTCGACGAACCCACAAAGATAGAATTCACCGAAGCTACTCTTCCACGCATATTATCAGGCGTATGCAATTGCAAAATCGTATTTCTGATAACCACCGAAACACCATCAAACACACCACTGAAAAACATCGCCAAAACCGAAACCCAGAAAATAGTCGATAACCCAAAAACAATAATACAAACACCAAACATAAATATCGCGGTCAGCAGTTTCATTCCTGCTTTTCGATTCAACGAAATATAAGCCGACAGTATCATCGTAATAATCGAACCAACAGCCGGCGCAGCTCTAAGAATTCCAAATCCTTCCGAACCAACTTTTAAAATATCCTGAGCAAATATCGGCAGTAAAGCCATTGCACCACCAAAAAGCACCGCAATCATATCCAGCGAAATCGCGCCAAGTATCGTTTTATTTTTAAACACAAACTTCACGCCTTCTGCCAAACTCTGAAATATTGGTTCACCAATTTTTGGGTTCATAATTGGTTTGCGCTCTATCTTGGTTAAAACCAACAAAGCAAACAGCGAAAACCCTAATACTAAGCACATCGACCAATGGACACCAATTAAGCTGATAGCAAATCCCGCAATCGCAGGACCAAACATTGCCGCCATTTGCCATATCGAGCTGCTCCAGGTAGAAGCATTCGGGTAGGCTTTTTTAGGAACAACCAAAGAAAGTAACGAAAATATCGTTGGGCTGATAAATGCTCTGACCAATCCACCTAAAAAAACCAAACCATAAACTACATATAAGATGGTTTGCAGCGACAAATCCTTAGTAATACTGGGAACCGTAATTAAAAACAACCCCAAACTCACCACCGAAAACGCCAGTATACATTTCACTAATAAGCTTTTCTTCTCCTTTTGGTCAACCACGTGTCCGGCAAACAATGCCATCCCAACCGCAGGAATAATCTCCATCAATCCAATGATACCAAGCGATAACGGATCTTTGGTCAGGCTATACACTTCCCATTCGATGATAACAAACTGCATCGACCATGCAAAAACCATGGCAAATCGCATTAACAAAAAAAGATTGAATTCTCTATACCGTAGCGCTTCGTAAGGATCGTTTTTTTTCATCTAATTGGGCTTAATATCTTTCAATCGCAGTTGCAAAGATACGGTTCCATTAAATTCATTTTCATCAATACAATAACAAATTGCTATCGGTTGATGGTTTTTGGTGATAGGCAATTGATTTCCAAATCCAAAACCAATAACCCCAATTCCTTCCGAGTTGTTTTGCTTCACAAAAAGCTTTAAATGCTCATCATCCTGACCAATCGTTTTCCCATAACCAGTATCAATCACATTCTTGGTCATAAAAACTGGCGTCATGTTTTGCGGTCCAAAAGGCTCAAATTGGTTTAACAACCGCATCAATCGTTCATTAATATCTGTAAAATTAATTTCAGCATCTATCGAAACCTCCGGAATCAATAAATCAGGATGAATGGTTTGTTCCACTACTTTTTCAAATGCTTCTTTGAAGGCAGGATAATTTTCCTCTTTCAAAGTCATTCCTGCCGCATACATATGGCCACCAAATTGCTCCAAATGCTCCGAAACCGCTTCCAAAGCATTATAAATATCAAAATCCTTCACCGACCGTGCCGAAGCCGCCAACTTGTCACCGCTTTTAGTAAACACTATCGTTGGTCGATAATGGGTTTCAATCAATCGCGAAGCCACAATACCAATCACGCCTTTGTGCCAGTCTTCCTGATACACCACAGTAGTAAAGCGGTTCGTTTCGTTGTTTTGTGTTATTTGTGCCAGCGCTTCCACCGTGATTTGTTTGTCCAAATCCTTTCGGTCGCTGTTATGTTGTTCTATCTCTGCCGCAAACTGTGCTGCTTGGTCTAAATCATATTCGGTAAGTAGCGCCACGGCTTCGTTACCGTGTTTTATCCTTCCCGCCGCATTAATTCTCGGCGCAATAATAAAAACAACATCCGTTATCGTCAGTACTTTCTTTTTTACATTTTGGATTAACGCTTTAATTCCCGGTCGCGGATTGCTGTTGATAACGTCCAATCCAAACTTTGCCAAAACCCGATTTTCTCCCGTCATCGGAACAATATCTGCCGCAATCGCCGTTGCCACCAAGTCCAGATAAACCATCAAATCGTCTATCGTTTGATTTCGATGCTGCGCCAATGCCTGAACCAACTTAAACCCAACACCACAACCACACAGCTCATCATACGGATAGGTGCAATCTTCCCGTTTTGGGTCCAATACCGCCACCGCATTCGGCAAAACATCGCCCGGTCGGTGATGGTCGCAAATAATAAAATCAATGTTTTTTGCTGTAGCATAATCGATATGCTCAATCGATTTAATACCACAATCGAGTGCAATGATTAACGAAAATCCGTTGTCTTCCGCAAAATCAATTCCTTTATAGGATATCCCATACCCTTCATCATATCGGTCGGGAATATAAGTTGCCACATTGGGATAAAAACTTTTCAAATAACCCGACACCAGCGAAACCGCCGTTGTTCCATCAACATCATAATCCCCAAAGACCAATATGTTTTCCTCGTTTTCAATCGCCTGTTCAATGCGCGAAACCGCTTTGTCCATATCTTTCATCAAATACGGATTGTGCAAATCGTCTAAACTTGGCCTGAAAAACGCACGTGCCTGCTCATACGTCTCAATACCTCGTTGCACCAACAGCGTTGCAATGATTTCATCTACTTTTAACACCTCCATTAAGTGGTTTACTCTTTCGGCATCAGGTTTTGGTTTGACGTTCCAACGCATTTCTAATTTTGAATTTAGAGTTTAGAATTTTGAATTTTAAATTGGGTGTATAAAAGTATGAAAATATTGTTTGGATTTTTGGGTTACTGGTTTTGGAGTTTTTTTTACTTGGATTAAAATTTGGTTGCGGAATGCATGTGTTGTTTTTCGGGATGTGTTAGATGGGTTTTCTAGTGTGCAAGATGGATTTTCTAATGTGAGAGATGTGTTTTCTACTCTGCAAGATGAGTTTTCCAAAATGAAAGATAGTATTTCTAACTAGCGAGATGGATTTTCTATAGTGCAAGATGGATTTTTGACGTTGCAAGATGCTATTTCCAGAAAATAATTATCTGTTTCTTGTCTTTTTATCTCTATTTCAGTAAGATAATTATACTATAATTTATATTAAAAGTGTATTTCATCGATAAAATATGTAAATAATCGGGGTTTTATTTATTTCGAGCCAAAATATTATTTAGGTTTGTTATTGCAACTGTAATTTGATTATAATCAATAGGTTACTTATAACAATACTATTATGACCGGAAGACAAACTGATAAATATATGATGCTTCAAGTAGTGTATGATTACTTGAAAGATACGGATGTTGCTGTTATTGCCCAAATGCCTGGTATGGCTGGTTTGATTGATGAAATGGAAGGATTGCTTGCTACTGTGAGTGTTGAAAATCAAAACCAAAACCGCAATACTACGGGTTTTCGTGTTGAAAAGGTTAGAATGCGCGGTGAGCTTACGGCAATGATTCTTGATGTTGCTTATTGTTTGAAGGCGTACGCTGTGAATGTGAAAGATGTTGTTTTAAAAAATGAGGTTGACCTTAAAGGTTATAAAATTGATAAACTTAGAGAGCATGAAGTAGTAAGCGTTGGTAAATTTATTCGTAAAAGAGCGAATGGTTTGCTGGCGGAACTATCACCTTATGGAATTACTGCGGCTTTGCTTGCCGATTTTGAAGATGCTATTGTTGAGTATCGTTCTATGATTCCGAAGAGCCGACTTGAGATTACGAACAAAATGCAGAGTACGAGAAGCATTAAAGACTTGCTAAAGGCTCTTGATGTTGTTATTGCTGATATGGATGTTGTGGTTAGAGCGTATCGAATTTTGAATAAAGGTTTTTGTGATTTGTATTTTGATAACCGAAAAATTATTACTCGTGGTACGCGCAAGGTTGCGCTGCAAGGTTCGGTAGTGAATGAGCAAGGCGAAGCGCTGAGTAAAGCGAAAATAAGCATTGCGAGTCATACTATTATTGAAACTCAAACGGGTGAAAAGGGTAATTTTCTTTTCAGGCGCGTGCCGAGTGGTGTTTGGCCAGTGACGTTTAGCCGACCGGGATTTGAAAGTGTTACGATTTATATGGCGTTTGTGCCTCAGAGCCGACAGGAACAGCATGTGGTGTTGAAACGGCAGGTTTTGCTGGAGAAGGAGGCGATGTAGATTTTTGTTTGTGGTTTGTTGTTTGTTGTTTGTAGTTGATGGTTGATGGGAACGCGGATTGAGGCGGATTTTTTTCTAAGATGTTCATTGGAATTGGAAGAGATTCCTACGGAATGACAAAAAAAAGTTTAAAGTTTAGAAGAAGGCATAAAAGAATACGACTGTTTTGTTGTATGTTAGATTGTTAGTGAAATTCCCAACGGTATGTGCTGTCCCGTTGGGTTTTTTTTGTGATTAAAAGTATGGTATTTGCCTCCCCGATTCGCTAAAGCGAACCACCCCTCCAAAGGAGGGGTTTTTATTTGATTTGATTTTAAATCAAAAAGCATTGCGTAATGAATTAAATTTTTAAGTTATTGAAAATTAAATATTTACACTCCTGATTTTACTGTCCTATTTTTTAATATACCAAAAATATATTTTTGAACATTAAAATTAAATTTATCAAATGCTTAAAAAAAAATTGTTGAAGAATACCTTTGAAAAGAAATAATTGAGACATGCGGCGTCATGTCACACGAAATAAAAAAATGAATATTGAAATTTGAAAAAATATTAAAAATTAATATTATGGAAACTTTGTTAAATCTTATAAAATCTCCCTTTTTCTTCATATTCTTAGGAATATGTGTAATACAATATTACAGAAATAAAAGGTTTAATAATTTTAAAACTTTATATCCTAACGAAAATTTTGAAAAATTATCAGAGTATGAAGAAAAATCGAAAATAAAATATATTTTCAATTTCTTTAAATGGAGAGATAAACCCTAGTTGAAAAATAAATTAATTATTTTTGAATTTCAATTTCAGTCGTTAAAAAATTAATAAAAAGTTCTCGATACATTCGCCTTTGGCGAACACTCGAACTGACGACATTATAAAACCCAAAACCAATAAAATGCAACTACAAGGTCAAATCGTCGACATCCAAAATAAACGCATCTACTCTGGTGAAATCACCGTAGAGAACGGAAAAATCGTTTCCATCAGCGAGAAGCAACACGACAACAAAAACTACATCCTTCCCGGTTTCATCGATGCACACATTCACATCGAAAGCTCCATGCTCGTTCCGTCGGAGTTTGCCAAAATTGCTGTGTTGCATGGAACCGTCGGCACTATATCTGACCCACACGAAATTGCCAACGTGCTGGGCAAAGACGGCGTGCACTACATGATTGAAAACGGAAAGAAAGTACCGCTTAAGTTCCATTTTGGAGCACCGTCCTGTGTGCCGGCAACGTTTTTTGAAACCGCTGGCGCCGTGATTGATTCCGAGCAAATCAAAGAACTCATAGCGATGGACGACATTTATTACCTGTCCGAAATGATGAACTATCCCGGCGTGTTGTTTGACGACGAAGAAGTACTGAAAAAAATAGCGTGGGCAAAACATTATAACAAACCGGTAGACGGTCATGCACCGGGATTGCGCGGCGAACCAATTAAAAAATACATCGCGGCAGGCATTTCTACCGACCACGAATGTTTCACCTACGACGAAGCAGCCGAAAAGTTGTCTCTAGGCATGAAAGTCATCATCCGCGAAGGCAGCGCCGCCAAAAACTTCGAAGCACTCATCGACCTGCTCCCCGAACACTACGAAAACATGATGTTCTGTTCAGACGATAAACATCCCGACGATTTGATTGTAGGACACATCAATTTGCTATGCGCGCGTGCGGTGGCAAAAGGGTTTGATGTTTTCAAAGTATTGCAAATGGCGTGCGTCAATCCGGTGAAACACTACAACATGAACATTGGTTTGCTCCAACAAAACGACACCGCCGATTTCATCGTAGTTGAAGATTTAAAAAACTTCAACGTACTGCAAACCTACATCAACGGCGAACGGGTTGCGGAAAATGGTCAATCCTTCGTAAAACACGTTAATTTTGAAACGCCAAACAATTTCAAAACTTCCAAAAAAGAAGTCAGCGATTTTGCCATACCAAGCACAGCCACCAAAATAAGAGTCATTGAAGCGTTGGAAGGACAACTCATCACCAACGAAATCCATTGCCAACCCAAAATCAATAACGGCAACTTAGTTTCCGATACCGAAAACGATGTGTTGAAAATGGCAGTAGTCAACCGATACGCCGATACGAAACCTGCCGTTGCCTTCATCAAAAACTTTGGATTAAAAAAAGGCGCCATCGCCAGTTCGGTAGCCCACGATTGCCATAACATAGTTGTAGTAGGAACATCCGACGAGGAAATTTGCAACGCGGTGAACCGCATCATCGAAAACACTGGCGGCATCTGTGCCGTAAACGGCAACGAACAAAAAGCATTGGCCTTACCCGTAGCCGGAATCATGAGCGACAAAAACGGTTGGGAAACCGGAAAACTCTATCAGGAAATCGACGCCATGGCAAAAGAATTAGGCAGCACACTAAAAGCACCCTTCATGACACTTTCCTTCATGGCATTACTCGTAATTCCTGATTTGAAACTTTCGGATAAAGGATTGTTCAGCGGAAAAAGCTTCGCGTTTACAGATTTGGAAGTAAACTAACGTTAAAGATGCTGGTTTATAAAAGGATCAGACCACTTACTGTTACTCAAAATATTGGGGTCGGTTAGTGTATAAAGAAAAGCTACCAAAGCGGCTTTTTGTTCCTGAGTTAAATTTAACTGCTGCGGATTCCCATCGAGTCCTTTCAAAAAAGGCGATAAATTTTGATGGTTTTTGACACCGCTGTTATAATGTTCCACAACTTGCAGTAACGTTTGAAATCGTCCATCATGCATATAAGGACTTCCCAAAGAAATATTCCGCAACGTTGGAATTTTAAAAGCGCCGTTCAGATTGTTATTCGCAGGAAATGTTTCAAAAGCACCAAAGTCATCGGTTGAAACCAAATCCAATCCGTTGTTTTTTGGTCCCGAATTAACACTCACAAAAGCTTCTGTGGTATGACAATTAATACAACCTGCACCACCTTGAGCAACGGTTTTCAGAAACAATTCTTTTCCTAAATTTTCCGATGGCGTAAAATTAGGAAATGGGATTAGCCTTGTTGTCACTTGCGCTCTACCATCGTCATATTTGCTATGCGTGCTGACAATACTTCTGATGAATTGTGCCAATGCTTTTGAAATTCTGTCATTGGTTATTCCCACAGAACCAAATGCCTGTAAAAATAAATTACTATAAAATGGTCGTTCAGAAATTCTTTGAATAATCTCTGATTCTGTTAAACCCATTTCGTTGTGGTCTACAATAGGTTGTAAAACTTGGTCTTCAAGAGATACAGCTCTTTCATCCCAAAAAAAGCGACCGCGGTTATAAAATTTTTGATTAACCAATGGCATCGAATTCCTTCTGGTAGGAACTTGATTAAAACCCAAACTACGAACAGGAGAATCAGTAAAAGCAAGCTCCTGACGATGACAACTTCCGCAGGCAATAGTTCTGTTCTGACTCAAATTAGTATCATAAAAAAGAACTCTCCCTAAAGTAGCACCAGCATCCGTAATGGGATTATCGCTTGGCGTATTATCAATACCGTTTACCGAGCTGTTAAAAGCGCCTCCATCATTGGTAGTGAAATGAGGTGGTAAGTTTACATTCGAATAACCATAAGGCGTTTCAGGAAGTGAGATAATCGGAGTTGCCTGTGATATTGGCACATATTTACTGTCTTCTGAACAAGAAGAACAAAAAATAAAAACCATCACTATTACTAAAACTCTTATCATCCTTTTATTTTAAACTTTTCCCACCAACAACCACAACAATTTCCCCTTTCGGAGCTTTTGCTTCAAAGTGTTTTAAAACTTCGACAGCAGTACCGCGCACCGTTTCTTCATGCAGTTTGGATAACTCCCGCGATACCGAAACCGGTCGGTCTTCACCAAAATACTGAACGTATTCCGCTAAAGTCTTCACCAGTTTGTGTGGCGATACATAAAAAATCATGCTTCGGGTTTCTTCGGCTAAAGCTAAGAATCGGGTTTGTCTTCCTTTCTTCTCCGGCAGGAAACCTTCAAAAACAAAACGGTCGTTAGGCAAACCACTGTTCACCAATGCCGGAACAAAAGCCGTAGCACCAGGCAAGCATTCCACCGCAATATTGCTCTCAACACAAGCACGCGTCAATAAAAATCCAGGATCGGAAATAGCAGGCGTACCCGCATCGCTAATCAGCGCAATGTTTTCACCGGCTTGCAGGCGTTTGATAATGTTCTCAACGGTTTTGTGCTCATTGTGCATATGATGGCTGTGCATATGCGTAGCGATGTCAAAATGTTTCAGGAGTTTTCCGCTCGTTCGCGTGTCTTCGGCTAATATTAAATCTACTTCTTTTAAAACCTGAATCGCTCTAAAAGTCATGTCATCAAGATTGCCTATCGGCGTTGGAACTAGGAAAAGTTTACCCATTTTAATATATTAATTAGAAACTCCTTGCGTCAGTTCGAGTGTTCGCCGCAGGCGAATGTATCGAGAACCTTTTCAAATGATAAAGCTGATTCAGACTTTTAAGTTTACTTGAATTTCTTTTCAACAATCTCCATGAAACGCTCTAAGTATTCTTCTTTCCCAACCCAGTAGTTATAATCAGGAATTACCATTTCATTCAAGAAGTTTTTGGCTTCTTCAAAAGTGTCAAACGTATTCAATTGCGATAAAACTCTATTGTAATCTTCGTTGCTGTCGTTAAACAAGTGTTTCACAAAACCAATTCTATCGTTCAAACCAATAGATATAGTGCTAGACAACGAGTCGTTCAATGAAGTTCCTTTCGCCTTAGGCGTTTCTTTCACTTCCGCTTTTGTTTCCTCTTTGGTTACTTCGTCTGGTTTTACAAAAACCGGTTCTCTAAAATGGTCGCCCATCACTTCATCCATCGTAATTTGTTTAGAAGGTTTTGCTTCGGCTACTTCTTCTTTTTCTTCCTCAAACGAAAGCTCAAAAGATGGCATAAAATTTTCTTCATCTGCCTTTTCGCCAACTAAATCTTCTACTTCAGGTTCTTCTTCACTATCATTATCTTCAAAACTCTCGTCTTCAACCTCATCTTCTTCAACCACAACTTCACCAACGATAACTGGTTCTTCTTCCGCTTCTTCCACTGCGGTTTCTTCCACTTCTTCTGCTACTGCAACTGCTTCTTCTACAACAACTGGTGCAGCCACTTCTTCCTCTTTAGCATCAATAAAAGCCGCTACTTTTTCTTCAATTTCATCTACAGGAATAGCTTCTTTCAACGTTTCATAATTATCACCATAAAACTTTAGTATCGTTAAAGCTTCATATAATTTTTGGGTTTCTTTATACAATTGATCTACTTCCGACTTGTTTTTTAATTTCAAAATTCGGTGCGCAATGCTAATTAATTCTGCTTCTACTCTTTTTTTCATAATCCAGAAATTATACTAAGACAAAATGGTTTTTAATTATTTTACAATATATTTTAAATAAAGAATACTTACTCCTTTGAATAAATTTTTCTACATTTGAATCGGTGTAAATGTATAAAATTTATAATGATATGTTTTGGTTACAAAGTAATAAAAACTATTCATTTCAAGCACAAGAAAATTAGAAAATGTTTCTCGAAAATACGGTAAATCATAAAGAACAATTTGGTTGGATAGAAGTAATCTGTGGCTCGATGTTTTCGGGAAAAACAGAAGAACTCATCCGAAGATTACGAAGAGCTCAATTTGCCAAACAAAAAGTAGAAATTTTCAAACCTGCCATCGACACACGATATGATGAAGAAATGGTAGTGTCTCACAATAAAAACGAAATCCGTTCAACGCCAGTTCCTGCGGCAGCCAATATTCGAATTTTAGCACAAGGTTGCGATGTGGTAGGCATCGATGAAGCCCAGTTTTTTGATGACGAAATCATTGCCGTTTGCAATGACTTGGCCAATACTGGAGTTCGTGTAATTGTAGCTGGTTTAGACATGGATTTCAAAGGAAACCCTTTTGGTCCAATGCCTGCGCTGATGGCTACTGCCGAATATGTTACCAAAGTACACGCCGTTTGTACCCGTACCGGAAATTTGGCACATTACAGTTTCAGAAAAAACGACAACGACAAATTGGTAATGCTGGGAGAAACCGAAGAATATGAACCGCTGAGCCGTGCTGCCTATTTTAATGCCATGCGTGAAAACATGATTGTTAAAGACGCAGAACATCTGAGCGACGAAGAATAAAAAACAACCACATTGACTATAGCCATTCGAAATATTATTTCAATACTCAAAGCAAATTGGGTGGGCAAAAACGATATTGCGGTTATCGATTCTATTTCTATCGATAGTCGCTCGCTTCAAAACGATTCTCATACTTTATTTTTTGCGCTTACTGGTCCAAATCATGATGCGCACGTTTACATTGAAGAACTTATTGCCAAAAACGTACAGCATTTTGTGGTCAACTACATTCCCGAAAATGTAAAAGACAAAGCCAATTTTCTGGTAGTTGAAAATACCTTAGAGTCGTTTCAAAAATTTGCCGCCTATTATAGAAGCCAATTTGATTTCCCGATTATTGGAATCACAGGCAGCAACGGAAAAACCATTGTAAAAGAATGGCTCAATTTCCTGCTCAGTCCAGATTATAACATCATCCGCAGTCCAAAAAGTTACAACTCTCAGGTAGGTGTGCCGTTGTCCATTCTTGGCATTAAAGAAAAACACAACTTAGGAATTTTTGAAGCCGGAATTTCCACGACCAACGAAATGGAAAAACTTCAAAAAATCATTCAACCTACTATTGGAATTTTAACCAATATCGGTTCGGCTCACGATGAAGGTTTCTCGGATGTTGGTGAAAAGATTAAAGAAAAATTAAAACTCTTTACCAACGTAAATGTTTTAATCCTCAACAAACACAAAACCATTTCGTGTTTCATCAACCCAAAAATTAAGCAATTCACTTGGTCTTCCGACGATAAAAGTGCCGATGTGTTCATCAGCACCTCAAAAATTGAAAGCAAAACCATGCTTCATTGCACCTATCAGGAAGAAACCTTTGACATCGAAATTCCGTTCCAAGACCAGGCTTCGGTTGAAAATGCGGTTCATTGTTTGATGCTAATGTTGTATTTCGGATACAAACCAGCCATCATTCATTCCCGAATGAAAGAACTGTATCCAATGGAAATGCGTTTGAAAGTAAAAACCGGAATCAACAACTGCACCATCATTGACGACAGTTACAGCTCCGATTTTCAATCACTCAAAATCGCGCTCGATTTTCTGGAACATCAAAAACAACACAAAAAGAAAACCATCATTCTTTCAGACATTTTCCAAAGTGGTTTGTCGGAAGAAGAATTATACTCTCAAGTTTCGTTACTTATTATTTCCAACAAAATAGCAAGAGTAATTGCCATCGGAGAAACCATTTCAAAATTCAAACGAAAGTTCATCAACAGCATTTCATTTTCAAATCTCAATGAATTTATGGCGGCTTATGATACTTTAGAATTTGAAAACGAAACCATTTTAGTAAAAGGTGCGCGCGATTTTCACTTTGAACAAATCGTTTCGCTCCTAGAGCAAAAAACACACGAAACGGTTTTAGAAATCAACCTGAATGCCGTGAGTCACAACCTGAATTTTTACAAATCAAAATTAAACCCAAAAACCAAATTAATGGTCATGGTAAAAGCTTTTGGTTATGGAAACGGCGGTTTCGAAATTGCCAAACTGCTCGAACATCACAAAGTAGATTATCTTGGTGTGGCTTTTTCAGATGAAGGAATTGCACTCAAAAACGCCGGAATTACAATTCCAATAATGGTTTTAAATCCCGAATCAACAAGTTTTGAAGCCATCATTCATTACAACCTTGAACCCGAAATTTATACCATCAAAGGATTAAAATCATTCATAAAAACTGCCGAGTTAAAGAAAGTAAGTCAGTATCCAATCCACATAAAACTGGATACAGGAATGCATCGTCTTGGTTTCCAGGAAAATGACATCCCCGAACTTATTGAACTACTTCGCAATACCGATTTGGTAAAAGTAAAAAGCATTTTGTCACACATGGCAACCAGCGACAGCTTGGAGCACAAAGATTTTTCAATCGCTCAAATTCAATTGTTCGACCAATTGTCTACAGAATTAAAATCGGCTTTAAAAATAAACCCTATTCGTCATATTTTAAACACATCCGGAATTTCAAACTTCCCCGATGCCCAATTTGATATGGTTCGCCTTGGTATTGGTTTATACGGAATTTCTAACGACGACGACGAGCAAAAATATCTGCAAAACGTGGGTACTTTAAAATCCATCATCTCACAAATCAGAACCATTCAAGAAGGCGAAAGCGTGGGTTATGGCAGACGATTTATGGCTAAAAAAGAAACCAAGATTGCCACCATTCCAATTGGTTATGCCGATGGAATTTCAAGACAACTAGGAAACGAAAACGGCTATATTCTAGTCAACAACCAAAAAGCGCCAATCGTTGGCAGTGTTTGCATGGACATGCTGATGGTAGACGTAACCAATATTGATTGCAAAGAAGGAAACACCGTTACCATCTTTGGCGAAAAACCAACCGTCAAAGAACTGGCAAAACTTTTAAACACAATCCCCTATGAAATACTAACCAGTATTTCCCAAAGAGTAAAACGAATATTTTACAGAGAATAATTGAAATTGTTAAAAATTTAATATAAATTCGTAATACTATTAACCATTTAAAACGATAAAATATGGGAATGATTTCAGAATTTAAAGAATTTATTGCAAAAGGTAACGCAATGGATTTAGCAGTTGGAGTTATTATTGGTGCTGCATTTGGTGCCATCGTAAACTCGTTAGTATCAGATGTAATTACACCTGCATTATTAAATCCTGCTTTAAAAGCAGCTCAGGTAGAAAACCTTGCTGAACTAAAAACCGACGGAGGAATTTTATATGGTAAATTCCTTGCTGCCGTAATTAGCTTCCTTGTTATTGCTTTTGTAATCTTCCTTATGGTAAAAGGATTAAACAGCATGAAGAAAAAAGAAGAAGCTGCTCCTGCTGCTCCTGCTGGTCCAACGCAAGAAGAATTATTAACTCAAATCAGAGATTTATTAAAAAAATAATCCGCTACACTACATATTCTAACTTAAACCATCCGCGACGGCGGATGGTTTTTCTTTTTAAAATTCCGTATTTTTTAATTCAAAATAGAACGTAAACCCTTTTTTCTATATACTTTTGCAAGGCAAAAATCTTTAATAAATAGTATATATGAAAGTTGCTGTTGTTGGTGCAACCGGTATGGTTGGCGAAGTAATGCTACAAGTGTTAGCTGAAAGAAATTTTCCTGTAACCGAATTAATTCCTGTGGCTTCTGAGAAATCGATTGGGAAAGAAATTGAATTCAAGGGAAAAAAGTATAAGGTCGTAGGTCTTCAAACAGCAGTGGATATGAAAGCGGATGTAGCGCTATTTTCGGCTGGTGGACAAACCTCTTTAGACTGGGCACCAAAATTTGCGGAAGCAGGAACAACCGTTATCGATAATTCGTCGGCTTGGAGAATGGACCCAACTAAAAAATTGGTAGTACCAGAAATCAATGCACACGAATTAACCAAAGAAGATAAAATCATTGCTAACCCAAACTGTTCTACCATTCAAATGGTGATGGTGTTAGCACCTTTACATAAAAAATACAACATCAAGCGCGTGATTGTTTCTACTTATCAGTCCATTACAGGAACTGGAGTAAAAGCAGTACAACAATTAGAAAACGAATATGCTGGTGTGAAAGGCGAAATGGCATACAAATACCAAATTCACCGCAATGCAATTCCTCAATGTGATGTGTTTGAAGAAAACGGATACACCAAAGAGGAAATGAAACTGGTTCGCGAAACACAAAAAATCATTGGCGACAAAACCATTGCAGTTACAGCTACGGCTATCCGTATTCCAGTAGTTGGTGGACACAGTGAAGCGGTTAATGTTGAATTTTCAAACGACTTTGATGTAAACGAAGTACGCACTATTCTTCACAATACCGATGGTGTAACTGTTCAGGACAACTTAGATACATTTACCTACCCAATGCCGTTATACGCACAAGGAAAAGACGATGTATTCGTTGGTAGAATTCGCCGTGACGAAAGCAGAGAAAACGCATTAAACATGTGGATTGTTGCTGACAACCTAAGAAAAGGCGCTGCAACTAATACTATTCAAATTGCTGAATACTTAGTAAAAAATAACCTGATTTAATCCGTTTTTACTAAAATTATAAAAGTTCCGCTTGATTTTACAAATCTTAAAGTTTGTTAAAGTCAAGCGGTTTTTCTTTTCAATTAAAGTACCTTTGTACTGATGAATAGAAAACTACTCCTTACCAATTTTATCGTAGTGTTTGCAATGGCGTTTGCGCTGTTGTTTCAGTCTATTCACTCGGTTGAACATTTACATCAAATTGTTACCGAAAAAGCTTGTGTTCATGAGAAAACTGATTCAAAAACCAATTTTACTCACGAACATCATGGCCTGGATAAATGTTCACTTTGTGATTTTACGTTCAGTCAATTCACATCATTAAAAAAAGAAGTTTTTGATTTTTGTACTTATAACCATACTAGTCAAAAAATTGTTTCCCTTTATGAAACGATAAAACCTAATTTCGAAGGAAGTTTATTTTCGCTTCGTGCGCCACCTTTTTTTATTGCTTAAACGAAATCTTGCTGTCCAAAATCCTTGGACAATTATTCATTTATCAATAAAATAACTCATGAAATTCATATATCTATTCTTCATAGTAGGTTGTACTATGATGATAAACGCACAGAATAAAATCTCAGGAATCGTAACCGATTCCAATAACAATCCCATTCCAAGCGCTACGGTTTCTTTACCCGAAATTCACAAAGAAACCAGCACCGACAAAGACGGAAAATTTACGCTAAACAACATACCACAAGGAACTTTCAAACTCTTAGTGTCGTTTATGGGTTATGAAACCCAAACGCAAACCATTTCTTTATCGGGTAACGAAATTCAACTTTCTATTGTATTAAACGAAGCCATCACACACATGGATGAAGTAATTGTTTCCAATGTATTCAAGCGTTTGCAATCGCAAAACGTAATGAAGGTAGAACTGGAAAGTATCAAATCATTGCAACAAAAAGGAACCGCAACATTAATAGAAGGTTTGGCAACCATTCCTGGTGTTTCGCAAGTTTCTACTGGAACTTCTATTGGAAAACCCGTTATTCGTGGTTTGAGCGGCAACCGCGTATTGGTCTATTCACAAGGCGTTCGAATGGAAAACCAACAATTTGGCGAAGAACATGGCTTGGGACTTAATGATTCTGGTGTCGAAAGTGTAGAAGTCATCAAAGGTCCGGCTTCGTTGCTCTATGGTTCCGATGCTTTGGGTGGCGTTTTATATTTCAATCCCGAAAAATTTGCCAATCCAAATGATTTTAAAGCCGATGTTAGCCAACGTTTCTTTTCAAATACTTTGGGAAGCAATACGTCACTTGGCTTAAAAACTTCAACAGACAAATGGAAGTTTTTGGTTCGTGGAAACTACAACACGCATTCCGATTATCAAATTCCCGATGGCGACCGAGTAACCAACACCCGTTTTAACGAAAAAGATTTAAAAGCTGGCATTGGATACAACAACGCAAGTTTTGCAACCGTATTCCGCTATAACTTCAACCAATTGGATTTAGGAATTCCCGAAGATGGCATTGCAGAGCAATCTACCAGCAAGAAAACAAACTTTCCTAGCCAAGGTGTTGACAGTCATATTTTGAGTTTACACAACAATGTGTTTTTCAAAAACTCAAAACTCGATATTGATTTGGGATACATCTACAACGACAGAAAAGAATTTGAAGACAGTTTCACGCCAATCTTGCACATGAAACTGAAAACGTTCAATTACACCGTGAATTATCATTTGCCTAAAAAAGGAAAGTTTGAAACCATTATTGGTGCGCAAGGTATGAACCAAACCAACACTAATTTTGGCGAAGAATTATTAATTCCTGATGCCACAACCAATGATTTTGGAATATATGCAACATCACTTTACGAATGGGGCAAAAACGTGCTGCAAGCCGGAATCCGTTACGACAACCGAAAAGTTGCTTCTGAAAATCATGGAACAATAGGCAACGAAGGCTATTTTGAAGCTATCGATAAATCGTTTGACAGTTTCAATGCTTCGTTAGGATATAAAACCAACTTTTCTGAAAACCTGACTATGCGATTAAATCTGGCTAGTGGTTTCAGAGCACCAAACTTGGCTGAATTAACTTCCAACGGCGTTCACGAAGGCAGTAATCGCTACGAAATTGGAAACAGCAATCTGGACAACGAACAAAACTTCCAAACCGATTTGAATCTAGAATACAAAAGCACGCACTTTGAGTGGTTCGTAAACGGTTTTTACAATCATATCGCCAATTATATTTTCATTTCTCCAAGCGGAACTCAAGTTGATGGTTATGATGTGTATAATTACGAGCAAAGCAATGCAGCATTGTTTGGTGGCGAAGTTGGCGTTCACTTTCATCCACATCCAATAGATTGGTTGCACTTAACCAGCAGCTTTGAAACGGTAACCGGCAGAAAAGACAACGGCGATGATTTACCACTTATTCCTGCCAACAGATGGAACAATACTTTTAAAGCAGAATTCGAACAAGGAAATTGGTTAAAAGATGGTTTTGCAACCTTAAATATTGTTTACACTTTAGCACAAAACAATTTCAGTGAATTTGAAACCAAAACCAACGATTACACTTTAGTGAACCTAGGACTTGGCGGAGAAATTACGATTAACAAAAGTAAATTCAATGTAAACCTAAACGCTAATAATCTTTTAAACAAAACCTATGTTTCGCATCTGTCACGATTAAAAACAGATGGTATTCCCAACATAGGAAGAAATATAATGCTGGGCATTAACTTCAAAATCTAAAAGAAAAGCGGCTTGAAATTCAAGCCGCTTTTTTATTTAAAAACGATTATCACCGTCAATCATTCTTCCCAATCCACCCAAAAGACTTCCTTCTTCTCGGCTATTACCTCCATTCCTTGGTGCCGAAGCAATGATTCTATCCGCCAATCGACTGAATGGCAACGATTGTATATAAACTACTCCTGGTCCGCGAAGTGTGGCAAAAAACAAACCTTCACCACCAAAAATAGAGTTCTTGATTCCTCCAATAAATTCTATGTCATAATCAACATCTTTAGTAAAGCCAACAATACAACCCGTATCCACTTTCAGTACTTCACCAGCTACTAATTCTTTTCGGGCTAACGTTCCACCACTATGCACAAAAGCCATTCCGTCGCCTTCCAGTTTTTGCATGATGAAACCTTCGCCGCCAAAAAGTCCTCTACCAAGCTTTTTAGAAAATTCAATTCCAACCGCAACGCCTTTGGCCGCGCAAAGAAAAGCATCTTTCTGGCAGATAAACTTTCCACCATACTTTGTCAAATCAATAGGCACAATTTTACCCGGATAAGGCGAGGCAAAATATACTTTCTTTTTCCCATATTGTTGATTGATGTAAGCTGTCATAAAAAGACTTTCGCCTGTTAAAACTCTTTTCCCAGCCGAAAGAAGTTTTCCAAAAATACCTTGTTGTTCTTGTGAACCATCGCCAAAAATGGTTTGCATTTGAATCCCATCTTCCATCATCATAAAACTCCCAGATTCGGCAACTACAATTTCCTGAGGATCCAATTCTATTTCTACATATTGCATTTCTTCCCCATAAATTTGATAGTCTATTTCGTGTGCTCTCATGTTTTTTAATTTTTAGTTTGTTTCTAATTAGTAATTTTTAAATCAAAAAAGTTACAATTACATATTAATTAGTTTTTTAGCAGATAGTTAATTCTTTTTTTAATAAACAATCCAATGATTTAGATTAAATTTAAAAAAATAATGTTATTTTTACATTATAACTAATCTAAAACCGACCCATATGAATTCAATGTTTACTAAAATAGTTAGGATTGCATTAGGATTAATGCTTCTTGTGTTTGGAGCAAATAAATTTTTTCAATTTTATAAATTACCGCTACCTGAAAGTGATGTTGCTCAAAATTTGATTGCTAATTTGGAAGCAACAGAATATTTTTTTCTAGCGCTAGGTATAATTGAAATCATTTTTGGAATTTTATTATTGATTAAAAAATGGGTTCCTTTTGTATTGATAGCATTATTCCCAATAGCGATGAACATTCTTTTATTCCATATTTTATTTTCTACAACAAATATGGCATTTGCCATTTTAGTAGCTATTTTAGATGGAATTCTTATTTATAAATACTGGGAAAAATACAAACCTCTATTTGAATAACTTAAAAAAAAGCGGACTTCTCAGTCCGCTTTTTTTAATATTCTATTTTTCCAATTTGACGCATTACGCGTTGTATTTTTCCTTTTCGCCTATTGATATAAGAAGATGAATTGGAGGCTTTAAATTTCCTCGGATTTGGCAATATAGCCGCAATTCCAGCTGCTTGTTGTGGTGTTAAATCTTTGGCGGTTGTGCTATACCAATGTCTGGCTGCTTCCTGTGCACCATAAACCCCATTACCCATTTCAATACTATTCAGATAAACTTCCATGATGCGTTCCTTTCCCCAAATAAGTTCAATCAAAACCGTAAAATAAGCTTCCAATCCTTTACGCAAATAACTTCTGCCTTGCCACAAGAATACATTTTTAGCCGTTTGTTGCGAAATGGTACTTCCGCCTTTAATGCGTTTCCCTTTTTTATTGTTTTTATACGCTTTTTGCATGGCTTCAAAGTCAAAACCACTATGTTTCAAAAAGTTTCCGTCTTCACTGGCAATTACTGCTTTTTGAAGATTAGGCGAAATATTCTCTAAAGGTTCCCAATCGTGACTAAAAATCGTTTCCGAATCATCAAACTTACTTTCAATAACTCTGGTAACCATCAATGGTGTAATAGGCACCGGAACCCATTTAAAAATAATAACCGATAGAATTGAAAGTCCAAAAAACCAAAGCATGGCTTTCCAAATGAACCTTCTTAGCTTTTGAAAAAAAGTCCTGTTGGATGCGGTTTTTGGTTTATTTTTTTTTGTTGCCATTTATACTAATTCTGCTAATTCCTGACCTATTAAACTCCCAATTGCAACTCCCATTCCACCGAGGCGAACACCACAATAAACATGTTCTGAAAGTTGTTCAACAATTGGTTTTTTACTCGAACCTATTCCCATAATACCACTCCATCGATGTGCAATCTTAAATTCGGTATCGGGTAAAATTACTTCTTTTAACAATTCTTCCAAACGATTTTGGATTTTTTCTGTTTGACCTAATTCCGTGGTGGTTTCGCCTTCAAAATCCAGGTTTCGTCCACCGCCAAGTAGAATTCGGTCATCAATATTTCTGAAATAATAATAGCCTTTATCCAAATGGAAAGTTCCTTTGATATCAAGATTCGGAATGGGTTCGGTAATCAACACTTGAGCTCTGGCAGGTTTCACTTGATTGCTTGTCAACTGTTGAGCAAAACCATTAGTCGTAAATAATAGTTTTTTGGTGGTGAAGTTAAAATCATTAAAAGAAACTTCAACTCCAGCACTTGTTTCATTATAAGAGTTAACAACCGCTTGATTCAGAATTAAAATACCATTTGAAATTGCTTTTTGAAGCAAAGCTTGCATCATTTTACCCGTATCAATTTGCGCTTCATAAGGATTAAAAACAACATATTCCTGAATTCCTTTAAAATTAAATCGATCAATTTCTTTAGTGAACACTTCGTTTTTGAACAACGGATTTAAAACGTCATTTATAAAAGGTAATTTTTGCAAACATTCCGTATAGGTGCTTTCATCTTCATTCAAAAACAATTCATATCCACCAAAAGGTTTAAAGTCTATAGCTTCATCATCAAGGTTTTTTCTCAGCAACTGCAAACCATTCCACCGCTTTTGAATTAGTTGAATCACTTCTTCCTCACTATGATTCTTTAAATCATCTATAATTTCAGAAATACTTCCAAAACAAGCAAAACCAGCATTTTTAGTACTCGCGCCTTGAGGCAGCATTCCTTTTTCAAGT
Source organism: Flavobacterium sp. PMTSA4 (assembly GCF_032098525.1). Classification (NCBI taxonomy): domain Bacteria; kingdom Pseudomonadati; phylum Bacteroidota; class Flavobacteriia; order Flavobacteriales; family Flavobacteriaceae; genus Flavobacterium; species Flavobacterium capsici. The sequence goes on from NZ_CP134890.1 coordinate 1,965,693, forward strand.
ACCAAAATTTTACTGTTCGGATGCTTCTCTCGCAAAGCTAACGCACAATGCAATCCCACTATTCCGCTTCCAACTATAGTAAAGTCAACTTTATCAAACCAAGTTTTTAGTTCCCAATAACTTAAATTCATTTTTGAATTATTTATGTGATAAAAATAATAATACTTCCTAAATAATCGGGTTTAATACAACATAGATTATATAATTCTCTTATTTTTTTGTATACAATTGCTTATAATTTAAAACTTAAACACGTAGTTTATCGATTTGTTAATAATTTTGGTTTATTGGTGAAAAATATGGAAAAATAAGTTTTACATTTAGCGGCTATTTTTAACCAAATTATATTATATGAAATTTAAATTACTTTCGGTAACGTTGTTACTGGCAAGTACCATAACCTTTGGTCAAACCAACGGAAAATTATGGAATGCCACTTCAAAAAACAACAATCTGGCAGCACTTGATGCTAGAATGCAACTCCCAGAGAAACATTTATTTACACTTGATTTACAAGTGATAAGAGCAACACTTTCTGGAGCTCAAAATCGTTTCACTTCTCAAAAAGCAACTACTGTTTTAGCCATTCCAAATGCAGATGGTATTCTGGAAAACTATAGAGTATATGAAAACCCTATCATGGAGCAAGATTTAGCGCTTCGTTATCCAGAAATCAAATCTTATGTAGGTGTTGGTATTACCAATCCTGCTTCAAGGGTTTACTTTAGTGTAACGCCATTAGGATTTAGATCTATGGTTTTATGTCCTGATAAACCAGCCGAATTTATCGAACCAATTTCAGCCGATTATTCTACTTACTCTGTGTATAGAAAGGCAGATAAAATTCAAAATTTATCTACTTTCGAATGTAGCGTAATCGACAAAGCCATTAATTCAACAGGTATTAATCCTGACTTGTTACGTCCAAATGCAGACGATTCCACTTTGAGAACGTTTCGTTTAGCAATGTCATGTACAGGTGAATATACTGCCTACTTTGGAGGCACAAAAGCGCAAGCTTTAGCAGCTATCACAAATTCAATTACGCGTTGTAATGGTGTTTTTGAAATGGATTTTGGCGTAAGAATGGTGTTGATTGCCAATACAGATGCTGTTATTTATACCAGTGCTTCTAGCGATCCATATTCGCCTGCTTCAAGTTTGTCTAACTGGAATTCACAATTACAATCAACTTTAACTTCAGTTATTGGTGAAGCTAACTACGATGTTGGTCATTTATTTGGTGCTACTGGTGGCGGTGGAAATGCAGGTTGTATTGGTTGTGTTTGTGTAAATGGTTCTAAAGGTAGTGGCTATACTTCGCCTGCCGATGGAATTCCTTATGGAGATAATTTTGACATTGATTATGTAGCTCACGAATTAGGACACCAGTTTGGAGCGAACCATACTTTTACCCACAGCACAGAGTCAGGAACAGGAGCACAAATGGAGCCAGGTTCAGGTTCAACCATCATGGGATATGCCGGAATTACAGCAAAAGATGTACAGCCACATTCTGATGCTTATTTTCATGCAATCAGCATTCAACAAGTAACGAATAATATTAAAAATAAAACCTGTCAAACCAATACTGCTACAGGTAATGCTGTACCAACGGCTAACGCTGGTTTAGATTATACAATCCCAAAAAGCACTCCGTTCATGTTAACAGGTTCTGGAACCGATGCAAACGGTGATACTTTAACCTATTGCTGGGAGCAAATGAATCTTGGAACTTCTACTACATCAACGCCTAGTGCAACTGCAACTGCTGGACCAACATTTAGATCGTATAGTCCAAGCACTAACCCAACGAGAACATTCCCAAGAATGCAAAGCGTTTTAGCAGGTGCAACTACAACTACAGGATCTGAAATCCCTGTGGAAGTTTTATCATCTGTGGCTAGAACATTAAACTTCCGACTTACAGTTAGAGACAACCGCGCTGGTGGTTCGGCTAATAATAGTGATGATGCTATTATTACAGTTAATGGTACCGCTGGTCCATTTACAGTAAGCTCGCCAAACACTGCTGTTTCTTATGTTGGCGGAAGCACTCAAACCGTTACTTGGAACGTAGCAGGAACTACCGCTAATGGCGTAAACTGCGCTAACGTTGATATTTTATTATCAACTGATGGAGGAACAAACTGGACTACTATCTTAGCGGCAACGCCAAATGATGGAACGCAAGCCGTTACAATTCCAAATACACCTAGCACAACTTCTAGAATAATGGTTAAAGGAACAAATCATATTTTCTTTGATGTTTCAAACACCAATTTTACCATTACTGCAGGTTCTGCACCTGATACAACAGCGCCAACAGCACCAACACTTTCTGCTTCTGGCACTACACAAACCAGCACTAACTTATCATGGTCAGGCGCTACAGACAATGTAGGTGTTACTGGATATGACGTATATCGAGGTGCAACTTTATTAGGCTCAACAGCAGCTACAACCTATGCAGTAACAGGGTTAACTCCTTCTACAGCATATTCATTTACTGTAAGAGCAAAAGATGCAGCAGGAAACGTTTCTGTAGCTAGTAATACCGTTAATGTAACAACGCTTGCTCCTGTAGTAGACACTACTGCGCCTACAGCGCCAACTTTAACCGCTTCTGGAACAACATCTTCTTCAACCAATTTATCATGGTCTGGCGCTACAGATAACGTAGGTGTAACAGAATATGATGTATATCAAGATGGAGCTTTATTAGGTTCAACGGCTTCAACAAACTATTCAGTAACTGGGTTAAACCCAACTACTGCTTATGCATTCACAGTAAAAGCTAAAGACGCAGCAGGTAATGTATCTGTGGCAAGTAATACAGTTAATGTGACCACTTTAGCAGTAACAGTAACCTATTGTACTTCTCAAGGAAATAGCATTGCCGATGAATATATTGGTCGCGTTCAGATTGGCTCAATCGATAACGTTTCTGGCGGAGTAACGGGTTATGTAGATTATACTTCGTTATCTACTGATTTAACCAAAGGTGATGCAGCAACTATTACTATTACACCTACTTGGACAGGAACAACTTATAGTGAAGGTTATGCCGTATTTATCGATTACAACCAAGACGGTGATTTTGCCGATGCTGGCGAAACCGTTTGGACAAAAGCTACTTCTACTGCAACACCAGCAGTAGGAACATTTACTGTGCCTACAACTGCATTAAGTGGACCAACCAGAATGAGAGTTTCTATGAAATACAACGGAACTCCAACATCTTGTGAAACGTTCTCTTATGGTCAAGTAGAAGATTACACCGTAAATCTTGTAGCAGCTGTAGCAGATACAACTCCGCCAACAGCACCAACATTAACCGCTTCCGGAACAACTGAAACCACTACCGATTTATCATGGTCGGGCGCTACAGATAACGTAGGTGTAACAGGATATGATGTATATCGAGGTGCAACTTTGTTAGGCTCAACAGCTTCAACTACCTATGCAGTTACCGGTTTATCACCATCTACAACCTATTCATTTACAGTAAGAGCAAAAGACGCTGCCGGAAATGTTTCTGCGGCTAGCAATACAGTAAATGTCACTACGGCTACCCCAGCAGGAGATACAACACCTCCTTCAGCACCAACTAATTTAACAGCTTCAGGTACTACACAAACCACTACTTCTTTAAGTTGGAATGCTTCTGCAGATAATGTTGGAGTAACAGGTTATGAAGTTTTCTTAGGCGGAAGTTCAATAGGAACCGTAACTGCTACTTCGGCTAACATTACAGGATTAACCACTGCTACTGCTTATTCATTTACAGTAAGAGCTTTTGATGCCGCTGGAAACAATTCCGCAATGAGTAATGTGGCAAATGTAACTACATTACCAGTAGCAACAGTTACCTATTGTACCTCACAAGGAAACAGCACTGCCGATGAATACATCAACAGAGTTCAATTGGGTACTATCAACAACACTTCTGGAAACAATGGTGGTTATGCCGATTTCACTTCAATGTCTACCAACCTTGTTAGAGGAACCAGCAACTCAATTACAATCACTCCAGGATGGACAGGTAGTGCATTCAACGAAGCCTACAGAGTGTGGATTGACTTCAACCAAGACGGTGACTTTGCCGATTCAGGCGAACAAGTAGTTAATGTAACCAAAACTAAAACCACACCAATAGCAAGAAGTTTCACTGTACCAACATCGGCGCTATTAGGTGCTACTAGAATGCGTGTTTCAATGAAATACAATGCTTCTCCTTCGTATTGTGAGGCATTCTCTTATGGTGAGGTAGAAGATTATACTGTTGTCATCACTTCTACCGCAAGAATCGACGATAACGGTAAATTCTCGTTCAATTTATATCCTAACCCAGTTAAAGGCGATATCTTAAACATAGGCAACCTAGAAGGTGCAGCTACCTATAGAATCTTTAACATGATAGGACAAGAATTAGGAAACGGAAAACTAGAAAACAACAACGTTTCAGTGGGCAATTTAAAAGCAGGTGCTTACTTAATTGAAATCACCACTAACAATCAAACAGCCACAAAACGTTTCATAAAAGAATAACCCAAAAGAATTATTCATTCTTAAAAACCACTCTCTAAAAGGAGTGGTTTTTTGTTTTGATTTCATTTTCACAAATAGTCATGGTGTTTTTGCTCAAAATCAACAACGCACTTTTAATCCATTGGATAAAGTAATTGAACTGTGTGAAAGATTAGTTCAAGCTGAGAAAGATAAAGTACCTTTTCTAAAAAAACTGCTAAAAGATAAAATAATTTGAAAATAAGAGTAATTATAGCCCAAATTCAGGAGACTTTGAGCATAGGATAGTTTAATATAGACTGGAGCAGTCTTTTACTTCTATTTTATTAATTCAGCATTTATAATCAACCCTTTTTCTTTATCAATAGTAACTTCAATGCCATTCAAATTATAAGCCATTAGTTCATCATTTTTATTAATATATATATTTGTAAAATAATTTTTATCATGAAGTTTAGTTACTTCAGATATTATCCATATTAGATTGCCCTGAAAATCAAAACAATAAATATTTCTATCGCTTTCTAAATCTGTTGAGGAAAGTAATAAAATAATTATATCATCAACTATTAAGAATTTTTCTATAATAGATGGAGCATTAATTAATAGAAAATCATCAATAAAAAAATGACTTTGTTGTATGTAAAAGTTGTGATTATTCATTTTACTTTTTTAATGGGATTGATTTTCCATAAGATACGTTTCCTCCATTTAATACTTCAATTTGAAAACCTCCACCATTAGTTCCAAACGCTTCAACTCCTGCAGCCTCCCCAACTCTAACAGTTGAATTAACTTGAATTGTAGCTTCCGTAGCTTGAACTGGTTCGTATTTTAATGAAAATTTATCTTTTAATTGTGCCGGAGATAGTCCCTTTATCTCTTCCATAGTTGTAAACCAAGCACCTTTAACATTATCTGGACCCGATAATCTTACTACATTTATTTCTTTTACCAATTGAACCTCCCCTAATGTGACATTAGGTTTGTAAGGAGCTTCAAGTTTAGGATTAGCACTTGTGAATTCTTTATTTACATCATTTGATTGAACTAATTTAACTTTATCTACATTTTTAGCAGAACTAACTTTATTAACTATTTTACCAATCGTAAATGAAGCTCCTTCAGCAAGTAATCCATAAATAACAATTTTACTTGCTTCTCCAGCATTATCATATCTTCTCCGTGCTTCAACGAAATTTCCTTTTTTTGCTGCGTCATGCCCTCTTTCAGTTTCATTAATTGATCTCAACAAAGATCCTCCAATAATCATTCTCGATAATGTACCTTTTGTCACGAAAACATCAACAAAAACAAATGCAGTTAAAGCAATATATTTTTTAGATCTTGTGTTATATTCTTTTAATTGTTTTTCATTTAGAGTTTTAATTTTATCTGCTTCGTGATTATGACCCCAAATCTCTACATCAGACTCTAATCCTTCAAGTTCAATAGCGTCCGTAACTCTATTTTCACTAAAAGCATATGGAGAATTCCAAGGATAAGATTTTTCAATTGGATCAGTTGCAAAAAATCTCCCCACTCTCGGATCGTGCATTCTAAAAGTATAATTCAACGAATTCCCTTCACCTTTGACTTCATCGTCTTTTTCCTGTCCTTGGAAGCCGTAGCGGTAGTCGCTATTGGAGCCGTGGCGGTTTGGTACGAGAGACCCGAAAGGATAGTAATCCTATCTTTTTAAAAGCCAGTATTTATAAGAACTTCAACCTTTTTTTGGACTAAGATTTTTTACCAAAATTAGTCATTTTTATCACTTATTGTGCACAGAAATAAAATGATTTCTGCTATTTTTTCAATCGTATCCATTGAGTTTCTTTTTCAAAAGCAACTTTAATTGAGTCACGATTAAAGCTAATTACTTTGACATTTTCTTTTTGCTCGTTTAGACTTAGCTTTAAAAATTTACCTGCAACACTCAAAAGTATGGTTTCTTTCTTTTTTTCTTCAGACAAAATATGACCATAATAAATAATCTTTGGGAAAGGCCTTTTCACTTTAGAAACAGGTTCTTTTTTAATATTTACTTTAGTTGAACTATTTCTTTGATGAGTAATAATGGGATTTGGGTTCCTGTAATTTAGCACCAAAAAAGGATCACGTTCGAGTGGTTTTAATTCAAAAGTATCCTTACTACTATTTGTTAATTTACCACTAAAGTTTTTAGTTGATTGAAAGACCTCTATTTCTGGTGCAAAGAAAAAATGGCGCACGTATCTATAAATAACAGTTCCCCACAATCCGAGGACTATTACCAATAATGCTATATTTATTTTTTTCTTTGACAATGGTTTCTAGTTTATAGTAAACTTAAATGGCGAACTTGTTGCGCCTGTATTCCCTGCCGTATCTTTTGCTTTTACTCTCCAATAATATTCGCCAGCAGTAGTAAAAGTTTGTTGAAAGCTCAAACTGTTCGTTGTAGCGGTTTGTAGTATACTAGCAAAAGTAATGTCATTTGAAAATTCAATTGTATAGGAAATGGTAGACTGTATTGTTCCCACATCGGCTGGGATAGTCCATGTAAATGTAATTGGTTGGTTTACAACTTGAGTACTATTATTAGTTGGATTTTGATTAATAGGAACGTTAGGAATTGTTCTGTCAACTAGAAATTTTCTAGATGAAAATGCAGATTGACTCGTACTATTAACTGCTTTTACTTTCCATCTGTATTCAGCATCACTTGTTAATAATGTGTTGGGTAAAGTTAGCGAAGTGGCTGTTAAATCAGTTTGTTGACTCACTATTGATTCACCGTTAGTAACATTGATTAATTCGAAAGTGTACGTATCAGCAACATTGACATTTTGCCAGTTTAAAATTATGGATGAACTATTTGTATACAGATTGTCTGATGGATTTAAGAGAATTACTTGTTGATTTGTTAAATCATCTGTTTCGATAACAGAAAAGTTATAGTTGAAAGTATAATTTGATTGATAGGCTGAATTTTCACCTCTAACACGCCATTGGTATGCTCCTTGCTCTAATGGATAACTTAAATTTCTTTGCGTCACTAAGGAATCAACAATCAGAGAAGCTCCAACACTATATACTTGTACTCTATACTGATCAGCTCCATCTAATTCAGACCATTGAAAATTTACCACATTACTGACTATTTCCTGATTGTTTTGAGGTGATATTATTTGCACCGTATCATTTGAGATATCCTCTTCAAGAATATCATCACACGATACCATCGAGAAAATACTCAAAAAAAGTAAAAAATTAATTAGTGTTTTCATAATTTTGGAATATAAGGTTTAAATGAAGTATTTCTTTTTTATTGTTTTTGTTCTCAGTATAAAATTTAGTACTTACGATTTTAGAATATTCAAACTTCTTTTCAAATTCATAAGTTAATTCTAAAAGATTATTATAATTACCCGTTAAATCAATCTGGTAAGTATAAACTAAATAATCGTTTTGTCTACTTTCATGTATGGTTTGTATGCTGTTTATTTCTAATTTTTTTCCATTCTTAACTGAAAAATCAATTATTTTTTGTTGAATGTTTTCTTTTTCAACGCCTATTTTCCCTATTAATTTATCCAAATCTTTAACATCTTTTTGTAGTACATATATATTAGAGGACTGACTGTTCATAGTTGATTTTTTTTCTGTCAGCATACTGTTTTCTTTATACAAATCAATCAAATTACTAAAAGACCTACGATAGGATGCAACTGAGAGCATCAGGAAAAGTATTCCTAAAAATTTTACTTTAGTCTTAAAGGTGTATTGATTAAACATCAGCAATAGTGATTTTTAATTCAAAAAAAGTATCGTTTTTTCTATCTTTTTTAATTGAGATTATTTCCAGTTTGCTAACCCACTTTTCATTTTTAAGAACATCTATCCATGAATTAAACGAAACTTCATCAATTGTTTGGCCTTTTATAATAATGGTTTTGAAGTCAAACTCTGGTTTATCGGTTTTCTTTATTTCTTTCTTAAGTGGTGCAAATTCAATAGTTGAAAACTTAATATCCGAAGGAGTTAAACGAGCTATTTGGTAATTATAGTAACTGATGAAATTTTTGGAAGAAGCTCCTATTTCATTTAAAATTTTAAATTTACTTTCTTTTTCATTTTCTAGGTCTGAAATTAATTTATAAGACTTAGTTGCATAGTTTATTTCTAGGGTTAATGATGCATTTTTACCTATAAAATATTGAATGGAAAAGTAGCTTACTAATAACAAACAAAAAAAACTCACAACCATTGTAATGCCTAAAATTTCAAATGCTTTTTTATATATAATTTCATCTTTTTCATTGCTTTTATAAGTGCTTTTAGCTATTGCCTCCTCTTGAACATAAAAATTAATCGCAGCACTGTACAGAGGTAAGTGGAAATTTGAAATTGATTTTTCGTCAACTGAGTAGAAAAGAGGTTCATAATTTTCATCCTTTTTTATGATGTTAACTAGATTGTTTTCTTCAAAATAAAATATATTTTCATTTGCAGTAATTTTACTTTTATCTACAAAATCATGTGCTAAAACAGTAACAATGGCACCAACATAAAAATCGATAATTTGGAAACTATTTTGTTGCATCATATCATAATATTCCTCTAAGACATGATTTCTACAAAAACTCAAAAATTGGTTTTCAGAAGTACTATAACTGGTAAAATGGATGTTGCTATAATCTAGATTTTTTATCCATTCAACATCCTTTTCGTCTTTTAAATCAATCTTCTTGTTAACTACACCTTTACCATCAATCAGTAAAAGTATTGGAATTTTACTATCTAACTTATTTTTTAAAAACTCAAAATCATCATACTTTGTTGCTTCAAGAATTTCAATACTGTTTTTTTTCTTTCTTATTTTTAAAACATAAAACCTTATGCTGATGTCATCTTTAAAAATTCCGACAGCTTGTAACGTATTAAATTTGACTATTTTATTAAATATAAATTCCATTAATAAACAACGGTAGGTTTAATAAAAATATGAAGTTTTGATGTGCTCTTAGATTTTTTCTTGCTACTAAAAAACCATTTCAATATTGGGATTCTTGCCAGTAATGGAACACCCGTCCCAGAATTTTCTCGTTGCAATTCATCTAATCCACCTAGTAAAACCATTTCACTGTTTTTAACCCTTACTAAGGATTCAAATTTTTGGGTTGCTTTTCCTGGAGGAGCTGTTGCACCGGCACGAGCTAAAAATGAACTTTTTTCAACAATTATGTTCAAAGTCACATTCTCATCTGTAGAAACATAAGGCTTGATAGATACACTCAAATTGGCATCGGTAGATTTCCACGAACCAGATTGAAGCACATTGTTATTTATACCGCTATTTATAAGCTGATTTGTTTGCTCAAAATAGTAACTTGTCTCTCCAATTGCAAGTTTGGCTTCATGACCACTGATGGTAGCAATCTTTGGCGTCGACTCTATTTTAATTATTGAGTTGTTCTCTAATGCCTGTAAGTTTAAATAAAAAGCCTCAGTTACTTTCCCAAGCTTTATAAACCCTAATCCGTTGAAGGCATCAATTAAACTATTCACTGATGAAGAATTTAAATTAACATCTGTAGTTGGAAATAATACTCCGCCTGTCTGACTCTTTGTATTTTTGTCTATTCCGGCTTTAATTCCTGTTTGAATGTCGTATGATTTATTATATTGAACAATAATAACTTCTATTTGAACTAAAGGAACCACCTTATCTATTTGCTTTATATAAACTCGTAACTCATCAACTATTGATTTTGCTCCTGAAACTATCAATCCATTTAATTCAACAAATTCTTTAATTTCAAGTTTTTCAGAAAAAACACGCGGCAAGGAGGTTAACACTGATTCAATAGATCTATTTTCTAATTGAATTATTTCCGTGGCTCTCAATCCTTCTGTAGCTTGCTCTCCTATCAAATAATAATTATTTTGTTTTTTGAAAGTATATTTTTTCCCTTTAAAAATATTCTCTAAAAGTTCATCAAAAGTTAAATTATCCGCTAGTAGTGAAGTTTTCTCGTTTTCAGGCTTGTTGTAGAAAAAATAATTAAGCTTTAATTTATTGGCTGCCTCTTCAATCAATTCGGTAGCATCAGCTGCATTTGCTCGAACGCTAACCGTGCCAAATTTATCTAAATCTACTTGATAGAAACCAGGTGCATCAACGGCTACTCTTTGAGCTTTGGTTTTTACTTTATCAGTTATCGTATTGTTTGCGCTTGGTATGTTTTTTTCTAGAACATAAAACCCATTTTCATCTTTTGTTGAGGATAAGTTGTTGGATTTAGCCATCATCTCTAAGACTTGGTCAAACGGTCTGTTAATAATATAGGAAGAGACTAATTGGGTTTTTATATCGGGAGCCATGATGATATTCTTCCCTGATTTGTCAATAATTGCCTTGACTACATTTGGTAAAGAATCATTTTCTAGTCTGATAGATAAAAAATCATTCAAATTATTGTATGTTACATCAATATTTTTTGGTTGCTTTTTTTCGATAATTTTTATTTCTTTTCTTTTCTTGAAAGTAATGATGTTATTGATAAAATCAACTTCTAAATCATATTTTTGAATCAAAAAGACAAATACATCCTTAACGGTTACATCAAAAAAATTATTTACAACCACCTGATTTAAATCATTGTCCACACTCACATTTAGTTTATGTTCTTGAGCAACTGAAGTAATAAAATCATAAAGCGTTAACCCGGAAACTTCCGCTTTCATAATTTCATTTAATCCTTTTTTTTGCTTGGCTAATTCTTCAAATCTTTTATTTAATTCCGTGTAATCTGTCTGACTATAGGAAAAACACACTACCAATAAAGCAAGAATATTATAGAGATTTTTTTTTGTCATTATTAATCATTTATTAGTATTGAGTAAATTTCATCCAATGAAGTCTCGCCTTTAGACAACATGCTGAAGGCTTTTTCAGGTAGTGTTTCAAAATTAGTTTTATCATCTAAAATTAGTGACATTTCATTGTTTTTAATGTGATTAGCAGCCTTAAAATCAATATTCAACACTTCATAAATTGCTTTTCTACCCGCATATCCTGTATGATAGCACTTATTACAGCCACTAGGTTTGAAAAGTTTGTCAGGAGTATATGGTATTTTAAAACTCTTTGGAAAATCATCAGCTATAAATCTTATCTCTTCTTTGCAATCAACACAAAGTTTTCTAACTAATCTTTGTGCAACAGATACATTCAAGGTCTCAGCGATTAAATAGGAAGGAACGCCCATATCAATAAGTCGGGCTATTGTTCCTATAGCAGAATTTGTATGGATGGTAGATAAGACCAAGTGACCTGTTAGTGAAGCTCTAATGGCCATCATAGCCGTTTCAGAATCTCTAATCTCTCCCAACATGATAATATCTGGATCTTGGCGTAAAAATGATTTCAAAGCAGAAGCAAAAGTCAGCCCAATATCTTCTTTTAATTGAACTTGATTTATTCCTTTTAAGGTATACTCAATAGGATCTTCAACAGTCACTATATTTCTAATAGAATCATTTAGTAATTTCAAAGTAGCATACAAAGTTGTTGTTTTACCCGAACCTGTTGGACCGCTTATTAATATAATTCCATTAGGTTTTTTTACAGCCTCCAGATAATATTTGAATTCATCACCTTCCAATCCTAATGTTTCTAAATCAATTTTTGAAGCATCATTCCCTAACAGACGTAAAACTATTTTTTCTCCAAATAATGTTGGCAATATGGAAACTCTAATGTCAAAGGAATTGTTTGTTATCCTTCCATCTTGAGGCAGCCTTTTTTCAGTTATATTGAGTTTTGATTTTATCTTAATTTTATTAACTAACTCCAAATAAACTTCCTTTTCTATCTTATATCGTTCAATCAATTGACCATCAATTCGAAATCGTATTCTTGCTTCTTGCTCATACACCTCAAAATGGATGTCACTGCTTTTTAGCGATTTAGCTTCATAAAGCAAATTCTCCAAAAAATCCGCTTTGTCAATACTTAAAGATTGAGTACTGTTGCCTCTATCTTTTCGGTAGTATTTAGACAATGCTTTTTCAATCTTTTCAGTAGAGGAAGTTGCAAAAAGAACATTTTTACCCAGTAATAATTCTAATTCTTCTTGGGAACTAGCCGAGTTAAAATTAGTGTCTACATAAAAAGTAACTTTATTTTCTATTACTTCTTTAGGCACTATTTTATAGTGATTTGCCAAATCATTACTGATAACGTGAATGATATCTTGATGTATAGTTATTTCCTCCATAGTGCTAAATTATTGTCATTTTTTGAAAAGGAAGAAATAGATCATTAACCATAATAGCTATCAACAAAATAGAAGAAAACCCAGCTAAAGGAACCGTTTTTTCAGCCATTACTTTTCGTAATACTAATTGCATTATAATAGAAAAAAGCATTGAGAATATAAAAAAAAGTAAGTAATTAAAAGTGAAGAACAAAGGAGTTATAGCGACATAAAACAAGAAGTCACCCAATCCAAAATAATTTGCAAAGGGGTTTAGAAATTTTTTGTTTTTTAAAGACATGTATACCACCAAAGAACTAATGACGATAATTAAGAAAAATAGATTTGTCAGTATAATTTTTGTTGACAAGTCAATCTTGTTTTTAGCAACAATAAGAGAAAACACAAAAATCATAATCGGTAAAACTACATGAATTTTCCGTTGCTTTAAATCTTGGTAAACGATAGCGATGAGTAGTAGCAAAATTGCTGATAGTATAATATAATTCACTAAATTATTCTTTAACAGTTTCTGTTAGTATTTTTTTATTATCTATTTCCCATGTATTGTAAGCTCCATCTCCATCTAAATCGGATACAGAGGTGGCTCTTGCTAAAAAAGATTCATTTGAAGCTTCGATTATCTCTATTCTATATACTGCCTGTCCGCCTTCGTCAACGGTTAATTCCTGCTCGAAACCAATCTCTTCCATGTTTGAAGAATATTTTGAAAATCTGTAAAAATGACTCTTTTCTAAACCATAAACCTGATTAAGCATGGCTTGAGCTTCTATTGCTTTCGCTTGACTAATAACAGAAGTTTGATTGGGTAAAACCATCAACAAAATAATTCCAATAATGCAAAGTACAATCAAAATTTCAGTCATGGAATAAGCCTTAATCATTCCTTTTTTTAGAATTTTACTGCTTTTTAAAAATATTTTTCTCATATCCTTTTAATTTAAAATTTATAAGCAATTATTAATCATTATTTAATTTAGACAAATTAAAGTATTTTTTTTAAATTGAAATCATTTTCTTTATTTAATATTGGTGTCAGCATAAAATTAATTTTTAATAATTTTACTTAAATCAAACATTGGTGCATACATTGAAATCATTATGACTCCAACAATGACACCAATAAAAATAATTATTAATGGTTCTAAAATGACTCCTATCATTTTAGTTTGATGGTTGATTTCATCATTATATTGTTCAGTCAACCTTTCAAACATAATGTCTAATTGATTAACCTGTTCTGCGACTTCAATCATAGACACCATTTTGTTTTCGTATACCACATGCTTTTTTAAACTATCACTGAAAGATATCCCTTTGGTAATGTCTTCTTTTATAAAATCAATTGATTTTTCTATCGGGTAAAATCCTATCATTTTTGATGTTAAAGAAAGTGATGTTATTAATGATGTTTTAGAAGAGGTTAATAAATTCATAGATTGGCAAAATCTTGAGATGTATATTTTCTTAATTAAGTTTCCAAAATAAGGAATCTTCATCACTAATGATGAAACTATTCTTCGGTACCAATCTTTAGTTCTATTTATAAAATGAAATAGTATGGTTCCAATTATCAATAAAAATAAAACTGAAAAGATTAATCCTGAATGATTTGAAATCTTAATGATTAGCTGTGTACTCTTAGGTAATTCGCCTCCAAACTGTCTAAAGACAGAGCTAAACATTGGGACAACTTTATTAAGCATAAAGTACAAAACAGAAATAGTAACCAATAGTACTATACTTGGATAAGTTAAAACCGAAATAATTTGTCTTTTCATTTGGATTTTTCTGCTGAAAAATTTTTGAAGTTCTACCAAAACCTCTTCCAGCTTCCGGGTTTCTTCACCAATTTGAACACTATAATATTCATAGGGTGAAAATTGATTTGTTGCGATCATTGCTTCACAAATACTTTTACCAACCACAACTTTTTCTTTAATTTCAATTATAATTTTTTTTTCTAATTGTGATTTAGCTTGATGACTCAGTATTTCCAATGCCTTTTTAAAATCAACTCCCGATTTTAAAAGCATTCCCAATTCTCTATAAAATAATTCTTTGCTTTTATCGCTTAATTTTTTTGACCCAATTGAAATATTCATTTGGGTTGCAGCAAATTGTTTTGTCGTCTTATTGTTTTTATATTTTTTTAAATCAACTCCCATATCATTTTATTTCAAGCTTTTAATCAATTGATTTGAGTATATTTTTTTGTAGAATGACAATTTATTTATTTTTTCATTCACAAAAATCTCAAAAACCATTCTTTGAAAAACCACCGTCTTGTTACTGTTTTCTAAAGTGTCTACTATTATTTTTGTATTTGAAATATTGAATGTGTCTTTAAAATCATTCTTTGTTCTAAGTAAATAATTTTCATTAATTAAATACCTTACTTTTTCACCAGAGTAGCTTTGAAGAAGCAATTCATCGTTTTTAAGGACTATCTCTTCGTTTTCAAATAGGTCTTTATTGATTACATAGGTTAATCTGTTGAGATCAGAAATCACTTGATTTTGATTTTTAAAATCTAGCATTCTCTCAGACAAAATGCTGAAGATAACAAATACAATCCCAATAATAATGGCTGTAATTACCATACTAAAAACAGCTTCTAAGACAGAAAAGGCTTTAATTTTATATGCTCTATATCCTATCATTATTTTTGTAAATAAACATTTTGTTTAATAGACACATTTGAGGAATCTTTGTACTCAAAATTTACTTTCTCAAGATTAGAGTTAATCCATTCTCTGGTTATAACAATATTTTTATTCGAAATTAAATCAATACTATCAGGATTAACCTGAGACTCGTAATATAAGCTAACCACATAATTTCTTGAGAAATAAAAATTTGATGATGTTTTTGGCGTGAAAACTGTGGCATATACCATAATAGCAATATAAAGACATATTGAAATTATACTTAAAGCAATGACAGACTCTAATATTGAATTAGCAGAAATCTTAAAAAACTCTTTTGAAAACACCATTCGCTTTATCATTTGAATTGAAAATAGGAAATGAAATATAATAACCTGGTCTTTTTGTAATGTCTATTTCAGTATTCATTATGCAATTTTGATAGGTTGCAGTTTTTGTATTGGTAAAAATTCGATTGGTATAAATAGATCCATATATTTTTCCATTGGGCATAAATTTTCCAGTACAATAAACATCACCTACTATCAAGGTGTTTTCTTTTAAAACAACCTCGTTTTGATCAATTTTATTTATAGGCGAACCAAAAAGAACTACAGCGCCGTAAATAGAAGAAGATTCGCCAATCACCAAGCTACTGTTTTCATCACTTTCATTACATATTATTAGTGCCGAAGGATATTTTAATTGAACGTTATTATTTACTTCTATTTTCTTTGTCGAAAAAACCTGAAACGTTCCTTTAACATTTTCTTCAATTTTGACAATAGGAGATTTGATAATTACATCTTCCAAGATAGCTGTAGAGGAAATAGTTAAAGAGTCTTTATTGTGTAAAATAAAATTTCCTTTAATAATAATATTTTGAAGTTTATGTAAACCTATATTAATTTCAATTGTTTTATTAAAAAAAGAGTTATAATAAATAGAATCATTTACTCTTGTAACATCTTTTAACTGAACTATTTGACCTTTTGTGTTGTCAATGAATTTTTTAAATTCCAAATTTATTGCAGGCAAGTTATTTTCAGACAAATCAATATTTCCAATTGATTTTAAACTATTTACTTGATTGCTGGTAAATTTTTCGCTTATGTTTTTTGAGGGGAGTTTTTTACTTCCAATTATTTTTACCAATCCAGAATAAGATAGTTGATTGGAAAAATTAGTTAAAAAAAGTGCTGTTTTATCGTTGGTGTAGCAACCTGTAAAATAGGCTGAAGATATGGTGTCGTTCTTAAAAATGGAACTAATTATGTCTATTTCCAATAGCCCATAATTTATTTTTTTTGAAAAAGAAGTTACGCCAGTCTCCGAATCTTCTAGTATCGTATCTGGATTTCCACTGTTTAGATAAAAAGTTAAAGCCGATTGATTTTGGATATATAAGTCTTCTTTAATATTGTAGTGTTGGTTAAGTAAATTGTAAAGATTTGAATAATAAAGGAGAGCGGTACAAATAATTGAAACCAACAAACAAACGTAAATAGCATATAAAAGGCTATTAGCCCTAATTCTTAAGTTGGTCATCAGTCTTTTGCTTTTTTGAAAATAATCTCTTAAAAAATCCTTTTCCTTCTTTTGACTTCTCTTTCTCTCTAGGATTTACGTTGTCCTTTTTGCTTTTTGAGGTTTCATTCTCTTTAGTAGGTTTATTTTTCTTATGAAATAATCTTTTAAAAAAATTAGGTTTAGTTTTTCCTTCTTTCTTTTTCAGGTCTTCTTTGGTTGTCTTCGTTTTTTCTTTGGACACAAAAACTTCTCCTTTTTTAAATACAACTGTATCTTTAGAAATTAAATTAATCCATTCTCCTTGTTTTTTATCCCGTCTATACTTTCCCTTTTCAACTAAGATCCCATTTTCATTATATTTATAAAATGCACCGTTTTTAATGCCTTCATCATAATATTGATAGGTCGACAATTTCCCATTAGGATGCCAATTCTTCCATACACCAACTTTAAGACCTTTATTGAATTTCCCTTTTTCTGCAATTTGATTGTTCAAATAGAATTTTTCAAAATCATCATTTAAAACCTCTCCCGATATCCCATATTCTGAAGTATGTATAGCACCACCTTTAAACCAATAATAAGTGCGGTTTGCTCTTATTTCGGGAATCTTCTTGGTGACATAAAATTCATATTTAAAGTCTTTATCAACTATTTTTTTACGCAACGGAGTCTCTGTTATAAATTGTAAATTACAATAAAGAGAAAAAAATAAAAATATAGAAAAGATGGTTTTAGATGTCATTGCTTGGTGGTTTTAAAAACAATGCAATATAGCATTTTTATTAAATTTTTATAAAAACACAAAAATTTAACATTTAAAATTTTTTTAGTAAGAAAAAGTTCTTAAATTCGTCTTAATATACTTTAACAATGCAGCGAAGAAATTTATACCTAGTTGTTCTTCTATTTTGCTTAGTACTGTCGGTCGTGGCAGTTGCTTTTTTTTCTTTTCAAAAAAACCAAAAGAGTATAGTTTTCTATGATAATGATAAAGTTTTTTCTGAATTCAGAATGACTAAGGAAATTTTTAATGCTGGAAAAAAGACTTTAGTAGCAAAAGAAAAAACTATTGATTCTCTTAAAAATATAATTACAATTACTTCAGATGAAAATGCTAGAAAGAATTTAATGAAGATTTTAATTGAGGTAGATAATGACAAACAAATATTTAAAGAAAATTTTAATATCGAGAATTCTGAAAAAATTTGGAAAAGAATCGATATTTATCTGAAAGAGTATTCAACGCTAAAGGGTTACAAATTAATCATTAGCTCAAAATCATCAACTGGCTTTTACGGGGATCCTGAATATGAAGTTACATCCGATTTATTAAATTTTATCAATAATAAATATGAGGGATTTAATTAGGATTGTATTTATTTCGGGTATAATTTTAATTTTCTTTTCTTGTAAAAAAGACAATAACTCTTTGTCGCAATCAGATTCGGCCATTCGATACAGGTATTTTAATCTACAAAATCAAGGATGGAAATCGAAGAATCATTTACAAACCGTAGATAACATTTCATTTACAGCCACTGAAGTTCCAATTCAATATTATCTCTTAAAAGACTTAGGGAATACTGATGTAATCAAAGTAGACTCCATTTATGAAGAAAATAAAAGAGAAAGGGTAATCGAATTTGTTTTTGAAGAAAAAGATCAAAAAGATTTACTTCAGGAAGAGTTTACTCATTTAAATTACAAAAATGCAGTGGAATACATGTCCTTTAAGATTCAAAACGATTTTAAAATAGTCACTTCTGCTAAGGATACCATAAATTGTACTGGAGCTATTTTTGAACGAAGTTTTAAAATAGCTCCATACAACAAGTTGCTGTTGTTTTTTTCGAATGTAACTCCAGAAGATAAGGTTCAATTAATTTATCAGGATAATTTATTTAAAAAAGGAACTTTAAAATTTAGATTTAAAGAACCTATTTTGAATCTTTAAATACAAATAAAGTTAAGAATAGCAGAGCAATTAAAAAATCAAAACATAACTATCTACCTATGAATAAAAGTATTAGAAACAGTAAAATTACAAAGGTAATTGCTTGTTATTTAGCAATAATGATATTCTTAGAAATTACCAGTCCTATGGCTGCTTATGCACTAACTAGTGGGCCAAAACAGCCTGAGTTTACTGCATTTACCCCAATATCAACTTCGGATATGGTAAATTTAGCCAGTGGTGATTTTAATTATAATATTCCAATTATGGATGTAGGCGGCTATCCTATCAATCTAGCTTATGATTCTGGAGTTACTATGGATCAGGAAGCTTCTTGGGTTGGCTTAGGATGGAATTTAAATATAGGTCAAATTAACAGAAACGTTCGTGGATTACCTGATGATTTCAAAGGAGATTTGATGACTTATAAAAACAATGTGAAAGACAATGTTACTATCGGAACTAATTTTAATATTTCGCCTGCATTACTTGGTAATGATACTCCTTTTAATTTAGGCTTGGGAGTGGAATATAACAATTACAATGGTATAACTTTTAAACCTTCAATAGGAGTTTCTTATTCATTGGCAGGAATTGGACAAGTAGGGTGCAGTTTATCAGGCTCAATTGATGAAGGCGCAACACTAAGCCCTTCAATAGGGATTGGTCCGAAAATTTCTGAAAATACGTCTTTATCGATTGGCCTGTCTGGGGGTTTAAACAGTAGAAAAGGATTGGAAAACATGGGAATGTCCGTTTCAGCTTCTTCTAAAACAACAGATAAAAATGTTTCTAAAAATGAATGTGGTGAAACTGAAACATCATACTCAAGAGGTCAAAACGGTAGTCAGAGTCTTGGTTCCATGGGAGGCAGTCTTTCGTTTAACAGTCAAAGTTATACTCCAACCAAAAGAATTGGTTTCAATAATAACAATAAGACTTTCAACGCAACATTGGGAGGTGAAGTTTTTGGACTGGAAGGTCAGGTAAGAATCACAGGCTATGGTTCTGTTCAAAGTATTAATTCTGCTTACAAAAACAGAAACGTTCCAGCTTATGGGTACGATTATACCCATTACAAAAACAGAAGTGAAGGCGTGCTTGATTTTAATAGAGAAAAAGAGCAAACCATCAACAAAAACACCAATGCTTTACCTGTGACGAATTATACCTATGATATATATACTATTCAAGGACAAGGGGTATCTGGAATGTTTAGACCAATAAGGTCTCAGGTGTCTTATCTCTACAACGATGACGTTAGAGATATAACTTCTAGTAATAGTTTTGGTGCTGAAATTGGGGTTGGAAACTTGGTTCATGGTGGAATTAACTTTAATGACTCCCCTACAGTTAGCAAAACTGGGGTTTGGTCAACTAATAATTTTGCACTGGCCGCTTTCGAAGAAAGTAACTTAGATGTAAACTCAAATCCTTTATATCAAAATGTAACATATAAGCTTGTTGGTGAACTTGATGTAGATAATGAAATTGCGTTATTTAATAATCGATTAAAAAGCTACAGACCTTTAAGAGTAGGATTAGATCTCGATAAAATTAATCCTAGCGTTGAAGCTAAGTATTTATTCAAACCTGAAACAAACCTGGTCTCAACAAACTACACCAACAATGTTTTACCATTAAACACAAAAATAAAAAGAACCAAAAGACTTTTGTCCAATCAAGTGATTCAAAAAATTAGTGCAAAAGAGACAGATGAAAAGTTTGTCTTTCGAAATCCGCTTGCAAAAGACCATCATACAGCTGGCATGAAAATTCTTCAAACAGATGGGTCTTCTTATGTTTATGGAAAAGCTGTTTATAACAACACAAAGTCTGAAGCAACTTTTGATGTATCTGGTCGCAGTGACATTGATGAATATAATGGAATTGTAGGCTACAATGGAAGTTTGGGAGGAAACAATAATACCTACAGTGATAAATTTGAAAATAAAAATATTACACCAGCCTACGCTCACACTTTTTTAGTGACCAGTGTATTGTCTTCAGACTACGAAGACATAGATGATAATGGGCCTTCTGATACCGATCTTGGGAGTTATACAAAATTTCACTACACGAAATCAAATGACGCAAATTATGTTAGTAATTATAAATGGAGAATTCCTTATGGACTCAATAAGGCTTCCTATAATGAGGGATTAAAATGTAGTTATAAAGATCAAAAAGGAAACTATATCTATGGTGAAAAAGAATTGGTTTATCTAAAAATGATTGAAACTAAAACACATATAGCATTTATAGATTTAGCAAACAGAAATGATGCTATGAGTGTAGCTTCAGAAAATGGCGGCCCGGGAAATCAAGCCATGAAATACATTTCATCGATTAGGCTATTTTCGAAACCTGAGTTGATCGCTCAAGGAATCACTTTTGAACAAGCAGCCAGCGATGTTGATGGAACCATAATTGCAGTTAAACCTATTAAAAAAGCTCATTTTGAATACGATTATTCCCTATGCAAAGGAATACCATCTTCCGCGACCGCACCTAATGGTGGAAAACTAACCTTAAAAAAGGTATATTTTACTTATAGATCTTCCAATATGGGAAGATTTACACCTTATGTCTTTAATTATGATGAGGGAAATCCCGATGCAAATAAAGCCTATCATATTAAAGGATTTGATATTTGGGGGAATTATAAGAATAACCCTCAACCAAGTAATACTAATCTATCTACTAGCGAATTTCCTTTTGTTGAACAAGATTATGAAAAAGCTCAAAAAAATACGGCTATGTGGACACTTAAAAGCATAAAACTACCTTCAGGAGGAGAAATTAAAATAACAACTGAAAGTGATGATTATAAATATGTGCAGAATAGAAAGGCCATGCAAATGTTTATGGTTGTTGGTGCCGGAGACAGTCCAGTACCTCCATCTCCAAATAATTTTAACAATAAACTTTTTACCCTTGGAGGTGAAGGGCATAGGTCATTTATTTATGTCAATACAAATGACCCAAGTTTAAATAACAGTTCCATTTTTAAGGATAGATATTTATCTGAGAATATCGATAAACCAATTTATTTTAAATTCCTTTTGCGAATGAATGGTTCTAAATATGAATATGTTACGGGTTATTTTGAAATTGATAAAAATCATATGAATGAAATCTCCGTTGTTAATGGTTATGCCTCTATTCCTTTAAAGTTTTTAAAACGAGATGGAGGAGTCAATGGTAATGCAATGGTAAATCCAATTGCTAAAGCAGGTTGGGGTTTTGGAAGAACCTATCTAAATAGGTTCGTTTACAATGACGGAGAAGAGGTGAGTGGAAGTTTTGTGTCTATAGTAACAGGTCTTGTAAACAGTATTCGATCAATGTCAGAAATCTTTACTGGACCTAATTATGCTTTAGAAGTTAAAAAATGTGCTGATAGTTTTAATCCTAGTAAATCATGGATACGTCTTGAAAATCCGAATGGAAGAAAATTTGGAGGCGGACTTAGAGTGAAAAAAATTGAACTTAACGATAAATGGGATGTTATGAGTTCTAACGAAGACAATCCATTATATAATGAAGAATATGGTCAAGAGTACAGCTACAATTTAGAAGATGGAACATCAAGTGGCGTGGCTGCCTTTGAACCAAACTCTTCTCCTGAAAATCCATTTGTAGAGCCTTTTTATGGATTAGACAACCAAAATTATGCCGAAAGAATTAATGCCCCAAGAGAGAATAATTATGTTGAGAAACCTTTTGGCGAAAATTTCTTTCCATCACCGAAAGTAACCTATTCAAAAGTTACTGTAAAGAATTTAGAAAAAAGAATTGATGATATACAGGTGAGGAGACATGCTACTGGTAAGGTAGTAACCGAACATTATACTGCAAAAGACTTTCCAACCCGAGTTGATTATACGGATTGTGATACTAGATATTATAATTATCAAAGTCCAATTCTACAAATGTTGAGCGTCTATGCTGTCAATCACCTCACTATGTCACAAGGATTTACTATAGAAACAAATGACATGGATGGTAAAGTTAGGTCTCAGAAAGTTTATGCAGAAGGACAAAACGCACCGATATCAAGTGTTGAATATAAATACAATGTTGATTCTACGGGAAAATTGGATAATGAGTTTACAACCATTAATGAAAATGGCAAAATAGAAAAGAACTTACTGGGGATTAATTATGATGTAATCAATGATTTTAATGAAAGCGAAACCATTACTGAAGCTAATGGATTTGACGGCAACTTGGCTTCCTTTTTAATACCCGCTTTGCCACCTATTCCTGTTTATGTTCCTTTAGTTTTACCAAGAGAAGCCTATAATGAAACCCGTTTAAGAACGGCCACTACAACTAAAACCATTCATCGAACAGGTGTTTTAATTGAAACTATAGCGTATGATTTGGGTTCTAGGGTAGCTACAAAAAATTTAGCTTGGGACGCTAAATCGGGGCAAATCTTGGTTACCCAAACCAACAACGAATTCGATGATAAATATTATTCACTTAATTATCCTGCCTATTGGTATTATAAAAATATGGGAATGGCTTCAGAGAATATTGATTTAGTTGGGAAATTGAGTGAAACCGTAAATGGCAATGGCTCTTATTTTTATCTTACTAATTTTCCACCAACCGTTTCAGCTAATGACATTAATAAGTTTTTCAAGGTTGGTGACGAGCTCGTTTTCAATGAAAATGGCGCTTTAGTAAAACTTTGGGTTTATACAATTGATAGCAATCACATCCGATTAATGAATAAAGAGGGAGAAGTAATTAATAGCTCAAATCAACCCTCAGATTTAACTTTTAAGATTGTAAGGTCAGGGAATCGAAATTTACAAACCGCATCCATGGCTTCAGTAACACTAATGGTCAATCCGATTGATCCCGAAGATAATGGGTCTGTAAACTATGGAAGCTACATCGATGATTCAACGGTTTCCTATAACATTGGTTCAAGTGAAGATATCAGGGTAATAAATTCCAGCGCTATCGAATATAGTGATATCTGGAGTTCTCAATGTGAAAATGATTTACCCGATAGCTATGGTTATTTTAATGGGGATCCTAGAACCACTAAAGCAAATCCCTACCTGTATAATACCAAAGGAGATTGGCGTCCAATTAAATCATATGCTTATTTAACAGGGCGAAATAACTTTGAAACAGAGAACAGACGTAAGTCGGGGTATTACAACAAGTTTAATCCGTTTTATAAGAAACAAGATATGAACCACCCATGGACAATAGATTCAACTAACTGGACTTTTGCGAGCAGAGTCACTATGTATAGCCCATATGGAGCGGAATTGGAAAATAAAGATGCATTAAACAGATATTCTTCAGCTCAATATGGTTATAATTATACACTTCCTGTAGCTGTTACTTCTAATGCACATTATAGGGAAATTGGATTTGACGGTTTTGAAGATTATGATCCCTTTGATATTTTTAACCAGCAACCTTCAGCATTAAAGCCTCACTTTGGTTTTCATCAGGATGTATATACTGAAAAAAATGTAGTTATTACAGAAGAAAGGTCGCATACAGGACATCGTAGTGTTGTAGTACCTCCTAAATCTTCCATCAAGTTTGTTAGAAAAGTTGATGGTTGCCCACCTGAAGAAGAAGATATGAGACTCGCTCCTACAAAACCTAAAAATAAAGTAGTACAGCAGAACAAAGTAGTAGCCAAAAAAAGTACTGTAAAACAAACAACAACTAAAAAGTAAGAAGCTATGAAAAAAGTAATATTTCTAACAATCTTTTTGTCTTATTTTTTTGGGTATACTCAAACGTCAATAATTTTTGGTACTGCATCTGGTACAACTAACGGGTATGTGAACTCAGGTGAACAATTCGCGATGAATATTTCTGTCAGTCCTCAATCGGGTTGTACTAATATAAATTTTAATTTAAATATAGGTTCTTGCACCTACATTCAGCCTTCTTCTCAGTACCAGTATCCAAGTTTTGTAACTGTTACTCCTAATGTTGTGTCTAATCAAACAACTTTATCTATTTCCATTAATAATTCAGCTAATAATAATAATATTTCTTTTACTATTACTTTGAGATCTCCTATTGTTTGTCAATCTAGCTCACCCGAAATTATGCAAATAACAGCAGCACCAGGAAATAATAATACATGTACTTTAAATTTACAACAATCCTTTACATTAAACATCTCAAATTTACAACCTACTATTGGAATTTTCACGATAAATGAAGTTAGTGGAGTTGGGGGCGCTATATGCAGAGGAAACGTAAAAATAAATGCTTTAAAAGTTATTTTAACCAATCCTATTGCAGGATGGACAATCAACAACCCAACAATGAAAATTAACCTGCCTCTTTGTACTTCTGTTGAAGAAAACCCCAACGTCTATGAATTTACAGAGCTAAATGGTGATATGGTTGTATCTTGGATTAATTTGCCTAATACTATCAATCCAGGTGCTTCTATTGAAAAAATAGTTTATTTTCGTATAAATTGTGATTCTTGTTCTGTATTCCCATTATCTTTTCAACCAATAGCTTCTTATACAGGTACTAAATGTTCCCAGAGTACTATTGCAAGTACTTCAACGCCATTCAATGGGCCAATTTTTCAGGGAAATAATAATGAGATATGTTTTGGTTCTAATAATTGTAATGCCAATTCTTATCCATCTATACCTAATACTAGTG
This sequence comes from Flavobacterium sp. PMTSA4, assembly GCF_032098525.1. Lineage (NCBI taxonomy): Bacteria > Pseudomonadati > Bacteroidota > Flavobacteriia > Flavobacteriales > Flavobacteriaceae > Flavobacterium > Flavobacterium capsici. The sequence goes on from NZ_CP134890.1 coordinate 1,991,300, forward strand.
TATCATTTAGTCCTCCAAATCCTTTTCATTGTCCAAATGCTACACCACCAATAGAAGATTGTACATACCTAGTCAATATTGGTTCAACTCTAACATTAACAAATTTGGATTTAGTGACAAATATACCCGATCAAGTAATTATCAATACTATAAAATTGACGGTTAACCAAAGTGCAGCTTCCTGCACAGGAGCCGTTAATTATTATTATTCTTATTTAACAGATCAGAACTCTACTACTTGGAGTAATGAATTTATTATAATCCCAGGAGCGTCACCAGTAAGTGTTACCCCACCTTCAGGTCAAAAAATTACTAAAATAAGATGGAATTTTCCAGATACTTGCCAATATGGGGAGGGGGTTCCAATAACACTGGATTACACTTATAATTATCTGCCTAATATAGTAATTCCTCCTATAAATCCAATTACTAATCTTCCTCTTGAAAATGGTGGTTTTGATTGTAGTGTAAATTATACTGCATCAGAATTAATAACACAATATCCTACTGGAAAACCAGTACCAATAAAGCGTAATTTAAATAATCAAATAGCTGGATTATTTGATTGCTTGCCAGTTGTACTTACTAATCAAGTTAAACTAAAAAATTCAACAGATAATTTTGTTTCTAATATAAGCGTACAACCAAATAGTGAATTAACGTATTTGTTATCTATTAGCCCTAATAATCTTTCAAATTTAATTTTAAACCAAAATTTAACAACTAAGTTAATTGATGTCGCTAATTTTAGATATTATTTCGGAACGGCTACACCTTCGACAAGTAATTTTGAAAATCTCTTTACAACTTGTAGTGGAAACAATTGTAATTTAAATCTTTATTCGGGTAGCAATGCTGTTTTGAATTACAACAGCATCAATAATTCACTTACGATTACAGGATTAGATTTCAGTAATACAAATAATATTTTATACATAATGTATGACGCTAAATTAAATGATAATTTAATCTCGGGCTCTTCAACACAAGGAAATGCTACTACTTTCTTTACTATATCTCAGCAAAATCAATTTGTTTATTCAAATGACGCAATAGTTCAAGTTATATATTATAGAAACTTACAGAGTAGAATGTATGCAAAATGTGTTAAGCCTGAAGCCGAATTATGGTCCGATGATATTGTTTATGTAAGAAATAATGAAAAAATAGACTTCAAAATGGAATTAAAAAATACAGGTTCAGTTCCTATTAAAGTCTTTGAAATTCAGAATTTAAAACCAATGTCTGGAGATTCAATGATCAATAATCCAAATTCCCCTAGAGGTAGTGACTTTAGTGTAAATTATTTCTGTGATTTTCAGCCAACAGTTTCAATTACACCTAGTCAATCACAACCTGTTTTTAATAAATTTTATTCTTCCGTTGGTTCTAATAAAGAAAGAGAATTTTTGTATCCGCCTGTATTAAATGGAAACTTATCATTATGGGTTCAAAATAATTGTCTATTAACCTCTAATTGGATTAAATTTTCAAATGAAAATGGAGTTTTGTTGAATCCAGGTCAATCATTAAATGTAGTCTATAGAGGAAAAATATCTGGAGCAACTGGAACAAGTGGAAGTGCGGTAAATAGTTTTGGCGCAAAATTAAAGTATGATGGAGATTCTAACTTTATCAATCCAGGAGAAGATTTCGTAACACTTGTAAACAATGGTGAAGGCTGTAATCCCCCATGTATTGACTGTGCTTCATTTGCATTATTAAAGAAAGAAAAATATTTGGTAAGCGGTTGGGTATCTGAGCAAAGTAAAAAAGACCCAAACAGACAATTCAAAAACTACGATAGCAGTGCTATTAGGTTAAGTTTCAAAGATAAAAATGGTGCTCCTTTAGAAATGTTTGATGAAAACTATCAATTAATAGGCTTATTTGTTGATTTTCATGCCTCTGGTGAAATAATTGACGGTTGGCAGCGCATAGTAGGTGAATTTACTGTTCCAAACTCACCAACTGGAGAAGTTGGCGATATGACACTAGAATTGCTAAACGAAAGTGGCGAAAACATTTCCTATTTTGATGATATTAGAATTTTGCCTTCGAAAGGGAATATGAAAAGCTTTGTATACGATCAAAAAACGCAACGATTAATGGCAGAACTCGATGAAAATAATTATTCTACCTTCTATGAGTATGACTTAGAAGGGGGTCTTATACGCATTAAAAAAGAAACCGAAAAAGGAGTATTTACGATACAAGAAACAAGAAGTGGAAATACCAAACAACTGAAACATTAAGATGAGATACCTTTTATTTTTTATACTGTTTAGCTTTCAGATTTCTTTTTCACAGGCTGAAAAAATGCTCCGTGTGGAAGAAGTTTTTTCACTTGCGGAGAAAGCTGTTACAGAGGATAAATATGTCTCATATGAAACATCATATAAGCTATACTTAGATTATGAGGCTAAAGAAATTTTTGAGGAATACAAAGGAGTATTTGTAAAAAAGAATAACATAAACTATTTGAAAATAAAAAATACAGAGTTTGTAACATTTACTAAATATGCTTTAAAAATTAATCATGATGAAAAAGCAATAAGTATTAATAGTCATCAAGAAACCAATACACAGCAAAATCCATTTTCAATAAGTGATTATTTGAAATCTTTTCCAGAAAAAAAAATAAAAATAGAGGGTAATAATTATGTATGTGAACTCAAGCCAAGTAAAATTTCGCAAATAATGTTCAGTAAAATTATTGTCTACATCAATAAAACAGACTACTCAGTAGTTAAACAAAAGTTTTATTATGTGGAAAAAATGGAAAGTAATGATAAAAACGGGAAGCTTAGATATAGTACTCCTAGACTCGAAATAACCTTTACACGCAGACCTAAAAATCCTGAATTGGATACCAAATTGCTTAAACAGGAAAATTATTTTACAGAAGCGAAAGGGAATATAATGTTGTCGAAAAAACTTTCAAAGTACAAGTTATTTAAAACATAAAATTAATCAGGGCCATATATTTTAGATTGTTAATTAAGAAATTAAAGTAAAATTTATGAAAAATAGTAATGTTTCACAGAAAAGAAGAATATTGAAAAAAGGTCTTTTGATTTTCTTATTTATTCAATCTTGTTTTGTTGTAGGGCAAAAAAATTATTTCACGGCTCCCGTGGTTACAATGCCTTATAATCAAATTAATGCATTTACGTCTGCAGAGAATATAGACCCACAGCATACTATGCCAAATCATATTTCTATTAACCCTAGAGCTTATGTCAAACTAAAAATTGATAATGAAATTGGGCCTTTTAGATGGGTTAGAGTAAATTTAAAACTTCTTATCATTCCAATTTTAGCTGACGGTCATGACGATTCTGCAAATGAATTTACCCGTGAGTTAGTAGCAGAGTACAATCCAGCCGGAAACGCAGCAAATTTTTCTGATCTAGCAGTTTGTGAACTAAAAAACAGCTATGGTGTTCGTATCAAAGTTTTAGACGCTACAACAATAGATATTGTAAGTGGTTCATCTTATAACTACGTAAATCAAAACGTTAGTATTGATCTTACTTTTGAAACAGAACGATATTACTTATTGACAGAACAGTTGCCTGCGATAACATCACAAATAATTAATGATGAAGAAGGCTTACCTGCTTCCTTATTTTTAAACTGGTCACAGTTAACAGGTGCTTACCAATATGAGCTTGAATGGACTTGGGTTGATAATTACGACATTGATGGATCGCCACTTTCAGAAGGACAAATTTATTTTTCAACAAGAGATTTTGAACTCAACAATTCAAGGATAAGAACTTCAGACACTAATTATGAAATCCCTCTCATTTATGCCAGAGGGTATATCATCTATAGAGTTAGGGCTATCGGAAGATTTATTGACAATTTTACAGATGTTAATAAAGAATATTTTGGACCATGGAGTTCAGGAAGTTATTATAAATATACTGTTGAAGATTGGCAAAATAGCACCATTTCAATAAGTGAGCATGAAGGAAATAAAAACTGGCAATTTCAGGCTAGTTATGCAGAAAATGGAAAGAAAAAAGAAGTTGTTAGTTATTTCGATGGCTCTCTAAGAAACAGACAAACAGTTACAAAAATAAATTCTGAAAAAAATAGTGTAATTGTTGGGGAAGTGATTTATGATACACAAGGAAGACCAGCAGTTGAGATATTACCTGCTCCTGTTAATAGAAATTTTATAAAATATTTTAAAGATTTAAATCGTGCTGTCAATGGGGATATCTATACCCATTTGGATTTCGATTGGGATTCGATATCGGAAACACAGTGTAATATTCCTCCACGGCCGATGAGTAATGAAAGTGGTTCAAGCAAATACTATTCTAAAATCAATGATATGGACAGCCCTTTCAGAGATTTCATTCCAAATGCTTTTGGATATCCCTTCAGTCAAATTGAATATACGGCCGATAATACAGGAAGAATAGCAAGAAAGGGAGGAGTTGGTGTCGCCCATCAACTGGGAACAAACCACGAAATGAAATATTTTTATAGTGTGCCTCACCAAGAGGAATTAAACAGACTCTTTGGATATCATGTTGGTTTTGTTTCGCATTACAAAAAAAATATTGTAGTTGACCCAAATGGTCAAGTAAGCGTAAGTTATTTAGACCCGCAAGGAAGAACCGTAGCTACAGCTTTAACAGCAGAAAATCCCGAATCTCTTCAAGGTTTAGAAGATGCTAATTCCGCTTATCAGGAAATTAGCGTTGATTTGTTAAGCAAAGTAAATGCAACAGATTATGACACGGAATTGGACAATAATGAATTGTATTCTTCTTCCAATTTTTTCAACCATAATGATATTCTAAAAGTATCCAAACAAATTGGTGTGGCAGGAAATAATATAGCCCATATATTTAATTATTCGGTTAAAAATGAAACCGTTTTTATACCTGAAATATGTGAAGAAAAATACTCATTTGTTTATGACTTAACAATAAGTCTTAAAGATAATTGTACTCGTGATTTATTCTCTGTTCCAAATGGAGTGATTACCATTGGAGAAGAGGGAATCGGTACACAAGCTTTAGTTAATTACCAACAATCTTTTAATCCTGCTAATCTGCTGTTAAGCACAGGTAGCTATTCCCTGGTTAAAGAGCTAAAAGTAAATCAAAACACGCTTCAAAATTATGCCAATCATTATGTTGAAATGTTAACTAACCCCGAGATTGGTGGCAGTTGCTATATAGATCCCCATGGTTTCAGTCCTGAACAATTTAACATTGATTGTAACACCACTTGTGAAGAATGTACTCAAAGTATAGGAACAAAATGCAATTATGTTTTAAAACAATTAAAAAACATTTACAACGTTCCTGAGGGGAACAATGCTGTTTTTGTTCAAAATTCGTCGACATGTGCTGTAACAGTAAACAATTCTCAGATTACAGAAACCATAAATTTTGGTCAACCAATAAGTCAAGAGGTTATTAACGCTCAAGTTACAAGAATAATTGCAGACTGGAATTTACTAAGTACGGCTTGTGATAAAATCTGTGGAGATAAATTTGCATCATCTTGTTCAATTAATAGAACTATTTTATCAAATGATGTTAGTCCTGGAGGTCAATATGCGACAACTATTTCAATGACGCAAAACTATCAGGCAACAGGAGATAGCTCAAATTTAAATACTAGTACTTTGAGTGTTTTTAATGAGAACAATCAATTGGTTTATAATGGAATTTTAAATAATACAGGAGGTGGTAACTTCAATTGGAGAAATCCAATAACACCTTACAAAGAAAGCGATGGAACGGAATCAAAAATATATGTAACAAATACAGGAGTTACAGGATATTCTCCTCCTTTTGTTAGTGGAACTTTATTGGTTGAAAATGGGTTGGAGTTCGTTAGACCTCAAAACTTATTGAATGTCGATGATTTTATTAGTAATTGGAGGCCAAGTTGGGCAGCATCTCTATTACCCTATCATCCTGAATACTGTTATTTAATGTATTCTGATGCTTTGTGTGGTGTTACAAAATCTGTAAGCATTCATGAGTTCAATGAAAATGGAACAATAAATTCTGTTACTCCAAGCAATTTAACATCCGATCAGTATGATAGTTATTTAGGATTCATTGACACATTTGATAAAGCAATAACGGCAGGATTATTTAGTGCTTCTAATCCTGATGGTTCTAATAATCATTTAATCTACAATAATGACCCCTATTTTAACTCGTTAATTAATTCATTTGAAACAGGCACTTTGTTTCAATACAGAAAAGACATTATGCTTGAGGCATTAAATCAACAATATGAAACCAATTTATTAAATCCTAATCTTACTCCTGACCCTAATATTGCTTCAAACTACGCTAATTTGTATAAAGCAGCTGTAATGATGGCAAGATGTAATGCCATACAAGTATGTAGTTACACGCCAGTGAACTTTAATAATTTGACTGACGTTGAAAAAAATAGAATTTGGAATACATATAAAAATCTATACATTTCATTAAAACAACGTATTAAGCATGTTTTTATCAATGTATATGCAAAATCTCAAGGGTGCTTTAACGGCTGTATTGGAGATATGGGAACTGATAATATTACCAATGTCATTAGTAACTATACTTCATATGGACCTTCAGCTCAAAATACCTTTCAACTAATTAATACCTTTATTTCACAAAATGATCCTTCAACCTCAGTAACCCATCCTACTCTTTGTGATGCAGCAATTAATGGATCTTATGAGAGCAAAATTAAGCGTTTTATTCCAATTGATTTTGCTTATGATTCTGACGAAACGGCAACCAATGCGATAAATGACTTAATGGCTTTAAACGCCTACCAGTATTATGCTCAAACCGGAAATTGTCCTTTAGTTAATGATTTGAATCTGTTCTTGGGAGGATTGTTTGAAGATATAAATCTAGCCAATACGGTAGGGCTAAATGGATGGAATATAATTGGTCAAGGATTGACGGCTAGTCTTTTTGAAGATATAACGGGCACACCTATTCCTTCATCAACCAATCCAACAATGACGGTGACAACAAATGGATCAACAGCAGAGTTTTCATTTACTCCGCTGTCCTCTTCCTATGTTGGAACTGCACCTCAAATAAGATTAACTATTCCTGTTGGAGCAAATATAAATTGGAATAATTATAATGCTACTGGAACAGGTGGATGGAAAATAATTGCAACAAGTCAGTTGTATTATGATGAGGCAAATTCAAACTTAACAGCAAATCCACCTATTTCAGCATTTCAAGTAATAGCAAGAGTTTGTGATACCAACAACACCAATTTTAGAGATGTCATCTTAACTGGAACAACCATTGCAAAAATTGGGTCTTGTCATTTAGAAGGAGAGCCAGGTGATGGACAAGTATTAGTGCCTACTGAAAATACGAATTGTAATAAAAAAGAACTTTTTGCAAATGCTCTAAAAGATTTAATGAACTATTTAGTAGACAATAATTTAGTCACACAACAAGTAGATATTTCAAATTTGCCAGTATTTGTTAACGGGTTTTTGTATATATATCTTGGAATTCAACCAGGCGATTTAGTTCAATGGAATGGATATGGAGGAGGTTCACAGTCTTTTGCAATATTTATAAATAATATGCCAAGACTTGCTGTTAGTTCACAAGCGGGTGGTTCTAACTGGATTATTAATTCAATAAGTTCAATTACTATTGGCTATGTATATGTTGGTGGATTAGGGCCAAATAACATCCCTAGTCAGGCCAATTTAATGGATATTGTTTTTGAAACAGAAAATGGCCCACAAACTGTTAATGCACAAATTTTTACTTGGTATGGAGCAAAATTACCTCTTTATTTCAGTTGTTGTTCGCCATGTGGGGAATGGGATTTTAATGGAGATGGTACAGGTGATTTATGTGATGGACCTACTGACCATGATAACGACAACGATGGAATTCCTAACTATGTAGATAATTGTCCTGATAACTATAATCCAAATCAAGAAGATTCAGATAATGACGGTATTGGCGATGTTTGTGAGTATTATACAAATATTAATGGAGCTACCGCTTGTCAATTAAATGTCGAAGAAGAGATCATACATGAAAATAACATAAAAAATATTCTTAATTACTTTATAGACCCAAACAATCATATTGTTACTTCTCAAGGTTACTATTATATCAATCTTACTCCTACTAATACTATATCAGAGTTCAGTACTTATGTCCAACAAGGCAATTTACAAGTACTATTCCAAAGCTTAAGAAATAGTTTTCACAACCTTGATCCTAATTATAATGTACCAGTCTCATTAGCAGAAGTTGGTATGAGTTGTAATAATACATTTACTGGTATAACGTTTACATCAGGTCTATTAAGTCATAATTATAGCTCGTTAAATATTTGGTTCAATTTTAATAGTAATGTTAGTCATGTTAATTCGTTTGACATAGTAAATAATAATACAGCTATTCTTCATTATGTTGACAATCAAGGAATTCCTCAAATTCAAGCGGTGTCATTTTCCTTTTTAACAACTTATTCTGCTACTGAAAACTCTTCGGATGCTTTAGGTTCCCTTTTTTGTTCATTTCTATCTCAGAATAATTATGTCTATCCAACGCAATCAAGAATGAGCCATGAAAGATTGCCAAAATTATCTACAAATGATGGTAAAACATTTTATTATTCTCATCAAAACAGAGCTGAAGAACCTTCAAATGCAGGTTCTAACTCTTGTGATTGTATTCCGCAAACCGTAGCTCCAGTAGCTTGTGAAGAGAATTATTACATATACAAAGACATAATGAATTCTTTTGGACTGCTTGAAGCGCCAAATTTTTTATCTGATGAGCAGTTTTGTGGCTTAAATATGCAATATATTGTAGTTTCATATAAATATTATTTACAAACCTTAGGGGTTACAAGCATAGATGACGTTAACTACTTATCAATTGGTGAGTTTGGTGATACGTACCTGAATTATGGATATGCTAATATTAACAATGTAATTGACAACTATAAAGTATATGCCGCTGAAAACTCGCAAGATCCAGACCGATTATTTTGGAACAATTATGTCAATACTATTTATGTAGCAACTATGACTGATTGCCCACCAGCTCCACTTCCTCTTACTCCTTTTCCTGTTACTTTGAATAGTCCTTGTGATGAATTAATGACTAACATTTCAGCTACCTATGAATTAGATTCTTATAATGCCTACATAGAATACCTACGTAGAGAATTTATAAGAAAATACATTGAGCAAGCAATGAAGGTAGCCGTTGAAAACTTCACAATGAATTATAAGGATAAAGAATATCAGTATACACTTTATTACTATGATCAGGCAGGAAATTTGATTCAAACTGTTGCTCCAGAAGGTGTAGACAGACTCAACTCTTCTTTAAATAATGGTATTAATAACCACCGTAACTCGATTAACCCAGTTGAGAACCCAACTTATGTTCCTTCGCATTCTTTTAAAACGGAGTACAAGTACAATTCATTAAATCAGCTTGTTTGGCAACAAACACCTGACGGGGGAATTACCAAATTTGCCTATGACAGGTTAGGAAGAATTATAGCCTCACAAAATGCAAAACAAAGCGTAATTGACGAAGGAACAAAATCGGAAAGATTTAGTTATACGGTTTACGACTTTTTAGGAAGGATTACAGAAGCTGGAGAAATTTTTGTTTTGCCAAATTCGTATACTATTACTGAGGAAGGAAGATTAGAGCAAGGCAGTTTAATTGTTGATGCATTTTACAATTTTATTTCAAAAAGAGAAGTAACAATAACCATCTACACTGAGGACCCTATAGTAGAATCTTACAACAACATTCATGCTTCTGATTTATTTTTAACCAACAATACTGCAAATTATCAAATAAGTCATAGTAATAGAAACCGAGTAACAGGAATATTTTATTACAATGATTATGGTTCTCCAGATAAATTTGATAATGCAATATTCTACAATTATGATGTGCATGGCAATGTGAAAGAGCAGGTAACTTATAATATGTTCTTAAGGCAATTAAGTTGTTCAGATGGCGAAATTATCAATGAAAACGGACAACTAAACGATTGTGAAAAACACTTAAAAAGAGTGTTATATGAATATGACTTAATTAGTGGAAATGTAAATAAAGTAATTTTTCAACCAAAAAAGGCAGACCAGTTTATTCACAAATACAATTATGATGCGGACAACCGAATTGTGGATGTACAAACTTCTCCTGATGGAATTATTTGGGAAAAAGATGCAGATTATAAATATTATCCTCATGGTCCTTTGGCTAGATCTGAAATTGGCGATAAAAAGGTACAAGGCGTTGATTATGCATATACCCTTCAAGGGTGGCTTAAAGTAGTAAATGGTGAAAATTTGGTAGAACCAAAGAATGATATGGGAACCGATGGAGATATGAATTTAATCACAAAAACCAAAGATGCTTTCGGATATTCTTTAAATTACTTTTCAGAGAAAAATGTACAAGATTATGTTGCTATAAATAATGATAATGGAACAAATAGTTATAGACCACTAATGTTCGGTAGAGACAATTCGATTACTGGTAATGGAAATAATTTATACAATGGCAATATCAAGCAAATGACTACTGGATTGAGAGTAAATGAAGATAACTTGTTGACGGTTCAAAAAAATAATTATTACTACGACCAATTGAATCGAATAATTGCTTTGAAATCGGCAGCTGTAAAACCGAGCAGTGGTGGCTATTCAGACATTTCTTCAAGTTATGGTACCAGTTATAGTTATGACAGAAATGGTAATATTTTGAGTTTAGTGAGGTCAGCCGCAAAACAAGATGGAAACATTATTGTAATGGATGATCTAAAGTATGAATATCAAGAGGGAACAAACAAATTAAAGATTGTTGGAGATGCCTCTTCAGCAACTAATGCCATGGATTTTAATAACGATCTTGAAGACCAACTAGCACAATTGGCTGCTTTAGGTATATCTTATGACCCAGCGGATTTAAATACAAGCAATTATATTTATGATAATATTGGTCAGCTAATTGAAGATAAATCCGAAGGATTAAGAATATTCTGGAGAGTAGACGGAAAAATAAAAAGAATTATTAAATCTTTAAATGGGGTGACTACTTTTATTTCATTTGAATACGATGGACTTGGAAATAGAATTTCAAAAGAAATTTCAATCGAAGGTGAAGATAAAGTAGTAACTACTTACTACGCAAGAGATGCTCAAGGTAATGTTTTAGGGGTATATAATTTCATAAGAAAAAATGAAAATGAATCTACATTAAATGAATTATATATAAAAGAGCATCATCTTTACGGTAGCAGTAGAATTGGTCTTGAAGAAAAAAATCTTTTGGTTTATACCAACGCTCCAATAAAGAAAGGGAAAAGAACTAATGTAGAAGAAAACAAAAGTCAGGAAGTTAAAAAACCAGACGTAGTGGCAGTGGAGGTACAAATGCCGAGAGTAGTTGACCCTAGCACTATTTTTGCGCAAGTAGCCTGCATAAGCAATCCTTTACCTGTAGTAAGAGATTTTTCATTGAATTTAGGATTTAATAAATTTGCCACTTGGAATACAAATGGAGTTGCTTTAAGTAACCCTACTCCAGCAAATGTGTCTTTGAGTACAAATATTCGTATAAATCAGGACGCATCGTTGCCTGTTAACAGTACAAATTATGATTTAGGAAAAATAGTGTTTAGTGGAAATACCCCCGTTATACCTATTGCTGCTAGTTCTTTATTACCAATACCAAGCTGCTATAATATAGCTACGAATCCAGACAATTCAATTTTTATTGAAAGACCACAAATAAATGGCTGTACAACAACCTCATTCCAGCCTAACAATATTATTTTCAATGCATATCAATCAGGTTCACTCGAATATTCCATTGTAGATCTTGTAAATAGGTATGATGTAGTAACTGTAGGATTTGTTGTTGATAATATTTTTTATGGTATGAAAGCATTTATATCAGGTGACAATCTTAAAATTGCTAGGGTTGAAGGAACAACTGTCACCACTTTATCTACAATCCCTATAATAAATTTCGGTCCAAGTTATCAACCTGTTGTGAAGGTTAGAAAAACTGCAACAGGCGTCCAGTATGTAGCACCTACGAGTACTTATAACTTAACTGTCGCCGATTTCAATACAAAGACAGCTAAATTAAGAATCGATTTTTTAAAACCAAATACGGCAATTTCAAACTTAAAAATAATCCCAGAGGAGATATATAATATTACGTCTGAAGTGGCATTATCGGTGAAGAAAATAAATATCAACACCTATAAACCTAGATTATCAATTTCAAAGTATACCAAAACATTAAACAATAATGATGTTTCTTTAAGCATCTACAGTATTGAACCACCAAGTACTACGGCTGTGGATTTCTCAGTTGAATTTAATACTAGTTTTAATGGCTTTTCAACGGTAAAACTTAATGGGGTGCAAACAACAGTAGGGAGCTCTTGGACAACTCCTACAACTCCTAGTACTACAACCCCAACAACCAGTAAGTTAGGAAGTTTTGTAGCTTCCAACCTTGCTGCTGTCGATTTTGACATGTGTTTCCTTAACTATAGTTTTAATACTATAAATGACAATTATAGTTTTGATGACAATGCGAGTCCATTAGCCCCTACTGGCTCAGGAAGTTCAAATGCTACAATGGCTTTGAATGGTGCTATCAGAGATTATGGACCATGTTTGTTAGACCAAGATCAAGATAGTTTATATGATATTTATGAGGTCATTTTTAACCCTGACGGCTCAATAGTATATACTGATACGGATGGAGATGGATGTCCTAACTATCTAGATGCTGATGATGATAACGATGGAATTAGAACCAATTATGAAGGTGCTGATTTAGATGGCGATCATAATCCAAACACAGGTGTAGTTTGGAATCACGATGCTACATCTGCTACCAATCCAGATGCTATTCCAGATTATTTAGATCCAGATGATGATGGAGATGGAATTTATACTATTTATGAAGGTGCCAATCCAAACTTTGCAAATTTTCCTTTAACGACAAACATTCCAAATTTTTCTGTTGATACTGATGGTGATGGGCTACCAAATTATTGGGACAATGATGATGACAATGATGGGTTATATACTTATTACGAAATGGCAGATTTGGATGGTGACCATAATCCAAGTGATGCCGTAAATACTGATGGATATCCAACGGTGAACCCAAATAGTAGTTGGGTTGATTTGGTGCCTAATTATTTAGATGTTGATGATGATGGTGATGGAATTTTAACAATTTATGAGTTTGCAGATCCTAATCATGATGGTAATCCTAATGATGCGCTTAATACCGATGCTGTGGCACCTCCAGGAAATACAAGCGTGCAAACTGACAGCATACCAAATTACTTAGATGTAGATGATGATGGTGACGGTTATCAAACATGGGAGTTTATTGAAGGTGGTCCAGGTTTTGTGAATTATCCTTCACCAGGTTCTCCGTATACTTTAGATGATGATAGTAATGGAATTCCTAATTACTTAGATTATAATGACTCTAATTACCAACCAATAGAACTAACAGGTCCATTCTCTTTCCAAGAGTACTCAGATTTAATTGGTGATAAGAGGTATGAATTGTCAAATCATCTTGGAAATGTACTCATTGTAATCAATGATAAAAAGATTCCTTTTCATCCAGAGAAAAATTATACACACCATTTTAATGCAGACATAATTGCATACAATGATTACTATCCTTTCGGGTCTCTCGTACCAAACCGCCACGGCTCCAATAGCGACTACCGCTACGGCTTCCAAGGACAGGAAAAAGACGATGAAATCAAAGGGGAAGGGAATAGTGTTAATTTTAATTTTAGAATGCATGATCCGCGTATTGGACGTTTCTTTGCGAGTGATCCTCTTTTTAAATCTTATCCTCAATTGAGTCCTTATACTTTTAGTGGAAATAGGGTTTTTGATGCAATCGAATTAGAAGGTTTGGAACCACATATACTTTTTTCAAGTTTAACAGATGCTGCTATGAATTTTGGTGAACAATATAACGGCTATTCAATTAGAACAGGTAAAGAAGTTGGTACTCAATTTTATAAAATTCAAGACAAAGATGGAATAATAAAATATGCTTATACTAATCCGGTATATGGAGTAAAAGATCCAAGTGGCAAAAATGAGCATTCACAAGTAAGAGTGTTACAGTCAAATGATAAGCCCAAAGAAGCAGAATATGTAGGAGATGGTCATACCCATGCCTTTGATAATAACATGATAAAACAAACATTATTCACCAAAGGGAAATATTCGAATCGAAGTTATGATGAGAATTCTACTCCTAAAGAAGTAGAACGTTTACAGAAATATAAATTAGGTGTGATGTATGAATATTATTTTAATGAGGGTTCGAATGCTCCAAGTGAAAGTTTTAATGGAGACGATTATGTGTGGGAATATCAGATTACTAGACTAGGTGAAAATTTTATTAGATCATATTTATTTACTCCTAGTGGGTTGGTATATTCAGTAAAGAGTGTAGATGGTAAACCTGTATGGGAAGTAATGAAATATATGTCAGGTTGCAATCCAAGTGATACAAACTCAGTTACGAGAATGAATGATGTAAGTCCAGATCATGAGCCTGTTGTTCCTCCTTCAAGTGATGAGAATAAAGTAGATCCAAATCAAGATTAAATATTATTTATGAAAAAAATAACAATATTATTGGTTTTTATTTTATCTGCAATAAACTCTACTGCCAATCAATCTTATTTGATTCAAGCAAAAAATGGAAGAGTTAATATGTTTGGAAGTTTTTCTTATAGAAATGAAAAAGCTAATAAACTTATTATTCTAGGAAGCTATGTCAATTTAACTATGAGATCACTGAAATTAAACAAAAAAATAGATTTAAGTTTTTATGAGCGACCAAAAGATTCTATTGAATTTCATTTTACAAAAAATGAAAGGACAATAAAAATAAGAATATATGCAGCTGATATTGATTTTGAAAAACAATTGATAAATATTTTCCAGATTTTGAATCAGTCTAATGGAAATAAAATGGAGTTATATCAAACGAAAGAAATAATAAAACAAGTTTTACAAAATAAAATTTACAGGCCTGATATTATTAAAGAGCTAGACAAAGAGGGAAATATATCTTATTATGTCTCCAATAATAAATTTTATTTTTATAAAAAAGAAGGAAATAATGTTCTTGAAATTAAATCATTTGATAATATAATTGATTTTTTTAATGCACACAATGATAAACTGTTTATCGTCATTAACGACAACGAAATCATATATGTAAATCACTTATCATCCTTACCCATTGTCAAAAGTATTCTAATCGATGGAGTGTTAATTTTTAATCGACCATTAAAATTATATTATCTTTCAGATGGTGTTTTAGTTATTGATGTTATACCTTTCTCTATCAAAGATGGGAAAACATATTATTATAATACAAATAGCGGAAAATTTTTAGATAAAATATAAATAGAATTTTTTACTCAAATTTCCCCCGCTACCGCCCGAATCCATTCACGTTGTAAAAGGTAAATTGAAAACGAAAAATCTAAAAGCTACCGCGCGAGTCTCTCGCGTTGTTCTTGATATAAAAGAAATTTAAAAACAAAAATCCTATACATAAAGTCCCAGCTGCGCAAAGTCTCCTGACTTTGAGCTACTCAATAATAAAATTTTATAGTCCTTACCACTATAAAAAATTAATAATCACTTATTGCTTAGTTATTTCAATACTCAGACAACTTATTATAAACCTTATCAATCTCTTGATCAATATACACCTGTGCATAATGCACGTAGCGGTTAAAAGAACTGCTAGCATTGCTGTGACCACTCACTTTTCTAACCAGATGTTCAGGCATCCCCAAGATGAGCAACGTGGTAATGGCAGTTCTTCGCATCATATGCGAACTCATTTTATCGCAAAAACGATTCTTTTTATCCCTTGCTTGCAAGTGTTTCGTTTTACCTTGTTGCTCTCTCGAAATCGAAACTTCTGAAACAAAATTCGCTTTTTCACCAATAAGCTTGAGCATTCTATTAAAATTAAAAAGACTAATCTTTCCAAAAACGGCCTGCTTAGAATGCTTCGGTTTATACTTCAAATAAATAGCAACAGCATAGGGAGGCAGCTTAACAGAAGTAAAGGTTTTCGTTTTCTTAGACTTTAATTTCAAATACCAATCATCACCATTCAACTCAAAATTCTTCGAAGTAAGCATAAAAATATCCGAATAACGAAGTCCTGTTGTACATCCAAAAACAAAAATCTCTTTAATTCTCCTCTGATTCTCGGTCAATGAAGCATCAAAATCAACATCATGTATCAAAAATTTCAACTGTTCGGGCGACAATACCAAAATATCAATTTCCTCTTTCCTAACATAAAAGTTTTTATGAAAATCCCCAACCATAATGTTTTTATCTGATTGAAGATAATTGAAAAATACTCGGATAGTTTTAATCGACGATCCTACATAATTATCAAAACAACCTTTCTTATAAAGATAACCAGTAAAATTTTTATAAAACTTCTTCCAGTAATTCTTCTCACTGACCATCTCCCTAGAATTCAACTTTTGAACATCACAAATCCGCAAATCAAAACCCGTTTCCTCACAAAACTTACTTAAATTATTTAAAACATAAACATAGGATTTAACAGAACTCTTAGTAATGCGCTCTCCATTCTTCTTCAATCGTTTCCCCGATTCACAATCCTTAACAAATTGTGTAAAGAGAGGCAAAAAAGGATAGGTTTTTTTCATCTTAAATGGGTAAAACTAACAAGGCACAAACAACTTAAACATCAAAAGCCAAGAAAATAAAACTTAAGAACTACAATGATAGCACCTTTTTATCAAATACTAAAAAAATGAACCTCCCATCTAATATAAAAAACGCTTTTTTTTACCCTATTCCATTCCCGAATCCAACACCAAACCATTTTTTACCTCAAAAACGATTAGATAAGTTTGTGGGTACTATTTCTGTAATACTACCGCAATGGCTTCTCAAAACAACAATCAAATTGCAACTGCCATTTTCCAAATGCTGTTCGAATTAGCAACGGGAAATTACCGTTTCAGAAAGGAGATGCCTGCTGAGGAAAATTTATTTACTAAAGAAATAGAACTTCTCAACCACTTTGCCAACCTATGGGAAGAAAAAATAATACACCTCCACTTCCCTACACCATTTTACAGTTTTCAATCTTCAATACAACACACTGTCATAATAAATACAAAAGGTCAAATCCAGTACCTCTCACCTTCTTTTGCATTCCATTTAAACTACAAACCAATTGAGTTAAAAGAAACCCCTATCTACCAACTACTCCATAAAAATTCGACAGACCTGCTCCACAACGAAATAAATCAACTAAGCGAATCTACCATCATACATCTCATTTTCGTTACAACTGACAACCTCTATCTTCCCCACTTTTGCAGTCTATTAAAACTATACCCTTCAGAGCTAATCAGCATCAACCTCATTACAACAATGTTCCAAAACATAGAAGACAACAACCACCTAACAACCAATCCACCAGCAGAACCCGATGATACAATCCTCTTCAATAAAATATACAACTTCATAAGCAAAAATACAGAAGAACAACTACCATCAACCAAAGAAATCGCCAAACAATTTGGCGTCAACGAATCCAAACTAAAACAAGGATTTAAAGCACACTTCAACACCAGCATATACCAATGCTACAACGACATCCGCCTAAAAAAAGCGTTTGACCTAATTCAAAACACAACCTTACAAATCAAAGAAATAGCCTACTCCTGCGGCTTTAACGATTACGTCACCTTCTCCAAAGCCTTCAAAAAGAAATTCGGCTTTGCTCCTGCTAATCTGAAAAGACCAGAATAAGGTTTGTTCAAAATTGAATAGTCAAAATCCAAAATAAACAAGACAAACTCTTATGTAAAACAGAACTTTACAATAAAAATAAGGAAAAGTGAAAAACACATCCAGTCTAAAATCAATGTTTATTTATACGGTAGCAATACTTCACATAATGCTCTTCACTTATGCAGCGATAAGCAAGATTCTTGATTTCCAAAATTTTCGAGCACAACTAGGTCAATCGCCGCTATTAAGCATTTTTGCTGATGTAGTTTCAATCGCTGTTCCATCAATTGAAATTTTGCTTAGCGTACTGTTAATGATTCCTAAAATAAGAATTAGAGCATTGCAGTATAGCTGTTTTCTAATGTTCATGTTTACCGTCTACATTGTAATGATCCTTAATTTTACATCATTTATACCCTGTTCCTGTGGTGGAGTGCTTGAAAAATTAGGATGGTCTGAACATCTAATTTTCAATATTATTTTTGTTGTATTAGGGCTTTCAGCTATAGCGTTCTCTAAAGGATTGCGACATACAATTTTAATTTCTGCCATTGGTGGAAGTATTGGTACACTCGTACTAATCACCTTGTTTCTATTATCAGAAGACAAAATGCAGAAAGAAAATCCATTTATTCGAAGGCTACCTCAAGCAACTGCTGCGAAAATAGCGGAAATTAAACTTCCAAATAATACAGTTTACATTGCTGGTGCTACAAAACAAAATATTTATGTAGCTGACCGCCTTGCACCATTACAGGTATACGAGTATGATGCTAGTCTAAAAACCAAAAAACACTACACAATAGTTTTAGATCGCGAGAATTTTAAGTTTAGGGAATTACGCTTAAAAGTTCTTTACCCAGATTTCTATCTTTACGATGGTTCTGTGC
Source organism: Flavobacterium sp. PMTSA4 (assembly GCF_032098525.1). Classification (NCBI taxonomy): domain Bacteria; kingdom Pseudomonadati; phylum Bacteroidota; class Flavobacteriia; order Flavobacteriales; family Flavobacteriaceae; genus Flavobacterium; species Flavobacterium capsici. Next base: position 2,010,092 of record NZ_CP134890.1, read on the forward strand.
CTGTCATTTATAAAGGTTCAATCACAGATTGGAATGCAAAAGTAGTTAGCGATGGTGAGTATGGTTTTAGTGATATCATTTTTATTAATCCAAATCAACGTATAATCTTAGGCAAAGAAAGAAACGTAAAACAAAATATTTTAGCCCTTATAAAAGACAAGGACAGCTTGCAGGTTTCAGTTCATAATTCAATTCTAAAAAAACAAATTGATGGTGCATTTGACATAAGTGGAACAATGGAATTCAGCTATGAATGGAATAAATTTATTTATATCTATCGGTACCGTAATCAATTTATTGTTACTGATCCTGAACTAAAGAAAAAATTCGAAGGGAATACTATCGATACAGTCAGCAAAGCCCGTATAAAAGTTGTAAAGATTAAGTCTGGAGATACAAAAATGGCAGCTCCGCCACTTGTCGTTAATAAGATGGCGACTGTAGTAAATAATCTTCTGATGGTCAATTCTATGTTACAAGGACGATATGAAAGTTCTGAAGCTTGGAAGCATTCAACAGTAATCGATGTTTACGACATCAACACGGGAAACTATATTTTAAGCTTTTACGTCTACGATGAAAACGGTGCCAGAATGCGAGACTGTTATGCTTCCGATGATGCTTTGTATGTAATTATTGGTGCTGAACTTCAGAAATATGGTTATGGCGTACGGATTAAATCACAATTTAAATATAAAAAAATACCGGCCGGTGACAGGAATGTAGATCGAACACCTGAAGAAAAAAGTAGATCAAATTATTAAACTAAATAGTTACTATCATGAAATTAAAATTCATCAAATTGTTTATGTTACCAGTAGCAGCTTTCTTCCTTGCAAGTGCCGCAGCAGTTACAACAGATCAATCACATCAAAGCAAAGCAACAGCTTTGACAATGCAGGGATTTATTCATAATCCCTCAGCCACGGATTGTGAACCTGTAAATGACATTGATTGTGTAGTGGGAACTGGTGACCCATGCGAATTGGGTTCTTGGACCGTTTACGGTACAACAGGAATCGGTTGCTCCCTTCAGCTGAAACGTGAGTAAAGCTATCAACCGATTAAAAAAGTAATGCAGTTTCAAATCGAAACTGCATTATTTTATTTTTCAGCAGTACCACCGGTAATCCAGTCTATATTAACATTTCCTTTCAAGAAATAATCAAACCATTGAAGTATACGATATGTCAAATCGTATTGATTCGTTTCCTTACTTAAACTATGTCCTTCTTCTGGATAAACAAGCATTACGTTTTTTACTTTAAGCTTTCGTAATGCCAGATATAAATTTACACTTTGCTCGTAAGGAACAACAATATCATTTTTTCCAGTCCATTGCAATAAAGGTGTTCTAATGTTTTCCGCATTATACAATGGCGAATTATTCAAATAAGACTGTTTATCTTGATAAAAAGGAATTCCCATACGCATCTGCTGATTTTCAAATCGCCACATTCCATCTTCTGCTCCACCGCCATTGGTATTGAGACTAAAATAATAGCCTATGGTATTTCCAATTCCAGCGCCGCTCACTGCCGCGGCAAACAAGTCTGTTTTTGTAATAATAAAATCAGTTTCAAAGCCTCCAAAAGAGTGACCTATCAAGCCTATATGCTTTTCGTCAACATTATATGTAGCAATGACCTCTTTAACAGCAGAAGTTACACAATCATATGCAGAGATTCCAGGGCTTCCATTAACATGCTTAATATCAGGAAATAATACAAAATAACCATTAGTTGTAAATACACTAACATTAAACCCTGTATCATTGGCTAGTGTTGGTCTGGTATATTTATGTAACATTCCCGATAGCCGTTCATAAGTTTTTACAACCATAGGGTATTTTACATCTTTTTTATAATTGGAAGGATAAAACAAAGCTCCTTTCAATATCTCACCATTAGCGTTTCTATAGTAAACAAGTTCAGAATGACCATAGTAGTATTGTTTCTGATGCCTGTTGGAATCAAATAGTATTTTACTACCTCTATTGCTAGTAAATTCAAGCTGTGTCGGTTGAGAAAATGTCTCACTGGTATAGAGATATTTTCCATTTATACTCTTTTTGAAATCATTATATTTTTTAGGGCCATATATAAGGGTACGCATACTTTTCTTTTCATTATACACCACATAACCAGTTGACCAATCCAATAAATTTGTGATTTCAAGTATCATATCCTTTGAAAGGTTGATTACTTTTCGCAAGTCGCTTTCATAACCACGAAAACGAACACCTCCAAATTCTGACTTGTTAATCCTGTAAACAATTCCCTTTTCGCTACCTCTTGTTAACCTAACGCATACTGATCCATCGAGCGATGCTTTCCAGATATCAAATCGATCATAAAGCAAAACATATTTTCGATCCATTGTCCAAGAAGCAACTCCATAGGCTCCAGGATTTGAAGGATCATCTTCATACACGGTATTCCAGCAATGATTGGAATAATTCGTGATATTAGTTGTAGCGTCAGTAGCAGGATTATAAAGCCACCAGTTTTCATTTTGAAAATACAGTATGGAATCATCAAAAGGTGAAAAACTTAACTGATTAACCTCTTCAGGATGTTGCTCAAGCAATAGCTTTTCTACACCCGTCCGCACATCTTTTATATAATAATCAACCCGTTTAGGGTATTGTGAAGTCAAGATATAGGTATAAGGATTAGAAAGTATAACATAGTTACCGCCAGTAGTTATGTGCACATTAAAACGTGAATTGTCGCTCAAAACTTTAAACTTATTGCTAACTGGAAACCACACCACGAATTTAGGTATATCAGTTGATTGTAATAGTTGCTGTGTTGGAAACAAGCTGGCATCATTTCCATTCCATACCTCCACTTCTAGCATGCTGTCTTTTTTTAATCCGATAGTCGGGTCAATTATACTAAAGAAAACCTTTTCACAGTCATCAGAAACAGTAAGGTTGGTAAAACCACCTTTTGCTAATACTGCACCTTCATATCCTTCAATAGATTTTATATTAATGGTAAATAACTGTTGGTCTATAAACCTGTAAAAATAGACATAGCTATCATTGCAAAAAACTACCGCCTTGTCATCAGACTGCCAACTAAATCGACCATAAATAGCATCACCTTTGATTAAAATTTCATGCTTCCAATTTTCAAATTCAATATAACCAACTTTAGATTTCCCTCCGATCCTGCTCAAATAAACAAGGCCTTTTCCTGTATTATTGATTTTATATTCGGTTACGCTTTCTGTATGGTTAATAATTATACCCTCTGTATTTCTTATAACAAGAGAATTATCATTATTATAATTTAAAATAAATTTTCCATTACATAAAGGTTCAAAACGCTTAACATCTGTAACGCATATTTCTCTTTGAGTTACAACGTTTAGCAGCTTCAATGTATCCTTTATTAAATAACTGAACACTTTGTCATTTACAAATTTGCCTTCCCGACCATTCGGAAAACAGTATGTCTTTTTTCCATCAGTTTGTTGCAAAAACAGTGTATCCTTTCGATTGTCGTAAGCCATTCTAAAACTACACCATTGCCCATTGTTCGAAATAGAATTGAGTTTTAAATCACCCCACTTTTCATAATCTGATTCCTTAATTTGCTTCTTAAAAGAACCCTGTCCCAAAACGGGACAGGAATTCATGGTAACTATGAACCACATCAAACAAACAAAAATTCTGTTGTTCATTTCAATAACCTGGATTTTGAGGATTCAAATTTGGATTAACATTGAGCTCCACAGCAGGCAAAGGCCATAATTTATCAGTTGAATTCCAACCTGGCTTCGTTAAAGCTAAAACGGCATCAATCTGTCCACTTCTTTTAAGATCAAAAAAACGGTTTCCAAACTCTGTGAACAATTCAAAACGCCTCTGGTTCATGATATCCATAATGATATCCGTCTCGGTAATCGCAGTACTATTAGCTAATCCTGCCGTATTTCTAATAAGATTCAGGTCTGATTTGGCATTTGTCAGTTCTCCTTGTCGGGCGCGTGCCTCTGCACGTATAAGATATTGCTCTGCGAGGCGCAGCACTACTGAGTACTCCACCGAACTTGCCGTCGTAGTTTGTTGCTTATACTTATAAGCATGATACCAAGTGTTGCTTCCGTTAGTTATTGATCTAATCCATTTTACTTTACGTTGGTCATCGGTTTCAAATGCGTTAACAAAATTACTCTTTAAAGCAATGGACGAAGGAGGTCCTGCATTAAAAATATAGCTTGTGCCTTCTGTTGTATTCATCGTTGTTGCATTAGGCATAAATTGCCAGATAGTGGTAGTACTAGCTTTCAAAAACACTTTATTAAGATCCGTCTCCCATACATACAAGGAACTGTTAATAACCGCCGAAGCTTCATTTGACGCCGCAGCATAATCCCCTTTATACAAATATACTCTTGCTAACAATGCCTTTACAGCAAATTGGTTTGGTCTTACACGTTCAGCAGTAACATATACTTCTGGCAATAATGTAGCAGCTTCATTAAGATCAGCTATTACATTATCGTAGACCAAACTTATAGACATCCTACCTACGTGACTGTTTTGCTCAAAATCGGTTGTTTTTATATAAGGAATATCTCCGTATAAATTCATTAGGTAAAAATGAATCAAAGCACGGATAAATAGTGCTTCTCCTTTTAGTTGTATCCGATTGACCTCTGGTAAAGAAACAGAATTGGTTACTCCTTCAATAATCGAATTAGCTTCATAAATTTGTTTATAGCTGTTGTTCCATATTGACGCAACTCCAGCTTCACTTGGTGTCAGTGTATTATTGTAAAAATTACTTATCGTTGTGGTTTGGTACCAGTCAAGTTCATCGGCATACAAACCAGTGTACAATGACATACCATTTGAGCCTGCGAGTACACCATTGTTTCGCATCTTTGCATAAAGCCCACCTAATGCAGCATTGGCTGTAGCAACGTCTTCAAATACAGCCGCGCTTATTAATTGTGAATTAGGCTTTTCAACATCAACATAGCTATCGCACGATTGATAAATTGGTGTAAATACCAATAGTAAAATGATGCACCCTTTTTTTGCATTCAGTTTTATATGATTGTATAGTTTCATAATTACTTATTTAAGATTAAAAATTAAGTTGAATACCAGCAGTAAAAACCCGTAAGGGAGGCAAGTAATTAGTATATCTAAACTCAGGATCACCGCCTTTGTAGTGTGTAAATGTTAAAACATTTTGCCCTTGTAGTGAAAGTTTACAGTTTATTCCCTTTAACCCCAAAGGCAAAGCATAAATTAACGCAATGTTCTTTAAGCGTATATAAGAACCATCTACAATCATAGCATCACTACTAGCATATCGGCTAAAAGCTGTTGCTGCAGCACTGTTTGCTCCAGTCGTATACATCTGATAGGGCGCACTATCACCAATCTGTTGCCAAGCATTAAGCATAGTGGTACTTTGATTTACGTTATACCCTGCTGATACATTTGGAGTATAATTACTTACTTGCTGTTTTACAAACTGAAATAAGAAGTCAAGCTGCCAGTCTCTGTATTGGAATTGGTTTTGAAAACCACCAAAATACTTCGGCGTAAGGTCCATAGTCTTTTGCCTGTCTCCAATTGCATTGATTATCCCATCGCCGTTTAAATCAGCCACTTCATACAAACCAGTTTGAGGATTGACTCCTGTAAATTCATACACCTTTATAATGCTAGTTGGTTCGCCAACAACGTAAGTATTGGCAAAAGTAGATCCTGACAATCCGGGAAATGCCACGAGTTTATTTCGGGCTGCCGAAATATTAAAATTAGTTGTCCATTTAAAGTCTTTCATACTAAAGTTAACTGTTCTTAATGTCACTTCAATTCCTTTGTTCTCAACCGTAGCAGCTAAATTGGCATTCAAAGTAGTAAAACCCGTAGTGCCTGGAAGTGGAATCCCAACCAACTGGTTTGAGGAACGGTTTCTATACCAAGCTCCCGTCAGGAAAATGCGGTCATTCAAAAACCCAGCTTCAAGGGCAGCTTCTATTTTGGTACTGCTTTCCCATCCATAATCTGGATTATACAATCTTGTAGGCTCAAGACCTACTATCCCCTGGTAATTCAAAGATGTTGTGCTATAGGTGTTCAAAAATTGGTAATCCCCAATCTGATCGTTTCCAGTAGCACCATAACTCATTCGAAGCTTTCCAAAACTTAGTATTTTACTTTGCTTTAATATATTTTCATTGCTAAAAATCCAGGCAGCTCCAAGAGCACCAAAAGTGGCAAACTGTTTACCTGGACCAAAACGACTCGATCCGTCTCGCCTTCCTGTGGCGTTAAGAATGTATTTTTCCTTATAATTATAATTAATACGGCCAAAGAACGCCTGATACTTATATTCAGTGATATCGCTGGCAAGTATCAGTTTGATACTGGCAGACGCTAGATTGGTAATAAGCGCATTACTCGCAACCCCCCCTGCTTGCGCATACATTCTCTCTGTAATCTGTTTTTGTGCCGTACCACCTACTAAAACATCCAGCGTGCTTTTCGCAAACTTCTTTTTCCAATTAAGCTGTGGTTCAAAAAGCACCGAGTTCCTCTCAGTAAAATTATCATACATCTGCGAATTGGCGCTCGTTATGTTTTGTGCAGGGTTAGAAACCGTTGAAGGAATCAACCGTTGTTCGTGATTCTTTACATTTGTATATCCAAAGTTGGTTTTAATTTCAAGATTAGGCAAAACACTATAAGTCAATATTGCATTTGTAAACAAATCTTTGGTGTCTACTGTGCTGAATGAGTTTAAAGATGCTAACGGATTCTGAAAAGTGTTATTTTCCCAGTTCAAATCACCATTCACATCATATAACGCAGGAGCATTTGGTGCAAGCGTACGCGACAGTTTCGTCAGGTCAGTTGCAGGCTGTTTATTATCTTGTAAAGTGTATCCTCCCGAAAACGAAACTTTAAATTTTGAATCGTCACTAGTATGATTCATATTAAAATGCACTGCCGTCCTGTTATAATCAAAATCACCAGGTATTACGGTAGTTTCCTTTCTGCGGCTACCGCTCAAAAGGTATTGCATTTGTGCCGAACCTCCTGATACACCAAATTGTATATCGGTTATTTCGGCAGTCCCACCAATCAGTTCCTTTTGCCAATCTGTATATCTTGATTGATCCCAAGTTCCATTTACATCATAGGCATTGGCTGGGTAATTCGCAATTCCATCATTTACATAAGCTTGTCGTCGCATAGCCAAATATTGCTCGGTATTCATAAGTTCAAGAAACCTTGCAACCTTCCCTACACCTGTCAACGAATTGAGACTGAACTTCGTCTTTCCTGCTTTACCCTTTTTTGTGGTTATTAATACAACACCGTTAGCACCTCGGCTCCCATAAATAGCCGTCGCATCAGCATCTTTAAGCACCTCTATACTCTCAATATCACTAGGATTAATACTGTTTAAGGGACTTGTTGGAGTGGCCATCCCAGTTGTAGTTTGGCTATAGCCAATGGTTTCAGACGAATAAGGAACACCATCGATAATATACAACGGCGAATTCCCATCAGCACGCAAACTGTTCACACCTCTAATCTTAATCTGAAATCCGCCACCCGCCGTACCGCCATCCTGTATAATATCAACTCCCGCCATCCGTCCTTGCATCGCCGCCAACACATTACTCACCGGCTGCTTCTCAATATCCTTACTCGTAATTTTAGCTATACTACCCGTGCGTTCCTTGTCTTTTACAGTATAATACCCAGCGTTAACAGTCACCTCTTGCAAAGCAGTAGCATCCTCCTGCAGAGTAACGTTAACAATCCTGCTACCCGTTACAGTAACCGTCACATCCTTATAGCCCATAAAGCTAAAAACCAGCACCGCTCCTTCCTCCGCCGTGATGCTAAATTGCCCATTAGCATCAGTAATCGTACTATTCGTTGTTCCCGGAACAACAACAGTTACACCAGGCATCACCATGCCGTTTTGGTCAGTAACCGTTCCTGTAATTTGTTGTTGTTGTTGTTGTGCTGTAAAAACACAAACTCCTTTTCCCTTATCCCTACTTCCTTTTAACTCAGGATTCGTTTCATACGAATGAGGGTTTGAAAAACAAAAAGGGCTATATAAACTTAGTGCCATGAGATAGCAACACCACTTCTTGCCAATTGAATTTTTATTCATAATTTTGGTTAGTTAAATGAAACATTAGTTTTGTTTGTCATTGGTCCTCTGTTCAACCGCCAAGAAGAGTCAGAGGGCCTTTTTTTATATAATAATTCGTCATGTTTATACCATAGGCCTATCTTTTTTTGATTAATACTAAAATCTATATTCTATGCTCTATTTTCTATTCTTAAAAAAACCTGCGGAAGGCAAAGCAACTAACCCAACTTAAATCAACCAATACCACTCACGCAGGCTTCACTAACAAAACCAAATAAAAAATGAAAAAAGAAAACTTTTCCCTACCCGAGGCAAAGCCGAACGGAGCGGAGCTAATCCCTTTTCCCTTTTCCCTTATCCCTAAAAAATTAATGAATCACCCAAGCCAGTACACGGCACAAAAAAAGGCGCGGAACTCAGCTTATTGCGTTAGAGGTACTGGTATACCGTTGCAACAATAAGTGAGCCCACGCCAGTAAGCGTGAGCATCTTAACTTATCATCTCGTTGCAAAAAGTACCAGTTTTCTAACGCGAGATTCAAAGCGAATGCTTCTAATAGGTTCTATTTGAAGAATCGCAAATTTAATTAAACGACCGCAATATACACAATTAATTTTAATTACGCTCGAACGACCGTGATTTTTTAATACCTAAACTTTTTCTTTGTTATTACTATGGAGGTAAATAGCAAAATATGCGGTTATATAACTAAAGAATGGTTAAAACCATGGATCAACGAAGGTAAATCTCAGACTTCCTTTGCTAACGCACATAATGTAGAAGAAAGTACTATTAGAAAAATTAAAGGAACTAAAAACTATAGAATTCCTGTAGAAACACTTCATAGAATTTGTGAAGCAAGAAATTTAAAGCTTGTAGAGTTTTTTAAATTAATCAATTTATAAATTTAAATGTACTATCTAACACTTTTATACTTGAAAAAAAGCTATATTTAAGAAATTTAACAAACTATAATAAAGTTGACCTATTCACATTTATCAAAAAAACATATTCGATTTTAATTAAATATTAATCTTGATTTTTTTATAAGTAAATTATATAATTTTTTTTAGTTATGATATAAGGCAAATTTGTAATTAATCGCTTAAATTTACTATTCATCGTTTTTTGGCATCAATTTTGGACATTGAATCAAAATCTTGATATATTTGGATTAGATTCTTTTTAAGAATATTTTTAAATTAGTTATAAATATTATTGTAATTTTGCACCCTCAATATTAGTGAGTTATTTAAAAGAAAAGTCGAATCTTAATTTACAAGTTGCTGCAGAATTAATAAAACAGTCAATTTATGCTCCGAGTGTACATTGTTCATACTTTGGTTGTTTACAATTTTTAAAGCATACACTAAAAGTATATAGAGGCGATACATTTGATAAAATTGAGCAAGAGTGCAAAAATTATGGCGGTGGAACCCATGGATGGATAATAGATTCATGCCTCACTGAATATAGAAAGCTAGTTGATTTTGAAAGTCATAAGAATTTGAAAAGACAACTAAAAGATTTAAGAGTCTTCAGAATATCATCTGACTATTTTAATATAGAAATTGGTGATGAAGAGGGTGAAAAATCCTTAAAATATAGCCAAAACATAATAAGAGAAATTGGTAAAGTATTAAAAAAATGAAAAACCCTTATAAATTTATTGAAGAGAAGCTTAAGATGTTGTTTGAGCGTTTCCCTAAAGCAAATATTAGATATGAGCATAGAGAAAGCACAAATACGCACGTAGTTGAAATAACACCATTGTTTTTTTACAATAATGACAGTTACCGCGTTATTGAAACTGAAATTGAAGATGAATTTGAAGTACTATTTCCTGCTGAAACTATAATATTTATTTCAGAAGACTCTCTAAATAAAATCTCAAACCCCAACATCGAACACCTTGGAGAAAGAAAAGGTAAAGTTTGTATAATTCAAACTACTCATATACAATTTTTTAATTTTACTAATATTTCTCCAAAATATTTTGGTGAAAATAATTATGCTCTTGCGGCTTAAATAATGGCTTTATCTCAATTCCAATTCTTAGGGTATAAAATTTTGAAATCAATTATCGAGTTAGATGAAACGATTTCAGAAAATTCAGGTCTTGAAATAGGTTTCAAAACCTCTGGAACAGTCAATAAAAATGACTTAACCTTTGATCTTAATCTATCAGTAATAATTAAGAATTCTGAAAACACTCTTAACATTGAAATAAATTCATTAGGTAATTTTAAATTTGAACCTGTTGATGATATTGATGATATTAGTAATTTTTTCTATTTAAATGCGTCAGCAATACTTTTCCCATATATCAGGGCTTACATTGGCACTTTGACAAACTTATCAGGACTAAAGGCAATTAATCTTCCCACTTTAAATTTAACTAATTTAGCTGAAGACTTAAAGAAAAATACCATTATCCTTAATTAAAGTATCTTAATTTAAATCTCACAACTCAAAGTCATGTGACTTTGAGCAACTTAAACCGCTTTCCCACAAACTAAATATCTTATCAAGTATATTAGTATACGTAAATCCCAAGTTAAGTTTTAGTAATAATTTTTAACATCAATAAACACGTATCGCATATCGCAATATGCGATATTAATAACTAAAACACTTGTTTTTTAAACATTTATTTGTTAATATTGCATATCGCAATATGAAATATAAAAATGATACAGGCTAAAAACATCCTTAAACCACAAGACATTGTAATCCTGCTAAAAATAATCGCTCTAGGTGAAAAAGAGTGGTTCCATCACACTATTGCCAACGAATTAGGAATAAGTCAGTCAGAAGTGAGTCAATCGCTAAACCGCTCTAAATACGCAGGCTTAATAGATGAAGCTAGAAAAAAAGTAAACAAATTAGCATTTGTAGAATTCTTGCTTCACGGGGTGGCATATGTTTTCCCAGAACATCCCGGAGCAATGGTACGAGGTATTCTAACAGCACATGCAGCAAAACCATTAAATCAAATTATCAATTCAAACGAAAAATACGTATGGCCTTATGCAAAAGGTGCAGAAAGAGGTCAAGCAATTGAACCGCTATACAATACGGTGGTAGAAGCTTCACTGCAAGACAAAGAATTATATGAACTACTATCATTAGTTGATGCTATAAGAGTAGGAAGAGCAAGAGAAAAAGAAATTGCAAAAAAAGAACTGCAAAAAAGAATCCTACATGCACAATAAAATCATAAACCTAGCCCTTGTGGCTCAGGTGGCCCATGGCCTCCAAGAATTAAAAGACAAAATGGTCTTCGTAGGTGGTGCAGTAATCAGTCTCTATACCGATGACGCAGCCGCTGAAGAAATTCGCCCAACATCCGATATCGACATGACCATCAATTTAGCCAATTATGCCGAGTGGGCACAAATGCAAGAGCGACTAGCCGAATTAGAGTTTTATCCCGATCCAGAAGGACACGCTATATGTTCATACAAATACAAAGGCATTGCAATTGATATCATGCCCGCTGAGGATAGCAGTATAGGAGTTTCCAACAAATGGTATAAACCAGGGTTTAAATACCTCCAACAAACACAACTAGAGGACGGAACAGCCATTAACATGCTGCCTTCACCCTATTTTTTGGCAACCAAGCTCGAAGCTTTTAAAGACAGAGGACAAAATGATTTCTACGGCAGTCATGATTATGAAGACATCATCTACCTGCTAGACAACAGAACAACAATAGTAGAAGAAATCTTAGCCGCAGATGAAGATGTCCGCCAATACATAAAAGACGAATTAACCGCAATCAAAAACCATCCACAGGCGGATGAAATTCTGGCAATGCACATCCATCCATTAATCAGAGAAGAACGATTCAAAATGTTGATGGTAAAAATAGAAAGGATAACTGATAGCAACAACAACAATAATTTGATTGATTCTGAAAAAAATATTCTATCTTTTTCAGATGAAGAGGTGGTAAGTTTAAAAGATGCTATTAAATATTTTAGAGCAAGAGAAGGAAGCTTCTCAGGGGATGACCCTTTGTTAAAAGTACTCGAAAAACTTAATAATAAGAAATTAAGCTTAAATGTTTTTACAGAAGATGAAATTAAATTATTACTTAAAGTGATCAATGAAAACATTGAATTTATTCACAAATATGAAGGTTATAATGTTTTATCTCAAGAAGAATCGATTATTCGTAAACAACAAATTTTAGAGTCATTATATCAGTTAAGAAAAAAGGTAATAAAACCATAAAATCATGGACGAAAAAAATATAAGAGAGGAATTATCAAACATTTTAGTTGATGACCCAACTAATTACAGTCGGATAATGGAGTTATCTTCAAAATTAGCCAGTTTTGATAGTGACAATGTACGATTTACTGTTGATGCTAGTGTCATAGATAGATTAGGAACAGAATTAGTTGCAAGACATGAAACTGCAGTTTCAGAGTTAATCAAAAATTCATATGATGCTGATGCCAAATCCGCTTCAATTAATTTTGTAAAAGTTGATCGCATTGGTGGAACACTTGTATTAGACGATGATGGAAATGGAATGACCAGAAATGAATTAATTAATGGTTTTATGAAAATTTCCTCTACATCAAAAATACACGAGCCTGTATCGCCAAATTACAAAAGAAAAAGAGCTGGAAAAAAAGGGATTGGAAGATTTTCTACGCAAAGACTAGGAAATAAACTAACAATAATTACACAAACTGAGGAATCAGAATTTGCTCTCAGACTCCATATTAATTGGGACAATTATAAAAAGGATGATGACTTAATATTTATTACCAATAAAATAGAAGAAATTCCAAAAACAAAAATTAAAGGAACAACTCTTATAATTGAACAATTACGTGAATGGTGGACAGATGGGATGATTAAAAGAGTATATCGATATGCAATTGATATTCTTCAACCATTTCCGTTAGTAGAAATAAAGTCTGATGAAAGTAATGTAACAAAAGATCCTGGTTTTCAAATTACTTGTTTAAAAGATAATTTTCCTATTGCGAATCAAGAATCAATGTTTTTTAAACATGCAGTTGCAGAAATTGAAGGTCACGTTGATGAAAATGGCAATGCATATTGGGATATTAAAAACAGTCAAATTCCAAACGCCAATACAAAAAATCATCAATACTTTAGTAAAGATGATAAAATACCAAATGTAAAGTTTGAGTTTTTAAAAGACGTTAAATTAAAGGCCTATTATTATATTTTTAATTCTGGACTCATTCCAAAACAAAGCGAAAGCTATATTAGAAGTATTTCTGAAGAATATGGCGGAATTAGGCTATACAGAAATGGTTTTAGAGTCTTGCCATATGGAGAACCTCAAAATGACTGGCTAGGTTTAGACGAATCTGTTAGAAAAAGAAAAATACTTGCTGTACATGGGAATAATAACTTTTTTGGATTTGTTGAAATTGGAGGTCAAAACCAAAATTTTGAAGAGCTGTCAAGTAGAGAAGGGCTTTTTAATAATGAAGCATACGAAGAACTTATAACTTTTGCTTATAAAGTTATCGGTGCAGCAGTTACTAGAATTGCATCAATCAGAGGTATTAAAGTTACTACAGGTCAAAAAAATTGGGACTCTAAATATTCAAGAAACCCTAAAGATACCATTTTAAATACTGCAGATGAATTAGATAAAATAGCAGATGAATTAGAAGCTATTGACACAGATAACTCTTCAGAAGAATCAAGCAAAAACAATGATAATAATTTTAATTCCGGAGATGAAAATGAAAAAAATGGGAAAAATGAAAATGAAGAACCTAAATCAAAAGAGAGAGCTGAGGATTTTAGAAAGAAGGCTCAGCAATTAAGAGATGCAATTGAAAGTATTGATGAACTTAATATGATTAGAGTTCTAGCTGGCCTTGGTTTAATTATAGGCGAATTTACACATGAAATAACAAATTACTTAGGTGCTTTTGATATTGATATAAAATATATTTTAGATAATATCGATAAATCTAAAGAAGAGTATAAAAGAGCAAGTCGATTAAAAAATACTTTTGATTCTTTTCAGGTCTATACTTCATATTTTGATGAAACAATTTCTCAAAATGTAAATCAAGAGCTAAGACCTATTGAAGTTAGAGATGTAATAAAACCATTTGCAAAAACTATTAGTCCAGATACAGAAAGATGTAATATTAATTTAGAACTTGATATTAATGGGTATGAATTGTTTACTTGCAAAATGCATACATCTGAATGGGCTTCAATATTATTTAATTTATATAGTAATTCCAAAAAAGCAATTAAACGAGCTAATATATCAAATGGTAAGATATTAATAAAAGCTGGAAAAGAGAATGATAATATTTTTGTTGAATTTATAGATAATGGAGATGGTATTCCATTAGAAAATAGAGATAAAATTTTTAATGCTTTTTTCACAACATCTAGCCCAAAAGGACATAAATCTTCATCTACTGATGATTTAACTGGTACAGGTCTAGGTCTTAAAATTGTTAAAGATATTATTGAAAGTTATAATGGTGAAATTTCATTAGAAAATGCACCAGATGGATTTAAAACCAATTTTAGAATAATAATTCCAATTGCAACAAAAGAAGAAATTGAAGAATATGAAATATAAAGTATTATACATCGATGATGAAACATCTCAAAACAGTCAAGCTTTTGCTGATGGCTTGTCAAGTCAGAATTTAATAGAGATAGCTATAAAACTGCCAACAAAATTTGAAGAGTTAATTAATGAATTAATTGCTGAACAAAAAGACATTGATGCATTGATTCTTGATTTAAAACTTGATGGTAATCAACAAGGAGATAGAACAGCAACATATACAGCACCAAGTCTCGCAACAGGAATTAGAACTAAATGTTTCGCAGAAAATGGTTTTGAAAATGAATTTCCAATTTTCTTGATATCTAGTACTAATAATTTAAAAAAATATTACGATTCAGATACTTCAAGCCATGATTTATTTGACTATACTTTTTATAAGACTAGCATTGCGCAAAAAGGAAAAGAATATGAATTATTGATTACCTCTATAACACACGCATATAAAGCTATTCAAGAAAATAAAACAAATTTTAATACTTTATTGGGATTGCCTGCTGATAGCGAAATTCCAAATAAAGTTTTTACTACTAAATTTCTATTAGGAGACGGTACATCTATTTCTGAAATTTCGCAATATATTTTTAACGAAATAATTTCTAAATCAGGAGTTTTAATTGATGAAACCATTTTAGCAGCGAGACTAGGAATCAATTTCAATGAATCAAGCGACTGGTTGTCTTTAATTGAAAATTTAAATGACTATAAATATTCTGGCATATTTAAAGATTCATTTAATAGATGGTGGTCACATGATATATTAAATTGGTGGAATTCAAATTTCCCTAAACCTCTTATTCAATTAACAGCTTTAGATAGAGTTAACTTATTGAAAGAAAAATTTAAGCTTGACAATTTAGTTAAAGCTCAACAAATACATAAAACTACTAGTACTAAGTTTTGGACTGTATGTCAAGCATATAAATTGCCATTAGACCCAAAAGATGGTTTTTTATTGGATGGCAATCTAATGCATCCCTGGCAAGACAAAAGATACCTTTCTTTACATTCAATCCTTGAGAGAGATGCTAAAGAACTTGGCCTATTTATACACCCAGCAGAAAAGGAAAGATTAGAAGACATTAAACAAGTTTATAAATAATGGCAGTTTCAAATAACACAATGAAGTATAGAAGAAAAATAGCCTCTGACTTGAGAAAGCTAACTTCTGTTCTTTACACATATTTTCCAACAGCAGAAATAGGGTCTTTTGAAAGTGCAATAACTGAACTTAATAATAAAGATTTAATTCCTCAAGTACCCTATAAAGAATCAAATAGCAACTTTTGGGGATATAATTTAGGACGTCTTATTTTTAACTTTGATAGTGTACCACGTCATACACTACCAAATAATTGCAAAGATTTAAAACTCATTCTTGATATTAAAATAGTTGGTAATAGTAATAATTTATACAGTCTTCAAGACCCATTTGAGTGGTTAGAATTTAATATAGTTATTGAAGGAACTAAGTTTAGTGAAGAAGGAAATTCCCAATTACTTACATCATATCATTTAGATAAGCATATTATAGTAGAAGGAGATGAAGAAGCAGAATTCCCTCATCCAATTTACCATTTTCAATTTGGTGGTAGAAAGCTAGCATCTAATGGAGAATTATTTGAAACAGGGAGTTTGTTAGTTTTTGATAGTCCTAGAATAGGACATTATCCGATGGAAGCTATTCTAGGTATAGATTTTATGCTCTCTAATTTTTTTCCAAAAACTTGGAGAAAAATAAAATCTGAAAACAATGAATATATAAATTTAATAGAGGAATATCAAGAATTGTTTTTAAAACCTTATATACATACACATGCAAGTCAATGGAATTATTCAGCTGCGGACATAAATATTAATAATTTTTGGTGTCCTACAATGATCTGTCCACAATTATATAATTCCTAAACGTTAAAAGTTGAATCAAAACATAATCAAATATTTAGAAAAGTATTCGTCTGATACTAAAGATGTGAACCGTCTTTTAGTTTCTTCTTTTTTAAGTATAAATAAAATATACAAAGTAAATAACGTATTTATAAATAACTATATAATACATGAAGATGAAGAACTTGAACAATTAGATGAATTTTTAAAACTTCTAAATAAGGAAGTTTTTGATATTGAAGAATTAATAGAGTTTTTTGAATTTGTAATCTCTCCTAAAGATAAAGAGGTAAACGGTGCTGTGTTTACTCCAGAATATATAAGAAAGTATATAGTTGAAAACACTTTGAATAATCAAAGTAAAAAAGATAGTAACAATCTGAAGTTTGGAGATATCGCATGTGGTTGTGGTGGTTTTTTTAAGACCATTACAGAAAGTTTAAAGATTAAAACTGATAAAACTTATTTTAATATTTACAAAGACAATATTTTTGGATTAGACATTCAAGAATATAGTGTTGTCAGAACAAAAATTTTACTCTGTTTATTAGCAATAATTAATAATGAGGATTGTGAAGAATTTCAATTTAATTTATATTGTGGGAATGCGTTAAGCCATGATTGGAATATTGATGAACAAATAAAAAAAAATAATGGTTTTGATGTTATAGTCGGTAATCCTCCTTATGTAGGAGCTACTAAAATTGATTCAGAGACAAAAAAGTTATTAAAGAACTGGAATGTGTCTAAATCAGGTAAATCAGACTTGTATATTCCTTTTTTTGAAATTGGTCTTGAAAACCTTAAAGAAGACGGAATTCTGGGATATATTACAGTAAATACTTTTTATAAAAGCTTGAATGGAAGATCTGTTAGAAGTTATTTTTCTAGAAATAAATTTGATTTTACAATAATTGACTTTAGAGGGGAACAATTATTTAAAAACAGATCTACGTATACATGTATCTGTTTAATTTCTAAGCTTCAATCTACGACAGTTAAATATACAAAATCAAATAGTAAAGATATTTTTTCAATTAAAAAATCAAACTTTATAAGTATTCCTTATTCTGAACTGAATGATTTTGATGGTTGGTTTTTAATTGATAAAAAGACAAAAAAAATAATAACCAAAATAGAGTCTACTGGTCAAAAATTAGGTAATAAGTTTGAAATCCGTAATGGTTTTGCAACATTAAAAAATAATGTATATGTATTCACACCAACTGGACAAAATGATGAATTTTATTTTATGTCAAAAGATAAAATTGAATATAGAATTGAAAAAAGTATTTGTAGAGATGCCATTAAACCAAATACTTTAAAATTAGCTTCAGAAATTGAAAATCAAACTGAAAAATTAATTTTCCCATACATAATAGAAAACCTTGGTACTAATCTTTTCAAAGAAAAGAGACAAACACTAAAAATTATTGATGAAAAAACCTTAAAAAGTAAATATTCTAATACATACAAATATTTAAATACTCAAAAAGAGATTTTATCAAAAAGAGATAAAGGGAAAAGAAAATATGAAGAATGGTATGCTTTTGGTCGTAATCAAGCATTATTAATATCTGGATATAAATTGTTATTACCTTACATAACAAGCGAACCGTGTTTTGTCTATACAGAAAATCAAGATTTATTATTTTATAATGGTTATGCAATTTTTTCTGATTCGATAGAAGAATTACATATTTTACAAAAAATACTGATGTCAAAAATATTTTGGTTTTATATTGAAACTACAAGTAAACCTTATGCTGGGGACTATTTTTCAGTAGCTAAAAATTACATCAAAAATTTTGGCATATGTGATTTAAATGAGAATGAAAAAAAACAATTATTAAAATTGAATGATATAAATGAAATTGATAAATTTCTAATATTGAAATATGAAATCGAAATCTAATGTTTTTTTTAATTATACACATAATCTAAGTAAAATATCCAGCTGCGCAAAGTCTCCTAATTTTGAATAACTATTAAACCCCTTTTTGATCTTCCAGTTAACTAATATATTTAATACTCCTGCTACTATCGACTATCGTCTGACAAATAAAGCATATCAATACTGTCCTTAGCCCTTGGCTATAGAATCTAAAAAGGTCTTAAACGTTGAACCCGAATCAACGTTTTTTTTATGCCTTCCCCCAAAAACCATTCTGTCTATGAAATATTGGATTTATATGGGAGGCAATCATTTTAAATCATCCTTTAAACTTTGGCAAAATTTTTGCATTCATGTAAACAAATTTGTTTACATTTGTACTATGAAATCGTATTTAAAAAAATACAAAGGCATACATCCAGGAATTGTTTTAGACCGTCTATTGACCAAAAAAGCAATACCACAAAGACCTTTTGCCTTAGCAATCGGGGAACACCCACAAACCATTAATGCGATAACCAAAGGACGTAGAAACCTAAACACAGCGCTTGCACTTAAAATCGAAGACAAACTCAATTTAGAAGAGGGCTCTTTAGCTTTATTACAAACCTACTTTGAGATTGAACAAGAAAAAAAGAAAACACTTAACACGCCTAATTTAGCATTACTGAGAAAATCGCTTTTCTGGGACACCGATACGGCAACCATCAACTGGCAAAAGCAATACAAAGCCATTATCAGAAGAGTTTTTGAAAGAGGTAACGAAGAAGAAAAAAAGGAAATCGAGCGCTTTTATGGTAGTAAAAAAACAATTACCGCGTTACAAGCTACAAAAGGCAAACCTTACACCATCTATAGAACCAAACAACCTGCATAATGCTTCATTACAACACGGTTAACGAGCTACTAAAAAATAGTTTGACAATACTAATGCAAGCCGATGTTTTTAAAAACTTTCGTTTAGTTGGCGGAACCGCCTTAAGCCTCCAAATAGGACATCGCGAATCCATTGATATAGATTTGTTTTCAGATGCAGAGTATGGAACCATCAACTTCGAAGAAATTGAAGCGTTTTTAAAAGCAAACTTTAATTACGTGGATTCGCTTAACGTGCCTCCAGCTATCGGCAAAGCATATTTCATAGGAGAGGACAAAGACAATACGGTAAAATTAGACATATTCTATACAGACTCCTTTATTCAACCCTATTTAGAAATAGAGGGAATCAGAGTGGCTACTATTGAAGAAATAATTGCTATGAAATTGGATGTAATTCAAAGAGTAGGCAGAAAAAAAGATTTTTGGGACTTGCATGACTTGCTTGATTCATATACAATAACCCAAATGATAGAATTGCACAACCAGAGATATCCCTACACGCACGATAGAAATATAATTCTTCAAAATTTCACCAATTTCGAACAAGCCGAAGATGATTTAACACCCATTTGCTACAGAGGAAAATACTGGGAATTTATAAAAGAAGATTTTGAAGAGATAATAGCCAGTATAACTAAAAATAAGTAATATTGTAATATGAGTTTAGAAAATTACATAGCAACAATCGCATCTATAGTAGCAATCGTTTCATTTATTAAAAACGAAATGCCAATATTTACTCTTTTTAAAAAAACCTTTTTTTAATTTTTTTTGACCCGCTCTTTTTTGTGGGTCACAACAAAAGGTTATCAGATAAGGCTTTAAAGCACAACAGGATTCAAACCTATAACCTTCTCTAGTGCTAAAATGCTTTTCTTTATAAAAATCTTAAAAAAAAAATCCACTATGCAATTCGGGAATTACACTATGCAATTCTGTAATCCTTAAGCACAACAATTGTTTACAGCATCCATCTTCCATAGTTTTGACAGCGCTCAAACAAAACACTTATGGATTCTTTCATTGTCCTTTCACAAAACAAATGGCTCCAGCTAAAGCACAATCTAATCCCATACCAAAATCCAAAAACGGCGAAGCAGTGTCTAAAAGCCATAGTCTTAATTAGTGCTGAAATCCAATCGCTCAACTCCAAATGCCAAGCCGATTCGTTTACTACTACCTCCGATGAAATCCGATTCTTCAAAAAAATAAAACCAAAATTTGTGGGTTATCTTCTTTTCTATCAAATCCTATACAAAGCATTAGTACAACATCCATTGAACTGTAAAAAAAGAATTAAAAAACTAAGCAAAAAGACGACAACCTTCTCAAAGAAAAATAAAAAATGGATAATGCTTTATAGTACCAATACCAGCAACCATGATGAAATGTACTTCCTAAGAAAAAACAATGCATACAACATCACTACAACAAAGAAAGTAGCAGCCAATAATACATTGTTTACCACACTAGCCGACCATAAAATAGCACAAGTCTTAGCGCATCAAAAACTAGCAAAGTATTGCAACAACAAAACCACAATCAGTACCAAAACCATCACCAAAACTTCTCTTTGTTGGTCCGGGTCCAAAGTAGCACTCATCGAACTCATCTATGCCATTCATACCACGAGAATATGCAACAACGGAAAAGCAACTTTAAAGGAAATGATGTCCCATTTCGAGCAAAACTTCAACATCAAGCTGGGCCAATACGCACGCACCTACCTAGAAATTAGAAACCGAAAAACAATTGAAAGAACTCAATTCCTTGACAAACTAAAACAAGAGTTAGTAAAAAAAATGAATCAAAATGATGAAAATTAAAAGAAGACTGACTCCAGAAAGCAGTCTTCTTTTTTGAATAAAACGAGTGCAACTATACATTTTTTTTTAAGTCGCGTCACATCGAGTGTTTTCAATGAAATTGAAAATGTATCGAGATGCTTTACATCAAACCCACATAAAAACAATTGATTTGCTTCTATTTATTCTCCATAATCCCCGTCAGTAAGGCACCAAAAACAGCATCAGCATCACTACTGTCTGCTCCTTCTAATGAAGCAGTCAAATTACTAATCAATAACGCCCATTCAGGATCCGTATTTTTCTTTGGCTTCTTCTTTTTTGCATAAGCGGTAAATCGAGCAATAGAGGTAGCAATTAAAAATTTACGTTTATCACTGCTAGACAATACAGTATCCGCCAAAACCTCAGCCTCGTAATCAGTTACCACCACATGTACATCCATATAGTCTTCATAAGAGCTACAAGCTGAATCATAATCAGCTAAGAAAGAATCAAACAGACTAATGGCGCTACTGGTCTCAAATGAATTAGAAACAACCGTTGCAACGCAATTAGAAGTGCAGGATAGCAAATCCTCAATTTCGGACTCCATCCCAAAACTATAACTACTACTTCCTGCCAATTTCACAAAGTTGGAACTAGCTCGAGCATAAACAGTCAAACTATCCAACGTAGCACTAAAAGTACCTGGAACGGAACCGCTGCTATAATAAGCATCATAAAGTTCGTAATAAACAGTACCCAAACTATCATAGGGATTTAAAGCATTTTCTGCAATACAAGCAGTTCTATGGTATGAGGAAACTGTGGTAGAGGCATCAGATGGAGCAGAGGTATCCTCAGCACAACTATAAACTAAAAACAAAGGAATCATAAAAAGGCATAATAATGTGTTTTTCATATTGGTTAAAAATTTATGAAATGGTTAATGACCAGTTCATTTCGCCCGGGGTACTCAGAACATTTTCTGTGTGAATTCGAAGCAAAACTATTCCGCTCCAATCATCCACACAAACCATCCAGTTGCGCGTTCTCGAATACCATTTAACACATTCACGAATCAAACACTTCTGTACAACGCCACTTCTTACTGTTAACACTATAACCTGCAATCGTTTACCATCTCTTTAAATTATGCCTGAATTGACAATCGAATAAATAAGAATTTTAATATATTAGCTAATTCTAATCCATCCATTGTGTCGTTCAAAAGCATCAAAAAACATCGATATAGAAAATACAATATGATCCTGATAGTAGGTATAATGGTATTGTCGTTTGCAAATACTGCTGCAAAAACAAACCCTTCTAAAATCGATTCTACCCATCAACGCATTAAAGCACAACTGGTATTAGAAAAAGCAAAAGCCAACAAAGATTGGGTGGGAGTTTCTCAAGCATACAGAACCATAATGTTCCATAGCCCTAAAAAAGAGTGGCTGGGTTATGCAGATAGTATTATTGCTAACGCACTTTTGACAAACAATAATAAAATTATTGGGGAGGCCTATTTAACCAAAGGAATAATATACTTCGAACAAAAAGAGCACAACAAGGCATTAGACAATTACATCAAAGCCGACCAATACCTTTGCAAAACAAACGAAGAATACACCATTCACAAAGCACGTTACGCCTTAGCTCAAACCAAATACTACCTAGGCTTTTACGATGAAGCCATTGCTCTTTTCCGGCAATCATTACCTTATTTTGAAGAAGAAAACGATGCGGCTACCTTAAATACCTATCATGCATTAGGATTATGCTATAACAAAATCAAAAAATTCGACCTCTGCTCCTATTTCAACAAAAAGGGATTAAAATTGGCGAAAGAAAGCCAAAATGAGGACATGATAGTCTACTTTAAGCATTCGGAAGCCATAAACCAGTACAGTTTAAAAAAATATGAGCAGGCAGTAAAGGAGCTCAAAAAGGTAATTCCAATGCTAAAACAAAAGAACGATTATGCTAACGAATCGGTAGCCTATTTTTATATCGGAAAATCATTTTGGGATTTAAATCAAAAAGACAGTGCAATCTCCTATTTTAAAAAAGTAGATGTTATATTTACCAACCACCATTACATCCGACCCGATTTAAGAGAAACATATCAATACTTATTAAACAACGCCAAGACAGCCAACAATAGCAATCTAAGATTATACTATATCAATCGCCTCTTCAAAATTGATAGCATTCTAAACACAAACTACAAATACTTATCAAAGAAAATTCACAAAGAATACGATACTCAAAAATTACTCCAGGAAAAAGAGGCTTTAGAAGAGAATTTAAGAAACAATTCTGTAAAGAACAATTATTTAATAATGGGGTTACTCATTACAATGACAACCCTATGCATCTTTCACTTCCGTACAAAAAAGAGAATTAAGAAAAAATTTGAAGAAGCGCTAAACAAATCAAATGAGAACAAGAAAGTAAAGACTATTTCAAAAATCGAAGAGGGTGAACTAGATATAAATCAAGACATTGTGAGTGGTATTCTTAAAAACTTAGAAAAATTTGAAGCAAACAAAAAATACTTAGAGAAAGAGTTAACCCTTCACAAAGTATCGGGTTACCTGAAAACAAACTCAAAGTATGCCTCAAAAGTGATTTTAAAATACCGAGATAAAAAATCCAACGAATACATCAGTGACTTGAAAATTGATTACATAGTAGAACTACTAAAATCGGAAAACAAATTTCGCAATTACACAAACAAAGCACTTGCTGAAGAGGCGGGTTTCAACTCTACTCAAAACTTTACAAACATGTTTAAAAAACGTTTGGGCATTTCGCCAACAAACTTTATCGAAGAATTAAAAAAACAATATCCTTTATAATATTTCGTTCACAACTTGTGAACCGCTTGTGATACCAATCAGAAAGTCTATCGCATTTTTACCATTAGTTGTATTTAAGGTGATAATGCAAAAAGCAAACTACATAGTTAATTTTCTTGATAAAGCAATTTCAAACAAAAGCATCACCAGCATTCAAATAAACTTGTATGTTGCATTATGGTATGCGTGGATAAACAACAATCAAATAAATCCAATAAGCATTTCAAGAGAAGATTTAATGAAAATCAGCAAAATTCACTCAACAGCAACCTACCATAAGTCGATGAAATTGCTCCATGAGAATGGTTTTATTACCTATGTGCCTTCCTTTAATCCATACAAGTCAAGCCAAGTTTTTTTAAACAAACTTCTGTAGAATAACTCATCTAAAGCACTACAAAAAAAAGAAGCCAAATCAATTGACTTGGCTTCATAAAAGTAAAAATTACTTTTTGTACTTCTTAATAAGACATCTTAAAACTAAAGACACAAAGAAACTAACAACAGCTCCAATTGTAGCTAATAATATAGTCTTAAGAATTTCATCAGTATTCAAATTAGAATACAAACTCAATAAAGTACCTCCTGCGATTCCCATCAGTAAGGGACTATCACTCTGACTCATCACTTTTCACAGTAAGTTGACTAACAGCTGAAACGACGCCTCCTGCCACGGCCAAATAACCTCCTATAGAAACAACTACTGCTGGCAAACTAACGGGCGCTGTAACCAACACTCCTCCTACAGTAGCCAAAACCACTCCAATAGTTCGAAGGACTTTAAAAAATTTTGGGGTTTGAGCAGTTGCTCGATCTATTACATTCATAATAATAAATTTTAAAGGATTAATAAATAAACTTCTTCTTTTTGTTCTAGTGCGTTATAAACTAGAGATAAAACCTTTTTAAAGGCACTTCTAGAATACAAACCAGTACTAGAACTCGTCAATACGGATACTGGAGCAATACAGCCTTGCAATTCTTTCTGAGCATTATTCGCTGGATGCAACAGAATAAAACTTCTTCCGGGAACATCACAAACTTCAATATGCCATCCATATTTTTTACTGTACCGCTTTCGTAATAAATACTTCCCTTCAGGCACACAAGAAATTTTAACCTGATTAGCTCGCCATGGTAACTCTATAGTATAACAAATTAAAACTTCATCAATTGTCAAACTTCCTACAGTACCATCAGAGAAGTATTTTCTCTTTAAAAGGAGTTCCACTACACGCCGTTAACAGCAACCAACATTAATGGATTATAAGCTCCATTTTTCAAAGAATACATTTGCCCATTTACCTCTTGGAAAAATTCGATTCCTAAAGCTAAAAACAAGGGTTTAGTACTGTTAGCAGTTAAAGCATTAACTTGATTGATAGCTATTGTAGCAGCTCCGTTCCATGGTAAAATTGCAGATTCATCAGTAGCTACAAAATACTCGCCATTCTCAAAATCAATTTCTGCTCCTCCTGAAACAATTCTAAAATGAGTACACCCACTAGGTGCTGCAATCATATTAGTAGGAACAAAACTAGGGATGTCAACAGTCAACTCACCTGTTACTCGATCAATTTGGGTGGAATAAGGAGCATACAAACTATTACTTAATTTTCCTCGAATATTGAATTCAAATCCAACCAACAGTTCTGTTTCGCCATCAATTACATTTCGTAAGCCACGCTCACTAACACTATCCGCTTGTAAAACCTTTACCATAGCTTGTGTTAACCTTCCAACTACTCGACTATCAGAGCACTTAATTAGCAGTGGTCTCAATGCCATGCGAAGCATTTTACCTGCCTTTCCCGCTCTTCCAAACTCCGAATTGTTTTCACGTGTTCTTTGAAATGCTGGGTCGGTGGCAATTCGTTTACCATCTACCCCACTCTTTTCTTTCACAAGATACCCATCCTGTGATTTATAAAAGGTAATATCTCCCAAAGTACCTTTTATCTTAATAATGCCTTTTTGTCTGGCCATAATAATTAAATTAAAAATTAAAAAAATCAGAATGTTTAGGTACACTCTTTCAAACCTCATAATTCTAATTGATGCATCGTATTTCTGAATTATGAAGCAAAGATGAATGCCCTTCTGCAGTAAAAAAAGCAGGCGTGTTCCAAAGGGACCTGTAGCGACCATTAGGTTCTATTTTATCCCATATGTTTTTTTAATAAATAAGAAAAAAGTGTATATTTGTGTTAAACAAAAAAAGCAGTTATTTAAAGTCTGAATAATAACTGCCTATCAAGTATATGAAACTGGAACTAAAAAGAGTTTGCATATACCCCAAAGACGTTCAAAGAATTACTGGAAAAAGCTATCGCCATTCGCGATTGCTTCTAGCTGAGGTGAAAAAACATTTCAACAAACAACCACATCATTTTGTGGCAATTGAAGAGTTTTGCCAATTCACAGGCCTTCAACTAGAACATGTACTTCCTATGATACAGGGGTAATTGAACTTTGGGTACTACAGTACAAACCAAATCCAGTTTTTAGTAAATAATACAGCCTGTTTAATAACCTGTTCACATACTATTCAGGTTACTCAATTTATTTCCCTACAATTTAGTCAATAGCTTCCCTATAGGAACTCCCTATTTAGTTCATAAAGAGTATATGAAAAACAAATGGTTATTCCGCTTCTACATACACAAAAAAAGCCCAAACATCATGTTTGGGCTTTTTAAATATAAATTGGTTGGTTCTTATTTCACAATCAAGAATTCCGAACGTCTGTTTTGAGCGTGTTGTTCTTCTGTACAATCTTTTCCACAATCCACTTTAGGCTCTGTTTCTCCCATTCCTTTTCCAGAAATGCGACTAGCATCAATTCCTTTAGAGATAATGTACTGTACCGTAGATTTTGCTCTTCTATCCGATAATCTTTCGTTGTATCTATTACTTCCTCTATTATCCGTGTGCGATTTAGCAAGGATAATTAACTTATCATTGTTTTTCATCACCTGAACTAGTTTGTCTAACTCAAAAGCACCTTCTTGCGTAATATTGCTTTTATCAAATTCAAAATAGATTGGTTTCAATATAATTTCTGTCTCAGTAACAATAACATCAATTGGTTGTAATGCCGCAGCAACGTTAACCGATTTTTCTTTGGTTTTGTTCACCGCAAAAGTGTTTCCTTCATATCCATCTTTTGAAGCTCTAACAACATATGGTTTGTCACATTCTACTCTGTATTTTACTTCTCCTTTGCTGTTTGACATTTCAGTAGCAATCACATTGTTTTTATCATCCAAGATAGAAACCGTTGCATTCGATAAAATAGCGCCTGTTTTAGCATCCGTTACAGTAACCAACACATCAACACCACATACTGGAACAGCTTTTAAGATATCATCATTTCCACCACGATTACTCGCTAAGAAACCAACATCTTTTTTGCTATTGAAAGAGAAAGAGAAATCATCTTTATCAGAGTTAATTGGTGTTCCCATATTGGCAGCTTCTTTTCCAGCTGTAGTATCATATTCAAACACGTCATAACCTCCTAAACCTTGTCTTCCACTTGAAGCAAAATACAACGTTTTGTTATCATCAGCTATAAATGGGAAGCTTTCGTTTCCTTCAGTATTTACATTTTTACCTAAATTCTCAGGAGTTCCATAAGTTCCATCTGCATTAACAGCAACTTTCCAAATATCAGTTCCTCCTAAACCATTTGGCATATTTGATGAAAAGTATAATGTTTTTCCATCTTTACTCAAACTAGGGTTAGCACATGAATATTCTTTTGAATTGAAAGGAAGCGGTGTTAAATTACTCCAAGAATCACCGTTTTTAGTTGCTTTAAAAAGATAAATTTGACTGAACTTATACGTTTTACCATCTTTTACTTTTTCTGATTCTTTTTCTTTAAAACTTTCACTTGAAAAATAAGCAGTATTTCCATCAGCACTCAAAGTCACCGGACCATCATGCCATCTTGAATTTAAACTAGAAACAGGAAACGCGTTAGTAATAGTTCCATCAGAATTATAATCTGCTTGATAAATATCTAAATAAGGCTCATCGGTCCATCCGTAACTTTTACGAGCACCATTTCTAGCACTGGTAAAGTATAATGTGTTTTCATGCAACACTGGTCCAAAATCAGATTTATCACTACTGATATCAGAAGCAGAAACATTATATTCTTTCATCTTTCCTAAAAGCTTAGGAACATAATTAGGATTTTCTTTAAATGCTTTTGCTCTAGAATCATTAGGAACCATGCTTGCAAATTTTTGCATTTGCTTGTTAGCTTCTTCATATTTTCCAGATGCTTTAAGCATTTGTGCATATCTATAATAGGTCTCAGAATCTTGTGGAGTTTCTATAGCTTTTGCATACCATTTGGTGGCATCGGCTGCATTAAACATATTATAGTAAGTATCTCCTAATTGTTTGTAAACGTATCCATCAGCTTTTCCGTTTTCAACAAGCTTTTCATAGGCTTTTGCCGCATCAACATATTCAAATTGCTTGAATAAATTATCAGCTGTCTTTGTGTCTTTATTTTGTGCAGTAATGGATAATGTTCCTATCGCAAAACTTAATGCTATGTATAAATTTTTCATTTTTTACTAATAATTTATTGGTTAGAAAAATCTCGGTGAACGTGATACTTTTTTCGCTAAGTTGATATCAAATAATAACATTACCTCATGCGATGCTGGTGTAGTTACATTCAAGTCAGAAACGATATGATCATAAGCATAACCAATTCTTAAATTAGGTGTTATAGCAAAGTTTACCATAGCTCCAAAGGAATCTTCCAATCTATAAGTAGCACCTAACTCTAATTTATCATAAAGCATAAAATTTGCAGATAAATCAAGTGATGTTGGAGCATTAGTCGATGATTTTACCATCGCAAATGGTTTGAATTTCAAATTTTCATTGATATCAAATACATAACCTCCTGTAAGGAAATAATGCAACACTTCCGAGCCATACTGTCTTCCGTTAAAATCCAAATATTTAGTTTTTAACATATTTGGCATCGAAAATGCTAAATAATACTTATTTGTGTAATAGAAAACGCCAGTACCAATGTTTAAGAAAGAATTACTTGGATTCCCAGAACCAAAAACATCGTCTCCTAAATCTGGTAGGGTTGGATAAATAGTATTGAAATCAATCTTATGCATGGTTAAACCTGCTTTCAAACCGAAAGCAAGTTTATGTTCACCACCTAAATTTAAGGTATAAGAGAAGTCTCCATATAGATTTGTTTCCTCTACTGGACCAATCTTATCATTAATAGCAGATAATCCCAATCCAACATTTCTACCTACTGGACTGTGAATAAAGAAGGTTCCCGTTGTTGGAGCATCTTCAATTTCTACCCACTGCTTTCTATAAAGCAAACCACCCGAGATGCCTTCTTTAGAACCAGCATAAGCCGGATTCATAACACTCATGTTGTACATATATTGAGTATAATGAGGATCTTGTTGTGCTACTACGTCTGCAAAAACCAATACAGTTATAATTGCAATGAAATATATTTTCTTCATTTTTGTTTTGTTTAAATTTTATCTCTGGTTTATTGTGCTCTGTTTAAATATATCCATCCTGTTTTGGTTTCTCCATTATTACGATTAATTACATAATAATAAGTACCATCTGGTAATTCATCTCCGTTATCAGCCTGACCACACCATTGTTGTGTATAATTACCTTTTGAATAAACTTTCATTCCATATCTATTGAAAATTTGAAGGCTCTTAACATCAAATCCTGTCAAGTCAAAGCAATCATTTAATCCATCCCCATTTACAGAGATTCCTTTTTGAATTACACAAGAAATAGAATCTACAGTAACAGTGGTACTGTTATCACATCCGTTAGAAGTAACAGTAACCGTATAATCCCCTGTATTGGTTACAACAATACTTTGAGTATTACCAAGATACAATCCGGTGCTATCTTCCCACGAATAAGTTACTGCAGTAGGATCAAAGGAAGCATCTATCGGAGTAGCAGTTACTACATAATTTACTCCTACACAATCACCCGAAGCGGCAACGCTAAACGGTGACATGATTGTAAATGAAGCTGTTCCTGTATTCTCCACTTGACAATTTGCTGCATTTGGAGCTACATAATAGGACACTGTATAAGATCCAGGTGTTGAATTCACAACATCAATCTCACCAGTTGAACCATTGATTATTAATCCAGAAGTAGAGCTATAAACACCACCCGTGGTAAATCCTGTACCAGGATTTGGCGATTGATTGGCGTCATCATGACAAACTACTGGAGTAGTATAATCAAATCCAACCACAGGGGTAACTATTGGGTCAATAACTATAGGAGCTGAATAACTATTAGAAACTTGACAATTAGCAGTGTTTGCACCAACTGTATAGATTACTGTATAAGAACCAGCCGTACTGTTGGCTAAATTAATTACTCCTGATGAAGTATTTAAATCTAAAGTACCAGAACCTGTAGTTGTATACGAATAAATTCCTCCTGTGGTAAATCCACCAACAGGTATTGGATTTGGATTAGTACCGTTTTGACAAACAGGTGTTGTATAACTAAATCCAACTACTGGTGTAATTACAGGATTTATCGTTATAACAAATGTAAAGGAGCCTGCCGCCTGACAAATAGTTAAGTCTTCTAAAACTTCATATTTTATGGTATGCTGTCCTGTAGTCGAATTTACTAAATCAACTTCTCCAGTAGAGGCATTTATCACTAATCCTGTTGAAACTGAAGTATCTTCAGAATACTGTCCTCCTGAAGTAAATGTAGCTGGGTTCACAGCAGAAGGCATAGGATTAGAAGTAGCATTTTGACATACAGGCGTTGGATAAGTAAACTGTGGATCCGACGATGTTAAAGGTATTGCATTAATAACAACATCCAATGTATTTTGACACGTTGTGGTCAAATCAGTTACAGTGACTGTATAATTTCCTGGAGCTAATCCAGCAAATGTTGTTAAAGCTTGGAAGTTAATTCCGTCTATACTATATTCATAGTTAGCTCCAACCGGATCTGTAACTTCAATAGTTCCCGATTGTACTGCACAAGTTGGTTGTGTTAAAGTAACAGTTGGTGTAACTACAGAGTTAATAGTTACAACAAAACTATCTTCACCTATACATCCATCAACTTCAGCATAAACATAAATGGTTTGAGTAGATGTTATTGCATCGCCTTCATTCAGCATAGTTCCTGTACCTCCTGCACCTGTATAATAATTACCAGCAGTTGTTAAAGCAGGTAAGTTAAAGTTATCACAATACGCCGCACTAGCTGGAGCAGTAACAACTAAATTACCAATGGTTACAGTAAACATATGTTCATCTGAACAGGTTGCATTAGAGGCATAAATATAAATGGTCTGATTGGTAGAAATAACATCTCCTGCATTCAACATTGTTCCTGTACCTCCTGCACCTGTGTAATAGTTACCAACAGTTAGTGTCGGTAAAGTATAAGTAGAACAAGTTCCTACATCACTCAACTCATCTACAGCTAGCTCTGGATTAACAATCAACTCAAAAGATTTTTCATCAGTACAACCTGAAAGGTCAGCATACATATATATAGTTTGAGAAGTAGTTAAAACATCTCCTGCAGTAAGCATAGTTCCCGTAGCACCCGGTCCTGTATAATAATCCCCAACATTCAACACTGGTAATGTATAAGAACCACATACCGTTTGATTCCCCGGAGACTGAATATTTGGAACAGGCAAAATCTCTACTTGAGCAGAAGGATTAGCTCCTGTACAAACTCCTGAACCTGGTAATTGATAAGAAATAGTATAAACTCCTGGAGCACTCAAACTTGGAGTGATACTACCCGTATTAACATTGATATACAACCCTCCATTTGGCGATACTGAATAACTACCACCTGTTGCTCCTGTTTGATTCACAGCCTGTGGTGTTGTAATATTATTACAATAAGTGGCATTGTTATAATCAATCGTTGCTGAAACTGGTGCAACGATACTTATATTATAACCTCTTGTTTTTTGAGTACATGAAGAAGTGGCAGCAACAATATTATTTATCACATAATTTCCTGGTAAGCTATTGGCCAAATCAACCTCTCCAGTTGATGTATCTGCAAACACTAATCCCGATGCAGAACCAGGTGCTAATGAAAATGTTCCAGCTACAGAACCAACACTAATAGTAGGGATAGGGTTTGGAGCACCTGGATATTGACAATAAGAAGCTGGATTATAGGTAAAATAAGCATCAGGACAACATTCATAAACCCCTGCCCCAGCAGAACCAAAATTCGTTTGTGTCAAACTGATATAACCTGGCTGATTAGAGAAATTCGTAATCAATATAACGAAAACCTGTCCTGCGACAGCAGAAAAATTGAAATTCTCTGTAGCTGCTGCAGAATAACTACTACATGTTGTTATACTAGCACAATTACATGAACCGTTAACACTTGGAGCACCATAGGGTTGACTATTACCAATGTAAGCACAAGCTGCAGCTTGGTCGGGGAAAGGTCCCCAAGCAGCATAATCAACATCTAAATTTGGCGCTCCTCCTTGTGTAGTTGATTGTGTTAATAATAAATTTATTGTACCTGTTTGTGTAACATTAATTGTATAAAAAGTTGGGTTTGGCGAAGTAGCCATACATCCTATTGCTCCTTGATTAGCAATTCCAGTCGTATTTTGATAAGACAAATTTTGACATGCTGATGAGGCAATTAAACAACTTGCTGGTGTAGTAATACACAAATCAAAAGTAGTTGTTTGCGGTGTAGCTGCGTTTGAGTATACCCTAATGTAATAGGTTTGTCCTATTGACAATCCATTAACTACACCACTAACCGTATTAGCAGCACTACAGAATATTTGCGTTAAACTACCACATTGACCTGAATAGACAGCAAAGTTTAAGTTAGTTGTTGATCCTGTTATATTTTGAAGTGCAACTGTTAAATATGGGTTAGTTGCAGCAAACTGGAACCAAACATCATCATCGGCTGTTCCAACACAAGGCGCTTGCGGAGCAGGTGTTGAAGCTGTTGCTCCAGCTACAGTTCCTGGTGTTACTTGTTGACACAACTGAGATTGATTAACAGGTGCAAATATAGCGCCATCACAATTATCATTAATTACTAAAGTAGTAAAATTAGCTCCTGTTGACCAAGCACTGGTTCCAGAAGTAGGACAAATTCCTCTAACATAAAATGTATATTGAGTACCTGGATCCAAACCTGTAAACAATGCAGGATTAACTGAAACAAGAGTTCCTGTATCAGTTGGTAATGGAACTGGTGATCCAAATGGCACTATTATTACTTCCCATTGTACAACTGCTGGGTTTGGTTCTGTCCACCCTAATAAAGCTGAACTAGAAGTAATTTCTGCAGAAGTTAAATTGATTGGTTTTTGACAGTTAGGTGCTGGTGCACAAGTCACATTGGCTACCCATCCCGGATTATTTACAGAACCATCACTTCTAAAATTGAAGGTTAAACATCCATCATTACTTGAAGAAGTAAAAGGACCAGGTAAATTAGTGTTTAAGTTACCCCAATATCCACCAGCTAATCCTCCAGGAACGTTTCCTGCACCATTAGTACTAGCTATTTGTGGTGCAGAAGTTGAATTTCCATCAAACACATACAATGCATCCCAGTTTGCCTCTGTAAAAAATGAGGTAAATGTTACTGTAACTACTTCATTTGGATTTGTTGGACAAATAATAACTGTTGAGTTTGAATTATTAGCATAATTCGCATTTGCACCTGCAGCATCTGTGAATGTTCCTCCACAAACTGGTGGTGCAATTTGAGTTGTTATTGTTACTGGTCCACCCCATTCACTTGAATCTGTTGTAGAACAAACGGCTCTAATATAGATATCATAACACGTATCAGGATTTAATCCTGTTAAGGTAAATGAATTATTTGTATTTGCTGTAACAAAACCTGTTGCTGTTGCTGTTGGTGCTGGTGAACCACAAGGTAATGCCAATACTTCCCACTGAGAAGCAACACTATTATCAGGATTTACAGGTTGTGTCCAAGTTAAATTAACTGTATTGTGCGTCACTGCAGAAGAGACTATTGCAGTTGGCCTTCTACATGTTGGTGGTGGTGCACACGTTACATTGGCTACCCAACCAGGATTATTTACTGACCCATCACTTCTGAAGTTGAAGGTTAAACACCCATCAGCACTTGTTGAAGTAAAAGGACCAGGAATTGTCGTTCCCCAATATCCACCTGCTAAACCTCCTGGTACATTACCTGCACCATTGGTACTTGCAATTTGTGGTGCACCAGTGGAGTTTCCATCAAAAACATACAATGCATCCCAGTTAGTTTCTGTATTAAATGATACGAAAGTTACTGTTACTACTTGACCTGCAGGTGGACATATAGTAACTGTTGAATTCGAATTATTAGGATAGTTGGCTGTTGCTCCACCTGCATCAATATATTGACCTCCACAGACTGGTGGTGCTACTTGCGTCGTAAATGTTGTTGGCCCTGTCCATGGGCTTTCATCCGGACCAGGACATACCGCTCTTACATATACATCATAACAGGTTGTTGGAGAAAGACCTATTAAGTTATAAGGTGAACCTGTTGTAGTGGTTACAAAACCTGTAGCAGCAGCTGTTGGAGCAGGTGATCCACATGGTAATGCTAATATTTGCCATTCTGTTTCAGCATTTCCATTTGTCCACGTTAATGTTGCTGAAGTTGATAATACTGCACTTGAAGTTAATAATGATGGTTCTGGACATGTTGGTAAATCTTCAATGATTACATTGTCAATATACAATCTCCATCCATCTAACCCTCCAGGTGGTACATGCCATGCAATATTTACTGGTCCTGTATAGGCAGATAAATTAACAATGGCTTGCATATAGGTTATATTATTATAAGAAGCTAAAGGAACTAAAGTAGTCGTAAAATCAACCGGACTTGTTCCATTAGTAGACAACATTACTCTAAAGTCGTTTGGTTCTGTCGCCGATTGAACTCTGTAATGATATTTTAATCTTTGGTTTCCTGTTAGAATAATTTGTGGTGAAATTAACCAATCATTATTATTTCCAGCGTTAAAGTCTGTATATAACATTGCAGATTGATTTCCTTCAAATGGATTGGTAGCATAGTTCATATCCCATGCATCTGTATCAGCATTTACATTAAGCACAGTCCAACAAGCTTCTGTTGTTGAAGTACTATTAAATCCTTCTTGGAACGGCACATTGAACGCAGTACATAGTGTTCTAAATACAAACGGTCCTGTCCATGCACTAAAGTTGCCACTACCATCATTACAGTCCGCTCTAACATAAAACTCATAATTAGTGTTTGGCGTTAAAGGGTTTGGTGTTGGGTAAGCAGTGTTGTTTGTGGTCGTAATACCTGCTCCTGATGGAATTCCTCCTCCTGCTGCTTGTACCACAACTTCCCATGAAGTTGAACCTCCTGCTGCCCAATTAAGGTTAGCACCTGTTTGAGTAATTCCTGAAACAGCTAAGTTAGTTGGAGGTGCACAGTTTACGGTTTGAATTACTAATGTATACCCTACAGTCTGTGTCGTATTTAAGCTTGATATTACAAAATAATAAGTTTGTCCAGCTGTAACTGGTAAATTGAATGTTCTAACAGTTGCTGTGGTACCAGCAGCTCCATTTAAACATGTGGTTCCTATATTAGCACAACTACTGTAGGCAAAAATACCTGAATTGTTACCAGTTGGTGTCATAGTTACACTTATGGTACCATTAGCTGGTGCTGTATAAGAGTAAACCACATCATTACCATTTAAATAATTTCCTGTGATTCCACAACTTGTTCCTGGGCTACCTTCTATAGTAGGATTGTCACTATAGTTTGCAGTACTATCTGTTGTACTATATGGTAATGAGGTTACTTGTATTGGTGCATTACAAGACAATCCGGGTGAGGTTGTTGCAAAACTATAAGGCCCAATCCATGCACTTGTGGTGCCTCCACTACATATTGCCCTCACGTAATATTTATAGGAGGTTGTTGCTGTAAAAGCAACACCTGCTGGTTGGGTTGCGGTAGCAGTATATGTTGGAGTAGCATTATTATAAACAATACCTGTTCCTGTTGGAGAACTCGCTGCTGGAACTATTTCTATCTCCCAAGATGTTGCTCCACTTGGATTACCCCAGCTCAATTGAGCCGAAGTTAAAGTGATATTATTTGCCGTTAAATTCGTTGGATCAAAACATTGTTCAACAATGCTTACATCATCCACAAACCAACGATCTCCAAAAGGCGACAAGATTGGATCTTGTTGCATAACAAAAGCTACGTAAACTTGCAATCCTTGAAAAGCAGCTAGATTAACTACTTTTTCTTCATAAATATTGAAAGTAGTTACTAAATCTGCATCCGTCCATTGTTGTACTAATGAATAAGAATTAGGATCTGTTGGGTTGGCTGTTGATGGAGCAACTTTAATCTGGAAAACAGTTCCCTGAGTTCCAATTAAAAAATTTCTTGTCCAAAAATGCAACTGACCATTAGAAGGGATATTAACTAAAGGTGTAGCCAAATAATTTTCGATTTGTCCATCAGGAAAAGAAGTTGAACGGATACAGTAGGCTGCATTAGTTCCAGAATTGACCTGTGGTGGCGTAGTAGCGGCTGAAGTAATTCCCCAACGCGTAGTTGCCGATGATACATTGTTAAAAACATACCAATTTCCAGTACCTAACGTCCAGTTTGTTGATGGTGAAGCATCTGGTCCTGTTGTTGATTCAAATCCTTCTACTCCAGTTCCTCCTAATTGAGAATAACTGGCGATGGAAAAAAACAATGTCAACAGCAATAAAGTAATTTTTTTCATAAAATGAAAATTTAGTTGATTGATTAATTTTTTATTTTGGGTTAAAGAGTCCCAAATTTAGAAAATTTTATGAAAAAAATAACGTTTTTAAAAATTAAAATTAAAAAACACCTTAAAACCAACCTAAAAAAATTATTATTCATAATTTTGTCACAATATAAAACATCAAATGTTAGAGAAAAGTAATCCAAATTTTGAAAAGACAATTATTGTCGGTATTGTTACCCAAAATCAATCGGAAGAGAAACTACAAGAATATTTAGACGAATTAGAATTTCTTACCTATACTGCTGGAGGAGAAGTTGTTAAAAGATTTTATCAAAAACTTGAACGCCCAAATCCAAAAACGTTTTTAGGAACAGGTAAAATTGACGAGATTAATGAATTTGCAAAAAAAAATTCCATCTCTACTGTTATTTTTGATGATGAACTATCACCTTCACAACAAAAAAATCTTTCTAAAATAATTGATTGTAAAATTTTAGACAGAACCAATCTAATTTTAGATATTTTCGCTCAAAGAGCAGAAACATCTTATGCTAGAACTCAAGTTGAGCTTGCACAATGTCAATATCTATTACCAAGACTTTCAGGAATGTGGACGCATCTTGAAAGACAGAAAGGAGGAATTGGACTCCGCGGACCAGGTGAAACTGAAATTGAAACAGACAGACGTATTGTCAGAGATAGAATTTCATTACTTAAAGAAAAAATCAAAACTATCGACAGACAAATGGCTGTTCAACGTAGTAATCGGGGTGCAATGGTTAGAGTTGCTTTAGTAGGTTATACTAATGTTGGCAAATCTACTTTGATGAATGTTATTAGTAAAAGTGAAGTTTTTGTTGAAAATAAGTTATTTGCAACATTAGATACTACCGTTAGAAAAGTAGTCATTAAAAATTTACCTTTTTTACTTTCTGATACTGTTGGGTTTATCCGAAAGCTACCTACCCAACTCGTTGAGTCATTCAAAAGCACTCTTGATGAAGTCCGTGAAGCCGATTTATTATTGCATGTAGTTGATATTTCACATCCTGACTTTGAAGACCATATTGCTTCTGTTAACCAAATTTTGTCTGACATAAAAAGCAGTAACAAACCAACAATAATGGTTTTTAACAAAATTGATGCTTATAAACATCTGACTATTGATGCTGATGATTTGATTACAGAAAAGACAACAAAACACAATACTTTAGAAGAATGGAAAACTACTTGGATGAATAATGTTGGCGAAAAAAATGCTCTATTTATTTCAGCAACTAACAAAGAAAACTTTGAAGAATTTAGAGAAAAAGTTTATGAAGCTGTTAGAGAAATTCATATTACAAGGTTTCCTTATAACAAATTCCTTTATCCAGACTATAAAGACGCAATTGAAGAATAAATATTACTGTAAGTAGTAGATATAACCGAAATTCAACCAAACATTCCAATCATTTGCTCTATTTTCTAAATAAACTTTTGGATCAGGATTTAAACCATCTACCCAATTTGAAAAGTAGTACTGAAAACGTAGGTCTAACATTAAATCAGAAAGAGGAGTCAATTTATACCTTGTTCCAACAGAAGATACTATTGACCAAACCGTTCCACCTTGATTGGTGGTTGCATTGTAATATTTTATTGGTGTAGAAATCGGAGTATTTAATGGTCCAAGAGTTGAATAAGCTTCAGGATCATAAAAACTAAATTGTCCTCCTAAACTAATGAATGGAGCAAACGAACCAATTGTAGCAGTAAAATCCCTAATACTTAGAGGGAAATACTCTAACTGCATTCCAATATTTGTTACGGCAGTACTTCCACGCATTGCTCTTAATTGATTTGCAGTCAATGAAGTTTTACTTTTATCAACCCATTGCCCATAGTGCTTTAGGTTTGTTTTATTGTATGACAATTCACTTCTTAATTTAAAGTGATCATTAAAATAAGTTTCAGGAGTATAACAATTACATTCAGCTCTATATGAAAAATTCAAATAGTGTATTAATCCAATACCATAACCAGTATTCCCAGCATTTGTTTCAAAATCATGTCTTTCGCCATAATCGGATTGAAAAGCAACAGGACCAACAATAGCGCCTATTTCATGTGAAAAACCATACTGAGCATTAGTAGAATTACTCAGACCAATCAAAATGATAAATGTGAAAACAAATTTTATGAACTTTTGCATACCTTAAGATTCAATTCCCGACAAATATATAAAAACATCATTCAGTTATAAAAAAAAATGCAAAATAGTTAATTTTTAACATCAAATGTGCATCCAATTAATTTTTAACAATTTACGTCAAATTACATTATTGTTAATTTTGACACAAAAAAATGAAGATTTACAAAAAAAATAAGGTCATATTTCAATAAAATGTATATTTGCAAATCTTTACGAAAACGTTTTCTTAAATTAAATTAAAACATAATTATGTCACAGAGTATTAATGCTTTCATTGAAGCTGTTGCTAAAAGAAATCCTAATGAGCCTGAATTTATGCAGGCAGTAAAAGAAGTAGCTGAAACAGTTATTCCTTTTATCGAACAAAATAAAAAATACCAAAACAAAATGCTTTTGGAAAGAATGGTTGAACCAGAAAGAGTAATTATGTTCCGTGTAACTTGGATAGATGATGCTGGAAACACACAAGTAAATCGTGGTTACAGAATACAAATGAATTCAGCTATCGGACCATACAAAGGTGGAATTCGTTTTCATCCTACTGTAAACTTAAGTATTTTGAAATTTTTAGCTTTCGAGCAAACTTTTAAAAATAGTTTAACTACACTTCCAATGGGTGGAGGAAAAGGTGGTTCTGATTTTGACCCAAAAGGAAAATCAGATAATGAAATCATGAAATTTTGCCAAAGTTTTATGACCGAACTTTCAAGACACATCGGTGCAGATACTGACGTTCCTGCTGGAGATATTGGAGTTGGAGGAAGAGAAGTTGGCTACATGTTTGGTCAATACAAAAGATTAAGAAATGAATTTACAGGAGTTTTAACTGGTAAAGGAATCACTTTTGGAGGTTCATTAATTCGTCCAGAAGCTACAGGTTATGGAGATGTTTACTTTGCTCAAAACATGCTTGCTACTAAAGGCGATAGTTTTAAAGGAAAAA
The DNA here is from genome assembly GCF_032098525.1 of Flavobacterium sp. PMTSA4. Taxonomy (NCBI): domain Bacteria; kingdom Pseudomonadati; phylum Bacteroidota; class Flavobacteriia; order Flavobacteriales; family Flavobacteriaceae; genus Flavobacterium; species Flavobacterium capsici. The sequence continues at coordinate 2,050,157 of NZ_CP134890.1, forward strand.
CGGTTGTAGTTTCAGGTTCAGGAAATGTAGCTCAATATGCCATTCAAAAAGCAACTCAATTAGGCGGAAAAGTTGTTACTGCTTCAGATTCATCAGGATACATTCATGATGCAGATGGTATTGATGCAGAAAAACTAGCTTACATTATGGAAATCAAAAATGTAAACTACGGTAGAATTAGTGATTATGTAAAAAAATATCCTAGCGCAAAATTCGTTGAAGGAAAACGTCCTTGGGAAGTTAAATGTGATGTTGCTTTGCCATGTGCTACTCAAAACGAGTTAAACGAAGAAGAAGCAAAAACTTTAGTTCAAAACGGATGTATCTGTGTTGCTGAAGGTGCAAATATGCCTTCTACTCCAGAAGCAGTTGAAGTATTCTTAAAAGCAAAAATTTTATTTGCTCCAGGAAAAGCTTCAAATGCTGGTGGTGTTGCAACATCTGGTTTAGAAATGTCACAAAACTCACTTCGTTTAAGTTGGACAGCTGAAGAAGTTGATGAAAAACTACATGGTATTATGGCAAACATTCATGCTGCTTGTGTAAAATATGGTGCAGATGGAAATGGATTTGTTGATTATGTAAAAGGCGCAAACATTGCAGGTTTCGTTAAAGTTGCCGATGCAATGCTTGCACAAGGAATTGTATAAAACCAAAATAAACCAATAAAACTAGAAATTGCCTTCAGAAATGAGGGCATTTTTTTATTGTTTTTTATATTAAAACCATTAGTTTTACGTTTATAGTATATTTGCTATCATTTTCAATGCTATGAAAAATTTCTGTTTCGCACTTTTTATAATTCTTTTTCAAATTGGTTTTTCACAACAAAACCTTCAGTGGAATGGGTATTTTTCATATAATAAAATTAGCGATATTACCGAATCAAGCAATAAGTTTTTTGCCGCTGCTGAAAACAGTGTTTTTTCAAAAAATCTTGCAACTAATGAAATAATTGAGACTAACACAATCGATGGTTTATCAGGAGAAACAATCTCAGCAATCTATTTTAGCGAAACATATAACAAAACTATAATTGGCTATCAAAACGGATTGATGATTGTACTTGACAATCAAACTGGAAGTGTTTTAAATGTTGTAGACATTATCAATAAATCCATTCCGGCAAATATCAAAAGAGTCAATCATTTTATGGAATATGATGGAATTCTTTATGTTTCATGTGATTTTGGGATTGTTCAATATAATTTGGCAACATTAAATTTTGGCGATACTTATTATATTGGTCCAAATGGTCTTGAAATCAAAGTCTTTCAAACTACTATTTATAATGATGAAATTTACGCAGTAACTCAGTTATACGGTATAAAAAAAGCTTCAATAACCAACCCCAATCTTATTGATTTTAATCAATGGCAGGATTTTAATAATGGTTATTGGAATGGCATTGTAACTTTTAATAATCAATTGATAGCGACAAATACTAACAATACTGTTCATAAGTTTAATGGTTCTGTTTCTGAAGAAATCTTTCCAATAAATCAAACTGGTTTAGATACTAGGGTTTTTAATAATTATTTGATTATAACTACTTCAAATCAAGTTTTTGTTTATAATAGTTCGCTTACACAAATTGCTTATATACAAAGTTCTCAAGTTTCTTCAATTCCATTATCCTTCAATTGTGCGACTGTAATAAATGAAAAAGTATATATAGGAACAAACGAAAACGGAGTAATTTCGGCTCCTTTGTCTAACTTATCAGAATTTGAAATTATTATGCCTGAAGGACCAACAAGAAATAATATTTTTTCAATTCACACTAATTCTTCAAGTCTTTGGGCAGTTTATGGTGGTTATGATATATCTTATAATCCATATACTTTTTTAAATTTTACATTAACCACTTTTGGAATAAGTAAATTTTCTGAAAATCAGTGGTTAAACATTCCTTATGAAGAAGTTTTGGAAGCAAAAGCTTTAACTAGAATAACTTCAAACCCTTCAGATGAAAGCCAAGTTTATATAAGTTCATATAACAACGGTTTATTAAAATTGGAAGCCGATATTCCAACAACTCTTTTTAATGAAAGTAATAGTAGCTTAAAATCTCTTGATTTAAATTCTACTAATAATATCAGAATTGGTCCTGCAACTTTTGACAGAAATGGAAATCTTTGGGTAACCAATAGTCGTGTTAGCAATGGTTTAAATGTCTTAAAATCAAACGGGCAATGGCAAGCATACAATATGTCAAGTATAATTGGCAATATTAACAACAGTGATTTTGGCAGAATAGCCATTGATAATAGCGGAACCAAGTGGATGGCGACATGGCAAGATGGCGTCATTGCATTTAATGAAAATAGTAACATTTATAAAAAAATTACGGATGGTGCTGATACAGGAAATCTTCCTGTCTATGATGTTAGAGCTTTAGCAATTGACAACAGAAGTCAAGTTTGGATAGGAACAACAAAAGGATTAAGAGTTATTTCAAGTACTGGAAGTTTTAATAACGAAAATCAAATTACAGCAAATCCTATAATTATACTTGAAGACGGATTGGCTCAAGAATTGCTTTACGAACAATTTATAACCGATATTGTTGTAGATGGCTCCAACAGAAAATGGATTGCGACAGCTGATTCTGGTGCTTTTCTTTTTTCTTCAAATGGTCAACAAACCATCTATCACTTTACAAAAGATAATTCTCCATTACCAAGTAATGTTGTAAATGACATTGCTATTAACGAGACAACAGGCGAAATTTTCTTTGCTACAGATAAAGGAATGATTTCGTTGAAAGGAATTGCAACTAAACCCGCAGATGACTTACAGAATGTATATGTTTATCCAAATCCGGTTCGTCCTGGATATATTGGTACTATTAAAATTGCGCAATTAGTCGAAAAAGCCAATATTAAAATCACAGATATTGAAGGTAATTTAGTTTATGAAACCACATCAACTGGCGGAACAATTGAATGGGACGGAACTGCTTTCGGGAAATATAAAGTTGCATCTGGTGTTTACATGATTTTTGTTTCTTCAGAAGATGGTTCTGACACTACTGTAAAAAAAGTGATGATTATTAGATAACTTCAAATGCTAATAAAAACTAAAGCAATTGTAATTTCTTCTCTGAAGTATCAAGAAAAATCATTGATTGTAAAATGTTTTACTCAAACCGATGGTTTAAAAAGTTATTTTGTTCCCAATGCTTTTACAGCAAAAAAATCCAATCAAAAAATAGCTTATTTTCAACCTTTTTCGATTCTTGAAATTGAAGCTAATCATAAAAATAAAGGAACTTTAGAACATTTTAAAGAAATTAAATTAGCTCATTCCTATCAAACCATTCCAACTGATATTGTAAAAAGTTCCATAATATTATTTCTCTCCGAAATGTTGCATCACAGCATCAAAGAAGAAGAAAAAAACGATAACTTATTTACTTTTCTTGAAACTGCTTTACTTTGGCTCGACAATCATGAAGAAATTACCAATTTTCATTTGATTTTTTTACTTCAAATGACAAAATTTTTTGGCTTTTTCCCAGATAATTCCAACGGAAATTATTTTGAAATGATTGATGGAGTTTTTGCAGAATATCAAGGAACAAGTTGCCTTAATTTTCAAGAAACCGAACTGTTAAAAAAGCTTTTAGAACTGAAATTTGACAGCTCAAAAAAACTTTTTTTAGCTTCAGAACGTCAACAATTACTAAAAATCATAATCGATTACTATTCCATTCATCTCGATGGTTTTAAAAAACCTAAATCTTTGGAAGTTTTAAAAGAAGTTTTTGCATAATTATTTGAAATGTTATTTAAATTTTAAAATTTTCTTAAAAGTCTGTTCTCTTTTATCTATTTTCTATTCTGTTTTCTTAAAATTCCTTACTTTCGCAAACTGATTTAAGAAAACGACAAAAATGAGTACTAAGTTTACTGAATATAAAGGACTTGACTTGCCTACTGTAGCATCAGAAGTTCTTGATTTCTGGAAAAAAAATAATGTCTTTGAACAAAGTGTAACTTCACGTGAAGGTGCAACGCCATATGTGTTTTTTGAAGGTCCACCATCTGCAAATGGTTTGCCAGGAATTCACCACGTTATGGCGCGTGCCATTAAAGATATTTTTTGTCGTTACAAAACTCAAAAAGGTTTTCAAGTAAAAAGAAAAGCAGGTTGGGATACTCATGGTTTGCCAGTTGAGTTAGGAACCGAAAAAGAACTTGGAATCACCAAAGAAGATATCGGAAAAACCATTTCGGTTGAAGAATACAACGAAGCTTGTAAACGAACAGTAATGCGTTATACTGATGTTTGGAATGATTTAACTGAAAAAATGGGTTATTGGGTTGATATGGAAAATCCATATGTAACATACAAATCCAAATACATGGAAACGGTTTGGTGGCTTTTGAAACAAATTTATAACAAAGATTTGTTGTACAAAGGTTACACTATTCAACCCTATTCTCCAAAAGCTGGTACTGGATTATCTTCTCACGAGGTAAACCAACCAGGAAGTTATCGCGATGTTACTGATACAACGGTTGTAGCTCAATTTAAAACAAAACCAGAATCTTTACCAAGTTTTTTACAAGGTTTTGGCGATGTCCATATTTTAGCTTGGACAACAACGCCCTGGACATTACCAAGTAACACTGCTTTGACTGTTGGTCCAAAAATTGACTATGTTTTAGTTGAAACATTCAACCAATATACTTTTGAACCAATCAATGTAATTTTAGCTAAACCATTAGTTGGAAAACAATTTGGTGGAAAATATTTTGAATCACAATCAGAAGAGGATTTTTCAAATTATAAATCAGACGATAAAAAAATCCCATACAAAGTAATTGCTGAATGTAAAGGTGCAGATTTGGTTGGAATTCGTTACGAACAACTTTTACCTTTAGCATTGCCTTATCAAAATCCTGAGAATGCTTTTAGAGTAATTTCTGGAGATTTTGTTACAACCGAAGATGGAACCGGAATTGTACATACAGCGCCAACTTTTGGTGCTGATGATGCTAAAGTTGCTAAAGAAGCAACTCCAGAAGTTCCGCCAATGTTGGTTCTTGATGAAAATGGAAATCCTGCGCCATTAGTTGATTTACAAGGTAGATTTATTCAAGGTCTTGGCGATTATTCTGGCAAATATGTTAAAAATGAGTACTACAATGATGGTGAAGCTCCAGAAAAATCAGTTGATGTAGAAATTGCAATTCAATTAAAAGAAGAAAATAAAGCATTCAAAGTTGAAAAATACGTTCACAGTTATCCGCATTGTTGGAGAACTGACAAACCTATTTTATACTATCCGTTAGATTCTTGGTTCATCAAAGTAACTGAGATAAAAGACAGAATGTTTGACCTTAACGAAACCATCAACTGGAAACCAAAAGCTACAGGTGAAGGTCGTTTTGGTAATTGGTTAAAAAATGCAAACGATTGGAATTTGTCGCGTTCACGTTATTGGGGAATTCCATTGCCTATTTGGAGAACAGAAGACAAAACAGAAGAAATTCTAATTGGTTCAGTCGAAGAATTATACAACGAAATAGAAAAATCAATCCAAGCAGGTTTTCAATCCGTAAATCCTTTTAAAGGTTTTGAAATTGGAAACATGAGTGAAGAAAACTATGATTTGGTTGATTTACATAAAAATGTAGTTGATGATATTGTTTTAGTTTCAGTTTCAGGAAAACCAATGAAACGTGAAACTGATTTAATTGATGTTTGGTTCGATTCTGGTGCAATGCCATATGCACAATGGCATTATCCTTTTGAAAATAAAGATTTGGTTGATAATCACAAAGCATTTCCTGCCGATTTTATCGCAGAAGGTGTTGATCAAACTCGTGGTTGGTTTTATACTTTACATGCCATAGGAACTTTAGTTTTTGACCAAATTGCTTATAAAAACGTAGTTTCTAATGGTTTAGTTTTGGACAAAAACGGACAAAAAATGTCAAAACGTTTAGGAAATGCTGTTGATCCATTCGAAACATTAGCAGAATATGGCCCAGATGCAACACGTTGGTACATGATTTCTAATGCAAATCCTTGGGACAATTTGAAATTTGACATCGAAGGAGTTGCTGAAGTGCGTCGTAAATTCTTTGGAACATTATACAATACTTATTCGTTCTTTGCTCTATATGCAAATATTGATGGGTTTAAGTATGATGAAGCTGAAATTCCATTGGCAGAAAGACCAGAAATTGACCGTTGGATTTTATCAGAATTGCACACTTTGATAAAACTGGTTGATGAAGCTTATGCAGATTATGAACCAACAAAAGCGGCAAGAGCAATATCCGATTTCGTTCAAGAAAATTTGAGTAACTGGTACGTTCGTTTGTGTAGAAGAAGATTTTGGAAAGGCGAATATGGAACTGATAAAATTGCTGCATATCAAACACTTTACACTTGTTTGTTAAATGTAGCTAAGCTTTCTGCTCCAATCGCGCCATTTTTTATGGACAAATTATATACCGATTTAGTTAAAGCAACTGAAAAAGAAGATTTTAGCAGTGTTCACCTAGCAAATTTCCCTGTTTCGGTTGAAAACTTTGTTGATAAATCGTTGGAAAGCAAAATGATGAAGGCTCAAACAGTTTCTTCATTAGTTTTATCGCTTCGAAAAAAGGAAATGATTAAAGTACGTCAACCGCTGCAAAAGGTTATGATTCCTATACTTGACGAAACTTTTAGAGCTGAAATTGAAGCCGTTTCCGACCTTATAAAAGCAGAAGTAAACGTTAAAGAAATAGAACTTTTAGACGATGCTTCAGGTGTTTTAGTGAAGCAAATAAAACCAAATTTTAAAACACTTGGACCACGATTCGGGAAAGATATGGGATTGATTTCTAAAGAGATACAAAATTTCTCTGCCGAACAAATTAAAGAAATTGAGACCAATAACTTGATAACGCTTGTTATTTCAGGAAAAAGTATAATTTTAACATCCCAAGACATTGAGATTACTTCTCAAGATATTCCTGGTTGGCTGGTTGCCAATGCAAATGGCATAACTGTTGCATTAGACATTACCATCAATGAAGAATTAAAACAAGAAGGTATCGCAAGAGAGTTGGTAAACAGAATTCAAAACCTTAGAAAAGATTCAGGATTTGAAGTTACTGATAAAATAAAAGTAAAAATTCAACCTTTTGGTGATTTAGTAGATGCTGTTAGAAATAATGAAAGTTATATTAAATCGGAAACTCTAACCAAAGATTTGGTTTTTGAAGAAAAAGTAGATGGATTTGAAATTGAATTTGATGAAATAAAAACTAAAATATTAATCTCAAAATAGTATAAAGATGGTAGAAGAAAAAATGAGATACTCCGATGCTGATTTAGCAGAGTTCAAAGAAATTATAGTAAAAAAAATTGAAAAAGCACAAGCAGATTTAGAACTGATAAAAAGTGCTTATATGAATGACTTAAACAATGGTACAGATGATACTTCGCCTACGTTTAAAGCATTTGAAGAAGGAAGTGAAACAATGAGTAAAGAAGCTAATTCACAATTAGCTATTCGTCAGGAAAAATTCATTCGTGACCTAAAAAATGCTCTTTTCCGTGTTGAAAATAAAACGTATGGAATTTGCAAAGTAACTGGCAAATTAATCAGCAAAGAACGTTTAAGAGTTGTTCCTCATGCTACTATGAGTATTGAAGCAAAAAATTTACAACGATAAATAAAAAATCCTCGCTTTGCGAGGATTTTTTTGTATTTAAAATGTTAATACATTTATGGGTTGCAAGGTAAAATTAGCTCCATAATTGTACTGAACTATTCTATTTGGACCAACAGCTATTAAATGTGAATCTAAAGCTATTACGTCGCTTACATTTTCTTGATATGTGTTTTGAAGCGTTAATGAAGAACTATTCGTTGCATCAAAAACTTTAAGTCCATCAGCTGTACAAACATATAATGCATTTTGTTTAACACCTAATCCTTTAGGTTGACTCGTTAAATAAGTTGAAACCAAACTTGGGTTTTGAATATTATTCAAATCAATTACATTAATTTGGTCATCAATTGCACCACAAGTATTTCCGCTTCTAATGGTTATATAAGCTGTATTTTCCCAAACTACAACTGGATCGCAAGCTGTTGCATGAGAAAAACTTGAAACATAAAACGGATTGAACTCATCTTCAGCATCAACAATATGCATTCCAGTTGTTGCACCAACAAATAAATATTGTTTTTGTTTAAAAAGTGTTTCTAACTGTCCGCCAAACCAAGTTTCCATATAAATTGATTTATCAAAAAAAGTAGTTAATGGATTTGTGATATTAAACACATTTAACTTGTAACTGTCAACAGTATACAATGCATTGTTATTAATTTGAAAACGAGCATATGAACCACCAGTTCCAACTGAACCTCCAGAAGCCGATTCAAAAACTCCTGTTGTGGCATCATTAGCAAAAATTAATTCTTGACCGCTTGGTCTTTCTCGGGTTTCTAATTGATAGCCCACAACAATCTCATCCTCGTTTGGATATATTGTATAATCATAAAATTCTGCTTCTTCAGGAAAAGCAGCATAAAATTCTACTACATTTTCAACAGTTCTTACTAATGTTATGTTATTCAAATCAGAAATATCAAAAACTAATAAATCCATATAATTGTCTGCATAAAGATAATTCCCTTTAACAGCAATGTCATGAACACCTTCAATATTTAGAAAAACAGTATTTGTTGGTGAAGCTGGATTTGTGTTGTCAAAAATATGAACACCATCTTCTTGTGCTATATAAAACAAGTCGTTTTCAGTTACATAAATTTTTCCATCAGAGTTTGTTTGTCTTGCAGCTACAACCGAAATGCCGCTTCTAATGGCGGCTTTTGTTTTTAAAATTGGAACAGCAAAAATTGCTTCTCCATTTGATTTGTCATCATTGCTACAAGAAAAAAATAGAGCAACACAACAAGTAATTAATAAAAGTTTTATTGTTTTCATAGTTATTGGTTTTTTTATATCAAATATATAAATTTTCTCAATCCATAACACATTATAAGATAAACTCTTAAAACTTTCAAAATAGCATAAACAATCTCTTCTTTTATTTAATAATATTTCTATTTTTGCAGCATTAATTTTTCAAAAATGTCTTTACGCAATTCTGTCTTAATCATATTTCTAGTTTTATTAATCGACCAATTTTCAAAAATCTATGTCAAAACTAATTTCATTTATGGTGAAGCAGGACAAATTGATGTAGCCAACTGGTTTAAATTGATGCTAATTGAAAACGAAGGAATGGCTTGGGGTGCAAAAATTCCTGGCGATTATGGAAAATTAATTTTAACTGTTTTTAGAATATTTGCAGTTGGCGGAATTGCCTACTGGTTATACGATTCAAGCAAAAAACACAGTTCAAGATTTTTAATGGTTGCTATTTCTCTAATTTTTGCTGGCGCTGTTGGAAACATAATTGACTCTATTTTCTACGGAGTTATTTTTGATGATAGTTACAATCATTTAGCCGTTATGTTCTCTGAAAATCCTTATGGAACATGGTTTCATGGAAAAGTGGTTGACATGTTTTATTTTCCAATTATTAGAGATTATCCAATGCCAGAATGGGTTCCTTTTATTGGCGGAAAACCTTTTACTTTTTTCAACGCTATTTTTAATGTTGCTGATGTTGCTATTTCAACTGGAGTTGGAATATTAATTGTTTTCAATAAAAAAGCATTTGCAAAAAAAGTTTCTATCGGAACGAATGAACGTTTCGAGTAGTTACACAATAATCTAGCGGAATATCGGTAACCGAAACATCATCGATAAATTCTTCTTCAGGTTCAAAAAACGAAAGCCCTATTTTAATAGAATCGAATCTGCAATCTAACAAAAAGTGATCATAAAATCCTTTGCCATAACCAACTCTATTGCCGTTTTTATCATACGCCAATAGTGGTACAAAAATCACATCAATCATATCATCGGGAACACTCAACCCATAAACTGGTTCATCAATATTATATTCGTTTTTCTTAAGTTTTGTGTTTTCTGTTAATAAAAAATGATGCATTTTCAGCGTTTCAAAATTGCTTTTCGAAACCACAATTTCCTTGTCTTTCCCATGAAGAATTTGCAGTATAAACTCTGTATCGACTTCATTTTTTTCTCTAATTGGCAAAAAAATGTGAAAAAAAGTATTCTTCCAAATGTCTAATTTCAATAACTGATTGGCTATCTGCAAACTCATTTCTTCTACTTCATTTGTCGAAAGTTGAGCGCGAAGTGCTTTATATTTTGTTCGTAATTCTTTTTTAGTCATTTTCTAAAGTATTTGAAATATGAAATATTGCATCGCCTTGATAAACAATTGAGGCATCATTAACATTAATTATATAGCCCGAATTTGGAGCTTTTACCTTGTGTTCAACCTTTCCGTAAGGATCAGAAATTGTTGCTAACAACTGACCTTTTTCAACAAATGAATTAATTTTCACCTCTACATGAAACATTCCTGAAGAATTGGCTCTAATCCAGCTTGATTTTTTGATGTAAATAGTATTTTTAAGCGGTTGAATGGCTTTATGTTTTGAAGAAAGCATATTCAAATGTTCTAAAAACCGTTTCGAACCTTCAATTCCTTCTTTGGTAATATGCAAATCGATATGTGCCGATTTTCCTCCTTCAAAAAGGAGAATTTTTTTTCCAAGCTTGGTACAAGAATTTCTAAAACTTCCCGAAATATTCTTAGAATACAATCCAAATGGTGCATTAAAAACCTCTGAAAGTGCCTTTAATTCTGTATCATTTGGCACAATTCTAATTTGTGGTGCATTAAAGCGACTCGCACCGCCAGCATGAAAATCAACAATATAATCAACATGTGGAATAACTTCTTTCAAAATATAATAGGCAAATCTGCTAGCCAACGAACCCGTTTTACTTCCAGGGAAAACTCTATTCAAATCGCGACCATCAGGAAATTGGCGTGATTGATTTACAAAACCAAAAACATTCAAAACAGGAATACAAATTATAGTTCCAATAACTGGTTTGTTTATTTTTTGGGTAATTAATTGCCTCACAATTTCAACTCCATTAATTTCATCGCCATGCAAACCTGCTGAAAACAAAACTGTTGGTCCGGGTTTTTTTGAACGTTCCACAATAATGGGAATTTTCAATTTTGTCATCGTTTGTAGCTTAGCAATTTCCATATTAATGGTTTTGCTTTCGCCAGGCAAAATGGTTTCCTTAAGTATAATTAATTCTTTTTGTGACTGTTTTTTCATAATCAAGGTAAATGTAAAAAAACAAACCTTATTCAAATAAGTATTTTAGCGATAAATTAAAGGATTTCGTAAATTTGAATTTCAAAATTCACTCAAAACAACAAAATGTCTTTAACTTCACTAGAACTTCAATTGCAAACCTTGCCCGAAAGTCCTGGTGTATATCAATATTATGATAAAGACGGCAAAATATTGTATGTAGGCAAAGCCAAAAATCTTAAAAAGCGAGTTGCTTCCTATTTTACAAAAACACATGAAAACGCAAAAACCTCTGTTTTAGTTCGAAAAATTGTAACCATAAAACATATTGTAGTTGCCAATGAATCTGAAGCTTTTTTGTTAGAAAATAACCTCATCAAAAAACTTCAACCTCGCTATAATATTAACCTGAAAGACGACAAATCCTATCCATGGATTTGTATCAAGAAAGAACCTTTTTCGAGAATTTTTCCAACTCGAAAAATGATAAAAGATGGTTCGGAATATTTTGGTCCGTATACCAATTTTAAAATTGTTAACACCATACTTGATTTAATAAAAGAATTGTATCCTTTGCGAACTTGTAACTATGATTTGAGTCCATCAAATATTGAAAAAGGAAAATATAAAGTGTGTTTGGAATATCATATTGGTAATTGTAAAGGTCCGTGTGAAGGATTGGAAACGCTTGAAAATTATCAAAAACAAGTTGACGCCATTCGCGAAATTTTAAAAGGAAATTTCAAAGAAAGTTTACGCGATTTTAAGACCAAAATGAAGGACTTTGCCGCGAACATGCAATTTGAAGAAGCCCAAAAAATTAAAGAAAAAATAGAATCGCTAGAAAATTATCAGGCACGTTCAACAGTCTTTAATCCAAAAATGGCTTCTGTTGATGTATTTTCTATCGTTTCAGATGAAACTATGGCTTATGTTAACTTTTTACAAGTTTCAAACGGCGCTATTATTCGTTCGCATACTTTGGAAATAAAGAAAAAGCTCGATGAAACTGATGAAGAATTACTAGAATTAGCCGTTGTTGAACTTCGAGAACGATTTAAATTGACTTCAAAAGAAATTATTTTGCCTTTCCCACTTGATTTTGGTGATAAAATAAAAGTAACTGTTCCGCAACTTGGTGATAAAAAACAAATTCTCGATTTATCAGAACGGAATGCAAAATACCAACGATTAGAACAATTAAAACAGATTCAGATTGTTGACCCAGAACGTCATACCAACAGAATAATGGCGCAGATGAAGAAAGATTTACGTCTTTTTGTTGAGCCACGACATATTGAGTGTTTTGATAATTCTAACATACAAGGAACCAATCCAGTTTCGGCTTGTGTAGTTTTTAAAGATGGAAAACCTAGCAAAAAAGATTACCGCCATTTTAACATCAAAACCGTTGAAGGTCCGAATGATTTTGCCTCAATGGAAGAAGTAGTATATCGCCGCTACAAAAGAATGCTTGACGAAAACCAACCCTTGCCTCAACTTATCATAATTGATGGTGGAAAAGGACAACTTTCATCAGCCTTAAAAAGCATTGACGATTTAGGTTTACGTGGAAAAGTTGCCATCATAGGCATTGCAAAACGATTGGAAGAACTATTTTATCCTGGAGATTCTGTGCCGTTATATTTAGACAAAAAGTCGGAAACACTGAAAATCATTCAATATTTAAGAAACGAAGCACACCGATTTGGAATTACACATCACAGAGACAAAAGAAGCAAATCGGCATTGAATTCAAGCTTAGAAACTATTCCCGGAATTGGTGAAAAAACAATGCAAACGTTAATAAAACATTTTAAAAGTGTAAAAAGATTGGAAAAGGCTACCGAAAAAGAAATTTCAGATGTTGTTGGAGTTTCAAAAGCCAAAAAAATTTCCGACTTTTACAAAAAAGATACTATCTAACAACCATGGCAAAAGTTAAAACGAACTTCTTATTTAAAATCTTGCTTGTTGCCTGTTGTTTTATATCTGTAAATTCATATTCTCAGGACACAACTCATAGAAAAAAAATTGGATTAGTGCTTTCTGGTGGTGGCGCAAAAGGATTTGCGCACATTGGTGTTTTGAAAGTTTTGGAAAAAGCAGGTGTTAAAATTGATTATATCGGAGGAACAAGTATGGGTGCAGTTGTTGGTGGTTTGTATGCTTCTGGTTACAATGCTACTCAAATAGATTCTATTTTTGAATATACCAATTTTGATGAATTACTCCAGGATTATATTCCACGAACTTCTAAGAGTTTTTATGAAAAAAGAAATGATGAAATGTATGCTGTTTCTTTGCCTTTCAGTAAATTCAAAATAGGAGTTCCAATTGCCTTATCTAAAGGAATGTATAATTACAATCTTATTGCAAAACTTACTCATAATGTTAGACATATAAGAGATTTTAATAAACTTCCAATTCCTTTTGTTTGCGTTGCAACTGATATAGAAAAAGGAGAAGAAGTTATTTTAAGAAAAGGCTACTTGGCACAAGCTATGATGGCCAGTTCTGCTTTTCCATCATTATTTTCACCTGTGGAAATAAATGGTAAAATACTCATAGATGGCGGTGTTACTAATAATTATCCTGTAGAAGAATTAAGAAAAATGGGTGCAGAAATCATTATTGGCGTTGATGTCCAAGATGATTTAAAAGACAGAGAAGCGTTAAATGACGCAACACGAATCTTGGTTCAAATCACTAATTTGGACATGATTAATAAGATGAAAGAAAAAGTAAAGCTAACAGATGTATATATTAAGCCTAATGTGGAAGACTATGGAGTAATTTCTTTTAGCGAAGGGAAAGAAATAATAAAAAAAGGTGAAGAAGCTGCTCTTTTAAAAATTGACCAAATCAATGAATTAGGAAATCAAACAAACCCAAACCCATTACAGTTTGTCAAAAATGAAACAAGTATATTAAATCTTAAAAAGATTGAACTTACAAGATTAGATAATTATACAAGAGCTTTCATATTAGGAAAACTGCGCCTTAAAACAGGAAAAAAAATAACCTATCAAGATTTAAAAAATGGAATAAATAACTTAAATGCTACTCAAAATTTTAGTCGAATTAATTATACAATTGATAAATTTGAAGATGGTGATGTTTTACAGTTGAATTTAGTTGAAAACAATACGAAAACATTTTTAAAAATAGGCTTGCATTATGACGACTTATACAAAAGTGCTTTATTAATTAATCTTACCCAAAAAAAGATAATGTTCAAAAATGATGTATTGTCATGTGATCTAATTCTTGGCGATAATATCAGATACAACCTTGATTATTATATTGACAATGGTTTCTATTGGAGTTTTGGATTCAAATCTTGGTATAATACTTTCAATAGAAACGTTGCAAACGATTTTAGAGATGGAGAAATTTTAAATCAACTCGGTGTTGACAAACTTAATATTGATTTCTCTGACTTCACTAATCAAGCCTACATGCAAACCGTATTTATTCAAAAATATTTAATTGGCGCCGGAATTGAATACAAACATTTGAAAATTGAAACCGCAACCATTGAAAATGGAGATTCAGTATTTGAAGACAGTAATTATTTCAACATTTTTGGACATTTAAAATATGATTCTTTCGATAATAAATACTTTCCAAAATCGGGTTGGTTATTCTATGGCGACTTCAAATCCTATTTGTATTCATCAAATTATACAGGCGATTTTAATGAATTCTCAGTAGCTAAAGGAGAAATTAGTTTTGCACAAACGTTATTCAAAAAACTAACCGTAAAAGTTCAGTCAGAAGCAGGATTTAAGATTGGTAATGAAAGTGTTGATTTCTTCAATTTCGTTCTTGGAGGTTATGGTTATAATGCAATTAATAATTTCAAACATTTTTATGGCTATGATTATTTAAGCGTTGCCGCAGATAGCTTTATAAAGTCAAACTTTACATTTGATTATGAAATATTCAAGAAAAACCATATCAATTTTTCTGCAAATTATGCTAACCTTGAAGATGGATTGTTCAGAAATGGGAATTGGTTATCAAAACCAAAATTTACTGGTTATGCCTTTGGCTATGGTGTAGAATCAATTGTTGGTCCTATAGAAGTAAAATATTCCTGGTCGCCCGAATTGCCTAAAGGTTATCTATGGGTAAGTGCAGGATTTTGGTTCTAACAATTTTAATTAAAAAGGAATAATTCTAAATTTTAAACTTAAAAAACTATATTTGAAACTTTAACTTTAACTATAAAAACCACAATATGTCAATTTGGAATAGAAAATCATTAGACGTTTTATTATCAGAAGCAACCGAATCAGAAAAAGGATTAAAAAGAACTTTATCCTCTACATCACTGATTGCCTTAGGAATTGGAGCAATCATCGGTGCAGGTTTGTTTTCATTAACTGGAATTGCTGCTGCAGAACATGCTGGACCAGCAGTTACTTTATCTTTCGTTTTAGCAGCCGTTGGCTGTGCTTTTGCCGGACTTTGTTATGCTGAATTTGCCTCAATGATTCCTGTGGCAGGTAGTGCTTATACTTATTCCTATGCTACAATGGGAGAATTCATGGCATGGATTATAGGTTGGGATTTAGTATTAGAATATGCGCTTGGTGCTGCAACAGTAGGTGTTAGCTGGTCGAGATATTTCCTAGAATTATTAAACAAGTTCGGGATTCATTTGCCGCCAGACTTAATTTGTTCTCCATGGGAAACGCTAAAGCTTGGTGACGGAACTGTCATTGAAGGCGGAATAATAAACTTACCGGCAATTGTCATTGTGTCTTTACTTTCTTTATTGCTTATTCGTGGAACTAAAGAATCTGCTGGAATAAATAACTTCCTTGTGGTTCTTAAAGTTGCTGTTGTAATTTTATTTATTGTTCTAGGCTGGAGTTATATCAATGAAGCAAATTACCATCCTTACATTCCAGAAAATACAGGTGTTAAAGGAGAGTTCGGTTGGTCTGGAATTGCCGCTGGAGCTGGAACTGTTTTCTTTGCCTTTATTGGTTTTGATGCAGTATCAACTGCTGCGCAAGAGGCTAAAAATCCTCAGAAAGGTATGCCAATAGGTATTCTTGGTTCCTTGATAATCTGTACCATTTTATATGTTCTTTTTGCTCACGTAATGACTGGATTGGTTCCTTATACTCAATTTGTTGGGGATGCTAAGCCTGCAGCTACTGCTTTTGCAGCAACTCCTTATACTTTTTTACAAACAGGTCTAATCGTTGCTATTCTTGCGGGTTACACTTCGGTAATGTTAGTGATGTTGATGGGACAAAGCCGTGTGTTCTATACTATGAGTAACGATGGTTTATTACCTAAATTCTTCAGCGAAATCCATTCTAAGTTCAGAACGCCATGGAAAACTAACCTTTTCTTCCTAGTGTTCGTAAGTTTGTTTGCTGGTTTTGTACCAGTATCCGACTTAGGTCACATGGTAAGTATCGGAACTCTTTTAGCATTCGTTTTAGTTTGTATTGGCGTATTGGTTATGCGCAAGAAAATGCCAGATGCACCAAGATCATTCAAAACGCCGTTGGTACCTTTTGTTCCTTTAGCAGGAGTAGTAGTTTGTTTTTACTTAATGTATTCTTTACCACAAGAAAGCTGGATTCGACTTATCGTTTGGATGGCTTTAGGTATTGTTATTTATTTTGCTTACGGTAAAAAGAACAGCAAACTCAACAAATAATCTATCGTTTATATTATACTAATTAAAGAGCTAAAGTTGTTTAGCTCTTTTTTTATTTTAGTAATTCTTGTTCAAAGCTTTTTATTTTTTCCGATATTTGTAGTGATGAAAAGTTGGGAAGAATTATTATTACTTTTAAAATACCTCATCAAGAGAAATCCTGAATGAAGGATTAAATGTGCAAATTAGTCAAACTGGCTAACTTCATCTAAGTCAATTGACACACTTAACACAACAATTGTCTAATTAACACATTTATTACAATGCCTTTATATCACAAATTAGGTCAGATTCCGCCAAAGCGTCACACTCAATTCCGAAAGCCGAATGGTGATTTGTATTATGAGCAGCTTTTTGGCACCATAGGTTTTGATGGTATGTACACGAATTCCTATCACGTGCACCGTCCAACTATGGTCAAGGAAATTAAAAACCAATACTCTGTAGCACCTAAAATTGCTAAAAACAATAACATACAATCCTATAGATTACGTGGTTTCCAAGTAAAACCTGAGAACGATTACCTTGAAAGCAGAAAGATTGTTTTAACCAATTCCGACTGTCATATTGTTTTGGCTGCGCCAAAGAAGTCAACGACGGACTATTTCTATAAAAATACCGATTCTGATGAAATGCTTTTCATCCATCGTGGTTCTGGGAAATTAAGAACCATGCTTGGTAATCTCGATTTCAAATACGGAGACTATTTAATCATCCCACGTGGAATGATTTACAAGATAGACTTCGATACCGAAGACAATCGTTTGTTTATCGTCGAGTCGCATCGCCCTATTTATACCCCAAAACGTTACCGCAACTGGTTCGGACAATTGCTGGAGCACTCGCCTTTTTGCGAACGCGACATCCGACGTCCTGAGGAGCTCGAAACGCATGATGAAACCGGTGAATTTCTTATCAAGATTAAAAAGAAAGACGAAATTATCGATATGATTTATGCTTCACATCCGTTTGACGTTGTGGGTTATGATGGCTACAATTATCCGTATGCCTTTTCTATTCACGACTTCGAACCTATAACTGGTCGCATTCATCAACCGCCACCAGTGCACCAAACTTTTGAAACCGATGCTTTCGTGGTGTGTTCGTTTGTGCCTAGATTGTACGATTATCATCCGCAATCTATTCCGGCGCCGTATAACCACAGCAACATCGATTCGGATGAAGTGCTTTATTATGTTGACGGAGATTTTATGAGTCGAAATGACATTGAAGCTGGGCATATTTCGTTGCATCCTGCTGGAATTCCTCACGGACCACACCCAGGAGCAACCGAAAGAAGCATAGGAAAAACAGACACTCAGGAACTGGCAGTAATGGTCGATACCTTCAAGCCATTGATGGTAACCGAAGAAGCCATGAAGATTGCCGATGATAAATACTATCAGTCCTGGTTGTAAGCCTTGATAGAAAAAAGAACAAAGAACAAAGAGAAAAGAACAACTATTGTTCAAAAAATGAAACACAATTAAGAATCAAGAAAGAAAACGAATAAAATAAGTATCTATATTCTATTATCTTTCTTCTTTCTTCTAAAAAATAGATTATGAGTAACGAAATAAAATCAGTCGAGTATGGACTCGAGAAAATATTTGAAGGAGCGCAAGACTTCCTTCCATTGCTAGGAACAGATTATGTTGAATTCTATGTGGGAAACGCTAAGCAAGCGGCTCACTTTTACAAAACCGCCTTCGGGTTTCAATCGTTTGCTTATGCAGGATTGGAAACGGGGTTGAAAGACCGTGCGTCTTATGTGTTGAAGCAAGACAAGATTCGTTTGGTGCTTACCACAGCTTTGAACAGTGACTCACCAATTGGCGAACACGTTAAAAAACATGGCGACGGTGTTAAAATCGTAGCCCTATGGGTTGAAGATGCGCGTTCGGCATTTGAAGAAACTACCAAGCGCGGTGCCAAGGTTTATATGGAACCAACCGTGGAGACCGACGAGCATGGCGAAGTAGTTCGTGCGGGAATCTATACCTATGGCGAGACTGTGCACATGTTTGTAGAACGCAAGAACTATAACGGCGCTTTCCTGCCGGGTTATAAAGAATGGAAGTCAGATTACAATCCGGCACCGGTTGGTTTGAAATATGTAGACCACATGGTGGGCAATGTTGGTTGGAACCAAATGAATGTATGGGTAAAATGGTATGAAGATGTCATGGGCTTTGTCAACTTCCTGTCGTTTGACGACAAGCAAATTACTACCGAATACTCGGCGCTTATGAGTAAGGTGATGAGTAACGGAAACGGTCGCATTAAGTTCCCAATTAACGAACCGGCCGAAGGTAAGAAACGCTCGCAGATAGAAGAATACTTAGACTTCTATGAAGGTGCAGGCGTGCAACACATAGCGGTCGCTACGGATGATATTATTACTACCGTTGCCGACATGCGTTCTCGTGGCGTTGAGTTTTTAAGTACACCTCCGCAGGCGTACTACGATGCCATTCCGGAGCGTTTAAAAGACCATATGGATAAGTTTAAAGAAGATATCAACGAGCTTCAAAAGTTAGGTATCATGATTGATGCGGACGACGAAGGTTATCTGCTTCAAATCTTCACGAAGCCAGTAGAAGACCGACCAACATTATTCTTTGAAATCATTCAACGAATGGGTGCTCGTGGTTTTGGTGCTGGAAACTTCAAAGCCTTATTTGAGTCAATAGAAAGAGAACAAGCCCTACGCGGAACATTGTAGATTTCGACTTGTTTTTACATATTCAATAAAAAAAGCAACTTGGTTTCAAGTTGCTTTTTTGTTTTATAATTTTTCTAACAATCCATTATTTATTCTTTCCCATTTTGATTATGCCTCATTAACATTCAATAGAAAAAAAGACTGAGATATAATACAAAAACACAATTATAGGGATAATGCTTATCAATGTTGCAACTATTTTACTTTTTACGTCACTTTTGTAAACTATAATCAAGATTAAATTTGCTAAAGCACACGAAAATAATATACAAAACGCTACTATCAATACTATTGAAACCCATCCAGTAACAATATCTAATTTATCTGTTACTAATAAGAGGAAAACCCAAAGAGCAAACGCAATCAATATTTTAATTGAATTGTTTTTTAATTTTTGCATGCCTACAAATTATTTAATTGATTTTAATTTCTTCTTTACATTTAAACTTTTATTATCAATTCATTCCAAACCCAATCAACAACCTCCAACCGCGCGTCAGTTCGAGTGGTTTTTGTGTAACGCAGTGGAGCAAAAAGTGTATCGAGAACCCAACTTGCATCTCGATACATTTTTAATAGACCTTTGGTCTATCAAAAACACTCGATGTGACGGAGTGGCGGGTTTTGATTATTATACTATTTTATATTTTTAAACGACCCTAACACTTAGTTTACTTCTTATTAAAATCATAGTGAAACCCTTCCATAATTTCGATTGCCTCTTCTTTTAAGGCGTCGTATTTTTCATCCAAACACACAAAGGTTGTGGTGTAACCCACTTCGTCATAGAGCTGCAAATATTGCACTAGGGTTAACGCATCGCCTTGGTCAACCATATGATAAACCAACTTGTATGCCGGATGACCATCAATGGTAACGGCGGCTTCTTCTTGTAGTTTAATGTTGTGTAGCGTGAGGTAGTTTTTATTGATTTGCATAAATTTATTAAAGTCGAGCTCCTCGCCTTTGTGGCTTATGATATTCAAATTGATATTGCTGTTAAACTCCTCTTCGTTTGCGTTATCATTTTTCATTAGCAATATCGGCATGCCTGCATGTAGTTCTTCCTTTTTGATTTCCCAGTCCTCAGGATAGGTAATTGTTACGCCATGTTCTGAATGAAAGGTTGCTTTTTTTACTTCTTTTTTGGCACACCCAAAGCTCAATACCATCATACTTAACCCTAGCATTACCATTCCTAATCTTCTTTTTTTACTCATTTTTAATTTTTTAGTTTTTATTGCTATTTATTGCTGTTGTTCTTTAAATTCTTTCCCCAACCTCCAACCACGCGTCAGTTCGAGTGGTTTTTGTGGAACGCAGTGGAGCAAAAATTGTATCGAGAACTCCACTTGCATCTCGATACATTTTTAATAACCCTACGGGCTATCAAAAACACTCGATGTGACGGAGTGTTGACTTGCTTTCTCTCCAACCCCAATCAACAACCCCTTTCAAAAGAAAAAGGTTGTTGCGGTTTGGGTGTACATTAGTTTCAAATATACTTTTTTTTACTATTGGTTGGCTGATTTTTATTGCAATCCGATTGGTTGCTCTAACCTTTCTGTTTTTTACAGCGGCGTCATCATTGCTGTTACGTCAAAAACAGTTACCCCTGTTGATAGTTCCACCAGCATGTCTTTCGGTTTGTAATTAGGATCCGTGAAACGGAAAGTAGCCTCGTCTACTATGGTGCTTTTTACTACTGCCGCGCCGCCATTAAGCGTGCTTACGGTGGTGCCGGTTTCTACTAATAAAATTGTGGCATTGTCTATGCCTATATTGGTTGTATCATCGATAGCCATCAAGTTGAACGTAAGTTCTACATCGCTAATGTAGATTACACCCCATTCGCGGCATTTTCTGCGTTTGCTGCTGTTCTCCTCTTCGTTGTAAAACGTATCTACCTCATCCCACACTTTTTTAATCACGCGGTCGGCTTCTTCATGAAGGTTGGCTACGTTTTCTTGTTGGTTGTCGTATTCGTCTTTAAGGCTACTTTGATTGGCGTTTTTGGCATTAAATTCATCTACAGCAGCATTCACTTCTGAGGTTCTAGGATTATCCATAGACAATCCGCCAGCTCCTACTCTCGCGTCATCGCCCGTATTAATGCGTTCTCCCCATAGAGCCAAATCTTGATGACTAGTTAGCGGCGGAACGCTATCGCTACTGACATCCAGTTGAAAAAATGCGCGCTGCTGTGGCGTATATTTTCCTCGTGCAACTCCTAAATTAAACACTTGAAAAAAGTGACTGACATACGTTCTGGCATTTACAAACGTTTGCGCTACTCCAGCAGTTGCACCAACTTGTGCCGCTAATGCGTTTCCACGCTTTTGCAACGCCACTTTGTAGTCGGGTTGAATAACATCAAGTCGTGAAATAGTAGGCGCAGTTAAAAATTGGTTGGCAGCTGGTATGCTGTCGTTTTTAGATTTGGCTTGGGTTAATGCTTTGTCGCGTGCAGCATCGCTTTGAGGTAATCTTCGTGAAATTGGCATAATTAATTAAAATTAAAAGGTTAATATTTATTTATGTTTGTTTTTTTTGCGCTGGGAGACCATGCATTAGACTTAATTCATGTCCTTTCCGTTCTGTGAGACCATGCATTAGACTTAATTTATATCCTTTCCGTTCTGGGAGA
The DNA here is from genome assembly GCF_032098525.1 of Flavobacterium sp. PMTSA4. Lineage (NCBI taxonomy): Bacteria > Pseudomonadati > Bacteroidota > Flavobacteriia > Flavobacteriales > Flavobacteriaceae > Flavobacterium > Flavobacterium capsici. Next base: position 2,072,457 of record NZ_CP134890.1, read on the forward strand.
CCATACATTAGACTTAATTTATATCCTTTCCGTTCTGGGAGACCATACATTAGACTTAATTTATATCCTTTCCGTTCTGGGAGACTATGCATTAGACTTAATTTATATCCCTTCCGTTCTCTTAAAACTGCATTTTAACCTCAATTATTTTCTATTCCTTCTAAAAAACTGTACTCTTCATTAAAAGCATGCCTCTTCCATGACCTATTCTTAGGTCTTTCAATTTTTATAAGTAAGAAAATGCGTTGATTAAAGTTAATGGGAAGTGTTTCTAACTTGGTTAACTTTTAGGTAAAATACTTATAAATCCGATTAAGTGCAAAAATTGATTTGAAAATGATATTTGTACGTAAATTTTTTAAATAAATGACATCTTAAGTAGTACCATTAAATGTTAAATTATGTATAAAAAATTGTTGCCTACAATTAAACCTCATTTTTAAAAGCTGAAACACCATTATTCGATGAAATGCACTAGTTTTTGCATGAATTAGAGGCTTTGTGCACCAAATTAGTGTTGTTTACAAGGGTAAAATCCCTAAAAGTATTTCGATGAAAAGCTAATTTCTTTGAATAATCCTCAAAAAAGAGTCTTAAAAAGATGTTATCATTATTAAATTTGTGTTAAATATGGTTTTTTGTTTGGAATTTAATAACAACCTGTATTACTTTTGCGGCATCAAAAACGAACGGGGTGGTTCCCGAAAGTTTTTAAGTAAATTTTCATAATTTATAGTTTTTTGGTTGGTTAATAGCATAAAAACTCAGTCATTAATTTGACTGGGTTTTTTTGTTTTAATACTTTTGGAACAAATATTGTACTTACAGTAGAAAAAAGTAATAATGAAAAAATTAATAGTCGCATTTTTAGTGGTAATCTCTGTAAGTTTCGATTCCCAAAAACCAGAAGCATACGATGTTGGTGAATGGTTTAAATTCCGAATCCATTATGGAATTGTGACGGCGGGATATGCAACACTTGAAGTAAAAGAAGCCGTAAAAGAAAATAAAAAAGTATACCATGCCATCGGTAAAGGATATACTACTGGTATGAGTCGTTGGTTCTTTAAAGTAGATGATACTTATGAAAGCTACTTTGATAAAATTACAAACCAGCCTTATCAGTTTGTTAGAAAAATAGATGAAGGTGGTTATACTAAAAACCAAGAGGGTTTCTTTAATCAGGATAAAAACAGTGTCTTGGTAAAAGACTACAAGAAGAAAACCGAAAAAACGTTTGCCGTTACCGAAAACGTGCAAGACATATTATCAACCTTTTATTTCCTAAGAAACCATCCAGACATTAACACTCTAAAGGTAGGCGAATCTATTGTAGTGGATATGTTTTTTGACGATGAGACTTTTAAGTTTAAGTTAAAATACATCGGTAAAGAAGATTTAAGTACTAAATTTGGGACCGTTCCTTCCATGATTTTTAGACCTTTGGTGCAATCGGGAAGAGTTTTTAAAGAAGAAGAAAGTCTAACCGTTTGGATATCTGACGATGACAACAAACTTCCTTTGAGAATTAAAGCTAGTTTGGCTGTCGGTTCTTTAAAAGCAGATTTAGATGGGTTCAAAGGATTAAAAAACCCATTTGTTATAAAAGTTAAAACTAAATGAACCAATACAACGACGCACTTGATGCATTAGAGAAAAAATTTGATGCCATCAATCAAAAAACTGAAACCCACTTAGAAGGACTTTTATGGTCTAAACCGATAACTTATTGGGATTATATACAAACCGATGCTTTATTGAATCTTCAGATTCAAAGAACGGTTCTTCCTGATGAAATGGTGTTTATAATGTATCACCAAGTGAATGAATTGTTGTTTAAAATGATTCTTTGGGAAATAGACCAATTGTGTCATACGGATAAACCTGCTACTGCTTTCTTTACCGAAAAACTACGAAGAATTAGCCGTTACTTTGAGATGCTAACCACATCGTTTGACATCATGGGCGACGGAATGGAAGTAGAACAGTATATGAAATTCAGAAACACTTTGACGCCAGCCAGTGGTTTTCAGAGTGCACAATATAGAATGATTGAGTTCTCTTCTACCGATTTAATCAACCTTATAGATTATCGATTTAGAGCTACTATTGATAGAAACACGCCATACTCGCATGCGTTTGAACATTTATACTGGCAAGCTGCAGGCAAAGACTACCATACAGGTAAGAAATCGTATTTGATACTTGAATTTGAACGTAAGTACAAAGACGAATTCCTTCGTTTTATGGAAGAGTACAACACCATAAACATTTTGCAAAAGTTTAAACAACTTCCTGAAGAAGACCAAAAGGATGTTGAGCTAGTGAAAGCCATGCGTAACTATGATTACACAGTAAATGTAACCTGGGTTATGGGACATTTGAACGCCGCAAAGAAATATATAGAAAGTGGTCATGGTTCGGGTGAAGCAACTGGCGGAAGTGATTGGAAAAAATACATGCACCCAAAATACCAACGCAGAATATTTTTCCCGGAATTGTGGAGCGAAGACGAATTAAAAAATTGGGGCGAAGGATTATAAATTTTACTGATGTTAAAAACCGTTCAAAGACTACTTTTACTACTAACAACTACATTACTATTATTTTCTTGTAAAAAAGACAACGAGGAACCAATTGAAGTGGTAACCATTAAACCTAGGGTTATTGATTTTGGGTTCAACCTTAATGATTATAACGTCGTGCACGACACCGTGAGAAAAGGGGACACTTTTGGTACCATTTTAGACAAGCAAAACCTCAACGGAAATCAAGTTTACGACATAGTAGCCAAAGTAAAAGATACTTTTAACGTTAGAAGCATCCGCGTAGGTAAACCCTATACTTTCCTTAGAAGCAAAGACCGAACACACAAAGCCTTATACTTTATTTATCAACCTGATAAGCTGAGTTATTATGTCATTAATTTTAACGACTCGATAACAGCTACAAAAAAAACAAGACCGCTTACCTTCAAATCAAGAACGATTGCGGGTGCGTTAAACGGTTCGCTGTCGGAAACCCTTCAGAATTTAAAAGTCGACCCATCATTGGCACCACGTATAGCAAAAATTTATGCTTGGTCTATTGACTTCTTTAAACTTCAAAAAGGCGATGAGTTTGCGTTATCCTTCACCGAACGATTCATTAATGACACTGTTTATGATGGTGTAGATAGTTTGAAAGCAGCGTTTTTTGAATACAAAGGAAAGAAAATCTATGCCTTCCCTTTTTCACCTGATGGTAGTAAGGGCAAGCTTCAATACTTTGACGAAGAAGGAAAAACATTGAAGAACTTCTTCTTGAAAGCACCTTTGAAATTCATCAACATAACATCGCGGTATACTAAGAGCAGGTTTCATCCGGTTCAAAAACGTTGGAAAGCTCATAACGGAACCGATTATGCCGCTCCAACCGGTACGCCAATTATGTCGACTGCTGCTGGCGTAGTTGAACAAGCAGGATATACCACCGGAAACGGAAACTTTGTAAAAGTAAAACACGATAAAACCTATTCAACCCAATACCTTCACATGTCAAAAATTTTGGTAAAACGTGGACAACGGGTTACTCAAGGTCAGGTTATTGGAAAGGTTGGAAGCACCGGTTTGGCTACAGGTCCGCATGTTTGCTACCGTTTCTGGAAAAATGGCGTTCAGGTTGACGCTTTGAAGCAAAACCTACCATCATCCACTCCGATGGAAGCACGTTACAAGGAAGCCTATATGAAACAGATGGCTCCGTTGAAAAAAGAGCTTGACAGTGTTGCGAAAACCATCGTTAAGAAATAATTTTTCCAACTATAACGTTAGCGTAAATATTCTATTATTAGTTACGATTCTTTATTTGTAAATTTGTTTTTCAAATTAAGAAACAATGGCATTAACGGCAATAAACCCAACCCATACAACAGCTTGGAAAAAGCTAACCGAACACTTTGAAGCAACCAAAAACACCTCGATGCAAGAGTTGTTTAAAAAGGATGCATCCAGAGCAGCCACCTTTCACATTCAATGGAACGACTTTTTAGTAGATTATTCTAAAAACAGAATTGACGCTACTACACTGAAGCTGCTTGTTGAATTGGCTGAAGAATGCAAACTAAAAGAAGCCATTGCAAGCTATTTTGATGGTGATGCTATCAATAAAACCGAGAATAGAGCAGTGCTTCACACGGCTTTGCGTTCTACAAAAAACGACACGGTATTGGTTGATGGCGTTAATGTACTTCCAGAAATATATGCGGTAAAAGAATCCATAAAAACATTTACTAATGATGTTGTTTCGGGTGCCAAGAAAGGATTTACAGGCAAAGCATTTACCGATGTGGTAAACATTGGTATTGGTGGTTCAGACCTTGGACCAGCTATGGTGGTGGAATCATTGCAGTTCTATAAAAATCATTTGAACGTTCACTTTGTTTCCAACGTTGATGGCGACCATGTTAACGAAGTAATAAAGAAAATAAATCCTGAAACTACCTTGTTTGTGATTGTTTCAAAGACATTCACCACTCAGGAAACCCTATCGAATGCTGAAACTATTCGTGAGTGGTTTTTGAAATCGGCATCGCAAGAAGACGTAGCAAAACATTTTGTTGCCGTATCAACTAATATTCAAAAAGTAACCGAATTCGGAATTAACCCTAACAACATTTTCCCGATGTGGGATTGGGTTGGTGGTCGTTTTTCGCTTTGGAGTGCAGTGGGTTTATCTATCAGTTTGGCAGTAGGATTTGATAATTTTGATGCACTATTAAACGGAGCTCATGAAATGGACACTCATTTCAAATCAGCCGATTTCTCGGAGAACATTCCCGTAGTTTTGGCGTTGTTGAGCATTTGGTACAATAACTTTTACGGAGCCGAAAGCGAAGCGTTGATTCCTTATACACAATATCTTCAAAAACTTGCACCATATTTACAACAAGGAATCATGGAAAGCAATGGAAAAAGCGTTGGTCGCGATGGAAAAGTGGTCAACTACCAAACTGGTACTATTATATGGGGCGAACCAGGAACCAATTCGCAACATGCGTTCTTCCAATTAATTCATCAAGGTACTAAGCTTATCCCGACAGACTTTATAGGCTATGTAAAACCTTTATATGGCAACAAAGACCATCATGATAAGCTAATGTCAAACTTTTTTGCACAAACTGAAGCCTTGCTAAATGGTAAAACAGAAGCTCAAGTTAGAGCTGAGTTTGAAAAACAAAATATCACGGGAGACAAAGCTGATTTTTTACTTCCTTTTAAGGTATTTGAAGGAAACAAACCTACCAATACTATCCTTATAGACAAACTAACGCCTAAGTCATTAGGTTCATTGATAGCATTATACGAACACAAAATCTTTGTACAAGGTGTTATCTGGAATATATTTAGTTATGATCAATGGGGTGTTGAACTTGGTAAGCAATTAGCCAATTCAATACTTGAAGAAATAGAAACTAAAACGGTAAAACCGCATGATGCGTCAACAACCTTTTTGTTGAAACACTTTTTAAAGAATAATTAAATTCAATTAAACGATAACTTAGGTTGTCGTTTTTTTATGCCTTTTCGTTATATTTGTGATTCAAATATTTTAACTATGTATCAGTTTGTTCAAAAATTCCATTCAGGTTGGGCTTATTTAGCCTTATTCTTATTAGTTTTTGCCGTGCTTAATTCACTTATCGGTATGACTTCAAAAAAAGAATTTACTCCAAAAGATAGAGCAATTGCACTCTTTGGTTTGATTGGAACTCATATTCAATTGGTTGTTGGTTTGATATTATACCTTGTGTCACCTTTGGGTTTCGATTCTTTAGGAAACATGAAAGATGCAGCTATTAGGTTAACTTCATTAGAGCATCCATTAATTAACATTATTGCTATTGCAATAATCACAATTGGTTGGTCTAGACACAAAAAGGCAACTACCAGTGAAGCTAAATTTAAAAAAATAACCATCTTCTTCGGAATAGGTTTACTGCTTATCTTGAGCAGGATTCCGTGGAGTCTTTGGTTCTAAAATAGAAGTCCTGCAAAGGACTTTTTTTATCGAGGTACGGTTTTTGTATTTCTTCACAAAAAAATAAAACAACTATGCGCAATAAAATTCTCTTCCTTGTTTTTTCTTTAGTATTGGCGTTTACTATTTCGTCTTTCACTAACGGAAATCCACAGCAAAAAGAAAAAAATAAAGGCAAAACTACTATTCCAACTGTTAAAAAAAACGAGAAGTTTATTAAAGAAAAAAAGTTAGATAGCCTTAAACTTCCTGAAAAAAGTGTTGCTATTCAACTACTTGATTCTATTAAGAAAACTCAAGAATTTAATAAACTAAAACTTCATAAAAAGAATGCGCATGCTTCCTATTATCACAATAAATTTAATGGAAGAAGAACCGCTAGTGGAGAAATTTTTGATAATAATAAATATACAGCTGCTCACAAAAATCTTCCGTTTGGAACCATGCTTAAAGTGACTAGTGAAACAACAGGCAGATTTGTTATTGTAAAAGTAAATGACCGTGGACCATTTGCTAAATCACGTGAAATTGATTTGTCACGCAAAGCTTTTATGGATTTAGTAGACAACAAAAATCGTGGTACTGTTCCTGTTACTATAGAAATTATTGAAGATTAAAACTCCAGGTTTTAAAAGGTTTCTGGGTTAAATATACGTTGTAATACCGATTGTCATTGGTTACTTCTTTGCCTAACCACATTGGCTTTTCAAACGGTTCATTTTCATGTTCAAGTTCGATTTCAGCAATGATTAAACCTTCGTTTTCTCCTGAAAAAATATCAACTTCAAAAACATGTTCTCCAACTTGAATTTCGTATCTAATCTTATCTATCATTCCATTTTCACAAATAGTCAGTAGTTTTTCAGCTTCTTGAACTTCAATTTCTTTTTCCCATTCCAATCGAGAGGTTCCATTACTGCAACTTTTCCCTTTAATAGTCAAAAAACCTTGATCGTCTTTTATTCTAATGCGAACGCTTCTTTCCGGATTTGAAGATAAATATGCCTGAACGATTCTTTTTTTAGAAAAAGCTTCGTTTATAAAGTCATTTGAAGTCACCAAAAACTTTCGCTCTATTTCTATCATTTGAAATTTTTAAGTAGCTAAATATACTATAAATTTGTGATATGGAAGAACCGATTTCATATCGTAAAATTATTCATGTAGACATGGATGCCTTCTACGCATCAGTAGAGCAAATGGACAATCCTGAGTTAAAAGGAAAGCCATTAGCTGTTGGTGGTAGCGAGGTTCGTGGTGTGGTTTCGGCAGCAAGTTATGAAGCTCGAAAATATGGCGTTCGCTCGGCTATGAGTGGCATTCAAGCCAAAAGAAATTGCCCCGACTTGATTTTTGTTCGTCCTCGATTCGATAGATACAAAGAAATTTCCAAAAAGATAAGAAAGATTTTTCATGACTATACCGATTTGGTTGAACCGTTATCACTTGATGAAGCTTATCTTGACGTTACTCAAAATAAAAAAGGCAACCCTAGCGCTACTTTATTGGCCAAAGAAATAAGGCAACGGATTTTTGATGAAGTAGGTTTGACAGCTTCAGCAGGCATTTCTATCAATAAATTTGTGGCAAAAGTTGCTAGTGATTTCAATAAACCTAATGGTCAAAAAACGGTTAATCCTGAAGAAGTTGAACCTTTTTTGGAATCTTTAGACATCAAAAAATTTTATGGAATTGGTAAAGTAACTGCCGAAAAAATGTATCAGCTTGGCATTTTTACGGGCAAAGATTTAAAATCTAAAAGTGCTGAGTTCTTAGAACACCATTTTCACAAAAGCGGCTTGCATTACTACAAAATTGTTCGTGGAATTCATAACAGTGCCGTAAAACCCAATAGAATTGCAAAATCAGTAGCAGCTGAACATACTTTCAGCGAAAACTTAACTTCAGAAATCTTTATGCTCGAAAAGTTAGAACGAATAGCTGCAGAATTAGAAAAACGACTTCGAAAGCATAAAATATCAGGTAAAACAGTAACCTTAAAAATAAAATACAGCGACTTTACTGTGCAAACCCGAAGCAAAACATTGCCTTATTTTATTTCTGACAAAGGCATACTTCTGGAAACAGCTAAAGAGCTTTTGTATCAAGAACGCATGAAAGAATCGGTAAGATTATTGGGTATTTCGTTGAATAATTTGAACACCGACGTTAAAAAATCAGTAGTGGTGCAGTTGAAGTTTGATTTTTAATCATAAAAAAACCAGCTTAATAGCTGGTTTTATATTTTTTAGTTTAAAAAAATTAATCTCTACTAGATATTTTTGATAATAAACGTAAAAACTCAATGTATAACCAAACTAAAGTAATCATTAAGCCCATAGCACCATACCATTCCATATATTTTGGCATTTTTTGTTGTACTCCTTTTTCTATTTGATCAAAATCTAGGAATAAGTTTAATGCCGCAATTACTATTACAAAAGCACTGATTCCTATACTAATCATAGAATTGCCGTAATGAACTGGCTGAAAGCTTGTAAACATTGATAATAACCATGAAATTAAATAATAAGTAGCAATTGCTAAAGTTGCCGCAATAACTACTGAACGGAATTTCTCGTTTACTTTTACGATTTCATATTTATAAAGCCCGAAACAAACCATAAAAGTAACGAACGTACAACTTACCGCTTGAATTACAATTCCTGAATAGGCTGCTTCAAAAATTGCAGATATACCTCCAATGAATAATCCTTCGAATAAAGCATAACCTGGAGCTAAATAAGGAGAATATTGAGGTTTGAACGCCGAAATAACTACTAATATTAATCCAACAATAGCGCCACCAATAGTAAATATCATTGGGTTATAACCATTGTAAAACATAGTCCATGTTACCGCAGCACTAGCTACTAACAATAATAACATTAAGAAACTTTTGTTTATAGTTCCAGATACAGTCATTGATTCGTTGTAATCAATAACAGTTGCTTCGTGTACTACTTCTCGTGAAGTATTAGTAAAGGTTTTGTTTTTAAAAAACGGATTTCTAGATTCCATTGTCTTTTATATTAATTTGTTTGACCAAAAATAGTATTTTTTTAATTTATTTCAGAGATACGCAAAGTATTTACCATTCCTTTATCAGCTACTGGCATAGCGGCAAGATTGATAAGCATGTCGCCTTTTTTCACATAGCCGTTTTCAGCAGCTATTTTGTTGATATCATCAACCGTATCGTCTGTGCTTACAAACTTATCATAGAAGAATGCTTTTACTCCCCAAAGTAAGTTTAATTGTGTCAATATTCTTTTATTTGAAGTATAAACCAAAACATGTGATTGCGGACGCCAAGCAGAAATTTGAAAAGCAGTATAACCACTGTTTGTCAATGTTGAAATGGCTTTTGCCTTGATTTCGTTTGACATAATAGCCGCATGATAACAAATTGATTTAGTAATAAATCGTTTCGTACGAACGTGAGGCGGATTTTGAGGAACAACAATCAATGGAGAATCTTCAACAGCTTCAATAATTTGAGTCATTTTCTCAATTACTTGAACAGGATAATTACCAACAGATGTTTCTCCCGAAAGCATTACAGCGTCCGCACCATCCATAACCGAGTTAGCAACATCATTCACCTCAGCACGTGTAGGCGTTAAACTTGTAATCATGGTTTCCATCATTTGTGTTGCCACAATAACCGGAATACGAGCTGTTTTAGCTCTATGAATTAATTTCTTTTGAATTAATGGTACTTCATGAGCCGGAATTTCTACTCCTAAATCACCACGAGCAACCATTAAACCGTCACAAAATGCAACAATTTTATCAATATTCTCTACTGCTTCAGGCTTTTCTATTTTAGCCACAATAGGAATTTTATATTCAGAATGTTTCGCAATTAAATCTTGCAACTCCTCTAAATCTTTTGGCGTTCTAACAAACGAAAGTGCAATCCAATCTACTTGATTTTCAATAGCAAACAAAGCATCTTTGATGTCTTTTTTAGTCAAAGCAGGAAGTGAAACTTTTGTATTCGGAAGATTTACTCCTTTTTTAGATTTTAATGGTCCGCCTTGAATTACTTTACATACTACTTCAGTACTTCCATTGGTTTCAAGCGCTTCAAAAATCAGTTTTCCATCGTCTAAAAGAATTCTTTCTCCTGGATTTACATCACTTGGAAATGTTTTATAGTTCATGTAAACTCTTTCAGCAGTACCAGGAACATCTTCTGCTGTTTGAAAAGTGATAATATCGCCAGGATTTACCACTACATCTTCTTTCATCACTCCAACTCTCAATTTAGGTCCTTGTAAATCAGCAAGAATTGCTGTAGTATACCCAAACTCGTCGTTTAATCCTCTAATGATATCTATACGTTCTTTTACATCAGCATAATCGGCATGAGAAAAATTGATACGGAATACATTTACTCCAGCTTCAATCATATCTTTAATTACTTCCTTAGAACTACATGCTGGACCTAATGTGGCTACAATTTTTGTTTTTTTTCTGGTTGGCATTGTTAAAAAATTAAATTGTTTTTTGATTTGATATTTTCTATGGCTACAGTATAAACTGTGCTTATTTTTTGAATGTTTTTTAATGATAAAAGTGTCTCTTGAATTTCATCTTCCGAAAAACAATTATCTACTTTTAAAAAGTAATCTACTTTCTTAAATTCTGGTAAAATATAACTATTGGTAGAAACTTGAGCAATTGTATTTGCAAACAAACCTGTGTCTAAAGTTGTTGAACTTTGATATTCTTGGTTTTTATTTTGAATTAAATTCCAAGAAATATTGTTTTTTTCGTCGTCATAACTAAATCTCGAAAATTGCAACTCAACATTATTTTCTTGAATTTCAATATCTTGATTACACTTAGAAAGGTTTATAGGTAAGTTTTTATTAATTAAAAATGCTAATCGATAATCTTCTATCGAGGTGTGTATAGCAATTAGTTGATAATCTATTTCTTCGTACTCTTCGCTAAGTAATTTTAATTTAGCCATATAATCGAAAAATAAGTTGTAAATATAGTACTTCTGATGCAGATTTTACAAAGCATTTTTGTGATTAACGTAATTTTATGAACTAAATCGATGTAGTGTTTAAAGATTTTTATTATTTAGTGTTAATTTTTTCCTGAAATACAAAATAAGCTCTTTGTGAAGCCTTTTCTTCTGCTTTTTTCTTCGATGTTGCTCTTGCTTTTGCAATAACTTTATTGTCAATTGATAATTTTACACCAAAATATTTTTGTCCATCGTTGCCATTGTCATCAAAAACTTCATAATGAAACGATTTCTTTTCTTTTTGACACCATTCAATCAAAAGACTCTTGTAACTGATAACTTTACCTTCCAGTTTTGGGATATCCACATAAGGAATAATGACTCTTTTCATGATAAATTTTTCACAATAAGCGTATCCTTTATCCAAAAAAATTGCCCCAACTAATGCTTCAAAAATGTTACCGTGTATATTTTCTCCAAAATGATTTACGGGTACTTTGCTCTCAACAAACTGAATTAAATTTAAATCTCTACCCAATTCGTTTAAATGTTCTCTACTCACAATTTTTGAGCGCATTTTTGTCAAATAACCTTCATCTCCTGTTGGCACTTCATTAAAAAGATGAGCCGCAATTACCGAACCCAACATAGCATCACCAAGAAATTCGAGTCTTTCATAATTCATTGGATCACCATTTTTATCTACTTTGTTTGAAGACCTATGAGTGAATGCCTTTTGATAATATTCAATATTCAATGGCTTAAATCCCAAAATATTTTCCATTTTGGAAAAAAAAATCCCGTCCTCAGTTGAACGGGAATTAGAAAATATTTTTTTAAGAATACCCATTTTCTTTATTCTTCTAATTTTTTAAACAATACACAAGCATTATGTCCGCCAAAACCAAAGGTATTACTCATGGCAACATTTACTTCTCTTTTTTGTGCTCTATTCAAAGTTAGGTTTAAACTCGGGTCAATTCTTTCATCTACAACCTCATGATTAATTGTCGGAGGAACAATACCGTGTTTCATGGCTAAAATAGAAGCAATAGCTTCAATAGCTCCTGCAGCACCTAGTAAATGTCCTGTCATCGATTTTGTAGAATTGATGTTTATCGTCTTAGCATGGTCACCAAAAACAGCACTGATAGCTTTTAATTCAGCCACATCGCCAAGTGGTGTTGAAGTACCGTGTGTATTGATATGATCAACTTGCTCCGGTTTCATACCTGCATCACGCAATGTATTTTGCATTACTGCAATTACTCCAATTCCTTCAGGATGTGGAGCCGTTAAATGATAAGCATCCGATGACATTCCACCGCCACCAATTTCACAATATATTTTCGCACCACGAGCTTTTGCGTGTTCATATTCTTCTAAAACCAATGCACCTGCGCCTTCACCAAGTACAAATCCGTCACGTGTTGCATCAAAAGGTCTCGAAGCAGTTTCTGGACTTTCATTTCTGGTTGATAACGCTTGCATGGAGTTAAATCCGCCCATACCAGCAATGGTAACCGCTGCTTCAGAACCACCCGATATAATAACATCACACATTCCTAAACGAATGTAGTTAAATGCATCTATCAAAGCATTTGCAGAAGAGGCACAAGCTGAAACAGTAGTATAATTTGGTCCCATAAATCCATTTCTCATCGAAATATGTGCTGGTGCAATATCAGCAATCATTTTCGGTATAAAAAAAGGATTAAATCTTGGAGTTCCATCACCTGCTGCATAACTCATCACTTCTTCTTGGAAAGTTTCTAATCCGCCAATTCCTGCTCCCCAAATTACTCCAACTCTATGTTTATTTACATTATCTTCTGTAATTCCAGCATCTTTTATAGCTTCTTCACTGGCAGCAATTGCATATTGAGCAAACTTATCCATTCTGCGGGATTCTTTTCTGTCGATATAATCTTCGACATTGAAATTCTTAACTTCGCAGGCAAATTTTGTTTTATGTTTTTCGGTATCGTAATAGGTAATTGGTGCTGCACCGCTTTTTCCATTAACTAAAGCGTTCCAATATTCTTCAATATTGTTACCTATTGGCGTTAATGCACCTAAACCTGTAACTACAACTCGTTTTAATGTCATATAGTGTATTTTTGAACTCTTTTTTATAAAAACATACCCATGAATTCTTCAAATATAAGCATTAAAGAGACATGGGTATTATATTTTTTAGATTGAAAACAATCTGAGTAGATGTTTTTAAAAATAATAAATACCCGTAAAAAAGGATTTACGGGTATTTTTAATTATTATTTTTTAGCTTCTTCAATGTAAGAAATAGCTTGACCAACAGTAGCAATATTTTCTGCTTGATCATCTGGAATTTGAATATCAAATTCTTTTTCGAACTCCATAATAAGCTCAACAGTGTCTAATGAATCTGCTCCTAAATCGTTCGTGAAGCTTGCTTCTGTTACCACTTCGTTTTCGTCAACGCCTAATTTGTCTACGATAATCGCTTTAACTCTTGATGCAATGTCTGACATAATTTTTAAATTTTTAATTTTAATTGTTGGCAAAAATAAAAAACTTTATTTTAACACAACCTTTTTGTTCTTAAATATAACTACGAAAGTAAAAAATTAATTTCAAATTCTTACGCTAAAATGATTTAAAATCTATCTATTATTCTTTTTTTTGCAGTACCAAACTCTTGAACCTATGAAAAAAATTGTGCTGTTTGCTTCTGGAAATGGTTCCAATGTTGAGAATATTATTCGATATTTTAAAAACAATTCTAACGTTTCAGTTATCGGTGTGTTCTCTAACAATCAGCATGCCAAAGTTTTAGAGCGGGCAAAAAACCACAATATTTATTCTGAAAGTTTCACCAAATCAGAACTAACGGATGGCACTGTTTTTCAAAAAATAAAAAAATTAAACCCCGATTTAATTGTGCTGGCAGGATTTCTATTAAAATTTCCGGAAACTATTATTCATGAATTTACAAATAAAGTCATCAATATTCATCCTGCTTTATTACCCAAATATGGTGGAAAAGGAATGTATGGCAACCATGTACATCAAGCGATTCTTGAAAACAAAGAAAAAGAAACTGGTATAACCATACATTATGTAAACGAAAATTACGACGAAGGTAAATTCATTTTTCAAGAAAAAGTAAATATTGAAAACTGCTCTTCTATTGAAGAAATTGCCTCGAAAGTTCAAGAACTAGAACACGACCATTTCCCTAAAACAATAGAAAAACTTCTAATTCCTAATCCCTAATCCCTTTTCTCTTGAATCACCAAGTACATATCTACACAGACGGCGCTGCCAAAGGAAACCCTGGAAACGGAGGTTATGGTGTGGTTATGGAATTGGTTGGCACAAACTATAAAAAAGAATTCTACGAAGGCTTTCGATTAACTACCAACAACAGAATGGAACTTTTAGCGGTTATAGTAGGTTTAGAAAAACTTACCAAACCTAACATGAAAGTATTAATAGTTTCTGATTCAAAATATGTGGTAGACGCAGTAGAAAAAAAATGGGTTTTTGGTTGGGAAAAAATAGGTTTCAAAGGCAAAAAAAATCCCGATTTATGGATGCGTTTCCTAAAAATTTACCGCAAACATCAAGTAGATTTTAAATGGATAAAAGGTCACAACAATCATCCTCAAAACGAGCGTTGCGATGAATTGGCAGTGTATGCTTCAGGTCTAGAAAACCTCTCTATTGATGCTTTTTATGAAAAAGAAGACCAGAAGTTATTGTAATTAGATTTTCTCAATCACCTTTTTTAGCTTATTCAATACTTTCTACTTGCCTATCCATTGCCTACTCATTGCCTACCTATTGCCTACTACGTGCCTACTACTTGCCTATTAGTGCCTATTTAGTAAATTCTATATTGAAATTTTTAAACCCATAACCATTTTAAACTTTTAAACTAAAAGCCTATCTTTGCACCTTTAAATTGAAAACGTAATAATGAACAAACTTTTAATCGTTGGAACAGTTGCTTTTGACGCTATCGAAACACCTTTTGGTAAAACAGATAAAATACTTGGTGGTGCAGGAACTTTTATAGGACTTTCAGCTTCACATTTCAATGTAAACTCAGCTATTGTCTCTGTTGTAGGCGATGATTTCCCGCAAGAATATCTTGATTTGTTAACCGATAGAAATATTGATATCTCAGGTATCGAAATTGTAAAAGGTGGAAAAACCTTCTTTTGGAGCGGAAAATACCACAACGATTTAAATTCTCGTGACACATTAATCACTGAATTAAATGTTTTAGC
This sequence comes from Flavobacterium sp. PMTSA4, assembly GCF_032098525.1. NCBI lineage: Bacteria > Pseudomonadati > Bacteroidota > Flavobacteriia > Flavobacteriales > Flavobacteriaceae > Flavobacterium > Flavobacterium capsici. The sequence goes on from NZ_CP134890.1 coordinate 2,087,739, forward strand.
CGATTTCAAACCTGTTGTTCCTGCTGATTTCACTAATAGCGATGTAGTCATGTTAGGCAACCTACATCCGTTGGTTCAAAGTTCGGTTTTAGACCAAATGACAGAAGAACCAAAGCTTGTAGTTTTAGACACCATGAACTTCTGGATGGATTGTGCATTACCTGAATTATTGGATGTTATGAAGCGTGTTGACGTGATTACCATTAATGATGAAGAAGCAAGACAACTTTCTGGTGAATATTCATTAGTAAAAGCGGCAGCAAAAATCCAAACAATGGGTCCAAAATATGTTGTCATCAAGAAAGGTGAACACGGCGCATTATTATTTCACAATACCGATGTTTTCTTTGCTCCAGCGCTTCCTTTAGAAGAAGTTTTTGACCCAACAGGTGCTGGCGATACATTTGCTGGTGGTTTTGCTGGTTTTATAACGCAAAGCGAAAACATTTCATTTGAAAACATGAAGAATGCAATTATTCAAGGTTCAAACCTAGCATCGTTCTGTGTAGAGAAATTTGGAACGGAAAGAATGGTTGAACTTACCAAAGAAGAAGTAAACGAAAGATTGAAACAATTCAAATCTTTAACACAATTTGATATAGAATTACATTAAATTTATGCCTCGAAATTTCGGGGCATTTTTATTTAAAACACACAACTAAATAACTACAATACAATGAGTGACGCCATTAAACACGAATGTGGAATTGCGCTTTTAAGATTAAAAAAACCGTTAGAATTTTACGAAGATAAATACGGTTCAGCTTTTTATGGAATACAAAAAATGTATCTCCTAATGGAAAAACAACACAATCGTGGTCAAGATGGTGCTGGTTTTGCCTCTATTAAATTTGATGTAAATGCAGGTGAAAGATATATAAGCAGAGTACGTTCCAATCAGTCTCAACCTATTCAGGATATTTTTGCTCAAATCAACGAACGTATTAATGAAGAATTGGCTTTACATCCCGAATATGCAGATAACATTACACTCCAAAAAGCTAAGATTCCCTATATAGGAGAATTGTTTTTAGGACATGTTCGTTATGGTACTTTTGGTAAAAACAGTATTGAAAGTGTACATCCATTTTTGCGTCAAAACAATTGGATGCATAGAAATTTAATTGTTGCTGGAAATTTCAATATGACTAACGTAACCGAACTTTTTAATAGTTTGGTTGAATTAGGTCAACATCCTAAAGAATTAGCAGATACCGTTACTGTTATGGAAAAAATTGGTCATTTCCTCGATGATGAAGTAACCGATTTGTATCAAGAATGCAAAAACAACGGATTATCTAAACGCGAAGCTTCGCCAGTTATAGCAGAAAAATTAAATGTTTCTAAAATATTGAAACGTGCTTCTCGTGGTTGGGATGGCGGGTATGCTATGGCAGGTTTACTTGGTCATGGCGATGCTTTTGTATTTCGTGATCCAGCCGGAATTCGTCCTGCATATTTTTATGAAGACGATGAAATAGTGGTTGTAGCTTCTGAACGTCCGGTTATTCAAACTGTTTTCAATGTTAAATTCGAAAAAGTACAAGAGCTTCAACCTGGTAATGCACTAATAATAAAGAAAAACGGAACAGTTACTGAAGAAAATATTATTGACCCTGTAATCAAAAAAGCTTGTTCATTTGAACGTATTTATTTTTCCCGAGGAAGTGACGCAGAAATATATCAAGAACGAAAAGAATTAGGAAAACTTATTTTGCCAGCAGTTCTTCAAGCCATCGAAAATGATACTGACAATACTGTTTTCTCATATATTCCAAATACAGCTGAAACATCCTTCTATGGAATGGTTGAAGCAGCAAATGATTTCTTAAATCAAAGAAAGAATCAATTTATTTTAACAAATAGAAAAACGCTAACAAAAGAAAAGTTAGAAGAAATACTTTCAGTTAAAATTAGAACTGAAAAAATTGCTATAAAAGACGCTAAACTTAGAACATTTATTACTGACGATGCAAATCGTGATGATTTAGTTGCTCACGTTTATGATGTGACTTATGGTGTTATAAAACCAACAGACAATTTGGTAATAATTGACGATAGCATAGTTAGAGGAACAACTTTGAAAAAAAGTATCCTAAAAATGATGGACAGACTAAATCCAAAACGAATAGTTGTTGTTTCGTCTGCTCCACAAATTCGTTATCCTGATTGTTATGGAATAGACATGGCAAAACTTGAAGGATTAATTGCATTTCAAGCTGCAATAGAATTATTAAAACAACATAATAAAGAAAATATTATTGAAGAGGTTTATACTAAATGTAAATCTCAAGAAAGTTTTAAAGATACAGATGTAACAAATCATGTAACAGCAATATACGAACCTTTCACTTATCAACAAATTTCAGATAAAATTGCTGAAATGCTGCATTCTGATGATATTAGAGCGGAAGTAAAAATAATTTTCCAAAGTGTGGAGAATTTACATGTTGCTTGTCCAAAAAATTTAGGTGATTGGTATTTTACTGGAGATTATCCAACTCCAGGTGGAAATCGTGTAGTAAACAAGTCATTTATAAACTTTTATGAAGGCAAAAATGACCGAGCTTACTAAAAAAATAACATTTTTTTGAATTTTAACGATTATTAATGTAGTTCATCTGAAAATTTTGTTAAAGAATTAATAAACAGCTTACATTTGGACTACCATAGCATTAGTAGGTTAAGTTTATGGTAGATTTGGGGCAAAAAGGGTGAAAAGAAATTTTCACCTTTTTTATTTTTATACCATTTAAACCTCCAAAATCATACCTTTCACCATTATTTTATTAAAATTCCAATAATATTTTAACAAAAAGACAATTATTAAATAACTTGTTATTAATTTTGTTTTACCATAGTATTTAGTGTAGGTTAAGTTTATGGTAGATTTGGGGCAAACAGGTAGAAGAAATTCTGCCTGTTTATTTTTTGTGTCATCCACAAAAAAACCGATTGCTTTCACAATCGGTTCAATACATTCTACTAAATAGTTTTATTTTTCTGTAGCATATAATCTTGAAACTTCTGTCCAGTTGATAACATTAAAAAATGCTTCAATATAATCTGGACGACGGTTTTGATAATGTAAATAATAAGCATGTTCCCAAACATCCATTCCAAGAATTGGAAATCCACCACAACCAATTTCTGGCATTAATGGATTATCTTGATTTGGCGTAGAACAAACTTCTACTTTTCCACCTTTATGAACACAAAGCCAAGCCCAACCAGAACCAAAACGAGTTGCTCCTGCTTTTGCAAACTGAACTTTAAAAGCATCAAAAGAACCAAAAGCAGCATCAATAGCTTCTGCTAATTCTCCAGTTGGTTTTCCGCCACCATTTGGTGACATTACTTTCCAAAACAAATTGTGATTATAAAATCCACCGCCATTATTTCTAACAGCTGCATTCTTCATGTCAAGATTTATTAAAATGTTTTCAATAGTTTTTCCAGCTAAATCAGTTCCTTCTACAGCAGCATTTAAGTTTGTTGTATAGGCATTATGATGTTTTGTATGGTGAATTTCCATAGTTCTAGCATCAATATGTGGTTCTAATGCATCGTATGCATAAGGTAATTGCGGTAATTCAAATGACATAATATTTTTTTTTATGATTAGTAATTAATTGAATTCAAATTTAAACATTTAACTTCGTAAAAGAAAATTCTATTTATCAATTAACGAATAATTAAAACTTATATGCAGCTTGATTGGCAACCAAAAAATCTTCAAAATGAAATTATTCAGCTTATTCCTTTGAAAGAAAATCATTTTGAAGAATTATATGAAGTTGCAAATGATAAATTACTTTGGGAACAACATCCGAATAAATTACGCTACAAAAGAGACGTTTTTCAAAATTTCTTTGATGGTGCTATTTTGTCAAAAGGAGCATTTTTAGTTATAGATAAAAACACCAATAAAGTTGTTGGAAGCAGTCGTTTTTATGATTATGACGAAAAAAACAAAACCGTTTTAATTGGTTATACTTTTATTGGACGAAAGTTTTGGGGAAAAGGATACAACTTGGCTTTAAAGAAAATAATGATTGATTATGCTTTTCAATTTGTCGAAAAAATACATTTTCATATTGGCGCAACCAATTTTCGTTCACAAAAAGCTATTGAAAAAATTGGTGCCAAAAAAATTGCTGAACTAGAAGTTGCTTATCATGGCGAAGATTCTAAATTGAATTTTATTTATGAAATTTTGAAATAATGACTAAAAAACCATTCTCAATATATGACGCATCGGCTGGTTCGGGTAAAACCTATACTTTGGTAAAAGAATATTTAAAAATCATTCTTCTTGCTAAAAAACCTGATGCATATCGAAATATACTTGCCATAACGTTTACCAACAAAGCGGTTCACGAAATGAAAAGTCGTGTGTTAGAAAATCTTTCTGAATTTGCGAAAGAAAATCCATCACATAAAGCACAAGAATTGATGCAAACCATTCAAATAGAAACGGGTTTGAGTTTGAATGAAATTCATCAGAAAGCGAAAAGCATCATCAAGAACTTAATCCATAATTATGCGGCTTTTGATATTTCTACTATTGATAAATTTACACATAAAGTCATTCGAAGTTTTGCACACGATTTGAATTTACCCATCACTTTTGAAGTTTCGCTTGATACAGAAAATCTCTTGACTGAAGCCGTTGATGCCATTATTGCTGAGGCCGGAAACGACAAACAACTCACCGAATTATTGGTAAATTATACCTTAGAAAAAACCAACGAAGACAAATCTTGGGACATTTCCAGAGAAATCATGGAAACCGGAAAATTGATTCTGAATGAAAACAATCGCGAAGAAATCACGCATTTTCACAACAAATCAATCGAAGATTTTGTTGAAATTAAAAATCGATTGACAAAATTATGTGATAATCTAAAAATCGAAAGTAGTAAGCTTGCTGATAAGGCTTTGGATTTAATTGAAAAAAATGGAATTGATAAAAGCTCTTTCTCATATGGAACTTTTCCTAAACATCTCGAATTTATAAAGGAAGATGATGTTAAATCTAAAAATCATCGATTTAAAGAATTTGATGATATTAAAATAAAAAAAGACGCAAAGGAGAAAGCAATAATCGAGTCTTTAATTCCAAATTTTCTGGAAATTTTAAGTGTCATTTACAATAAACATGAAAAACTATATTTCTACGAAGCTTTTCTAAAAAACATCACGCCGCTTTCACTTTTAAATACGTTAAACAGCAAACTAAAAAACATTCAGGAAGAACAAAATATTTTGTCAATTGCTGAATTCAATCAATTGATATTTGAACAAATTCAAAACCAACCTGCGCCTTTTATTTACGAACGATTGGGCGAAAAATACCGTCATTTTTTCATCGATGAATTTCAGGACACTTCCGAAATGCAGTGGCAAAATTTAATTCCGTTGATAAGCAATTCGCTTTCAGGTCAAGACGATGAAGGAACACAAGGAAGTTTGATGATTGTTGGCGATCCAAAACAATCAATTTATCGTTGGCGTGGCGGAAAAGCTGAACAGTTTATTTCTTTAAGTAAAGAAGAAAATCCTTTTCCAAATATTGAAAAAAACACAGAATCATTAGGAACAAATTATAGAAGTTATTCTAAAGTGATTGAGTTTAATAATGAGTTTTTCCAGTTTATTGCAGATGAATTTAAAAATGAAGATTATAAAGATTTGTATTTAAATCATTCGCGCCAAGAAATCAATGATAAAAAAGGTGGTTTTGTATCCATTTCTTTTATCCCAAAAATGGATAAAAATGATTTTGAGGACGAAGAAAATCCAACTAAAGATGAACTTTATCTAGAAAAAACTTTTGAAATCATTCAAAACTCAAAACAAAAAGGTTTCTGCAATAAAGACATTGCCATTTTAACCCGAAAAAAAGACAAAGGAACTTTAATTGCCAATTATTTAACCGAAAAAGGAATTCCAATTTTATCTTCCGAAAGTTTATTGCTTGGTTCTTCAAGCGAAGTCAAAGTGATTGTTGACTTACTACGTTATCTGAACAATTTTTCAGACTTAGAATCGAAGGCAAATTTTCTTTATTATTTAGCAAAAAACCATCAAACTCAATTCGAAATTCACGATTTTATAGCAAAAGGAGTAGAACTTTCTGCTGAATCTGATTTTGAAAAATGGTTGGAAGAATTTGATATTGCATTTTCTTTTCAAAATATCAGGAAAAAATCATTGTATGAAGCGGCCGAAATCATCATTTCAAAAATAATTCCAATCGAAAAAAGAACGGCTTATGTTCAATTTTTTCAGGATTTAGTTTTAGAGCAAGACATAAAAAAACAAGCTGGAACAGCAGATTTTTTGGTCTATTGGGATACTAATTCACATAAATTAAGCATTCCTTCACCCGAAAATAATGATGCCATCAAAATTATGACCATTCATAAATCGAAAGGTTTAGAATTTCCAGTGGTGATTTTCCCTTTTGCCGATGAAGATTACAGCAAAGGTCCGAAAGAAAAAATTTGGCTCAATGCCGATGAGCAAATGGGTTTGCTAAAAGTTTTAGTCGATAAAAGTTCTAATGTAGAAAATTATGGCGAAGAAGCGTCCGAAGTGTATTTGCAGAAAAAACAAGAAGAATTATTAGACGATGTAAATGTTTTATATGTAGCATTAACTCGTGCTGAGGAACAATTATTTGTAGTTTCAGAAATGCAAAACAGAGCCAAAACTTCGGGAGAATATCCTAAAAATATGGCGACTTTTTTCATCAATTATCTAATTTATAAAAACGAATTTGAAGAAGGAAAAATGGAATATCATTTTGGCGAAAACAAAAAACTTTCATCTCAAAAAGAAACTATTGAGATTCCTAAAACCATTCCTCAAATAGCGGAAACATTAGATCCAAAAAACATTAAAATTGCACAACGCGAAAGTGTCATGTGGAATACCAAACAGCAAAAAGCTATTGAATTTGGAAATATTTTACACGAAATTTTATCGTATGTAAAGACAAAATCGGATGTTGATTTAGCATTAATAAAAGCAATTGAAAATGGTTTGATTACAGAAAATCAAAAAGATGAAGTTGAAAAAAAATTAGTAGAAATTATAAATCATGATGAGTTACAAGAATTTTTTAATGATGAACATAAAATACTAAACGAAAAAACAATTATACAGAAAAACAGCATCATTAAACCTGACAGAATCTCTATTTCAAACCAAAATGAGGTTTTTTTATTGGATTATAAAACAGGACAAAATTTACCAAAACACAAATCACAACTCGAACAATATCAAAATGCTATTGAAACTATGGGTTACAAAGTCATTAAAAAAACATTGGTTTATATCGGAGAAGAAATTGAAATCGTAAATTTGCATTCATAAACTACAAACAAGTAACCATGTACGGAAAAATTCAACAACACTTACAAAACGAATTAAAAACCATCGAAGAAAATGGTTTGTATAAAAAAGAACGCATCATCACTTCACCTCAAGGTGCTGAAATCAATGTTAATGGTGAAACGGTTTTAAATTTTTGTGCCAATAATTATTTAGGTTTATCATCGCATCCCGAAGTAATACAAGCAGCAAAAGACGCTTTGGATTCACATGGTTTTGGAATGTCTTCAGTCCGTTTCATTTGTGGAACTCAAGATATCCATAAAACATTAGAACAAAAAATTGCTGATTTCTACGGAACTGAAGATACTATTCTTTATGCAGCTGCTTTTGATGCAAACGGTGGCGTTTTTGAACCTTTACTAGGTGAAGAAGACTGCATCATTTCCGATAGTTTAAATCATGCTTCTATTATTGATGGTGTTCGTTTGTGTAAAGCTGCACGTTATCGTTATGAAAATTCAAATATGGATGATTTGGAAACGCAACTAAAAAAAGCGACAGAAGCTGGACATCGTTTTAAATTAATAGTTACCGATGGCGTTTTCTCTATGGATGGATTAGTAGCACCTCTGGATAAAATTTGTGATTTAGCTGATAAATATGATGCTATGGTTATGGTTGATGAATGTCATGCTGCTGGTTTTATTGGTGCTACCGGAAAAGGAACTTTGGAAGCAAAAGGTGTAATGGGAAGAGTTGACATCATTACCGGAACATTAGGAAAAGCACTTGGTGGCGCAATGGGTGGATATACTACCGCAAAAAAAGAAATTATTGAAATTTTACGTCAACGTTCTCGACCTTATTTGTTTTCAAATTCATTAGCACCAGCAATTGTTGGAGCATCAATTAAAGTATTTGAGCTTTTAAAAAAAGATACTTCCTTAAGAGACAAATTAGAATGGAATACTAATTACTTTAAAGAAGGAATGAAAAATGCTGGTTTTGATATTATTGATGGCGATTCGGCAATTGTTCCTGTAATGTTATATGATGCAAAACTCTCTCAAGTTATGGCTGATGAACTTTTGAAAAAAGGAGTTTATGTTATTGGATTTTTCTTTCCTGTTGTTCCCAGAGATAAGGCTAGAATTAGAGTTCAATTATCGGCAGCTCACACAAAAGAGCATCTTGATAAAACTATAGCTGCCTTTGAAGAAGTGGGTAAAAAACTGAATATCATCAAATAATATCTAGTATATTTCAAAATTTTGCTTAGAACATTATATAATTCACACATTTTAACAATAAGATTTTGATATTATTGGAATAGGTATTACTTTTGTTCTATTATAATTATTATAATCTAATCAAATTAAGTATGAAACACCTTAACAAATTATTCGTTGCTATGGTAATGTTAGCTGGAATCAGCTCTCAAGCTCAAGACAGCAACAACCCATGGGCTATATCTTTTGGGGTAAATGCAGTTGACACTAGAGTTAGTGCAGCATCTAAAGTAGAAGATCAGTTTTCAGAATTTTTCAATGCAAAAGATCATTGGAACATTTTACCTTCTGTATCTTATTTAAACGTATCTAAATACGTAGGTAGCAATTTCTCTTTTGGACTTACAGGTTCTATTAACAAGATTAAAAAATTTGTTAATCCAAGAATTAATGATGAAGACTACACTGTAACTAATCCTGGTGATTTAAGTTATTACGCAGTTGATGGAGTAGTTAACTACAGCTTTATGAATTTAATTAAATCAAAAGTAATTGATCCATCTGCTCACGTTGGTGGTGGTTATACTTGGTATGGAGACAATTCAGCAGGAACAGTTAATGGTGGTTTAGGATTAACTTTATGGTTTACTGAAAATGTTGGTTTATCATATCGCGCTACCTACAAATATTCTTTCGAGGACAATAGAGCTGACATGCCAACTCATATGCAGCATTTTGCTGGTCTTACTTTCAAATTTGGAGGTAAAGATACCGATGGTGATGGAATCTATGACAAAGATGATGCTTGTCCAGATGTTGCCGGTTTAAAACAATTCAATGGTTGTCCTGACACTGATGGTGATGGAATCGCTGATAAAGATGATGCTTGTCCAGATGTAGCTGGTCCAGCTGAATTCAATGGTTGTCCTGATACTGACGGTGATGGAATCGCTGATAAAGATGATGCTTGTCCTGAAGTAGCTGGTTTAAAACAATTCAATGGTTGTCCTGATACTGACGGTGACGGAGTTATGGATAAAAATGACAAATGTCCAGATGTTAAAGGTCCAAAAGAAAATGGTGGATGTCCTTGGCCAGATAGAGATGGTGACGGAGTTTTAGACAAAGATGACAAATGTCCAGATGTAAAAGGAACTGTTGCTAACAATGGTTGTCCAGAAGTATCTGACGAAGTTGTTAAAAGATTAAATGACTATGCTAAAACTATCTTATTTGATAGCGGTAAAGCTTCATTCCAACAACAAACTTACCCAGTTTTACAATCAATTGCTGCTATCTTAAAAGAGTATCCAAATTCTAAATTCTCTTTAGAAGGACACACTGATAGCGATGGTAAAGATGCTGCTAACCAAAAATTATCTGAAGATAGAGCTGCTGCTGTTAAAAACTACTTAGTAGAAAACGGTATAGATTCTTCTAGATTATCTTCAGTTGGTTTCGGTGAGTCAAAACCAATTGACACTAACAAAACTAAAGCTGGTAAAGCTAACAACAGAAGAGTTGAAGTGAAATTAGTTAAATAATTTCTTTTAAAATATTTTCTTGAAAAACGCTCCGAATTCGGAGCGTTTTTTTATTTTTATAACATGTCAAAACCAACTTTTCTAAACCAACTTGCAAATACGATTATCACAAATTATCCCGAAAATCTTTCGGATTGCATTATTGTTCTTCCAAATAAAAGAGCAAAAGTTTTTTTGATCAATGAATTACAAAATATTACAACTAAAACTATTTTTGCTCCCGACATCATTTCTATAGAAGAGTTTGTTCAAAATATTTCTGGAATAAGAAATATTGATTCGGTTGAATTACTCTTCGAATTTTATAACGTTTATTGTTCGATTGAAGAAAAAAATAAGTTGGATGAGTTTGAAAGCTTTGCCAATTGGGCAAAAACATTGCTTCAAGATTTTAATGAAATTGATAGATATTTATTAGAACCAGATAAAATCCTGAAATATCTTGAAAACATTAAAGAAATAGAACATTGGTCGGTTGACATCAATAAAAAAACAGAATTGATTGAAAAACACCTTCTGTTTTGGAAAAAATTACCTCATTATTATCATTCATTATACAAACATCTGTATAACAAAGGAATTGGATACCAAGGATTAATTTACAGAGAAGCGACTGAAAACCTCACCCATTTTAGTGATAATTTAAAGAATGAAAAGTTCATCTTTGCAGGTTTCAATGCTTTAAATCAAGCGGAAGAAAAAATCATTCAACACCTGTTGGCTATTGATAAAGCTGAAGTTTATTGGGATTTGGACGAAGTTTTTTTAAAAGATGAACTGCACGATGCGGGTTTGTTTCAAAGAAAGTTTAAAAAAGAATGGAATTTCTATAAAAACAATCCTTACCAATGGGTTGCGAAAGATTTTGCACAACAAAAAACCATCGAAATTATTAGTACGCCAAAAGCAATTGGCCAAGCTAAAATTGTTGGGAATATCATCGAACAACATTGTGAAACTGAAAATCTTCAAAATGTAGCAATCATTCTTGGTGAAGAAAATCTGTTGTTGCCTATTTTGTATTCATTGCCCAAAAATGTTGATGCTTTAAATATCACGATGGGTTTTTCGAGTAAAAACAATCCTGCACAGCTATTAATTTCAAAGTTTTTTAAACTTCATGTCAACACAACCAATAGAAATAGCAGCAGTTACACGATGTATTTTAAAGATGTGCTCGATGTTTTGACAAATCCTTTGATTGAACCTTATATCGATGCTTATGACTTAGTAAATCGCATCAACAGAAACAATTTTTCATTTATTTCTTTGAATAAACTTCACGAATTGTATGGTAAAGAAAATGAGTTATTTCAACTTTTATTTCAAAAATGGGATACAAATCCTGTTCAGTTTCTTGAAAATATTGCACAAATTCTGTTGTATATCAAATCAAAATTAAATCGTGATAACGAAGAAGAAAAGATTACGAATGCGTTTATTTACTCGATTTATAAAGTAATTAATAAACTCATTAGCTATTTATCGAATCAAAATTCGGTTACCGATTTAAAAACTTTGTTTGCCATTTACAAACAAGTAGTCGAAGTTGCCGAAGTTTCTTTTGAAGGCGAACCTTTAGAAGGTTTGCAAATCATGGGAGTTTTAGAAAGTCGTGTTTTGGATTTTGAAACCGTTATCATCACATCGGTTAATGAAGGTAAATTTCCTGCTGGGAAATCTAACAATTCGTTCATTCCTTATGATGTGAAACGCGAGTATGGTTTGCCGACTTATAAAGAAAAGGATGCCATTTACACCTATCATTTTTATCATTTATTGCAACGTGCTAAAAATATTTATTTGCTATACAATTCGGATAGCGATGGTTTTGATGCTGGTGAAAAAAGTAGGTTCATCACACAATTAGAAATTGAGAAACAACCCAATCATACTTTAAAACATACTTTTTATAACCCAATAGTTCCTGCAGTTGCCAATGAATTAATGGTTATTGAAAAATCAGAACAGGTACAAAACCGTTTAAAAGAAATTGCCGAAACTGGTTTTTCGCCTTCATCTTTGACAAGTTATATTCGAAATCCTATTCAGTTTTATTTTCAACGAATTCTTCGCATTAAAGAAACCGATGAAGTAGAAGAAAATATTGCCGTAAACACTTTGGGAACTATCATTCATGGAACTTTGGAAGAATTGTACAAACCTTTTTTAAACCTAATTTTAACCGTTGATGATATTGATGAAGCACTCTTTAAAACAGAAACCGAAGTGCTCATTCAGTTTAAAAAAGTGTATAAAGAAGGCGATATTAAAACAGGTAGAAACCTACTAGCCTATGAAGTTGCTAAACGAAATGTTGAAAATTTTCTAAAGGCGGAACGAAAAGAAATTGAAAACGGTGCAGAAATTCAGGTTTTATCCCTTGAAACAACCTATCAACGAACCATTGAAGACAATCGTTTGCCTTTTCCTGTTTTGATAAAAGGAAATGTAGACCGAATTGAACTTCGCGACGGAAAAATTAGAATTATTGATTATAAAACCGGTAAAGTAGAACAAAAAAATGTTTCGCTTTCCGATTGGAACGGTTTAACAGATGATATCAAAAACGATAAAATCATTCAGGTTTTGGCATATGCTTTTATGTATGAACCCGAAGCTAAAAACCGAGAAATCGAAGTTGGAATTGTTTCTTTTAAAAATATGAAAGCAGGTTTTCTTCCGTTCAATTACAAAGTTGATAAAGTTTCGACTGCGGTAATTACTCCCGAAATTATGGAAAGCTATTTAGATCAAATTGTCACCTTGTTATTAGAGATTTTTGACAAAGACAAACCCTTTGAAGAACGGGTGTAATTAGGAATTGTAGATTTTTTTTCGTATATTATTGATGAACTTAAAATTCAAAATATATGAAAAAGACAATTATTTTAACTTTCCTTATTTTAGCCTCTTGTGCTTCAAAAGTTAAGTTTCCAATTTCTAATGTTACACCAGGAGCCGAAATTACGGTCAAAACATCTAAAGATGACAATGGAAACAGTAAATTAGAGCTAAATGCTAAATATTTAACTGCTCCCGAAAGGTTATCGCCTTCCAAAAAGTATTATTTGGTATGGCTTCAAACGAAGTCTAACGGATTGCATAACTTAGGAAGACTTGACACCGATGCTTCATCAAAAGCTTCGTTTGAAACGATTACACCTTACGAAATAGATGAAATTTTTATCACGGCTGAAGATGATGCTTCCATAAAATATCCCACAGGTCAAGAGATTACAAGAGCTAAACTCTAATGAAGAACCAAATTGAGAAAACAATTCACGAAAGTGAGTTGTTTTTTTATATGCCTTTCAAAAATTCTAATAAAACTCTCTTTAAATCCGCTTGATTTTCAATGTGACTCATATGACCATCAGGAAAAGTAGTCAGTTTTACTTTGGTGCCTTCTATTTGCTCGAGATTGTCTTCGTAAATAAGCACGCCGTCTTTTTTACCTAATATTAATTGGATTGGAAATGGCGCAAAATGCAAAATCACTTCTCTATCTTTTCTGATTTTCATGCCTTCAAGTGCTGCCACGATGCCTTGAAGTGGCGTTTTTAGTGCTTCAAGTTTTACTTGTTCTATTTCCTCTGCGAGTTTTTCGCGGTTGTCTTCGCTGAATAAATTGGCAATACTCATCCGAACAAAGTTGGTGTAATTTTGCTTTACGGCAATAATAGCGCGGTCTCGATTTGTTTTTCGTTCGTCGCTATCAGCACGCGAAGTTGAGTTAAGCAACACAATTCCTTTTACATTTTCGGGATACAATTCGGCGAAAGCCAGCGCTACATAACCACCCATTGAATGACCAATAAAAACTGCTTTTCTAATTTTTAATTCATGTAAAACATGATGAACCGCATCAGCTTGGTCTTCCATTGAGTGCACGTATCCTAAACATTCGGTTTGTCCGTGGCCTAATAAATCAATGGTAATAACGCGATTTTTTTTAGTCAAATCGGGAACAAAAGCATTCCACATGGTTTGATTTTCGAGAAAACCGTGTAACAGAACCACTGCCGTGCCTTTTCCTTGCTCGGTATAACTGATTTTGGTGTTTTTGTAGATAAGTTGTTTGCTCATTTCGTTCCAAAATTACTATTTCAACACGAAAGCACGAATGAATTCTGAAAAAAATATTCTGCTTACTAAATATGACTTTTCAAGCTACATTTTTAACTCTAAAAATCACTTCAAAAATGAGTCAATCACCTTCAAAACGAATGAATCAGTACTTTTAGTATTAAATTCAACACTATTAGTATCAAATAAAATACTTTTTATATAATTCTCTACACTATTAATATTAAACATAATATTATTTGTATCAAACTACATACTATTAATATAATATTCAATACTATTAGTGTTAAATTCAACACTTTTAATATATAATTTATTACTTTTAGTATATCTTTAAATGTTTTTAACCTTAAAGTCAATGCAATAAAACCGAATTCTATGAAAATTAGTCCTAATAACATCAGTACAGGCAAGATTTTAGAGAAAAAAATCAAAGCCAAAAACCTTAGTTACAAAGCCGTTGGCGAGGCCATCAATCGAAACGGGCTTTCGGTCTTTAAGTATACCGAAAGCAGCAGCTTGCAAACATCCGTTTTAATTGATTTTTGCTATGCATTAAAGCACAATTTCTTTAGTGATATTGCCGACCAACTTCCGATGGAGTTTACTAAAAACCAACCTAACACCGACCAATTAAATGCTGAAAAAGATGCGTTAATTGCTCAATTGCAAGAAGAAAATAAGGTACTTAAGATTCAAAACGACGTGTTGATTAAGATTAGAAGTTGATTTAAGATTTTTTGTTTGTTTGATGGGATTCTTCGTGCCTCAGAATGACAAGTTACAGTATAAAAAACGGCTCACTTTCGTGAGCCGTCAATTTTCAATATTTATTTGAAACTACACATTCATAATGCTTTCTATTTCCTCAACCTCTATTGGTATATTGCGCATTAGATTGAATGGTTCGCCTGATTTTTGAATAACAACATCATCTTCTATACGAATTCCGAAACCTTCGGCAGGAATGTAAATTCCAGGTTCAACTGTGAAAACCATATTTGGTTCCATTGGTTCGTGTAATAATCCGTAATCGTGTGTGTCTAATCCCATGTGGTGTGATGTTCCGTGCATGAAATATTTTTTATAAGCTGGCCATTCTGGGTTTTCGTTTTGTACGTCGGCTTTGTCTAACAATCCTAAACCAAGAAGTTCTGAAGTCATTATTTTACCTACTTCAACATGGTATTGTTTCCAATAATTTCCTGGAACTAACATTTTTGTTGCTTCATTTTTAACTCTCAAAACGGCATTGTACACTTCTTTTTGTCTGTCTGTAAAACGCCCAGAAACTGGAATCATACGTGTCATATCGCTGGAATAATTGGCATATTCGGCACCAACATCCAATAAAATCAAATCGCCTGCTTTACATTGCTGATTGTTTTCGATGTAATGTAAAACGTTAGCATTATTTCCCGAAGCGATGATTGGCGTATAAGCAAAACCTTTTGAACGATTGATTAGAAATTCGTGCATAAATTCAGCCTCGATTTCGTATTCCATTACATTTGGTTTGACAAAATTTAATACTCTGCGGAAACCTTTTTCGGTGATGTCACACGCTTTTTGAATTAAATCGAGTTCTTCGCTTTCCTTAACAGAACGGATGCGCTGTAAAATTGGGTTTGATTTTTCTACTTTATGTGCCGGATAATTTTCTTTCCACCATTTTACAAAACGAGCTTCGCGGGTTTCGGTTTCAATAGCTGCACGATAATGTTCGTTAGTATTGATATACATCGTGTCAGCATACGCCATGATTTCTTTCAAAGTTTTATGGAAATCCTGCAACCAAATTACGGTTTTAACTCCTGAAACTTCAAAAGCCCTTTCTTTGGTTAGCTTCTCGCCTTCCCAAATGGCAATGTGTTCGTTGGTTTCTTTGAGAAAAAGAATCTCTTTCAGGTTTTCATAAGGTGCATCTGGAAAAAGCAACAAAATACTTTCTTCTTGGTCAACACCAGATAAGTAAAAAATATCGCGATGTTGCGCAAAAGGCAAAGTAGAATCGGCAGAAACCGGATAAATATCGTTACTGTTAAACACGGCAACGCTGTTTGGTTTCATTACAGCAGTGAATTTTGCTCTGTTTTTTATGAATAAATCTTTGTCTATTGGATGGTATTTCATTTTTAGAAATTTTAAAAATTATGATTTACCAAAATTACGAAAGAATAAAAACTATGAAGTAGCCAAATGGCATTATTTTATGTTTTTTCGAATTCTGCTCATGTGTCGATTGGAAATTCCTAGAAAAGAAGCCAAATAATGCAATGGTACTTCCTGCAATAGTTTTGGCTCGGTTATTAAAAGTTTATGATAACGTTCTTCGGGTGAAAGCGTGAGTAAATCGATTCGATAATCATCGATGAGCATGATTTGCTTTTCAATTAATTTGAAATAGAATTGATGAAAAGCAGCGTTGTTTTGCAGTAAATGTCGAAAGTTTTTTAAATCGATTACCAAAAGTTGTGTGTCAACCAATGCTTTGATGTTTTTTTGCGAAGGAGTTGCGTCTAGAAAACTTTTTAAAGAAGAAGTAACCGAATTACGCAGACCTAAATAAGTAGTTTTTTCTTCGCCTTCAATTTCAATGGCATGTTGAAGAATTCCACTTTCGATGTAGCAAAAATGAGTGCAGATTTCATTTTCTCTAACTAAAAACTCATTCTTTTTTAAAAGCAAAGGCAAAAAAGATTCCAATGCAATTTCAATTTGTGATTTCATCTGTTTGTCCTTTTTATCAATAAATTGATTTATAAAAAGTAGAAAGGAATTTTTAGTTTCTGAATTTTTCATTGGTCAAAGTGAATTACAAAAGTATTGTTTTTTAAAAAAGACACTTTGAATTTGAATAGAAATGAATAATTTTAGAAAAAAAACATGAAGAATATTTTAACTACTTTATTGTTGGTTTCACTATTTGGCTTCGCTCAAGATAAAAGTCCGTATCAATTATTTGACAAAAACGGCAAAAAAGTTAGATATAAAAAACTGCTCAAAAGCACTGAAAATGCTGATGTTGTATTGTTTGGCGAATATCACAATAATTCGATAGTACATTGGCTTCAATTAGAACTTACCAAAGATTTGGCCGAGAAAAAACAACTTATTCTTGGCGCTGAAATGCTTGAAGCTGATAATCAAAAACAAGTTAATCAATACTTGGCAGGAGAAATAAATCAGAAACAATTGGATTCAACTGCAAGACTTTGGAATAATTATAAAACGGATTACAAACCTTTGGTAGATTTTGCCAAAGAAAAGAAATTGAAATTCATTGCTACGAATATCCCAAGAAGATATGCTTCGCTGGTTTTTAAAAAAGATTTTCAAGCATTGGATAATTTAACTGATGAAGAAAAATCATGGATTGCTCCATTGCCTATCCCTTTTGATATTAATCTTCCCGGCTATAAATCGATGATGGAAATGGCGGAACATGCTGGAGAAAAAATGCCAAAAGCACAAGCCATTAAAGACGCAACGATGGCGCATTTTATTGTTAAAAACTTTGTCAAAAACAGTTTATTCATTCACTTCAACGGAACCTATCACAGTGATAACTTTGAAGGAATCAATTGGTATTTGAAAAAATACAATCCAGAGTTGAAAATTTTGACAATTTCGACTGTTGAACAGTCAACTATTTCAAAATTAGATAAAGAAAATTATACTAAAGCAGACTATATTCTCGTTATAGATATAGACGCAACCAAAACATATTAATCAATCATCATGAAAAAGCTTCTTTTAATCGCACTTTCAGGTTTATGTTTGTTGTTTTCTTCCTGTAGTAAAGAAGAATCAACAGACGAACCTATGTTAATTATCAAATTCAAATTTGACCCTAATCAAGTCCGTTTGAATAATCTTGGACAACCAGCAACAATTCCCGCAGGACATGCCGCTCAATCTCCACAATTTAATCAAATTTCTGCACATTATGTAGAATTTGCGCCAAATGCAAATACGCAACTTGGTTCGGGTTCAGTTGTTTATCATGCTCCAGAAACTGTACTTGGTGGAAGTACTGCTATAGATTTTGATCAAGCAAAAGTTGTAACAGAAGGTGAAACTTTTTTAAAAATTCCATTAAGTCAATTGAATAGCGGAACTTACGAATGGTTGAGAGTTTCTTTGTCTTATCAAAATTATCAAATCAACATTCGTCATCAAAATGTAGATTATCAAGGAACTTTAGCAAGTTTTATTGGTATAAATAATTATATCAGTTCGTTCTCAATCGGAAACAACTTTTTCGATATTAATGGAAATCGTCCTCAAGGATTTTGGGCATTTGCTATCAATAATCAACCTTATTCAGCATCTGGACAAGCTCCAGCTAATGCGACTACAGTTCCTAATCCATTAGCAAGTACATCTCCAATTCCTGCTGGTTCTTGTGTAGTAACAGGAAAATTTCCAACAAATTTGATAATCACTGGCTCGGAAAAAAATGATGTTGTAGTTACCCTAAACTTATCAATTAACAACAGTTTTGAATGGCAAGAAGTAACTTCAGACGGTAAATTTGAACCTTCTATCGGAGAAAATGTTGTTGATATGGGAATTCGAGGATTAATTCCAACATTTGTAAAGTGATTTGTTTAAGGTTTTCTTAGTTAAATTTACGTTATAAAGACTTGAAAATCAACAATCGTTAATTTCATTTTAAAATGATTATAAATTACAGCGAAAAGGTTGTAGTTATAGTCAATTAACGCTATTTTTGTCTGTCTTTTTAAATAAATTAAAAAAATCTTATGGCAAAATCTGCACTTTTAAAGTCATCTCTTGCAAAAAAATATTGGATGGCTCTTACGGGTTTATTTTTATGCTTGTTTTTAACAGGTCATTTAGCTGGAAATCTACAATTATTAGTTCCAAATAACGCAGTAAATTTCAATAAATATGCGTTATTCATGACCACAAATCCAGCGGTAAAATTACTCTCTTATTTAACCTATATTTCTATTTTATTCCACGCCATTGATGGTTTTCTTTTAACGTATCAAAATGTTAAAGCAAGACCAATTGGTTACGCAAAAAACAATCCTTCAAAGAATAGTAGTTTTTCATCTAGAAATATGGCAGTTCTTGGAACTATCATTTTGATTTTCATCGTTACTCACATGGTGAATTTTTGGGCAAAAATGCATTTTGACAGAAACATGCCATTAGTAACTAAAGTTCAAGACAATGGAACGGGTATGAAACAAGTGCAAATAGTTGGGACAAAAGATTCTCCGATGCCTTTCTTAAATGCCAATAATGAATATGTTATTTCAGAAAAATTCATAAAAGACGTTAAAGAGCAAACTCAAGGAAAATACGATTTAAAATTAGAACACGGAACTACATTAATAAACAAAGTTGATGGTGAAGTAGTTTTTGAAGGTTACAAAGATTTATATAAAATTACTGTTGCTTTCTTCAAAAGCGAAGGAAAATTTATGGGTACTATTCCTAAACAAGGTTTATTGTTCACAATACTTTATGTGTTGGCAATGGCTACATTAGCCTTCCATTTATGGCATGGTTTTCAAAGTGCATTTCAATCATTAGGATTAAATCATCCAAAATATACACCAGCTATCAAAGGTTTTGGAAAATTCTTTGCAATTGTAGTTCCAACACTTTTTGCAGTTATTCCAGTTTACATTCATTTTTTCTTAAAATAAATCAACAACATATACTATGAAGTTAGATTCTAAAATACCTCAAGGCGACATTTCTCAGAAATGGACTAACCATAAAGATCATTTAAAACTTGTTGCTCCAAATAACCGTCCAAAATTAGATGTAATTGTTGTTGGAACAGGTTTAGCTGGTGCTTCGGCTGCAGCTTCACTTGGTGAAATGGGCTACAATGTTAAAGCATTTTGTTTTCAAGATTCTCCGAGACGTGCGCACTCAATTGCCGCTCAAGGTGGAATTAACGCTGCGAAAAATTACCAAAATGATGGTGATTCAACATACAGATTATTTTACGATACCATAAAAGGTGGTGATTATAGAGCAAGAGAAGCAAATGTTCACCGTTTAGCAGAAGTTTCTGCAAATATTATTGACCAATGTGTGGCACAAGGTGTTCCTTTTGCACGTGATTATGGTGGAATGTTAGACAACCGTTCTTTTGGTGGTGTTCAAGTACAACGTACTTTTTATGCTGCAGGTCAAACAGGACAACAGTTATTGCTTGGTGCATATTCTGCTCTATCAAGACAAATTGGTCTAGGTAGAGTAAAAATGTACAATCGTCATGAAATGCTAGATTTAGTAAAAGTTGACGGAAAAGCACGTGGAATTATTGCAAGAAACCTTGTTACTGGAGAATTAGAAAGACATTCGGCTCATGCAGTAATTATTGCATCTGGTGGATATGGAAATGTTTATTTCCTTTCAACAAACGCAATGGGAAGTAATGTAACTGCAGGTTGGAAAATTCATAAGCAAGGTGCATTATTTGCAAATCCATGTTATGTGCAAATTCACCCAACATGTATTCCTGTTCACGGAACCAATCAATCAAAATTAACTTTGATGTCTGAATCATTGCGTAATTCAGGACGAATTTGGGTTCCAAAGAAAAAAGAAGATGCTGAAGCTATTCGTGCAGGAAAATTAAAACCTACACAAATTGCTGAAGAAGATAGAGATTACTATTTAGAAAGAAGATATCCTGCTTTTGGAAATTTAGTTCCTCGTGATGTGGCTTCAAGAGCTGCAAAAGAAAGATGTGATGAAGGTTATGGAATCGAAGCAAACGATACTAACGAAGGTGTTTACCTTGATTTCTCAACAGAAATTAGAAATAAAGGTAAAGAAGTAGCTTATGCAAAAGGAAATCACAATCCTTCAGAAGAAGAAATTATAAAGCTAGGAAAACAATGGATTGAAGAAAAATATGGAAACTTATTCGAAATGTATGAAAAGATTACAGACGAAAATCCATATGAAACTCCAATGAAAATTTATCCAGCAGTTCACTATACAATGGGTGGAGTTTGGGTTGATTATAATTTACAATCTACTATTCCGGGTTGTTTCGTAGCTGGAGAAGCAAACTTCTCTGATCACGGAGCAAACAGACTTGGTGCTTCGGCATTAATGCAAGGTTTAGCAGATGGTTATTTCGTTTTACCATATACTGTTTCTAATTATTTAGCTGACGAAATAAGAACGGGTAAAATTTCTACTCAATCGGCTGAATTTGATGAAGCAGAAAAAAGAGTTAAAGATTCTATAGATAAATTCCTTGGAAACAATGGTTCGAAATCAGTTGACCATTTCCACAAACGTTTAGGATTAATCATGTGGAACAAAGTTGGAATGGCTCGTAATGAAAAAGGATTGAAAGAAGCAATCGAAGAAATTGCTGCTTTAAAAGAAGAATTTTATAAAGATGTTTACGTTCCTGGAAGTGCAGATGAATTAAATCCAGAGTTAGAAAAAGCGCTTAGAGTTGCCGATTTTATTGATTTAGGTCAATTAATGGCAATGGATGCTTTACAACGTAAAGAATCTTGTGGAGGACATTTCCGCGAAGAATATCAAGACAGTGAAGGAGAAACGCTTCGTGATGACGTAAATATGTCATTTGTTGGAGCTTGGGAATACATGGGATTTGATATCACAAAGGAAAATCTTCATAAAGAAGAATTAAAATATGAGTTCATAAAAATTGCTGCTAGAAACTACAAATAAGAAATCATGGCTACAAAGAAAAACATCAATATAAAACTAAAAATTTGGCGTCAAAAAAACGCTAAAGACAAAGGTAAAATTGTAGATTATAAATTAGACAATGTATCTACAGACAGTTCGTTTCTTGAAATGCTTGACCAATTGAACGAGCAATTAATTAACGAAAGACAAGAACCAATTGCTTTTGACCACGATTGTCGTGAAGGAATTTGCGGAATGTGTTCATTATACATCAACGGTCGTGCTCATGGTCCAGATACAGGAACTACAACATGTCAATTACACATGCGTAAATTCAACGATGGCGACACTATCTATATCGAACCATTTAGAAGTAAAGCGTTTCCTGTGGTAAAAGATTTAGTAGTTGATAGAAGTTCTTTTGACAGAATTCAGCAAGCTGGAGGTTTCGTTTCTGTAAATACTTCAGGAAATACTATTGATGCAAATGCAACACCAGTTCCAAAAGATGATGCTGATAAAGCATTCATGGCTGCAGCTTGTATTGGTTGTGGTGCATGTGTAGCAACTTGTAAAAATGGTTCTGCAATGCTTTTTGTTGGAGCAAAAGTGTCACAATATGCTTTGTTACCACAAGGAAAAGTTGAAGCCACGCAGCGTGTATTAAACATGGTGCGTCAAATGGACGAGGAAGGTTTTGGTAACTGTACAAATACTGGTGCATGTGAAATAGAATGTCCAAAAGGAATTTCACTAGAAAACATTGCTCGCATGAACAGAGAATATCTAAAAGCAAGTTTGAAATAATTAATTTGCTCAGAATTATATAAAAACGCATTCACTATTTGGATGCGTTTTTCTTTTTATTAAATTCAAATAAATTAACTTTACATAACCACTCATATAGATTTAATGAAAAATTTACTGTTTTATTTAGGCTTACTAATCTCTTCAAACAATATTGCCTTTGCTCAAAATATAAAAATAATGACCTATAATATTCGTTTAGATATTGCTTCTGATAATGAAAATACTTGGTCAAATCGAAAAGAATATTTATGTTCTCAAATTAAATTCTACAATCCTGATATATTTGGAATTCAAGAAGCTCTACCAAATCAAGTTGATTATATTTCAAATTTCTTTTCTGATTATAAATATGATGGAATAGGTCGTGATGGAATCGGCAAAGGCGAATCATCTAATATTTTTTATAGAAAAGAACGATTTGAATTATTACAGGAAAATACTTTTTGGCTTTCTGAAACTCCTGATAAAATTTCCAAAGGTTGGGATGCTGCATTAAATAGAATTTGCACATATGTTCAGTTAAAAGACAAAATAACAAAACAAATTTTTTGGGTTTTCAATACTCATTTAGACCATATTGGAGAATTAGCTAGAACAAATTCAATCCAATTAATTCTCTCAAAAATAAAATTATTAAATACTGAAAACTATCCTGTTTTCTTAATTGGTGATTTCAATTCTGAACCAACTGAAGAAAGAATTGTCTATTTAAAAACTCAAATGAATGACAGCTATGATATCTCAGAAGAAACACCTTTTGGTACTTTAGGAACATTCAATGGTTTTAAACATAACGAACCTGTTTCCAAAAAAATTGATTACATATTTTTATCTAAAAAAAGCCCATTCAAAGTGAAAAAATATGCTGTTTTAAGTGATTCAAAAGATTTAAAATATCCTTCAGACCATTTACCTGTTTACATTGAAATTAGCTTAAACTAAAAGTGTTTTTTATCTTTGAATTAGAAACACAACTTCATGAAAAAATTTCTTTCTCCATTATTATTATTAATTTCTTCGTTTATTTTCGGTCAAAATTATAGTGAATACGTCAATCCTTTCATTGGTACTGGTGGACACGGACATACTTTTCCTGGAGCAACGGTTCCGTTTGGCATGGTGCAACTTTCGCCAGATACACGAATTGATGGAAGTTGGGATGGTTGTTCGGGTTATCATTATTCAGACAATGTGATTTACGGATTTTCACATACGCATTTAAACGGAACTGGCGTTTCCGATTATGGCGATATCATGCTTATGCCAACCATGGGCGAACCAAGTTTTGATAACAAAGTTTATTCTTCGACCTTTTCACATGCTAGCGAAAAAGCTTCAGCAGGTTTCTATTCTGTAAAATTAGACAAACACAATATCGATGTTCGACTTACAACCTCAACACGAGTAGGTTTTCACGAATATACTTTTAATGAAACTGGTTTAGCGAATATTGTTTTAGACTTAAATCATCGAGATAAATTATTGGAAGGGAAAATTCGTGTTATTGATGACAAAACAGTTGAAGTTTTAAGACGAAGTGAAGCATGGGCAAGAGATCAATACGTTTATGCACGAATTGAGTTTAATCAAAAGATGACTGTTTCAAAAACAAATAAATCAGACTCAGAAAAACTTGAAATTACTGGAATGAGTTTCTCCAAACAAGTCAAAAAAGGAGAAAAAATTTTAGTGAAGGTTTCGCTTTCACCAACGGGTTATGAAGGTGCAAAACTTAATGCATCTGAAATAAAAGACTGGAATTTTGAAAAAGTAAAAAAAGATGCTGAACAACTTTGGGATAAAGAATTATCAAAAATTGAAGTTTCATCAAGCATTAAAGACAAATTAGTCATTTTCTACACAGCTTTATATCATACGATGGCGCAACCAAATATCGCGCAAGACATCGACGGAAAATACCGTGGTAGAGACAACAAAGTACACGAAAGCGAAGGATTTGATTACTATACTGTATTTTCGCTTTGGGATACTTTTAGAGCAGCGCATCCATTATATACTTTAATCGATAAAAAACGCACCGCCGATTTTATCAATACCTTTCTAAAACAATACGAACAAGGCGGACGTTTACCCGTTTGGGAATTAGCTTCCAACGAAACCGATTGTATGATTGGTTACCATTCCGTTTCTGTTATGGCAGACGCAATGGCAAAAGGAATCAAAGGTTTTGATTATGAAAAATGTTTTGAAGCTGCTAAACATTCCGCGATGTTAGATCATTTAGGTTTGGATGC
This sequence comes from Flavobacterium sp. PMTSA4, assembly GCF_032098525.1. NCBI lineage: Bacteria > Pseudomonadati > Bacteroidota > Flavobacteriia > Flavobacteriales > Flavobacteriaceae > Flavobacterium > Flavobacterium capsici. Next base: position 2,112,684 of record NZ_CP134890.1, read on the forward strand.
TTACAAAAAGCAAGGTTTTATTTCGATTGATGACGAACACGAAAGCGTTTCTAAAACCGTAGAATATGCTTATGACGATTGGTGTATTGCACAAATGGCGATGATTTTGAATAAGAAAGAAGATTACGAATACTTCTCGAAACGTTCTCAATCATGGAAAAATGTTTTTGATTGGAACACAGGTTTTATGCGACCAAAGAAAAATGGCGGTTGGGACAAACCGTTTGATCCAAAAGAAATCAACAACAATTACACCGAAGGTAATAGCTGGCAATATTCTTTTTTTGTGCCACAAGATATAGAAGGTATGATTCAAGCGTATGGTGGAAACGATAAATTTGAAGCCAAACTTGATGAAATGTTCAATGCGGAAAGTAAAACTACTGGTCGCGAGCAAGTAGATGTTACTGGATTGATTGGTCAATATGCACACGGAAATGAACCAAGTCATCACATGACGTATTTGTATAACTACGTAGGTAAACCAGAAAAAACTACCGAGAAAGTTCATTACATTTTAAATAATTTCTATAAAAACACACCCGATGGATTAATAGGAAACGAAGATTGCGGGCAAATGAGTGCTTGGTATGTCTTGAGTTCGATGGGAATCTATTCGGTTACGCCGGGAGTTCCAAAATGGGAAACAACAAAGCCTTATTTTGAAAGAGTAAAATTCAATATTGACAATGAAAAGATTAAAGATATTACTCAGACTTCTTCAAAAAACGAACTAGAAAATATTGGAGGTTTCTATGCTGATGCAATTAAAAAAAGTAATATATACATATATGAAGAATTAATTCCTGTTCCAGTTATAAATGCAGAAAGTAAATCGTTTAAGGATAAAATGAAAATTGAGATAATATCTAAAAATCCAAATAATAAGATTTACTATAATGTGCATGAAAGTATGACTTCTCATCATGATATGGATTTAGAGCTATATGTAAAACCTTTTGAAATAGAGAAATCTTCTGAAATTATTGCATATTGTTTTGGGAATAAAAATCAACAAAGTGAGTTTATATCCGCAACGTTCTTCAAAAAACCAAACAATTATACCATTGACATCAAATCAAAATACAATCCACAGTATCATGCTGGCGGAAATGACGGTTTGCTGGATGGAATTTTTGGAACAACCAACTGGCGAAAAGGCGATTGGCAAGGTTATCAAAGTCAGGATTTTGAAGCCGTAGTTGATTTGCAAGAAGTAAAATCAATAAAAAATTTAAGCTCTAATTATCTTCAAGATTCTCGTTCGTGGATTTTAGTGCCAACAAAAGTAGATTATTATACTTCAGATGATAATATAAATTTCAAATTTGTTGGAAGTATTGAAAACACAGTCAATCCAAAGGAAACTGAAAACAGTATCCGCAATTTTAGTTTAAAACTTGATTCACCAATTAAAGCAAAATATGTAAAAGTAATTGCTAAAAACTTTGGTAAGCTTCCTGAATGGCATCAAGGTTTTGGTGGCGATGCTTTTATTTTCATTGACGAAATAACAATCAATTAGTTATGATAACAGCATTATTACAAACCAAATTAGTTTGGGAAAACCCAGCCGAAAATCGAAAAATTTTGAGCAAAAAAATCAATGATTTAAACGAATTGGTTGATTTAGTTGTTCTTCCCGAAATGTTTACTTCTGGTTTTACAATGAACCCAAAAGCAGTTGCCGAAACAATGCAAGGCGAAACAATTAATTGGTTACAAAACATCGCTAAAGAAAAAAATTGCGCCATTACTGGAAGTTTAATTATCGAAGAAAATGGAAATTTCTACAATCGTTTGGTTTTTGTTTTTCCCGACGGCAAAATTCAACATTATGACAAGCGTCATTTATTCACTTTGGCTGGCGAGGATAAAGTTTTTTCTAAAGGAAATAAAAAACTAATTGTTGAGTTTAAAAACTTCAAAATTTGCCCTTTGATTTGCTACGATTTGCGCTTTCCTGTTTTTTCTAGAAATGTAGAAGAATATGATTTGCTAATTTATGTTGCCAATTGGCCAAAACCTCGTGTAAACGCTTGGGATATTTTGCTCAAAGCTCGTGCTGTAGAAAACATGAGTTACGTAATTGGAGTTAATCGCACCGGATTTGATGATAACAACCATGAATATATTGGACATTCTCAAGCAGTTGATTTTTTAGGGAACAATCTAATCGAACCTCAAGAAACCGATGGTCTTTTTATTGCGCTTTTAGACAAAGATAAATTACTCGAAACCAGAGAAAAACTTGCTTTTTTGAATGATAAAGATGAATTTACTCTAACCTAATTCCCAATGTTGATAGGTTGTTCGACATCCCAATTTGCCCTGACGTCAATTTCTTTTGGAAAATAAATTACCTCTTCACTTTGACGTTTCTCAAGATAACTACCAGTATCCCAAACTCCGTTTTTATTGTCATCATAAATAATTCTGACCGTATAAAGCAAAGGTTCAATATTCATAAACTCAACCGTAGTTTCTTTCTCAGTATAAGCAGTTGCCTTTACTTTTCCGTCTTTGTTTGTGAGTTCAACAATTATCGGAAATCGTTTTGCGTTTTCTAAAATGAGTCGCAAATTCCCATAATCAGTGGCATTTTTGGTATTGAGTTTATAGCTCAACGTATCATTTACATTATCAAAAAAGTCTACAAATGCATCAGGAAAAGCCGAAACAATATATTTTTCTGAAGGTTCTTTTTTAAAGTCAATGTAAATTTTTTGATTGAATTCATCAAACTCAGTTGTAAAATCAACAGCTAGCGAATCTTTATTGATAATAGAAATTTTCGATTTATCAACTTTTACAATTGGTGTGGTGCTTGTCAATCCAAATCGTTCTCTAAGCGGAAGATTTCCAGCAAAGTCTGAAGAAAATCGCAAAGTATCTTTCTTTTGAGCTTTTATTTTGGTCCAAAACTCTTTTTTGAAATTATCTTTTTCAACCGAAACTAATAACGAATCAACTTTGGGTAATTTACACCAAATTTGCAACGAATCTTTCTTTGGAAATTGCGTTATCATTGATGGTAACACTTCCGTTCCATTTTTCACAGAAACTTTAGTTCCTTTTCCTTTTCCTTCGGTAGCTATCAAAAGTCTGTTTCCCGAAGCTTGTACTGGTTTGTTGGCTTTAAACGGTAATTCTTCCTTAAACAATTCCAATTCATAAATATCATCATCAGGAATTGTGATTGTATTGGCATAAAACCCAATCTTATCCGACTTTGGATTAAATTTATTATTGCCGTTGTCTTTCAAAGCAATCAGCTGATATTTCCCAGCTTTTATATTTTCAATCGTAACCAACTTCAAACTATCCAAAGTATTGGCAACATATCTTGGCGTTTCTTTATAAATAGTTGAATCATTAAATTTTTCATCCACTTCATACAACATCACCGAAACAAAATTATCTACTTTCTTTTCTAAAGCATCTTTAATTTTCACACTTAATTTCAGCGAATCAATATAACTTCCGGTTGAAAAAACATATTTAAACTGCGAGTACGGATTTCCTTCATTATTATCCTCAATACTTTGTCCAAAATTGAAACTATAAGTAGTATTCGGTTGCAGCGTATCTTTAATTTTTATTGTAATAGTTTTTGAAGCAACCTGCGGAAAAATTTCAGGAACAATTTTCATTGGTGGCGAAACAATCAACTGCTTATTGATGTTTTTTAGTTTTACATATTCATCAAAAACTAATTTTATTTCCTTTCCTTGAAAATTAACAGAACCATTTTTTGGAAAACTGGTCTTCAAAACCGGAGCCAAAGTATCCTTATCGCCGCCAGTAATAGTACCACGCTTAGCACAACTAGCAAAAGCCAGCACTACCATCAAAAAAAATAATTTAAAAACCTGTTTTGCCATTTTTATCTTTTTCAAGCCACAAAATAACAATTATATTTAGTGCGAACGAAATGTTTTTGAGGAAACTTAACATTTAACTATGCGACATCGCCATACAAACAATGCTAATCTTCACATTTGGAATTTTCAACAAAGCACGACTACACAATTCAAGCGTTGCACCACTAGTAATAACATCATCTACCAATATAAAATGTTTACCATCTAACGAAGCATCAAAAACTACATCAAAAGTACTTACAGATATATCATTTCTTCCCAATAAATTCTTCTTCGTTTGCGTTTTAGCATATACTTTTCGAACCAAAATTGTATCATTATAAGGAATATTGAATTTTTCACTAATCGCTTTTCCAAATTTCTCCACCTGATTATAACCTCGTTCTCGAAGTCGTTTTTTATGTAATGGAACCGGAATAATAAAATCAGCCGATGTGATAATTTCAATATTTTTCATTTCTTCAGCATACCAATTACCAATCATTTCACCAACATCTTCCAGACTTTTATATTTTAATCGATGAATCATCTCTTGAACCATGCCTCGCTTATGAAAATAAAATAACGCTGAACCAAACTCTAACGGAATTCTTCCATAAAACTTCTTAATAACTTCATTATCCTTAGTCAAATGATGATTCGTCACCGGAAGTTTATGCCTGCAACTAGTGCAAATCACAATTTCATCAGCCAATAAAAACGAAGTACATGCCGCGCAGGACTTTGGAAAAAACAAATTAATTAGATGTGTTATCATAAAAATATTTTCTTACATAAAAGTAAAAAGGATAATTTTCATAAAAAAGGGGGTTTTCCCCCTAATTTTAGTAATCTTTAAATTTTAACACTTTTTTTAAAACCCTTTAGAAGCTAATTTGTAGCTTCTAGAAACTCATTTGTAACTTCTAGTAACTAATTTGAAGCCTTTAGTAATTCATTTGTAACTTCTAGTAACTAATTTGTAGCTTCCAGTAACTTATTTTTAGCTTCTAGAAAATCATTTGTAACCTTTAGAAGTTAATTTGTAGCTTCTAGTAACTCATTTGTAGGCTCAAGAAGTTTAATTTTATCTTTTCGCAGCAAATTTTACTGTCTGAAATACAGTAATCAACTAATTTTCAAAAAATAAACAGAAACCATTTTTTTAATACGACTTTTTATATTTTTGCACCACTATGGCAAAACAAGAAGATTTATTTAAAAATGTAGTTTCGCACGCAAAAGAATACGGATTCATTTTTCCGTCAAGCGAAATATACGATGGGTTAAGCGCAGTTTACGATTATGCCCAAAACGGAGTAGAATTAAAGAAAAACATTCGCGAATACTGGTGGAAAGCAATGGTGCAAATGCACGAAAACATTGTTGGTTTAGACGCAGCAATCCTTATGCATCCAACCACATGGAAAGCTTCTGGTCACGTCGATGCGTTTAACGATCCATTAATTGACAATAAAGACAGCAAAAAAAGATACAGAGCCGACGTTTTAATTGAGGATTATGCCGAAAAATTAAACCTGAAAGCTAAAAAAGAAATCGAAAAAGCACGCGAACGTTTCGGTGATGCTTTTGACGAAGAACAATACAAAACTACCAATCCACGTGTGATGGAATATCTTTCAAGAGAAAGACAAATCCTAGAACGTATGGGTAAATCATTAGGAAATGGTGATTTAGAAGATGTAAAAAACCTTATCGACGAATTAGAAATTGCTTGTCCTGAATCGGGTTCAAGAAATTGGACCGATGTGAAGCAATTCAATCTAATGTTCGGAACAAAATTGGGTGCATCAGCTGAAAACGCGATGGATTTATACCTGCGTCCAGAAACGGCTCAAGGAATTTTTGTGAATTTCTTAAACGTTCAAAAGACTGGTAGAATGAAAGTTCCTTTCGGAATTGCTCAAACTGGAAAAGCGTTCAGAAATGAAATCGTTGCACGCCAATTTATTTTCCGCATGCGTGAATTCGAACAAATGGAAATGCAATTCTTCGTAAAACCAGGCGAAGAAATGAAATGGTACGATTACTGGAAAGAAACTCGTTTAAAATGGCATCTTTCTTTAGGTTTAGGAAAAGAAAATTATCGTTTTCACGACCATGAAAAATTAGCACATTATGCAAACGCTGCTGCCGATATCGAATTCAATTTCCCATTTGGATTTAAAGAATTGGAAGGAATTCATTCAAGAACCGATTTCGATTTAAAAGCACACGAACAATATTCTGGTAAAAAACTACAATATTTTGATACCGAAACCAATTCAAATTATGTTCCATACGTTGTGGAAACATCCGTTGGATTGGATAGAATGTTCTTAGCCGTTTTTGCAACCGCTTTACAAGAAGAAACTCTAGAAGATGGAAGCACAAGAACTGTCCTTCGTTTGCCATCCGTTTTAGCACCAACAAAAGCTGCCGTTCTTCCATTAGTGAAAAAAGATGGATTACCTGAAGTTGCTAAAAACATAATTGATGACTTAAAATGGGATTTCAATGTTTCTTATGATGAAAAAGACGCTGTAGGTAGAAGATACAGACGTCAAGATGCCCTTGGAACACCATTTTGCATTACTGTTGACCATCAAACTTTAGAAGACGAAACCGTAACTATTCGTCATAGAGATTCAATGCAACAAGACCGAGTAAAAATTTCTGAATTAAGAAATATTATTTCAAATGAAGTGTCAATGCGCAATTGGTTAATGAAAATGTAGCCAATTAATGACTGATAAAAACCTTAAAAACCTCTTAAAATTGAGAGGTTTTTTTTATTTTAATTTACCACATTTTAGAAGCATTCCTCTGTTGATAAATTATAAACAACTTCAACGTTAATATGAGCAAATCATCGTTTTTTTTTCTTAGAATTGTAGTAATAAATAATCTTTACAACTGCTATAAAAAAGCAGCTGGTTTCCCCAAACCTACCCAACAAAAAAGCCTATTAGTGTTTTCCTTAACCAAAATTTGGAAAAACATTAATGAAGCACAGTTACATAATTGTTGATGACAGTCATGAAAGCATACTGAATACGCAAGCAACTGCCATGCGTTTTCAGAATTTGGCTTTTGCTGGTTATGCTAGTAATTATGACAGTGCTTTAAACTTAATCTTAGAACATCAACCAAGTTTAATTTTTCTTGAAATTAATCCTTTAAAAAAGGAAAGTAACCTTTCTTTGAGTTTAATTAATGAACTGTATCGTTATTTAACCATTGTTCCAAAAATTATTGTTACTTCAAAAGATCAAAGCCTAGTATTCCGAGCAATGGAATATGGTGTTTCTGATTATTTAGTAAAACCATTAGACATCAATGCGTTTAGAAAAGCAATATTCAAGTTTGAAAAATCAATAGTTCAAAACACATTGCCAAATACAATCGTTCAACAGCAACCTGTTGTTCCACAACAAGCATTTACATTTTCAGATTTCTTACGACAAGAGCCTATTCAAAAACCAATTGTACAAGAAGAAGTTGAACCAACTATAGAAGAAGAACTTGAACCAGTTGTTACTGAGAAAGAAAGCATTGATGAAAATATTGCTTCTGAAATTACAGTAGTTGAACCAACACACGAAACAACTGCAACAGAAGATACCTTAGAAGAAAATGTTTCTGAAACTGCTATTGAAGAAGAAACTACCGAAATAGAATCAGTTGAAACTTCTGAAGAAGATTTAGAAAAAGTTGAAGAGGAAAATATTGAAGAAATAACAGAGGAAACTTCTGAAGACGAATTGGATGAAGCATCAAATGATGAAGAAAGCATCACTATACTTCCTGGTCAAAAAGTAGTTGTTGAACAAGAACAACCTTTGGTTATTTGTGTAAAATCATATGGCGACTATCGTTATATTGATTCTAGAGATATTCTTTATTTTGAAGCTGATAATAATTCAACTGATATACACTTAAAAGATGGCGAAATGGTTACTGCATTTAAAACACTAAAAGTATTTGAAAATGTATTGCCGCAATCACAATTTTTAAGAATCCACAATAGTTATATCATTAACGTTAATCAAGTAGCAAGAATCCACACTGGAAATACTGTTTGCTACATTAAAAATTCTACCATAAAACTTCCATTTTCAAAATCGTATAAAGAGAATGTGGAACTCATCATTCACCGCATTGCATCGGGTAATTATTTGGAGATTTAACCCAAATTTTATTTTATTTTTTGTCGATTATTAAAATTATAATCATTGAGAATCTTGTGAAGATTTAAATATGCTTTTAAACAATTTATAAGGCAAATTATATTTCAAAACTAATTTAAATTGTAAACTTTTTTTGTTATTCGTGAACATAAATTAGATCTACAAACAATAAAAACTTCAATAAAATTCATTTAAACAAAGTTGCTTTTTGCACATCAAGCATGAAGTGCAAAAAAAAATCATGTCTTAAAACGGCTGTTTTGAGTTTCAAATAAGACGAAGACACTCTTTTTTAGAAAATCTATCAAATTCATTCACTCAAATTTGACTATCATTCACTATCAGAATTAGTCATTTCACCATAAACGCCTTATTTCATAGGGATTGAGAGAAACATCCTTTTTAGTTTTACATCGTGAATGTGTGTCATTGCCTCAAATCATTAATCGGCACTCACTGAAACAAGAAAGTTAATAACTAAAAATAAAAGTCTCAAATTATGAAAAAATTAGCAACAACAATTGGTCTATTTACATTAATGTTAGTAGTTACCTCTTTTACTACGCCTAATGAAACAGGTGGAAAAACTATGGGCGGAGAACCAACTCTATTCACTGGTGATACTGGTGGAAAAACTATGGGTGGAGAACCAACTTTATTTACTGGTGAAACAGGTGGAAAAACTATGGGTGGAGAACCAACTTTATTTACTGGTGAAACAGGTGGAAAAACTATGGGCGGAGAACCAACTATCTAAATTAATTTTAAAACATATTAAGAAAAGTCACTTCTATAGTGACTTTTTTTTTTGTTAATATTTTGTAGATTTGAAGAAAAAAGAATTGAAAAATTTATTATTTCTTATTATACCTTTTTTAATAATAATTTCTTGTTCAAAAACAGGTGAAAAATCTAATTCTTTAGAAAAAGATTATTCAGAGATAAGTTTGAATTTTGACAAAGATTTTGAAAAAATCTCTGACGCTGAAAAAAATAAATTTCTTGATAGTATTTATTATAAAATTAAGACTAGTACAAATAATAAAAAAAATAGAGATTTATTATCCAAGGTTATTTTTAAATATTATTTTCTTAAAGATGAAAAGGGAATTGACAATTCATCAAACTTATTAATTAAATTATCTTCTGAGGAAAAAGACTCTATAAATCTGGGAGTTGCCTTTCGAAGCAGGGCATTTTATTATAATAAAAAATTAAATATTGACAGTTCCTTTTATTATTACGTAAAAGCTGAGAAAATTTATGTAGCTCTTAAAGATCGTGAAATTTATGCAAATGTTTTACTAAATAAAGGAAGTATTCAATATAAAGGAGGTGATAATCTTGGTGCAGAACTGACTTTGACTATTGCTTTGAGCATTTTTAAAGATATTAATGATTTTCAAAAACAATTTGAAACATTAATAGCATTGGGAAATGTTTCTGAAGAATTAAAAGATTTTGACAAGGCAATAATTTATTATAATAAGGCTTTAGAACTTTCTGAAGAATTAGAGAAAACAGATAAAAAGCATAGGAAATCTATTTGCTACAATAATTTAGGGTTCGTTTACGAAAAGAACAAAAACTTTAAAAAAGCAATTTCTTATTTTGAGTTGGGGTTAAAAGATAAAGACCTTAAAAATGAATTCCCAGAATCTTACTCAAATCTATTAGATAATTTAGCTTTTTGTAAGTTAAATTTAAATGATTTTGAAGGAATTGAAAATATGTTCATTGAATCTTTAAAAATTAGAGAAGATTTTGATTATAAATCGAATGTTGTTTTAAGTCACAATCATCTATCTAAATATTATAAAGCAATTGGAAATATTGAAAAATCTTTTTATCACGCAAATCAAGCGCTCAAAATATCTAAAGAACAAAAGAATCCTTTTGATATATTACCTTCACTTCAATTAATTTCTGAAATTGATATAAAAAACTCTGCAAACTACAATAAAGAATATATTAGAATAAGCGACAGTTTACAATTAGCCGAAAGAAAATCTAAAGATCGTTTCGCTAGAATTCAGCTTGAAACCGACGAAATAATCCAGGAAAAAGACAAATTAGAAGATAAAAACCGAAACTTACTCTATATTTTTATTGGTGCAGTTAGTTTGTTTTCATTGCTTTATTTCATTAGAGTTCAACGTGCCAGAACTAGAGAATTGCTCTATAAACAAGCGCAACAAAAAGCCAATGAGGATATTTTTAACCTTATGATGTCGCAACAAGCTATTATTGACGAAAGTAGAACCGAAGAAAAGCAAAAACTAGCCAGAGAACTTCACGATGGCGTTTTGGGAAGAATGTTTGGCTTACGTTTGAACCTTGATAGTGTTAATCATAAAAATGATGAAGAATCGGTTAAAAAGCGTTTACATATTATTGAAGAATTAAAAAATATTGAGCAAGATATCCGCGAAATTTCACATGACCTAAATAGAGAAAAACAAGTTTTAATTAATAACTTTGTTTCCATTGTAACTAATTTACTGGAAGAACAACAAAATTCCCACGCAAGTAAGCTTTCTTATTATTTGGATACTGCAATAAACTGGGATAAAGTAAATAGTGTTACTAAAATTAATTTGTATCGAATTTTACAAGAAAGTCTTCAAAACATTAACAAATATGCAAATGCTACTTCAATTAATGTTGGTTTTGTTAAAAATGAAGATGAAATAATTTTAAAAATTACAGACAACGGAAGTGGTTTTGATGTAAATAAAAAAAGTAAAGGAATTGGCACTCAAAATATGATAGCAAGAACAAAAGAATGTAACGGAAGTATTGATATTCAATCTGAAATTGGCGAAGGAACCACTATTACCATTACAATTCCGATAAATCAAAAAGAAAAACCCCAAAATTAAATAGAACTTAAATGGAAAACCCAATCAATGTATTAATTGTAGACGATCATCCGTTTATCATTGAAGCTTATAAAAATGCTTTAAATAAATACAGTCTTCAAGGTCACGAGTTTATTGTAACGCAAGCTAATGACTGTAAATCGGGCTATGAACTAATTATTGACAAGAATAACAACTTCAAATTAGCAATGTTTGATGTTAGTATGCCTGAATATGCAGAAAAAGAAATACGTTCAGGAATGGATTTGGCAAAATTAATGCAAAATGAAAATCCTGAGTGTAAAGTTATGTTACTGACTATGCATGTTGAAATGGATAGAATTAACACCATCATCAAAGAAATTAACCCAAATAGTCTTTTGATTAAAAATGACATCAATTTTGACGAACTTATTTTTGCTTTAGACAAAACGCTGAAAGACGAAAAATATTATAGCGAGACTATTATTAAACTTCTTGGTCAATCAAAATTTAATCCTTTAGAATTTGATGCTATGGATAAAAGAATTTTGGAATTAATGGCTAAAGAATACGATACTATTTTAATAGCCAGACATTTACCTTTAACCGCAGAAGTTATTGAGGTTCGTAAAAAAAGAATTAGAGAAGTTTTAGAACTTCCTGATGGAACCGATGAAGAACTTGTAGTAGAAGCCAAAAACAAAGGAATACTTTCATAAAAAAAGCCCAAAATTGGGCTTTTTTTATTCTTCTAATGCATTCCAACCTCGAGCTTTTAATGGAATTTTGGTATTTGCGCGAGTAATCAAATGAATTCCTTCGCTCTCTTGAGTCATATGACCAATAACGGTCAAATTTGGATTAGCTTTTATTTTATCATAATCTTCTATTGCAATTGTAAATAACAATTCATAATCTTCACCACCATTAATAGCTACTGTTGTAGAATCAATATTAAATTCTTCGCAAACGTTAATTAATTGAGGATCAACTGGTAGTTTTTCTTCAAATAAATTGCACCCAACTTTACTTTGTTTACAAATATGAATAATTTCAGAAGATAAACCATCCGAAATATCAATCATTGAAGTTGGTTTTACTTCTAGTTTTTCTAATAATTCACGAATATCGGTTCTTGCTTCAGGTTTAAGTTGACGTTCAATTAAATAAGTATAATTATCTAAATCAGGCTGATTATTTGGATTCACTTGAAAAACTTGTTTTTCTCGTTCTAACACTTGCAAACCCATATAAGCCGAACCTAAATCGCCTGAAACTACTAATAAATCGGTTTGTTTTGCTCCATTTCTGTATACAATATCACTTTCATTTGCTTCACCAACAGCAGTTATCGAAATAATCAATCCTTTTTGAGAAGAAGTTGTGTCACCACCAATAACGTCAATATTGTACGCTTTTGAAGCCAACGTAATGCCATCAAACAGTTCTTCTAATGCTTCTAACGGAAAACGATTAGAAACCGCAATAGAAACCGTTATTTGAGTTGGTTTAGCATTCATTGCTGCAATATCTGAAAGATTAACCACTACAGCTTTATATCCTAAATGTCTTAACGGCATGTAAGCCAAATCAAAATGGACACCTTCAATAAGCAAATCTGTAGAAATTACCACTTTTTTATCCTTAAAATCTAAAACGGCAGCATCATCGCCAATACTTTTAAGAGTTGATGGTTGTTTTACTTCAAAGTTTTTGGTCAAATGGTCAATCAATCCAAATTCTCCTAATTGTGATAAGGAAGTTCTTTGTTGGTTTTTATCTTCTAGCATTTTATTAGTTTCAAAAAATTGTTTGGCAAAGTTACAAATTGAAGTATGTTTTTCTTTATTAATTGAAAGAATCGTTTTAAATTATAATAGAATGTTAAAATTTTACTTATTCTTGTGTAACAATATCTTAAAAATGACACCAATACTAAAACAATAATTTTATGAAACTTCAAATAAGCAACTTGAGCAAAACCTATTCAAACGGTGTAAAAGCATTGGATAATTTAAATTTAGAAATTGGCGCTGGAATGTTTGGCCTTCTTGGTCCAAATGGTGCAGGAAAATCATCATTAATGCGAACTATTGCTACACTACAAAAACCTGATTCTGGTAATATTACTTTTGATGGAATCAATGTTTTAGATGACCAAATTGCTTTGCGAAAAGTTTTGGGTTATTTGCCTCAAGAATTTGGCGTTTATCCAAGTATGTCTGCCGAACAACTTTTGGACTATTTTGCTCGACTAAAAGGAATATCTTCTGCAAAAGATAGAAAAGCAATTATCAAAGAAGTGCTTGAAGTTACTAACTTATATGATGTTAGAACTAAAAACGTAAGCGGTTATTCTGGCGGAATGAAGCAACGCTTTGGAATTGCACAATTGCTTTTAAACAATCCTAAACTAATCATTGTTGATGAACCAACAGCTGGTCTTGATCCTGCAGAACGTTCTCGATTTTTAAATGTTTTACGAGAAATCGGAACGAATCATACAGTAATTTTTTCAACGCATATTGTAGCCGATGTTAAAGAAATTTGTACCGAAGTTGCCGTTTTAAATGGTGGGAAAATATTGATGCACAATACACCAACTGAAGCTGTAAAAACATTGGAAAATCAAATTTGGACAAAAATTATTACTCGTGAAGAATTAGAAAACTATGAAAAAGAATTTAATGTCATTTCTTCAAACTATAATCAAGACAACACATTGAACATTAGAGTTTTTAGTAATGAACAACCTAATGAAACATTTATAAAAACTGCTCCACAACTGGAAGATGTTTATTTTGTTGCATTAAAAAACGACTTATAATATGTTTGGAACCATTTTCACCTTCGAACTAAAAAGATGGTTTAAGAATCCAACATTATACATATATGCTGGGATTTTCTTTTTACTTTCTTTGTTTATCATGGCAAGTAGTTTGGGCTTTTTTGATACTTTTAAAACTACCACATCTTCTAAAGCAATTTCAAATTCGCCAATTGCTTTAAACTCGATAATAAACGAGTTAACAGTTTTTATTTATTTTTTGTTGCCTTCAATAATTGGCTCTTCTGTTTATAGAGATTTTAAATACAATATGCATTCTATTTTATTTTCCTATCCGTTTACCAAACGTGATTATCTTTTTGGGAAATTCTTCAGTTCGTTTTTAGTAGTTGTATTTATTACGCTTTTTATTGGTTTAGCTGCCTATTTAGCTTGTTTTCTGCCAGGAATTAACGAAGATTTACTTGGTCCGCATAAATTGATGGCTTATGTTGAAACTTATTTGATTTTTGTTATTCCAAATTTGTTGTTTTATGGTGTAATTATTTTTTCAATTGTAACTATTACAAGAAATATTTCTGTAGGTTTTATTGCAGTAATTGTATTGCTTTTTATTCAAGGATTAATTGGAAGTTTCACTCAAAAAGCAGACGATAAATATTTAGTTTCACTTTTTGATCCATTTGGTTCTGATGCTTTGGATTATTACACCAAATACTGGACAATGTATGAAAAGAACAATTATTTGCTTCCATTTGAAGGTGCAATTGTTTATAACCGATTGATTTGGCTTGGTGTTTCTGTTTTACTTTTTGTATTGATTTATCGCTATTTTTCATTTACGCAAACTGCTTTAACTTTAGGAAAAAGTAAAAATGAAGAACGCGTTGTAAAAAATAATTTTGGTGGAATTACAAAAATAAATTTACCCGAAGTATCTTTCGATTATTCATTAAAACAGAATCTAAAAACTACTTGGAGTTTATCAAATATAGACTTCAAGTTTATTGTGAAAAACTGGGTTTTTATAAGCATTATGGTTGTTGGTTTACTCTTTATAATACTAACAGCTTCTGTTGCAGGAGAAATTTTCGGGACTAATACTTATCCTGTTACTTGGCAAATGCTTTTAATTCCAGGAAATACTTTCGGGCTTTTTATTAATATAGTAACTTTTCTTTTTGCAGGAATGCTGATTCATCGTGGTGCAACAACAAGAATGAACCATTTAATCGATTCAACTCCAGTTCCAAATTGGGTTTTATTGACTTCAAAATTTATTGCTTTGGTAAAAATGCAGTTAGTTTTATTGATGGTAATAATGGTTGCAGGTGTTTTATATCAAACTTACTCTGGATTTTATGATTTTGAAATTGGCCATTATCTCAAAGAATTATTAGGATTAAAATTAATTCACTTTATGATTTGGGCGTTTTTGGCAATTTTAATTCAAACTCTTTTCAAAAACTTCATGTTAGGATTTTTTGTGTTGCTGATTTTATCTATTGGCCTAAATTTCCTTCCTGCAATTGGTGTTGAGCAAGATGTTTTTATTTATAACAGCGATTCAGGCTTTAATTATTCAGACATGAATGGATATGGACATGGTTTGAGTCTATATTTAATTTATAAAGCTTACTGGTTCTTACTTGGAATAACCTTTTTCTGTTTGGCTTTATTGTTTTGGACAAGAGGAATTGGTCAATCTGCAAAAGCACGTTTCAAAGACGCTTTCAAAAGAATTAATTCAAAAATTGTTATGCCATTAACAATATCTTTTATTGGTTTTATAGCACTTGGAAGTACCATTTACTATCAAAACAATGTAGTAAACAAAACCAAATCGGGAAAAGAAATTGAAAAAGAAATGGTTGAATGGGAAAAGAAATATAAAAAATACGAACACAAACCTCAACCTAGAATTACCGACATTAAAGTTGATATGGATTTGTTTCCAAAAGAGCGAAACTTTGTTGCTAATGGAACATATACTTTAAAAAACAAAACTAATGTTACGATTGATACTATTTATATTAATCATGGCGAGGAAACCGAAGTATCATTTAATGTAAAAACAAAATTAGTTTCAAAAGACACTGT
Organism: Flavobacterium sp. PMTSA4; assembly: GCF_032098525.1. NCBI lineage: Bacteria > Pseudomonadati > Bacteroidota > Flavobacteriia > Flavobacteriales > Flavobacteriaceae > Flavobacterium > Flavobacterium capsici. The sequence goes on from NZ_CP134890.1 coordinate 2,128,468, forward strand.
TTTTAATTTTGACATTTATCGATTGGAAAAATCATTAGCTACTGGAGATTCAATTCAGATGAAATTTAGAGTTAAAAACAAACCAAATAGCATTTTCAGAGATAATTCTCCTGTAGAATACAACGGAACATTTATTAATAATTCTATGTTTCCAAGTATTGGTTATTCTGATCAAGGTGAATTGACCGATGATGATGTTCGAAAAAAATACGGTTTAAAACCACGCGACAGAATGCCAAAACCAACAGATTCTATCGCACGTCAAAACACATATATAAGTAATGATGCCGATTGGGTAACTTTTGAAACAACCGTTAGTACTTCAGATGACCAAACTGCTATTGCTCCAGGTTATTTAACAAAAAAATGGACAAAAGACGGCAGAAATTATTTTCATTATAAAATGGATAGAAAAATGTTGAATTTCTATGCTTTTAATTCAGCAAAATATGAAGTTAAAAAGGACAAATGGAACGACATTAATATTGAAGTTTATTATCATAAAGGTCACGAGTATAATTTAGACCGAATGATATCGGGTGTGAAAAAATCATTAGATTATTATACCAAAAACTTTAGTCCATACCAACATAAACAAGTTCGTATTATTGAGTTTCCAAGAACTAGCGGAAGTTTTGCCCAATCATTTGCCAACACCATTCCTTTTTCGGAAGCGATTGGATTTATTGCTGCTGTTGATGATGAAGATGAAAATGGTGTTGATTATCCTTTTTCTGTAACTTCTCATGAAGTTGCGCATCAATGGTTTGCTCATCAGGTTATTGGTGCAAATGTTCAAGGCGCAACATTACTTTCTGAAAGTTTATCAGAGTATAGTTCGCTAAAAGTATTAGAGCATACCTATGGAAAAACACAAATGCGTAAATTTTTGAAAGATGCTTTGGATAGTTATTTACAAGGACGAACTTTTGAAAACAAAAAAGAACAACCGTTGATGTATAATGAAAATCAACAGTATATTCATTACAATAAAGGTTCTTTGGTTCTTTATGCTTTAAGCGATTATATTGGCGAAAAAAACATGAATGATGCAATTAAACAATACATTCAAAAAGTAGCATTTCAAGACGCACCTTATACTAATTCACTTGAATTTGTGGAAGAATTGGATGCTGCAACTCCAGACAGTTTGAAATATATTATCAACGATATGTTTGAAACTATAACTCTTTATGATAATAGAGTTGAAAAAGCAACTTCTAAAAAGCTTCCAAACGGAACATATGAAGTAAAAATTGTCTTTTTAGTTTCAAAATACAAAGCCGATGATAACGGAAAACGTTTGTATAAAGACAAAAACGGCAAAACCTTAACTTTTAAAAAGAAAGACAGTAAATATACTATCGAGTCATTTCCTTTAGAAGATTATATTGAAATTGGTGTTTTCTCAGAGCAAACTGTAAAAGGAAAGAAGAAAGACAAAGAACTCTACTTGAAAAAAGTAAAAGTTGATAAAATCAACAATTCTATCACAGTTATTGTAAAAGAAAAACCTTTAGAAGTTGGTGTTGATCCGTATAACAAATTGATAGACACACAATCGGATGATAATCGATTAAAAATTTAACCGAAACTAATAAATAAAAACCCCGAAATTGAAAATTTCGGGGTTTTTTATACTTAATCATTTAATTTCAAAACAGCCATAAATGCTTCTTGTGGAATTTCAACATTTCCAACTTGACGCATTCTCTTTTTACCTTTTTTCTGTTTTTCAAGTAATTTACGTTTACGAGAAATATCTCCACCGTAACATTTAGCAGTAACGTCTTTACGTAACGCTTTTATAGTTTCACGAGCAATAATTTTTGCTCCAATTGCTGCTTGAATAGGAATATCAAATTGTTGTCTTGGTATCAATTCTCGCAGTTTTTCACACATTTTTTTACCAATGTTATAGGCATTATCTTCGTGAATTAAGGCAGAAAGTGCATCAACCGATTGTGCATTCAATAAAACGTCTAATTTTACTAATCTAGACTGACGCATTCCAATTGGGGAATAGTCAAAAGAAGCATAACCTTTAGAAACAGTTTTCAATCTATCGTAAAAATCGAAAACAATTTCAGCCAATGGCATATCAAAATTTAATTCAACTCTTTCGGTTGTTAAATAGGTTTGATTGGTTATAATTCCACGTTTTTCAATACATAAACTCATTACATTACCCACAAAATCTGATTTGGTAATGATGGTTGCTTTGATATATGGTTCTTCAACTCTGTCCAATTTTGAAGGTTCTGGTAAATCAGATGGATTGTTAACTACAATTGCAGTATCGGGTTCTTTTTTGGTATAAGCCAAATAAGAAACGTTTGGAACTGTTGTAATAACCGTCATGTCAAACTCACGTTCCAGTCGTTCTTGAATAATTTCAAGATGTAACATTCCTAAGAAACCACAACGGAATCCAAAACCTAATGCAGCAGAACTTTCTGCAGCAAAAACTAATGAAGCATCATTTAATTGTAGTTTTTCCATTGAAGCACGTAAATCTTCAAAATCTTCGGTATCTACAGGATAAATTCCAGCGAAAACCATTGGTTTTACGTTTTCAAAACCAGTAATCATATTGGTTGTTGGTGTTTTGGCATCGGTAATAGTATCACCAACTTTTACTTCTTTGGCTTCTTTAATTCCAGAAATCAAATAACCAACATCGCCAGTAGAAATTTTATCTTTTGGAACTTGGTTTAGTTTTAATGTTCCAACTTCATCAGCAAAATATTCATTGCCCGTAGCCATGAACTTTATTTTTTGTCCTTTGCGGATTTCTCCATTTTTTACTCTAAAAATAACTTCAATTCCACGAAATGGATTATAATGTGAGTCAAAAATCAATGCTTGTAAAGGTTCATCAACACTTCCTTTTGGAGCTGGAACTTTTTCAATGATTGCTTCTAGAATTTTATCAACACCAAAACCAGTTTTACCCGATGCATGAATAATATCTTCTAATTTACAACCTAACAAATCAATAATATCATCACTTACTTCTTCAGGATTTGCACTTGGTAAATCAACTTTATTTAAAACTGGAATAATTTCTAAATCATTTTCTAAAGCTAGATACAGATTGGAAATCGTTTGTGCTTGAATACTCTGAGCTGCGTCAACAATAAGCAAAGCACCTTCGCAAGCAGCGATAGAACGAGAAACTTCATATGAAAAATCTACGTGTCCTGGAGTATCGATTAAGTTTAAAATATATTTTTCGCCTTTATACATATATTCCATTTGAATCGCATGACTTTTTATGGTAATTCCACGTTCACGTTCCAAATCCATATTGTCTAAAAGCTGTGCTTTTTCTTCGCGTGCAGTCACGGTTTGTGTTGCGCCTAACAATCTGTCAGCCAACGTACTTTTCCCGTGGTCAATATGTGCAATGATGCAAAAATTTCTAATGTTTTTCATCTTCCTGAATCTCTCAATTTTACAGCAAAATAGCTTTGCGTTTAATCGGCAAATATAAAGCAAAGTTTTGACTTATATACTTGAAACTTTACAGCTAAAACTTGAAACCAACAAAATTTAGTATTTTTGCAAAAAAATATCCATTTATGCCTAAAATTGGCAACATAGAATTACCTGATTTTCCTTTACTTCTTGCTCCAATGGAAGACGTAAGCGATCCGCCATTTCGCAGATTGTGTAAACTTCATGGTGCTGATTTAATGTATTCAGAATTTATTTCTTCTGAAGGATTGATTCGTGATGCTATGAAAAGTAAAATGAAGTTGGATATTTTTGATTACGAACGACCTGTAGGTATTCAAATCTTTGGCGGTGATGAAGAAGCAATGGAAATGTCTTCCAGAATTGTTGATGCGGTTCAACCTGATTTAGTAGATATTAATTTTGGTTGTCCTGTGAAAAAAGTAGTTTGTAAAGGTGCTGGCGCAGGTGTTTTGAAAGATGTTGATTTAATGGTTCGATTGACTAAAGCAGTAATTAAAGGAACCAATCTTCCAGTAACGGTAAAAACACGTTTAGGCTGGGATGAAAATTCTATTAATATTGATGAAGTTGCCGAACGACTGCAAGATATTGGTGTTCAAGCTTTGACTGTTCATGCAAGAACTCGTGCTCAAATGTATAAAGGTCATTCGGATTGGTCGCATATTGCCAGAGTAAAAAATAATCCGCGAATTACAATGCCTATTTTTGGAAATGGTGATATTGATTCACCTGAAAAAGCATTGGAATACAAAAATAAATTTGGCCTTGATGGCATGATGATTGGTCGTGCTGCCATTGGTTATCCTTGGATTTTTAATGAAATTAAACATTATTTCCAAACTGGAGAACATTTGCCTCAACCAACAATGTCTGATAGAATTGAAGCAGCCCGAAATCATTTAACTTGGTCTATGGATTGGAAAGGCGAACGCGTTGGTATTGTAGAAATGCGACGTCATTACACCAATTATTTCAAAGGAATTCCAAATTTTAAAGAACACCGATTGAAATTGGTTACTTTAGAATCAGCTGAAGAATTATATAAAAGTTTGAACGAAATTCAACAAGTTTATTCTGGTTTTCAGTTTGTTTAATCAAGCATTTTAGTATTAATTCTGCTGCTTGCAATCCAGCTAGAAAACACTCCTAAAGTTACAATTGTAACAAAAACAATTAAAACATTTTGAATAGAAAAAACAACTGGATATGCCAAAGTTGAAGTAATCATTACCAAATTATATTTTTGTTGAATTACAACTATAATTATCCCTAAAATTAGCCCTATAATTCCTCCTATTACGCTTAACAAACTTCCTTGTAGTAGAAATATTTTTTTCAAATCTTTAACTTCAGCTCCTAAATTGAACAGCGTTTTTAAATTTCCTTTTTTGTCTAAAATCATCATAATTAATGCTCCAACTAAATTAAAAAGAGCAATTATGATCACTAAGGTAAATATTAGATAAACTGCAATATTTTCAGTATTCAACATTTTATAAAGAGTTGCATTTTGTTGCGCACGATTTTTAATAATTACTTTACCTTTAAAAATAGAATTTACATTTTCAATTACTTTATCTTCATCTGCTAAAGAATCTATTTTTATCTCAATGGCTGAAAATTCATTGGGTTTGTATTCTAATAAATTTTGCGATAATTCTAAATCGCAAAAAACATATTTACTATCTAAATCTTCGCTAATTGCATAAATTCCAATCGGAATTAACTTGGTTTTATTAAAAGCTTCGGCTTCACTTTCAATAATTGCTTTTCCTTTTCGTGGCACGAATACTTCAAATGGATTATTAAAATCGAATAACCCTAAAGATAATTTTTCCGAAATTCCATAACCAACAACAACTTCAGGTGTTTTCTCGGAAAGCCATTCACCATTAAAAAGATTTTTAGAAACTACATTGGTTTTGGTGAAATTAGAGTCAATTCCTTTCAAGTAAGTAACCATTTCTTTTCCTCTAAAATAAAACAAAACACGTTCTTCTGTTACTTTAGAATATATCGAAATGTCTTTAACTTTTTTTAGTTGATTTTCTTGTAAATCACTAATTAAAATTGTTTTCCCTTTGGCTGGAAATACTTTTAAATCAGGATCAAAATCATTTGAAAAAGATAAACTAAAAACTTTTAATCCTGAGAAAACTGAAAGCACCACAAAAAGTGCTATAGTTCCAACAATAATCCCAACGGATGCAATTCCGGTAATAATGTTGATAGCATTGTTATTGCTTTTACTAAAAAGGTATCGTTTAGCTATGTAAAGCGGAAAATTCAAATTAAAACTTCTTGCGTTTATCTAGTAAATCTGTATTTTCAATTGGATTATCTTTTCCAGAAAGTGCGTTATCTATTTTTTCAATGTAATCCAATGAATCATCAATATAGAATGATAAGTTTGGAACTTTTCGAAGTTGTAATTTTACTCTTTGAGATAAATCGTGTTTTATTAACGGTGCGTTTGTCTTTACAGCTTCCAATAAATCTTTTGCTTTGTCTTGAGGAAAAACACTTAAATATACTTTTGCAATAGACAAATCAGTTGTAACACTGACTTTTGAAACAGAAATTACCAAGTTTGTAATTCCGTTTTTTCGAACTTCACCTTGAAGAATATCAACTAAATCCTTTTGAAGTACACTGCCAATTTTTTTCTGTCTATTCGTTTCCATACTGCAAAAATACACAAAAATCATCTTCACTTTTTAGTATCTTTGCTTTTTGCAAAATTTATGAGAAAAATTGAACACATTGGAATTGCAGTAAAAAATCTTGAAGCTTCAAATCAATTATTTGAAAAAATATTTGGAAACCCTCCATATAAAGAGGAAGAAGTTATAAATGAAGGTGTAAAAACTTCTTTTTTCATGAATGGTCCGAATAAAATTGAACTTTTAGAAGCAACAAATCCAGAAAGTCCTATTGCAAAGTTTTTAGATAAAAAAGGAGAAGGAATTCACCATATTGCATTTGATGTAGAAAATATTGAAAAAGAGATTCAACGCTTGAAAGGCGAAGGGTTTATAGTTTTAAACGAAACCCCTAAAAAAGGAGCAGACAACAAACTTGTGGCTTTTTTACACCCAAAAGGCACAAATGGCGTTTTAATTGAGCTTTGCCAAGAAATACAATAAAAAAATAGTTGCAACGAAAAAAAAATAGTAGTAATATTGCAACCTCAAAACTGGTCCTATAGCTCAGTTGGTTAGAGCACCTGACTCATAATCAGGTGGTCCTTGGTTCGAGCCCAAGTGGGACCACAATAATAAAAGACCTCTTTTGAGGTCTTTTTTATTAAAACTTGATTGCATATTTATTCGTATATTTCAATAAATTAGTATAATAATTGACTATTATTAGGCTTTTTAAAGATTATATAAACATTAATTTAATAGATAAAATTTTTAAAAAATTTTGAAGATTAGATTTTTTTTATACTTTTACGCACTATGAAAATTGTCCCGAATAGAATATCTATCTTATTGGCAATGGTTTTGCTGCTATCAAACATAGGTTTTGCTGCACCAGAACCGCCACCGCCATCAACGCCGCCGCCGCCGCCAGGACTACCAATTGATGGTAGTATTGTCGTATTAGTAGTGGTTAGTATTCTGTTTGGAATTTATAAAGTTTACAAAAATCAATATATAAAAAAAGCTTCTAATTAATTAGAAGCTTTTTTATTTGTCATACCGTAAAGTTTAGAAACATACTTACCTATAACATCAAATTCTAAATTAATTTTTGTTTTATTTTTAAAATTTTTAAAATTCGTGTTTTCAAAAGTATACGGGATTATTGCAACACTAAATTCATTATCTTTTGAATTAACAACAGTAAGACTTACTCCGTTTATTGTTATTGAACCTTTTTCAATAGTTACATTTTGCAAAGATTTATCATATTCAAAAGTAAAGTACCAACTCCCATTGGATTCTTCTATAGATTTACAAAACCCTATTTGGTCAACATGTCCTTGAACTATATGTCCGTCAAGTCTGTCTCCTAACTTCATAGCTCTTTCAAGGTTAACAACATCACCAACTTTCCAATCGTTTAAATTTGTTTTTAGAATTGTTTCTTTAATAGCAGTTATTGTATATTCATCACCATCAATGGCAACAACGGTTAAACAAACTCCATTATGCGCTACACTTTGGTCAATTTTTAATTCTTTAGTTATTGAAGAAGAAATAGTTATGTTTAAATTTTCTTTGTCTTTCTCAATTTCTTTAATCACACCTAGTGTTTCAATTATCCCTGTAAACATTGTAGTTTTATTTTACTAAATTTGCACTTCAAAATTAGCAATAAATAACAAGTCTTTCTTATGAAAAAAGCAGAAAATATTATCGTTGGAATTTCGATCGGTGATTTAAACGGAATTGGAAGCGAAGTAATTCTTAAAACATTCGAAGACAATAGAATGTTAGAACTCTGCACTCCAGTGATTTTTGCTAATGTTAAAATTCTTTCCTTTATAAAAAAACAGCTGAACTTAACTGCTCAGCTTCACGGTATCGATAAAATCGAACAAATAGTTATTGGTAAAATAAATGTATTGAACATTTGGCGTGAAGGAGTAGATATAAATTTTGGAACTAATGATGAAACCGTTGGCAAATATGCTATAAAATCTTTTACAGCCGCTACAAAAGCTTTGAAAGAAAATGAAATTGACGTATTAGTAACAGCTCCAATCAATAAATATAATATTCAATCGGAAGAATTCAAATTTCCTGGACATACTGATTACTTAAACCAAGAACTTGATGGAAACGCTTTGATGTTTATGATTCAAGATAATTTAAGAGTTGGTTTATTAACTGATCATGTTCCTGTGAATGAAGTTGCCAAACATTTGAATGAAAAACTAATTATTCAAAAAATTGAAACAATAAAGAAATCGCTTATTCAAGATTTTGGCATAAACAAACCTAGAATTGCTGTTTTAGCATTAAATCCTCATGCTGGTGATAATGGTGTAATTGGTAAAGAAGATGATGAATTACTAAAACCTACAATAAAAAAACTATTTGAAAAAGGAACATTAGTTTTTGGACCTTATGCTGCTGATGGTTTTTTTGGAAGTAATCAATATGAAAAGTATGATGCCGTAATTGCAACCTATCATGACCAAGGATTAATTCCGTTTAAAACGCTTTCATTTGGTAATGGAGTAAACTATACTGCCGGATTAAGTAAAATAAGAACTTCTCCTGATCATGGAACAGCTTATGAAATTGCTGGAAATGGAATTGCAGACTATAATTCGTTTAAAGAAGCAGTATATGCTGCTATTGATATTTATAATTCACGAAATGAGTATAAAGAAATAAGCTCTAATCCCTTGAAAACAAAAGAAAAACAGTTATAAACAAAAAAATGTTGATAAGCTTATTGTAATTCCAATAATTTTATATCTTTGCACTCCCGAAAGTTTGGGGCAAATTGTTGTGTAGATGAAAAGTACGAATGAATATTTAATTCCATTTATTGGATTAAAGTTAGGAAAACACCAGTTTGAATATACAATTGAAAAAAAGTTCTTTGACGAATTTAGTTTTGATGAATTTGAAAATTGTGAAATTAAAGTAAATGTTGTTCTTGAAAAAAAGTCAACAATGCTTGAAATCCTTTTTAAACATGCTGGCTCAGTTAATGTTCCGTGTGATTTAACAGGAGAAATGTTTGATTTACCAATTAAAGGAAAATTAAAACTGATTGTTCAATTTGGAGATGAATTTAATAATGATAATGATGAATTATTAATTCTTCCACATGGCGAACATCAAATTGATTTATCACAATATATTTATGAAATGATTGTATTATCAATTCCTCATAAAAGAATTCATCCAGGAGTAAAAGATGGCACATTGCAATCTGAAGCTTTGGAAAAATTAAAAGATTTACAAGTCAAAGAAATTAAAGAAAAAGATAAAAAAGAAGACGATACTGACCCAAGATGGGACGAATTAAAAAAACTGTTAACGGATAAATAATATAGAAAATGGCACATCCTAAAAGAAAAACCTCGAAAACAAGAAGAGACAAAAGAAGAACTCACTATAAAGCAACTGCTGCTACAATTGCAACTTGTCCAGTAACTGGAGAAGCACATTTATATCACAGAGCTTACTGGCATGAAGGTAAAATGTACTACAGAGGACAAGTAGTTATTGATAAATCTGTTGCTGAAGCATAATAAAAGTTTTTATAAAAAAACAGACTCTCACTTTGTGAGAGTTTTTTGTTTTGACTAACTTTGATAAATATCCAATCTAAATTAGTAAAGGATTGAAAAAAATTTGTAATTTCCACAACTTTTCTAAAAAAGAAAAGAAAATAACAATTTATGAATAAAAAAACAGCCGCAATAACCGCAGTTGGATCTTATGTTCCTGATTTTGTTCTCTCTAACCAAGTTTTGGAAACTTTGGTTGATACTAATGATGAATGGATTACAACTCGAACAGGCATAAAAGAAAGACGCCTTTTAAAAGAAAAAGGAAAAGGAACCTCTTATTTAGCAATTAAAGCAGCCCAAGATTTAATTTCAAAAGCAAATATTAATCCCGAAGAAATAGATTTAGTAATCTTAGCAACAGCAACTCCAGATATGCTTGTAGCTTCAACTGGCGTTTATGTTGCTACTCAAATTGGAGCAGTAAATGCTTTTGCTTATGATTTACAAGCTGCATGTTCAAGTTTCCTTTACGGAATGTCAACTGCTGCTGCGTATATCGAATCAGGAAGATACAAAAAAGTATTATTAATCGGTGCCGATAAAATGTCTTCAATTATTGATTATACTGATAGAGCAACTTGTATTATTTTTGGTGATGGTGCTGGTGCAGTTTTATTTGAACCAAATGAAGAAGGTCTTGGTTTTCAAGATGAATTTTTACGTAGTGATGGTATCGGAAGAGAATATTTAAAGATTGATGCTGGTGGTTCAATACTTCCGCCTTCTGCTGAAACAGTTGAAAATCGCCAACACTATGTTTTTCAGGACGGAAAAACTGTTTTCAAGTATGCTGTTTCTGGAATGGCAGATGTCAGTGAAAAAATTATGCAAAGAAATAATTTAACCAAAGACGATGTAAACTGGCTAATTGCGCATCAGGCGAATAAAAGAATTATTGATGCAACTGCCAGTCGAATGGGGTTAGATGATGATAAAGTTCTTGTAAATATTCAAAAATATGGTAATACAACCTCAGCTACATTACCACTATTATTGAGTGATTTTGAAAATAAATTTAAAAAAGGAGATAATCTAATTTTCGCTGCTTTTGGTGGTGGATTTACTTGGGGTTCTATCTACTTAAAATGGGCTTACAACAAACAATAAACTAATAATTCTAAAAACAACTATTATGGATTTAAAAGAAATTCAAAACTTAATCAAATTTGTATCCAATACAGGAGTTGCTGAAGTGAAGTTAGAAACAGGGGATGTAAAAATTACAATCAGAACTACTCTTGAAGGAAACACTCCTGATGTTACTTATGTTCAACAAGCACCAATGCCACAAGTAGTTCAAGCTACACCTGCTGCTCAACCAGCCGCACCTGCTGCGCCAGTTGCTTCAGCGCCAGCAGATGATAACTCAAAATACGTAACAATAAAATCACCAATGATTGGAACATTTTATAGAAAACCTGCTCCAGACAAACCTGTATTTGTTGAAGTAGGAAGTTCTGTTGGTAAAGGTGATGTATTATGTGTTGTTGAAGCAATGAAATTATTCAATGAAATTGAATCAGAAGTTTCAGGAAAAATAGTTAAAATTCTTGTTGACGACATGTCACCAGTAGAATTTGACCAACCTTTATTCTTAGTTGACCCATCATAATTTTTAGATTTTAGATTTTAGATTTTAGATTTTAATAAATAATTATAAACTCTAAAATCGCTAACAATCCAAAAATATCTACTTATCTAATTTAAAAAATTATGTTCAAAAAAATATTAATAGCCAATAGAGGTGAAATTGCCCTAAGAGTGATTAGAACTTGTCGCGAAATGGGAATAAAAACCGTAGCAGTATATTCAACTGCTGATTCTGAAAGCTTGCATGTAAAATTTGCTGACGAAGCCGTTTGTATTGGTCCGCCGCCAAGTAATCTTTCTTACTTAAAAATGTCTAATATCATAGCAGCAGCAGAAATTACAAATGCTGACGCTATTCATCCAGGTTATGGTTTCTTATCTGAAAATGCTAAATTTTCTAAAATTTGTCAAGAACACGGTATAAAATTTATTGGCGCATCTCCAGAAATGATTGAAAAAATGGGAGATAAAGCTACTGCAAAAGCTACAATGAAAGCTGCAGGTGTTCCTTGTGTTCCAGGTTCGGAAGGAATTTTAGAAGATTTTGCACAAGCCAAAAAAGTTGCCAAAGAAATTGGTTACCCAGTAATGATGAAAGCTACCGCTGGTGGTGGTGGAAAAGGAATGCGTGCTATTTGGAAAGAAGAAGAACTTGAAAAAGCATGGGAAAGTGCTCGTCAAGAAGCTGCAGCTTCTTTTGGAAATGATGGTATGTATATGGAAAAACTGATTGAAGAACCAAGACATATTGAAATTCAAGTTGTTGGTGATTCTTATGGAAAAGCTTGTCACCTTTCGGAAAGAGATTGTTCTGTTCAACGTCGTCATCAAAAATTAACCGAAGAAACTCCTTCGCCATTTATGACAGATGAATTACGTACTAAAATGGGTGAAGCAGCAGTTAAAGCAGCCGAATATATTAGTTATGAAGGAGCAGGAACAGTAGAGTTTCTAGTAGATAAACACAGAAACTTTTATTTCATGGAAATGAATACTCGTATTCAGGTAGAACACCCAATTACGGAACAAGTTATCGATTATGATTTGATTCGTGAGCAAATTTTAGTGGCTGCTGGTGTACCAATTTCTGGAAAAAACTATTTGCCACAATTACACTCTATAGAATGTCGTATTAATGCCGAAGATCCATATAATGACTTTAGACCATCGCCAGGAAAAATAACCGTTTTACATGCTCCTGGAGGTCATGGTGTTCGTCTTGATACGCATGTTTATGCTGGTTATACTATTCCGCCGAATTATGACTCTATGATTGCGAAATTAATTACTACTGCTCAAACTCGTGGAGAAGCAATCAATAAGATGAAACGTGCATTAGATGAATTTGTAATTGAAGGAATTAAAACTACAATACCATTCCACAGACAGTTGATGGATGAACCAGATTATGTAGAAGGAAACTATACTACTAAGTTTATGGAAAGTTTCAAAATGAAAGAAGTGTAAGAAATAAAAAACCCTACTAAAAAGTAGGGTTTTTATTTTATAATGTTTCTTTAAGCCATTTGTAGAATTCTCTTTGCCAAACGATGGCATTTTGTGGTTTTAACACCCAGTGGTTTTCTTCTGGAAAATATAATAATCGGCTTTTTATTCCTTTTAATTGTGCTGCTTGGAAGGCTTCTTGTCCTTGACCAATTGGTACTCTGAAATCCAAGCCTCCTTGAATGATTAGTATTGGCGTATTCCAATTGTTTACATAGGTAATTGGATTGAAAGCTGTATAGGTTTTCTTTGCTATTACATTGTCCTCCCAATATGCACCGCCGTGTTCCCAATTGTCAAAGAATACTTCTTCGGTTGTTCCGTACATACTCACTAAATTGAAAACACCATCGTGAGCAATGAATGTTTTGAAACGATTTTTATGAATTCCTGCTAACATAAACGCTGAATAACCGCCATAACTTGCGCCAACACATCCTAATCGGTTTTTATCGACATAACTTTCTTTAGAAACATCGTCTATAGCTGAAAGGTAATCATTCATTACTTGTCCGCCCCAATCGCCAGAAATTTGCTCATTCCAAGCTTGTCCGTGACCATACATTCCGCGACGGTTTGGTGCCACAACAATATATCCTTGTGAAGCCATTAAAGAGAAATTCCAACGGAAAGAATAGAATTGTGTTAATGGTGATTGTGGTCCGCCTTGACAATAAAGCAGTGTTGGATATTTTTTGTTTTTATCAAAATTTGGCGGAAGGATTACCCAAACTAACATTTTCTTGTTATCAGTAGTGGATACGTATCTTTTTTCGAATTTTGGCAGGGAAAGTTTTGAATAGATATCATCATTTGTTTTTGTGATTTGCTTCCATTCTTTATTTTTTAGATTATATGAATAAATTTCAGCTGCATGGTTCATGTCAGTTCTAGTGATTATTGCATTTTCGCCCGAAAAACCAACTAAACTATTTACATCAAAATCGCCATTGGTAATTTGTTTAACTGTAATTGCAATTCTTGTTAACCCTGGAAAATTTACTTCAAAAAGTTGTTTTGTTCCGTCAACTGCTGCAATGAAATATACTTTTTTGCCATCGGCACTCCACTGAAAACTGTCAACGCTTCCATCCCAATTGGCTGTTAGGTTGATATCCATTCCTTTAAAACGAACGATGATGTCGTTTTTATCAGCTTCATAGCCATCGCGCTTCATTTGCAACCAAGTTAAATCGCCGTTTGGTGAAAAAGCAGGATTTGTATCGTAACCTTTATTGGATTCTGTTAAATTTTTAGTCTTTTTTGTTTCGATGTTATATTCGTATAAATCGGTATTGGTAGAAATTGCATATTGCGTTCCTGCAAGCTTCTTGCAAACGTAGATGATGCTTTTGCTATCTGGTGACCAAATGTAATCTTCATCGTCTCCAAATGGCTTTTGTGGACTATCAAAAGGTTCGTTTAGCATGATGTCTGTTGGTTTTGCTTTGTCTTTATTCTCTGCAAAGAAAACGTGGTTGTGTGTACCGTCATTCCATTTATCCCAATGGCGATAGTCTAAACTATTATAGATTTGAACATTGGATTTTTCTAATTCTGAATAATAGTCTTTGCCATGCACTTTTTCTACTTTTACTTCTTCTGTAGAAAGAATGTATTTAGCATCAGGGGAAACATTTTTATCTTTAAGAATGTCTTTGGTATCTTTTATTTCTGCTGGAGTTCCGCCACTTATTGGAATAATATATGTTTTAGAAGACGATTTGTTTTCTTCGACTGAAGGTGTTGAAACCTTATAAATAATTGATTTTCCATCGTTTGAAATTCCTAAAACAGAAACCCTGTTGAGTTTCCATAATGTTTCAGGGGATAATACTTGTTGTGCGATTGCTGGTAATGCCATAAAGGTAAAAATGAATAGTGCTATTTTTTTCATTAGAATAAATTTTAGGAATTGTAAAAGTAATGATAATGTGATTAAAATAAAAAAGCCCCGAAAAATCGAGGCTTTTAAAGTCATTATGAGTTAAAAGTTATTGTCCTACCACTTTAACATTATCAACTTCCCATGCTGCTGCAGAAGATGTTGTAGATGTATATTTGAAAGCAACCCTAACATTTGAATTTCCAGTGTATGAAGAAATATTAATTCCACCTGAAGCACCAGCGCTCCAAGAAGTATAAGTTCCACTAGTCCAAGCAGGTAAATTAAAACCTGTAAGTTGTGTCCAAGTAGCTGTATTTGGAGCACTCGTTCCGTCATAATCTGTTGAAACAAAAACCTGTAATGCTGGTCCACTAAAACGTGTACTTGTTTCAAATGATAAAATAGCAAAAGTATTTGTGCTTAAATTAATAGATGGAGAGATTAACCAGTCTTCATTGTTATTGCCGAAACCATTTATAAAGGCATTGTATGTTGGGTTTCCAAAAGATGCTTGAACAGCCCACTGATTAGAACCTGTTACATTTTTAACAACCCAATTTGGAAAATTTGTTGCAAATGATTCTTCAAAAAATGTAGTTGGAACATATCTAGTATCCATCATGTGAACATCTTCTAAAGTTCTAATCATAAATTGATAATCATTATTGTATTTTGTTAGAACTCCACGAATTTTTCCATTTCCTGAAGGTATTTTATCTCCTGCAAATTTTGCATATTCGCTAACTCTAACAATAATTTTATTTCCGAATTTGTCGGTGATTTCATGGTTTGTTGCTCCACCAAGATTATTTACAGAAGCATCAAAATATTTTTTATCCAAAGAAACATTAGTAAACTGAACTGCATCAAATTCTATCAACATATTCAAATATTGATCATTCTTTGCTTGAGCTACGGTTAGATGTTTTGTAATATTGTCTTCATTAACATTATCACATGATCTAAAAATAACATCTTTGTATTCTACTCCTGAAACTCTACCCACACCATTGTTATAAGAAGAACCTAAAACAGTTGAACCGTGTTGTTTGTTAAAGTATCTGTTTTTATCTAGTTTAATAGTTACTTTTCTTCCTGGTTCAAATTCATTGAATAAATTATAATTATCCACTGGCATACTAAATCCAACAGTACCGTCTAAATTCATCATTGAAATAGATTTATAAAAGTTTCCACCTTCATCACTGGAAGTTACATAAGCTTCTATATAATCTTCATTCAGTCCTTCTGCTGGTGTATATTGTGTTGCTGAAGCTGTAGCGATGCTAGTAATATCTAAAACTTCTTTGGTCTTTGAAATACTCACACATTCATTTGATAAATCTGGAGTTGAATAATGATCATCATTTGCACAACTAAAAATAGCGGCGAATACAAATGCTGTTAATACTAATTTTAAATTTTTCATAGCTATTATTTTGATGTGTATATATATAGATTATCTACTTCAAATAATCCATCTAAACTAGTGTTAGTACCAGAACCTGTAACTTTAAAAGCCACATAAATTGTTTGATTTTCAAATGCTTTTAAATCTATTTCCCCTGATGGGATAAATTTATATCCTGTAGTGTTTTTATCAGCGATTTTAGCAGTAACTTCAGTCCAAGTTGCATTTAACACATTTACTCCATCATAATCTGTAGAAACATAAACCTGTAATTTATTTTCATCACTAGAGACAAAGTTTTGAGCTGATTGAAAACAAAATTTTGGGTTTTCATAACCAGTAAGATCATATCCAGGTGAAACTAACCAACCTATATTTACTGCATCTCCAGAACCATAGGTATTAAATTCTGCATAACCATTTCCTTGGTATATACGTTCTTTCCAGAGTTTAGTACCAACTTCGGCATAATTTGTCCAACCTGTCAAATCTAAGTTTGTATCATGCTGAATATCCTGAAATTCTTCTTGATAAAATGGAACTCTAGTTGTTGGAAGTACATAATCATCTTCCTTTACACAACTTGCAAGCAATATAGAAGTAATTGCTAACAAGAAAATTGATTTTAAAATATTTTTTTTCATAGTCTTTATTTTAGAAGTTAATATAGAAATTAACAAAATATGTTCTTCCGTATCCATAGAAATACTTGTGCCCAAATGATGGTGTTCCGTTAGCATTATCAGCCACTAGATCAGGATATGTAGCTTTTCTTGATTGTTCAAAACCACCTGTTTTATATTCTACGTCCAATACATTATTTATAGATGCAAAAAATCCAAAAGTGTTGCGGTTTTTATTGCTAATTCTCCAAGATTTTCCTCCTGTTAAATTTAGTAAAGAAAAGCTATCAAATTTCTCTTGCTTTAAAATATTTCTAACTGTTTCAGGTGTAGCTCCTGAATAAGAAACTCCAGTTTCGTTATTAATACTAAAATTATCTGTACGCATAATTTTAGAAAGACTAATATAACTATCCGATAAATAGTTAATATTTGCTCCAATCCACCAGTAATTAGGATCGCGGTATTCTAATCCAAAAGAATATGCTTGTTGTGGCATTCCTGGTTGGTGGTAGTCTTTTAAGTACACCGTACCAAAATCTGTTAAAGGACTTAACCCTTGAGAAGCTAAATTGTCGTCGCTTGTTTGTAATCTTGCATTGTTAGAATAAGTATATTGCCCATATGAAGCAGCAACTGTAGCTTTAATCGTTGAAGTAATTTGATATTCTAAACCTAATTCTACACCTAAATTTTGTTTTTCAACACCTGTTGCAATCTCTGTAATAAAAGAGTCTTCATCACCTTCTGCATCACTTACGTTTTCAGCATAGAAGAAAGCAATTTCAGTAGCATCTTTTATTTTAGAATAGAATCCTGTTACTCTTGCCTTGAATTTTGGCATTCTCAAAATATAACTTCCATCAGCACTTATGATTCTTTCACTATTTAAATCTTCTGTAAATTCATTACTTCTTCTTGAGTTATAAAAACTATTTCTCAAGTTTGGTGCTTTTGTTAAATACATTCCATTAAAGTCAAAATAATGCTGGCCTGTTAATTTATAAGTCAAACCTCCTTTGAAACCAAAATTTTCAAATACTTTAGAATCTCCTTTGCCGTATGAGTTGTTTACATAATTTCCACTTCTATACAACCCTTCTCTTTGATACTCACTTCTTGAAAAAGTTTGAGCTAAATAGAAATCAAATTTTTTATAGTTGAATTTGAATTGAGTAAATCCGTCAACAACGTTTGCAAAAAGATTATAGTTATAACCAAAAGTTCCACCTTCGATAACATGTTGATTAGGATTATTTAAGTCAAACTGACTGTTGTCTCCTAAAAAGAATCTGTCTACATTTAATAGATAATCTCCACCTAATAAATCAATAACTGCAGCATAATTATGTGATTTTACATTTCTGAAGCTCACTCCTGCATTTACACTTATATTATTAGAAATAACACTACTTAATAGCATATTTGCAGTAAGCGTGTTATCATCATTTCTTTGTTCAGTCAAAGCATAGGCACTTTCACCAGTTGCAGTATTTTGGTTTGCAACATACATTGCATTCCAATTAATTTGACTGTTTGCTAGAAATTGTTGTTGTGCTAAAATAGCTTCTGGATTTATTTGAGAAGTTGAACCATCAGGATTAGTTACCGTTTGCCAGCTATCTGGATTATTAAAATAATAACTTGGTAATTTTCTATAATAAGTAGGATCTGGATTGTTTCCTAAAGGATTTTCTAATCTAGAGTTTGAAATTCTACCAGTTTGATAGGCAACATTGGTATTCAAACTCGTGTTATCCGATAATTTCCAGTAATGAGAAAGCATTACTATAGGTTCATCAACTTCTTTGTCTCTAGAATTACGTTTCTTTCCATCTTGCCAACCCCAATAAGAGTTATATTGATAACCCATTAAATCGGTAACTTCTTGAGTATTTGGAGAAGATTTTCCTCTTTTGTTTTGAGCATAAATTGCCGTAAGGTTTAAGCTATGTTTTTCATTAAACTTTTTCTCAACACTTGCAAACAAAGATTTTGCATCGTAATCTGTTCCTTCAAAGAAACCTTCTTTTGCCCATCTTCCTGATGCAGAAACTACAAATGCCCAACCATCTTTACTTAATCCAGATGCATGAGTTCCCATTGTTCTCCAACTATAATTTGTATTTGTTCCTGAAAAAGTAAGTCTTGTTCCTGGACGATAAAATGAAGCTCTTGTATTAATTTCTTGAGTTCCTAAAGCATTCCCAAAAGTATAATCTGAAGGTGCTGAACCCATTGTAAACTCTTGATTACGAGTAGCATCATTTAATCCGCCCCAATTACTCCATTGTGGTCTTCCATCATATAACTTATTCATTATGATACCGTTTATCATAGTTGTTCCATATTCATTATCAAAACCTCTTATTCTAAAACGGGCTTGTCCCCAATTGAACGCGGCAGCTTGTTGATAAACATCTCTTGATGCTTGAAGTAATCCTGAAGTACTTTCAGAACCACTATTATCATCTCCTAAATCATTCTCTGTTAATGTAACTAAACTTAGTTGCTGTTCCGCGGTAATGTCTTCATCTAAAACAACGATTCCTAAATCTATAAGTTTCCCTTCTTCAATTTCAATTGAAAGTAATTGGTCTTTATAACCAACACTTGAAACTTTTAAAAGATGAGAGCCTTTATTTACATCTTTTATAACAAATGTCCCTGTAGCATCAGTTAAAGATGTAAAATTTGTGTTTTGGATTGAAACAACAACATTTTGTAATGGTTTTTGTGCTTTTGAATCAATCACTTTACCTGTAATACCAGTAATTGACTGTGCAAAAGTCAATAATGTCTGTAAAACAAGTAGTGTACTAAAAACAAGTTTTTTCATAAATAAAATTTGATTATATTTCTTTTTTTGTCATATTTAATATTAATATAACAGCCTGCAAATGTACATCTTTTAATAATATTATTTACTTTTGGCCCGAAGTTTGTAAAAAACTTGATATTAAATTAATATAACTTTTATGAGAATTAAAAAATTAATAGCTGTTTTCTTTGGACTATTCGCAATTATGAGCGCAAATGGACAGACAAAAAAGTACAATATTCATACTGTAGCATTTTATAATCTAGAAAATTTATTTGATACCATTAATGGTCCAAATAATGACGAAGAATGGCTTCCAAATGGAGCAATGAGTTGGACTGGTGCTAAATACAAGCAAAAATTACACAACTTAGCCAGAGTTATCTCAGAAATCGGAACTAGTGAAAACCCAAATAACTCACCAACATTATTAGGTTGTTGTGAAATTGAAAACAGAGGTGTTTTAGAAGATTTAGTAAAGGAACCTTTATTGATCAATAAAGACTATGGAATTGTACATTTTGATTCTCCAGACAAAAGAGGAATAGATGTTGGGTTTCTTTATCAAAAAAAGCATTTTAAACCAACTAGCTATAGAAATATTCCTTTGATTATTTATAAAAATCAAGAAGGAAAAGGTGATAAAAAAGATAAAGAAGAAGCTACTGATGATGTTACAACAACCAATTCTGATGAAAGAGTTTATACAAGAGATCAATTATTGGTTACAGGATATTTAGACGGAGAAGAAGTAAATATTATTGTAAATCACTGGCCATCACGTTCTGGAGGAGAAAAGAAAAGTTCACCTTTTAGAGAAGCGGCAGGAAGACTTAACAGAAAGATAATTGACTCCTTAATTGCTATTAATCCTAATGCAAAAATTATTACTATGGGTGATTTAAATGATGGTACATATAACAAAAGTGTTAAGGAAGGTATTGGAGCCAAACGCAAGAAAGAAGAATTAAAAAGTTCATCAGATATATACAATCCTTTTGAGGAAATGTTTTATAAAGGAAATGCGTCTTTATTTTGGAGAGATTCTGGTGATATTTTTGACCAAATTATGATTTCAGAAGCATTTACTAGAAAAGACTATTCCTCTTTCCGTTACTGGAAAGCTGGTATATACAATAAACCATATATGATACAAACCTCAGGCCAATATAAAGGATATCCGTTGCGTAATTCTAATGCGGCACCTGGTTTTAGTGATCACTTTCCCGTTTTCATTTATCTACTTAAGGAAATTAAATAAATAATTTTAAAAGGTTAGTTTTTCTAACCTTTTTTATTTTTAGTAAATTCGTAAAAAAACTATGTCCGTTCAAAAACCTTTCAATCTTAATAAATGGATAGATGAGAACCGTCATTTATTAAAACCACCTGTTGGAAATAAAAATCTATATGTTGATTCGGGTGATTATATTGTTATGATTGTTGCTGGGCCAAATGCTCGCAAAGACTATCACTACAACGAAACCGAAGAACTATTCTACCAATTAGAAGGAGAAATAACCGTTTACGTTCAAGATAATGGTGAAAAAAAAGCCATGAAACTATCTGCTGGCGATATGTTTTTGTTGCCTGCAAAAATTCCGCATTCGCCTGTCAGAAAAGAAAATTCTATTGGTTTAGTAGTAGAACGAAAAAGAGTTGGAAGAGAAATTCCTGATGGTTTACTATGGTTTTGTGATAATTGCAATCATAAACTTTACGAAGTATACTTTGAATTGAAAGATATTGAAGTTGATTTTCTTAAACATTTTGAACATTTTTATAATTCTGAAAAACTTCGCACTTGCAAAAACTGTGGAAATGTTATGGAAACTGACAAACGATTTGTAAAATAATTATTTACTCGTATATCCAGATATTCATATTATTAAATATTTAAAATAAACCTCTATTTTTGCATAAATATTTAAAAATTAAAATCAAAAACCACACAATGTCAACAATAACACAAAATTCAATTGCTCAACAATTTGGAATGACTGAAGCATTAGAACTATTAGGTGTAAAAGCCATAAATGAAGGAACATCAACAGGAAATGAATGGTTTTCAAACGGTGAAATCATCGAAAGTTATTCTCCCGTAGACGGACAATTAATTGGAAAAGTAAAAACTACAACGGCAGCAGATTACGAAAAAGTAATGCAAGCAGCAACTTCAGCTTTTAAAACTTTTAGAGCTATGCCTGCGCCACAAAGAGGTGAAATCGTTCGCCAATTTGGGAATAAATTAAGAGAATTAAAAGAACCTCTTGGTAAATTGGTTTCCTATGAAATGGGTAAATCTTTACAAGAAGGTTACGGTGAAGTTCAAGAAATGATTGATATCTGTGATTTTGCGGTTGGTCTTTCTCGTCAATTGAACGGACAAACCATTCCATCGGAACGTCCAGGACATGTAATGCGTGAGCAATGGCATTCTTTGGGAGTTGTTGGAATCATTTCTGCTTTCAATTTCCCGGTTGCTGTTTGGTCTTGGAACACAGCTTTAGCATGGATTTGTGGTGATGTTTGTGTATGGAAAGCTTCAGAAAAAGCACCAATATGTTCAATTGCCTGTCAAAATATTATTGCTGGAATTTTAAAAGAAAATAATCTACCAGAAGGAATTTCATGTATTATTAATGGCGATTATAAAGTAGGTGAAATGATGACTACAGATACTAGAATTCCGTTAATTTCCGCTACTGGTTCTACCAGAATGGGTAGAATTGTTGGAACTACTGTTGCTCAACGTTTTGGAAAATCATTATTAGAATTAGGTGGAAATAATGCCATCATCATTACTCCAACTGCTGATTTAAAAGTTGTTGTTCCTGGTGCTGTTTTTGGTGCCGTTGGAACTTGCGGTCAAAGATGTACTTCTACAAGAAGATTAATCATCCACGAATCAGTTTATGAAAAAGTTCGTGATGCTATTGTTGGCGCATACAAACAATTGACTATTGGAAATCCTTTGGATCAAAAAAATCATATCGGACCATTAATTGATACTGATGCTGTTAATGCGTATTTGGCTGCTATTGAAAAAGCAAAAGCCGAAGGTGGAAAAGTATTGGTTGAAGGTGGTATTCTTTCTGGCGAAGGTTATGAAAGTGGTTGTTACGTGAAACCAGCTATAATTGAAGCCGAAAATCATTTTGAAATTGTTCAACACGAAACTTTTGCGCCTATTTTATATTTAATGAAATACTCTGGAGAAGTTGAAAACGCTATTGAACTTCAAAATGGTGTTGCTCAAGGATTATCATCAGCTATAATGACTAACGAAATGAAAGAAGCTGAAAAGTTCTTGTCTTTCGCTGGTTCTGATTGTGGTATTGCTAACGTTAACATCGGAACTTCTGGTGCAGAAATTGGTGGTGCTTTTGGTGGAGAAAAAGAAACTGGTGGCGGAAGAGAATCCGGTTCAGATGCTTGGAAAGTATACATGAGAAGACAAACCAATACGGTTAATTATTCAGACCAATTGCCATTGGCACAAGGAATCAAATTTGATTTATAATCCTTACTCTAAATATAAGAAAATAAAAAGTCCCAAATATTTGGGACTTTTTATTTGGATAAATATGATTACTTCGTCTTCTTTACATATTGAGTTAAAATAACAATATGTTGGTTTTCAACTCTGCCTTCAATTTGTTCGGCATTATCCCAAACAAGTTTTATATTATGTACTGCTGCGCCACGTTTTGCAGTAAAGTTTGCGCCTTTTACATCCAAATCTTTTATTAAAACTACCGAATCACCATCATTTAGAATGTTTCCATTAGAATCTTTGTGAATAATTTTTCCTTCATCATCATCGGCTTCGCCAGTTGCTTTTGCCCATTCTAATGCATCATCGTCAAGATACATCATATCCAATAAATCGTGATTTTTCATTCTTGCCAACATTCGCCAAGAAACTATTTGTACGGGTAAATTTTCATTCCACATGCTATCACTCAAACCACGCCAATCGTTTGGATTCATAGTTTCAGGATTTTCAATTTGGTCTTTTAAATTTTTAGATATTAAAACACAGTTTTCTGGAATATCTTCTGTTTTTGGTTCAACCAAATACACAACCAAATTTTCATTACTTCCGCTAATTTCACAAACTGAACCGCTTCTGTCTTTTAATCTTTTTTCAGTTACAATACTCATTTTAGTCTAATTTAAAGGAAGTTCCGATTGTAAACATAAATTGGTTGTTATAGTGTTCAAAACCATTTACATCAGTATCATATCTTGCTAAAGGAACTGAGCTTTCTGCAAATACACCAAATCCATCTGTGAAAAAATATCTAAATCCTAAATGACCACCAAAATTTCTAAGTCCTAAACTCAATCCTGGATAAACATCCATGTTATCTTCTAACTTGAAAACATTACCTATATTAGCATTAAATCGAATTCTCAAATCTGCTCTGTCTTCAAAACGTGGTTTTACATCAGCTATTTTATCAGCATTCAACATATAACCAGCCACAATTCCAAAAGACATGTTTTCGCCAATACCAAAATCAGTAGAAATTCCAATTCCCGTTCCACCATCTTGCAGTGTTAACCCTACTTGACCTTTTATGTCGCCTTTTCCTTTAAATGCTTGTGCATTGCCTAAACTAAAACTTAAAACTGCCAGCAGGATAAAAATATTTTTCATTTTTCTTTATTTATTATTCGACAAAAATAACCATTTATATTAATTTCTTCCTTTTTCAAAAGGATAGAGTGTAAAAACAGGTTCGCTTTGCCAATATTCTTTTGTTTCTATATCCATAATTGTCAACGGACCTTTGAAAGCTGCTCCAGTGTCAATATTCCAAACATTTGCTTTTTGTATTGGAACGGTTTTATTGATTCGGGTTACTGGTGTATGACCAATGTAAATTTCATGATAATGCTTAAAACGTTTTGGATAGAACTCGCTTTCTTTTGAAATTGAATCATCCAATGCTAATGCTGTTTCCCATAATGTTCTGTCCCAACTAAATAATTTTGGAAAATATTCATAATCAATTCCGTTTAAATTGGTAAACCCAGCATGAATAAATAAACGCTTTTTATCATCCAAATAATATGGCTTTAAAGATTGTAGAAAAGCAATGTGTTCCCTTTTAGTTTCAGAGGAAACATTTCTATAAGCCAAAACTGTTGATTCACCGCCATGTCTATACCAATCAAGATTATCTTCACTTTCTGAAAGCCATTCTAATAATAATTCATCATGATTTCCATTAATAAAAATACAGTTTTGCTTTTCGCCCAATTCAATTAAATAATCAATTACTTCTGGCGATTGGCTCCAACCATCAACATAATCTCCAAGAAAAATTAAAGTATCGTTTTTGGTAACATTTGCTCTTTCCATAATTTGATGCAAAGCATGTAAACCACCGTGAATGTCACCAATTACTAATATTCTATTCATTTTCATTATATTTCATCTTTCTTAAAATTCGCAAAGCTTCTTTAAAATTCAAGTAAACCAACGAATTTGAATTTGCTTTTAAAAAAGGTTTCGCTTCAATAATTTTCTTTTTCGCTTCGCTAAACCCGTTTAAATAACATATCATCAGTGTATATGAATAATTAATTAAGTCTTTGTTTTCTCTTTCTGATAATTCTATTCCTTTTTGCAATTTGGATAACAATGACATATTGGAATTATAAATATGATGCAACATTTTCAGATTGTACTTTGGTGGTTCAAAAAGCATTTTTGTTTCCATTTTGTAATATCCATTTTCAAAAAAATGAATTTTTACTTCTTCTAATGGATAGTAACTCGTTTTGTCATTCAACCCAAGTTGTACATGTTCTGTGATATTAAATGTGCTTTCATCAAAAGAAATTGTTACCACATCAAGAGCAGAATAAAAAAGCTTAATTTGTTCGTTAATTAACTCAATATCAACTCTCGATAAATAATTAGTTTCTCTAATTTTTTTGGGATTTCCTGCCCAACAAACTACAAACAATTCTTTGAAAACTCTGTAACTTGAAGTCATATCGCCATGGCGTTCAATCATAAAATCCATTACACCATCCAATGTATGAGCAATGCTGTTTCTTGAGTTATTTTCAATACTTATAACCGTTTCAATGTTCAGTTTGGAATATGGAATTTTCTCTTCGGTTGGCATTGAATTACTTCCAATTCTAACAAAAACTGTATTGGCCAAAATGGTATAAATATTTTTCTTGAAGCTAGATGTTTTATGATTGGGTTTAATAGTAACCAAACCAACAACTCTATCTTTTGGCAAATGTGGAAAAGGTACGTTTTCGTAAAGAATTTTAGGTGGGTTATCTAAATAAGCGTTTACGAGATTTTGAATCCTACTATCATCAAAAAAATCATCCCCAACAATTTCATTGCTTTCGTCTTCTACACCAACTACAATATAGGAATTATTAGAAGGATTGGAATTAGACAAAGCGCAAATATGCTTCAAAAACTTTGCTTTTCCTTCCTTTGTATGTAAGTTCAATTGGCGTTTTTTATCATAAAAAGTACTCTCATCATTGTGAGCTAGTAAATTTTTGATAAGAAGTCGCTTGTTTATCATGGTTTAAATTTCCTTTTTTTAAGGCACTTTATTTCCCATACTTTCTGTCCAAATGGCAAACCAATCCAGTTTGTCTAAATTGAGTTTAACTGCTTTATCTAATTGTTGAATTCTAGCAATATTTACTGTTCCGGCAACTGGAATTACTTTTGCAGGATGTTTTAAAACCCAAGAAAGTAAAATTGTATCCGAACCAACGCCATATTTTTCGACTAATTGAACCAATAGTTTTTTTAAACGACGTGTTTGCTCAATATCTTCTCTAAAAACTGTGCCTAATGGATTCCAACTCATAGGTTGAATATTGTGAATTTGCATATAATCTAAACTTCCATCAAGCATTGCCTGATGATGTGTTGCAGAAAATTGAATTTGATTACAGGTAACTTCAGTTTTTTGACGAATTAAATCGGTTTGTGAATTGGTGAAATTTGATAAACCAAAATCAATAATTTTTCCTTCTTTTTTTAATTTTTCAACGGCTTCAGCAATTTCATCAGCAACCATCAATGGACTTGGACGATGTAACAATAAAACATCTAAATAATCTGTCTGTAAATTTTTCAATGAATTTTCAACAGACCAAACAATATATTCTTTCGAATAATCATAATGTTTTATTGAATTATTTCTGCCATTTACATGCTGAATACCACATTTAGAAATCAATTGGATTTTATTTCTATCCATTTTACTTTCTGTAAAAGCTTTTCCAAAATCAGCTTCAGTGGTATAATTTCCATAAATATCGGCGTGGTCGAAGGTTGAAATTTTATTTTCTACACAAATATTGATTAAATGTGCCATTTCTTTAGTAGAAAGTTTTTTATCCCAAATACCCCAATTCATGGTTCCTGCAATTATGGGAGAAAGTTTTGTTTTCATAACTTATTCAATTTAAAAGATTAGAAATTTCTGTATTGTATATTTTTTTTAAATTTTATTATTTTGGCACTCTAATTTTAAAAAAGATTTTAGGTCTTAAAAATAGCAAAACAAAATCATAAAACATCCTTAAAGTTTGCTTTAGAATTAAAGTTTTAACGCATTATTAACATCGAGCTTGTGAATTAATTGTCACTTTTGAAATGTTAAAATTTAACACATTAAACCGACTGTTTTAAAAAAGAAAATATGGAAGAAAATATTGCTGCTTTAGACATTAAAGCAATTAATGAAAAAATTGAAAGAGAAAGTGCTTTTATCGATTTACTAACCATGGAAATGAACAAAGTAATCGTAGGTCAAAAACACATGGTTGAAAGATTACTCATTGGACTTTTAGGTCAAGGTCATATTCTTCTTGAAGGTGTTCCAGGTTTAGCAAAAACATTAGCCATTAATACTTTGTCACAAGCGGTTCACGGAACTTTTAGTCGAATTCAGTTTACTCCTGATTTATTGCCAGCTGATGTTGTTGGAACGATGATTTATAACATCAAACAAAATGAATTTTCTATAAAAAAAGGTCCAATTTTCGCCAATTTTGTTCTTGCAGATGAGATAAATCGTGCTCCAGCCAAAGTACAATCGGCTTTGTTAGAAGCAATGCAGGAAAAACAAGTAACTATTGGTGAAACCACTTTTAAACTTGATAAACCGTTTTTAGTTTTAGCAACTCAAAACCCAATTGAACAAGAAGGAACATATCCATTACCCGAAGCGCAAGTTGACCGTTTCATGCTTAAAACAGTTATTGACTACCCAAAAATGGACGAAGAACGTTTAGTAATTCGTCAAAATTTAAAAGGAAGTTATGAAAAAGTAAATCAAGTAGTTTCAATCGAACAAATTCTTCGAGCACAAGAAGCCGTTCGTGAAGTTTACATGGACGAAAAAATAGAAAAATATATTTTAGATATCATTTTCGCGACTCGTTATCCTGAAAAATACAAATTAGAAAGTTTAAAACCATTAATCAGTTTTGGTTCTTCACCACGTGGAAGTATCAATTTAGCTAATGCAGCAAAATGTTATGCTTTCATCAAACGTCGTGGTTATGTCATTCCAGAAGATGTTCGCGCTGTAGTTCATGATGTTCTTCGTCACAGAATTGGTGTTACTTATGAAGCTGAAGCTGAAAATGTTACTTCGGTTGACATCATCAACAAAATTGTAAACGAAATTGAAGTGCCTTAGTAAAAAGTAAATAGTGATTAGTAAATAGCAAATGTTTTTGCACTAATCACTTTTCACTCTTCACTAATTACTAAAAAAATGGAAACCAAAGACTTACTCAAAAAAGTTCGAAAAATAGAAATCAAAACCCGAAGATTGAGCGATCACATCTTTTCGGGAGAATATCACACTTCTTTCAAAGGTCGTGGAATGACTTTTTCTGAAGTGCGTCAATATCAATTTGGCGATGATGTTCGTGCTATTGATTGGAATGTAACAGCACGTTACAACGAACCATATATCAAAGTTTTTGAAGAAGAAAGAGAATTGACCATGATGTTGATGGTTGATATTTCGGGTTCGGAAAGTTTTGGAACAAAAAACCAATTAAAAAGCGAGATTGTTACTGAAATTGCTGCAACAATGTCATTTTCGGCAACACAGAATAACGATAAAATAGGTTTAATATTGTTTTCAGACCAAATTGAGTTATACATTCCACCAAAAAAAGGAAAATCACACGTTCTGAGAATTATTCGCGAATTGATAGAATTTCAGCCAAAAAGCAGAAAAACTGATTTATCACAAGCATTAAAATTTCTTTCAGCAACACAAAAAAAGAAAGCCATTGTCTTTTTAATTTCCGATTTTATTGTGGATGATGATTATGAAAAAACGTTGAAAATTGCCAGTAAAAAACACGACATTACCGGAATTAGAGTTTATGATACTCGTGAAGAAAAAATGTTGAATATCGGTGTAATTGAAATGTTAGATGCAGAAAGTGGAAAATTAATAACCGTTGACACTACTTCTAAAAAAGCCCGAATAAATTACGAAAAAAACTATAGAGATAAGGTTGCCTATTTCAAAGATATTTTTTCAAAATGTGGCTCAGGAACTGTTCATACACGTGTTAATGAAAGCTATGTAACCAAACTGTTAGGTTATTTTAAATCAAGAAGTTAATAATGAAAATTAAAATAATTTTATTTTTCCTTTTACTATCGAATGTGCTTTTTTCTCAAAAAGTAACAACTAGTATCGATTCTACAAAGAAAAAAATTGGTTCAGAATTTAAACTAACGCTCAAAACAGAAGTTGATACAACTGCTAAAGTAACTTTTCCAAAAAACAAAACTTTTGGAAGATTAGAAGTTTTAGAATCCTATAAAATTGATACGGTAAAAAAAGGAAGTTGCTACGAATTGATTAAAAAATATGGTTTAACACAATTTGATAGTGGAAAATATTTAATCCCAAGAATTCCTGTTTTCATTAATGGGAAACCTGTTTTTTCAGATAGTATCCAAATTGAAATTGCCGATGTAAAAGTTGATACATTAAAACAAAAAATGTACGACATCAAAAACATTATTCCAGTTGAAAAACCATTTGGAAACTGGTGGATTTATTTGCTGATTTTTTTAGGAATAATTGGTCTTGGCGTTTTGGTTTATTATTTTATCAAAAAGAAGCAAGCAGAACCAAAAGCAGAAGTTATCATTTTTAAATCGCCAATTGAAAAAGCAACAACTTTATTGCAACAGTTGGAAAAGAAAGAGCTTTGGCAAAAAGGTGAAATTAAAAATTATTATTCTGAGCTAACCGATATTGCTCGTAATTATATTGAAGAAGAAATACAAATTCCTGCCATGGAAAGTACTACTTCTGAATTGATTGAAGGTTTACGTAATGCAGCGAAACAAAAGAAACTTAAACTTTCTAATGAAACGGTTGAAAATCTTGAAAAAGTTTTAAAACAAGCCGATTTGGTAAAATTTGCCAAGTCAAAACCATTAGATTTTGAAATTGAAGAAGACAAAAAAAGAATTTCAAATAGCATTGTAACTATTCATAAATCAATTCCAGAAGAAGTAGAAGAAGATGATGAATTGGCATTGTGGAATGAAGAACAAAAAGAAAAAGCACGCCTTTTAAAACTCAAAAAACAAAAAAGAGTTCGCATCATTTCTACCATTGGAATTGTATTGGGAATGATAGTTATTGCTCTTGGAACGTTGATTTATGTTAAAGGTTTTGACTATGTAAAAGATAATTTAATTGGTCATCCAACTAAAGAATTGGTTGAAGGCGAATGGATTTATAGCGAATACGGAAATCCATCCGTTCGTATTGAAACTCCAAAAGTTTTAAAACGTTATGATGCCAATAAAGTTATGCCAAAAGAAACAATGGCATTGCTTAAGGAAATGCAAATGTTTATGTATGGTAGTATGTTGGATGACTTTTATATTGGAGTTTCTACCGCAACTTTTAAACAAGAAACACAAGTTGATTTGACACAAACAGCTGAAGGAAGCGTAAAAATATTTGAAACAATAGGTGCAAAAAATATCTTGTTCAAATCCGAAGACTTTGACACTCAAAAAGGAATTCAAGGTAAAAAAGTATATGGAACAATGACCATGATTGACAAAATCAATGGAAAATCAACAAAAATGTACTATGAAATTTTAATTTTCACGCAAAGCAACGGCATTCAACAAATAACCGTTATGCATCGCGAAGACGACAAATACGGAAAAGAAATAATGGACAGAGTTTTAAACTCAGTTGAATTACAAAATTACGACCAACAATGATGAAAGATTTTTCTTTTTTAAATCCTGAGTTTTTCTGGTTGTTTTTACTGCTTCCAGTGGCGATTGCTTGGCTTTTTTGGAAACGAAAAGAAACAACCGCGACGCTAAAAATGAGTTCGGTTAAAGGATTTTCATCTACATGGAAAACAAAGTTGAAATCGTTTCTTTTTGTATTTAGAATTTTAGCGTTAAGTTCATTAATCATTGCAATGGCTCGACCAAGAACGGTTGATATTAGCAGTCAAACAAAATCAACCAAAGGAGTTGATATTGTAATGGCAATCGACGTTTCTGGTAGTATGTTAGCAAAAGATTTGAAACCTAACCGAATGGAAGCATTAAAAAAAGTAGCTTCTAATTTCGTAGAAGGAAGACCAAACGACCGAATTGGAATTGTGCTTTATGCCGCCGAAGCTTACACAAAAACTCCAGTTACAAGTGACAAAGCTATCGTTGAAGATGCCATTAGAAGCATTGAATACAGTCAAGTTTTACAAGATGGAACCGGAATTGGAATGGGTTTAACAACAGCTGTAAACCGTTTAAAAGATAGTAAAGCTAAAAGTAAAGTCATTATTCTTTTGACTGATGGTGTAAATAATTCTGGTTTTATTGAACCTGAAACAGCTTCACAAATTGCAAAAGATTTTGGAATAAAAGTTTATACAATTGGAATAGGAACAAACGGAATGGCTGAGTTTCCGTATGCTTATGCACCAAACGGAAAAGGATTTTTATTTAAAATGATGCCTGTAGAAATTGATGTGAATTTGCTTCAAACTATTGCAAAAAATACGGGCGGAAAATATTTTAGAGCAACAAGTAATAGCAAGCTTGAAGAAATTTATAAAGAAATCAATAAACTAGAAACAACAGAAATTCAAGAATTGAAATTTTATGATTATGACGAAAAGTTCAGACCATTTGTTTGGATTGCCGGAATTTTGATTCTTATTGAATTTGGATTAAGAAACACGATTTTCAGATCGATGATTTAATATAATTATGTACGAGTTAGAAGAAAAAGGATATTTTTATTTATTGCTAGTCATTCCAATAATGACAGTCGTTTTCTTGTACTTATTGTATTGGAAAAGAAAAAAACAGCGCGAATTTGGTGATTTGACGTTAATTGAAAAATTAAGTCCTGAAAAATCAACGTTCAAGCCAATTTTAAAATTTATTCTTATTTCTGTCGGATTGGTTTGTCTAATCATCGGATTGGTAAACCCAAGAATGGGAACAAAACTAGAAACCGTAAAACGAGAAGGAATTGACATTGTTTTTGCTGTTGACGTTTCAAAAAGTATGTTGGCCGAAGATGTTGCTCCAAACCGATTGGAAAAAAGTAAACAATTAGTTTCGCAAATTATCAATCAGTTAGGAAGTGATAGAATTGGAGTAATTGCCTATTCTGGTAGTGCTTTTCCTGTTTTACCGATAACCAGTGATTATAGCGTTGCTAAAATGTTTTTGCAAACTATGAATCCAGGTATTGTTTCTTCACAAGGAACATCAATCGACGAAGCAATTAATTTGGCTTCAACGTTTATTGATAAAAAAGACAAAACCAATAAGTTGTTAATTATAATTTCAGATGGCGAAGATCATTCAGATAATGCTGAAAATGCCGCTGAAGAAGCAAAAAAATTAGGTTTAAAAATAATTACTATTGGTGTTGGAACCGAAAAAGGTGGACCAATTCCGTTGAAAAGGAATGGAGTTGTTGAAAGTTTTCAGCGTGACCAAAACAATGATGTTGTAGTAACCAAAAGAAATTCTGAAGTATTGAAAGTTATTGCTAAAAGTACAAAAGGCGGATATGTTGATGGAAACTCAACTAAAGAAGTGTTAGCTTATGTAAAAAATGCTTTAGATAATATCGAAAAAACTGAGTTTGAAAGCACACAAATGGCCGACTTTAAATCGCAATTTCAATGGTTTTTAGCTTTTGGATTTTTCTTCTTGTTTTTAGATATTTTCCTTTTGGAACGAAAAACAAATTGGGTTCGAAAAATGAATTTGTTTAATGAAAAGAAATAAATGAAACGATTACTAATATATTTTTTACTGTTGACTTCTTTTTTTGCAAATGCACAAAAAAAGAACAAAGACATTACTTTGCCTGAAGGAAATGAAGCTTTTGCAGAAAAAAAATACACTGATGCTGAAGCTGATTATAGAATTTCACAGTCTAAATTTCCAAAAAAAGCAATTGCTTCATATAATTTAGGAAATTCTATTTACCGCCAAAAACAGGCAGCTGAAGCTAAGTTTCAATTTGCAAAAGCTATAAAAGTTGCAAAATCTAAAGCCGACAAACACAAAGCTTTTCACAATTTGGGCAATTGTTTAATGACTGAAAAAAATTATGAAAGTGCCGTTGAAGCCTATAAAAATGCGTTGCGAAATAATCCAAATGATGAAGAAACGCGTTATAATTTTGCTTTAGCAAAAAAAATGTTGGAAAATAATCCGCCTAAAAGCGAAGACGACAAGAATAAGAATAAAGACAAAAACAAGGATAAGAAAGAAGATAAAAAAGACCAAGACAACAAAGACAAAAACGATAAAGACAAGGACAAAAACGACCAGAAAAAAGAAGGCGATAAAGATAAAGACCAACAAGACAAAAACAATAATAATGGTCAACCAAAGCCTCAACCTGGTGGAATTTCAAAAGAACGAATTCAAAATATGTTGGATGCCGTAAATAATGAAGAGAAAAAAATTCAGGATAAAGTAAACCAACAAAAAGTAAGAGTGAATCCTAAAAAACCAGAGAAAGATTGGTAAAAAATTGAAAAATAGCTATTTAATTTGCAAAAGAAGATGAAAAGATTAGTTGTTTTAGCGGTATTTTTAATAAGCAATTTGCTTTGCGCTCAAGTAGAATTTGAAGCCAAAGTGAGTAAAAACTCTTTAGGCTTAAACGAAAAATTACGCGTTGATTATACCATGACTTTTGACGGAGATAATTTTGTTCCACCAAATTTTGAAGCTTGTGGTTTCAAAGTAGTTGGCGGACCAAGTCAATCTATTAGTCAATCATGGGTAAACGGAAAAAGTTCGTTTAACAAATCCTATATTTATATTTTGATGCCTTTACAAAAAGGTTCTTTGACATTAAAACAAGCTTCTGTTGAATATAATGGTCAAACCTACAAAACAACACCAGTCAAAATTAATGTTACAAATGCTGTTGATATTCCAAGAAGTCCAGATGAAGCACCGGCAATAAAGGCAGATGACAATTTATATTTGGTTGCTGATATTTCCAATAGCAATCCTTATGTAAACCAACCGATTACGGTAGTTTATAAATTATATTTTAGTTATAGCATTGGTATTTCTAATTGGCGCGAGTTGAGTAAACCTAAATACAATGATTTTTGGAGCCAAAATATTGATATTAAACAATTGAATGCCGAGGAAGGAATGTTCAAAGGCGAACGTTACCGCTATGTTGTTTTAAGAAAAACTGTTCTTTATCCTCAAAAATCAGGAAAACTTGAAATTGAACCACTTTCACTCGATATTGATTGTCAAGTACCAACAAATAGAAGAAATTTTTGGGGACAAGTGTTGATGACTGAAGATAGCAAAAGAGTTTCTGCCGGAAGCAAAGTAATTAATGTTAAACCATTACCAAGCGAAGGAAAGCCATTAGATTTTGGCGATGCAGTAGGAAAATTTGATTTTAAAGTTACACCTTCAAAAACTACATTAAAAAGTGGTGAATCTTTAGATTTAACGATCAAAGTTGTTGGAACCGGAAATCTAAAATTATTTAGTTTGCCAAAACCTGTTGTTCCTGCATCATTAGAAATGTATGATCCAGAACACAGTGAAAATGTGAATACGCCATTAACTGGAATGACAGGAAGCATTAGTGACAAATACACAATAATTCCGCAATTTAAAGGCAATTATAAAATAAAACCATTAACCTTCAGTTACTTTGATTTAGATTCTAAAAAGTATAAAACAATTGAATCTCCAGAAATTGTTATTAACGTTCTTGATGGTCCAAATGATGCTGTTGCAGCTACGAATACAAAGAAAGAAACCACAAAAAATACCATTGAAAAAACAAAGTCTTTTGCTTATATAAAACAAAAAACAGTTTTAAAACCAATAGCAGAAGACGATTTCTTAGGTTCAGGATTGTTTTATTCGTTGTTATTTTTACCGCTTTTGGCCATTCCATTAGTTGTATTGGTAAGAAAGAAAAAAGAAGCTTTAGATAATGATTATTCTGGAAACAAAATCAGAAAATCAAGTGCTTTAGCCAAAAAATATTTATCTGAGGCCAAAAAACAATTAGGTAACAAAGAACCATTTTATGTTGCCTTAGAAAAATCATTACATAATTTCCTGAAAGCTAAATTAAGCATTGAAACTTCAGAAATGAGTAAAGAAAAAATAGCTGAAATATTGCTTTCAAGAAAAGCAAATCCTGAAACAATTACAGAGTTTATAACCTTGACTGAAAGTTGTGAATTTGCTCGTTATGCACCATCAACAAGTGGGTCAATTCAACAGGATTTTGACAAAGCAGTAACTTTATTGTCGGAATTAGAAAAACAAATTTCATAAGATGAAAAATATACTTTACATCCTATTGATTTTTGCTCAAACATTTTGGGCACAATCTGATTTTGAAACAGGTAATTCTTTCTATGCAAAAGAAAATTATAAAGAAGCTATTCAAAGCTATGAAAACATTATAAACTCAGGAAAACAATCGGCTGATGTTTATTTCAATTTGGGAAATTGTTACTATAAATTACACCAAGTTGCACCTGCAGTTTACAATTATGAAAAAGCTCTTTTATTAAATCCAAACGATTCTGAAATCAAAACTAATCTTGAATTTGCTAGAAAAATGACAATTGATGATATCAAAGTCATTCCAAAAGTAGGTTTTCATAAAATCGTTGCCGATTTCACTTCTACCTATCATTATGATACTTGGGCATGGATTGCAGTTGGATTGGCATTTTTGTTTTTTGTTTTCTTTTTAGGTTATTATTTTTCAGGAACAACAACCAAAAAAAGAATCTTTTTTTCGGGAATGT
Source organism: Flavobacterium sp. PMTSA4 (assembly GCF_032098525.1). Lineage (NCBI taxonomy): Bacteria > Pseudomonadati > Bacteroidota > Flavobacteriia > Flavobacteriales > Flavobacteriaceae > Flavobacterium > Flavobacterium capsici. The sequence goes on from NZ_CP134890.1 coordinate 2,164,432, forward strand.
TTTTTGTTTTACTGGCAATAATTTTTAGTGTTTTTTCGGGAATTTTCGAAAGAGATAGAATGCTGAATGAAAGACCAGCTATTGTATTTGCAGAATCAACATCTTTGAAAAGTGAACCAAAAATTTCAGCTTCTGAAACTGTTTTACTTCACGAAGGAACAAAAGTTTACGTTTTAGAAAGCATTGCAAATTGGAAAAAAGTACAATTAACCGATGAAACTACAGGTTGGCTTCAAAGCGATTCTATTAAAGAGATTAAAAACTAATTTGAAGATACTTTCTCTCTCAAATCGATAAACCAATCATTCAAAACGGGTAATAAAATTTCAGATGTTTTCATTATTGGATTGAAAAATATCGATTCTTCTTGTGTTTCTTTGGAAATTATTGCGTTGTCAATATTTACTTTTTGAAATAAACTCAGAACAATTCCGAGTAATAATGCTGTTTTTAGAACTGCAAAAACTGCTCCGCCTAATCTATTCAACCAACCCAAGAAAACGAAATTTGCAATTTTAGAAAATACCTTTGCTAAAAGATGAATGCCAACAATTACTAAAATCAAAGTAATTACAAAAGCGGCAACTTTTGCGGTTTTTGAATCACCAATGAATCCACCAACGATATAAGAAAATTTTACAGCAATGTATATTCCAATAAAAAAGGAAATCAACGATGCTAATTCAACAAATAAACCATTTTTAATGCCTCGAATTAATCCAAAAATTAATAATCCGCCAAGAATAATATCAATATAACTCATAATAAAATCTAAAGTTTAAAAACAAAGATAGAATAACCCAAATTCTACACAAATAGAAACAACATTTATGCACTATATTTGCAGAAATTGCTGGATTTTTAATTAAAATAAATCCAATAAAAAATAACGAAAAGAAAAAATGTCAAGAGATATTGAATTAAAACATCGTTGGGATAAAGTTGTCGAAATCCTTTCCAATCAGTTTGCTGATGGCGATTTATTAGATTTGGATGCCATCATTTATTTAATTGGAGTTCAAGAATTAGGTCAATTCAAGCGTGTTTTTGCAAAAGACGAAAAAGTAAACCTAATGCATATTGGCATTTGTCGTTTGCTTGAACCTTATGGTTATTATGAATTTGATTTTACCGATAAAGAAGGTTGGCCACATTATAAAATCAAAGAAGAATTGCCTCCACTAAAAGCTGGCGAACAATCTATTTTGATGAAAGAAGCCATTGTTAGCTATTTTTTAGAAAAAGAAGTAATCGACTAAATAGTCAATAGTAACTAAAAAAACTTAAATTTGCACCTTCAAAGAACGAACGATGATAGACAAGATTAAAGAACATATCGAAGAAGCTAAAGCATTCAATGAAAAAAACAAAGAAGCTTTAGAACAATTTCGTATCAAATATTTAGGTAGTAAAGGTTTGTTGAAAGAACTTTACAGTGAGTTAAAAAACATTCCAAATGACCAAAAAAAGGATTTTGGACAAGTAATTAATATTCTTAAAAATGCTGCCGAAGAAAAAGTAAAAGCAATTCAAGAAGAATTGGAAAGCAAAGAAGAAGTAAAAGGTTTATTTGGAGATTTATCTCGTCCGGGTGAAACTTTTACAATCGGTTCTCGTCATCCTATTTCATTGGTAAAAAATCAAATTATTGATATTTTTTCAACTATTGGTTTTAATGTTTCTGAAGGTCCAGAAATTGAAGATGATTGGCACAATTTTACTGCCTTGAACCTACCAGAATATCATCCTGCAAGAGATATGCAGGATACGTTTTTCATCCAAACGAATCCTGATGTTTTATTGAGAACTCATACTTCGTCTGTGCAAGTTCGTTATATGGAAAACAACAAACCGCCAATTCGAACTATTTCTCCGGGAAGAGTTTTTAGAAATGAAGCGGTTTCTTCGCGTTCTCATTGTATTTTTCACCAAGTTGAAGGTTTATATATCGACAAAGATGTTTCATTTGCCGATTTGAAACAAACATTAATATATTTCACCAAAGAAATGTTCGGAAAATCAAAAATCCGTTTGCGACCAAGTTATTTTCCGTTTACCGAGCCAAGTGCTGAAGTTGATATCTATTGGGGTTTAAAAACCGAAACCGATTACCGTATCACCAAAGGAACCGGCTGGTTGGAAATTATGGGTTGCGGAATGGTTGATCCAAATGTTTTGAAAAATTGTGGCATAAATCCTGATGAATATACTGGTTTTGCCTTCGGAATGGGAATTGAACGTATTGCCATGTTATTGTACCAAATTGGCGATATCCGTATGTTTTATGAAAACGATGTTCGTTTCTTAGAGCAATTTAAATCAAGCATCTAATTAAATAAACTCCTGAAAGGAAATGAAATAAGCAACTGTTTTAGTCATTTTCCTTTTTTATAAAAAATGAAATCAGATATAAAAATACCTGTTGTAGAAAATGTTTTCCTTGCTGCTGTTCAAGAATGGAGCGATGATTTCATGGAAAAAGTTTGGTATGTCTATCTGATTAACGATTCTGACTTCGATTTAGACAGTGTAATGGTCGTTTCTAAAGCTTTTGGCACATTGGATGGTGAAATGAAGCAAACCTCGCTTTTACGCCATGCTTTTATGCAAATTCCTAAAGTTTCTGCTGTTAAAATAGAAATGATTGAAAAAAGCGTCCTTCGATTGAATAACGAGTTTATGGTTACCTACTTCATAGGAAATACTCTTTATGATAAAAAATTTATCTTCAAAGCACAATCTATTACTCCAGATTATGTAGAAGAAGTTCCTATTCTTTTTGTTGACGGTGTGATTGTGAGGTAATTATTTTTTGACTATCAAGAACTCTGATCTTCTGTTTTGAGCATGTTGTTCGTCAGTACATTTTTTTCCACAATTGATTTTTGGTTCTGTACTTCCAAAACCTTTTCCTGTAATTCTTTCTTTGTCAATTCCTTTTGAAATTACATATTGAACTGTAGCTTGTGCTCGTTGTTCTGAAAGCTTTAGATTGTAATCGTCTTTTCCTTTTGAATCAGTGTGCGATTTTACAAAAATTACCATTTCAGGATATTTTTTCATGACATTGACCAATTTATCCAATTCTTTTGCGCCTTGTGCCGTGATGTTGCTTTTGTCAAAATCAAAATAAATTGATTTTAAAATAACTTCTTTTTCGGTGATGATTACTTCTTCTGGAAGCAATTGTACTGGAGTTGTCGTTTCTTTTTCGCTGCTTTTTTCTAAAACAGCTGTTGCTGTTTCATAATTATCCGCTGAAACTTGAAGTGAATAATACATTCCACATTCTACTTCATATTGAACCATACCTTTTGTGTTGGTTTTTTGTGATTGAATTGTATTTCCTTTATTATCAAGAATAGTTACCGAAGCATTATTAATAATTTCACCTGATTTTTTATTGGTAACTACAATAATGGCATTGGTTTTACAAATTGGAGTTGCCGAAAATACTGCATCAAATCCATTTCTGTTAGAAGAAAAGAATCCAATATTGGCTTTTTTATTAAATGAAAAAGAAAAATCATCTTTTTCACTATTTACTGGTTTTCCAACATTGATGGCATCATCGTTAGTTTTCAAATCTATTTTGTAAACATCCAAACCACCAAATCCTTGTTTTCCCATTGATCCAAAATACAAAATATCATCTTCGGTTATAAAAGGGAAATTTTCTTTGCCCGCTGTATTCACTTTTGGACCTAAATTCTCTGGTTTTCCATAATTATTACCTTCAATAGATATTTTCCAAATATCAGATTCGCCTATTCCACCTGGCATATCTGAAGCAAAATACAAGGTTTTACCATCAATACTCAAACTTGGATTGGTAACAGAATATTTTATACTATTGATGGGTAAAGATTCGATATTTGACCATTTATCACCAATTTTTATAGCTTTATAAATTCCTTGTTGACCAACTTTTAAGTTTCCTGTTTTGTCTTTTTGATAACTTCCTTCACTTAATCCATCACGTGCAAAAAACATCGTTTTCCCATCGCTACTAATTGAAACTGGGCCATCATGATAGGGTGTATTTAATTCATTAATAGATTCTGCTTCAGAAAAAGTTCCATTATCATTACGTTTAGCTTTGTAAATATCTAAATAAGGTTGGTCAATTGATTTATCTGTTCTTTTAGAAGTGTTTTTAGTACTGGTAAAATAAAGTTCGTTCTCATTCGTCAAAATTGCGCCAAATGAGCTTTGATTTTTATAACTAATCGACGTTTCAGCTACGTCAAACATTTTGGTTTGATTGCTCAAACTAGGAATATAATTAGGGTTTTCCTTGAATTCTTTTGCACGACTATCGTTTGGAAGTAATTTCGAAAAAATTTCCATTTGACTATTGGCTTCTTTATATTTTCCTAAAGATTTTAAAGTTTGTGCATAACGATAATAAACCTCAGCATCTACTTTTTTCCCTTCTACCGCTTTTGCATACCACTTAGCCGCTTCATCTGGATTAAAAATATTATAATAACTATCCGCTAATTTAGAATACACATAACTTGTAGCATTTTTGTTTTCTGCGAGTTTTAAATACTCTTCAATTGCACTTACATATTGATAACTATCAAAAAAAGCGTCTGCTTTTGAGGTATTTTTATTTTGAGCAAAACCCAATGATAACATAAATAATAAATAAAAGGCAGTAATTATATTTCTCATTTTTAATGATTTATGTGTTAATCTAATTTTTCTGTCAATTTTTTGAAAGTTGCTCTTGCATCTTTATTTTCATAAAGAATTTGATAAACGGCATCAATAATTGGAGTTTTTGCTTTGTATTCTTGGTTTAGTTTATAAGCGCTTTTCACAGCATAATAACCTTCGGCAACCATACTCATTTCCATCATAGCAGATTTAACGGTGTAACCTTTACCAATCATATTTCCAAACATTCTATTTCTAGAAAAAACAGAATATCCAGTTACTAATAAATCGCCTAAATAGGCTGAATTATTGATGTTTCGTTTCATTTTATGCACTTTTCGAATGAATTTCTTCATTTCTCGAATTGCATTACTCATAATTACTGATTGAAAATTATCTCCGTAACCCAATCCATGTGCAATTCCTGCAGCAATAGCATAAATATTTTTCAACATTGCGGCATATTCCGTTCCAATGATATCATCAGAAATTTTTGTTTTAATATAATTACTGGCTAAAATATTTGCAACCACTTTTGCTTTTTTAGCATCTGCACAAGCAATAGTTAAATAGGAAAGTCGTTCTAAAGCAACTTCTTCCGCATGACATGGACCAGTAATTACTCCAATATTTTCAAATGGGATATTAAATTTTTGGTTAAAATGTTCGCCTACAATCAAAAATGTCTCTGGCACAATTCCTTTGATAGCAGAAAAAATTACTTTATTCTCTAAACTCACTTTTAATTTTGACAACTCAGCACTTAAAAAAGCCGAAGGAATGGCAAAAATTAAATAATCAGCATAAGCAACAGCTTCATTTATATCGGAAGTTAGCTTTAATTTCTTAGTATCAAACTCTACCGAACTTAAATAATTAGGATTATGTTTTTGAGTTTTTAAATGGTCTATAGCTGATTCGCTACGCATATACCAAGCTATTTCGGGTAAATTAACGCATAACATTTTTGCAATTGCTGTAGCCCAACTTCCGCCACCAATAACCGCAAATTTTGGATTTTGATTCATTCTACTTGAATTATGAACTTCAAAAATACTCAAATTAAAATAAAGAATATAAAAATCACAATCATCCTTATAAAAATTTAATCCTGAAGAAACAGAGAATTCATCGTTAATAGATTTATTTACTTACAAAAATATTTTTTTTGTTTCGTTCATCGATTTTATTGTGCTTTTTAAAGACAATTTTCTACTTTAGAAGTCCCAAATCTATTTATTATGAAAACAAAATTATTCTACTTCTGTGCATTTCTATTTATGCTATCTTTTGGTTCTTGTGAAACAGAAGATGTTGCTAAGAATTCTGAGAATTCAAACAAAGCAGCTTCTTCTGAAACCACAAATCCAGACATTTTAAACAATTTTTCTGCTTGCGTTACAGTTGATTTAATCGCTGGACAACAGTATGATTCTGGTGAAGTGAGTGTATATTTTGATGTAGACAACGTCTATGTTGAATATAGAGCAAACACAAACTGGTTAATCAAAAAAACCCATTTATATGTTGGTGCTTTTCAATTAGTTCCAACAAATAATAGTGGAAGTCCTATTCCAGGTCAATTTCCAATCAGCACAAATTTTCCAAATGGTACAAGCCAAGCTGTTTATACTGTTTCTAAAGCTGATTTACCTGAATGTTTTACAATCACAGCTCATGCTGAAGTTGTAAGATTACAAAATGGTTCTGTTGTTCAAACTGAAACGGCTTGGGGTGAAGGTGTTCGATTTACAAACAAAAATTGGGCAATGTATTTTAGTGTCTGCCAATCCGATTGTTTTGATTATGAAGATTACTACTTTGGAAACTACAACAATTAAGATAAAAAATCCCCAAGAATTAAAACTTGGGGATTTTTTTATTTCGTATAAAACAAATTGTGGTCTAAATATTCCCAAACTTTATGTGGTAGCATTGGTGCAACGTTCTTTTTATTCTTAATACTTTCACGAATAAAAGTTGATGAAAGTTCAATAACTGGTGCGCCAACGCGATGAATTTTATTGTGATTTACAAATTGCTCGTCTATTTCTCCTGAATTTAATCTCGGATAAACGTAAATATCATGATTTTTTAGAATTACTTCATAATTTTTCCATTTATGCAAGGAATTCAAATTGTCTTCACCCATGATTAACGAAAACTCATACTGAGGATATTTTTCTCCTAAATGAGCTAAAGTATTAACAGTATAACTTGGCTGTGGCAATTTAAATTCAATATCCGAAGGTTTAATTTTTATGTAATCTTCAGTTGCCAAATGAACCATATGCAATCGTTGATAATCATCAAGCAAGGTGTTTTTCTGTTTGTGCGGATTATGTGGCGTTACAACCATCCAAATTTGGTCTAAATCAGAATGTTCCGCCATATGATTAGCAATAATCAAATGCCCAACATGAATGGGGTTAAACGTTCCGAAGTAGAGTCCGATTTTCATTTATTTGATAAATTCTTTGACTAAATTATAAGCTTCTTGCTTAGCAATTTCTAAATCATAATTCTTTATGATAGTATCAAATTGTGGTGCTGTGGCAAGTTCAACATGAGCTTTTGCAATTCGCATATTAATTTTATCATCGCTTTCGGTAGAGCGTTCTTTTAAACGTCGTTTTAGTTCATCAACACTTGGTGGTTTTACAAAAACTGCCAAAGTTTCTTGAGGAAATTTTGATTTTATGCGCAATCCTCCAGCAACATCAATATCAAAAATTACATTTTTCCCTTTTGCCCAAATGCGTTCCACTTCACTTTTTAAAGTTCCATAAAAATTATCTCTGTAAACTTCTTCCCATTCAATAAAATCATCTGCTTTAATGTGTTTCTTAAACTCAGGAATTGACATGAAATAATAATCCTTTCCATTTACTTCTTCACCACGAGGTTCGCGTGTTGCTGCTGAAATAGAAAATTCTAAATTTAAATCTTCTTGAGTTAATAAATGTCTTACTATAGTTGTTTTTCCTGAACCTGATGGTGCTGAGAATACTAATAATTTTCCTTTTTGCATTGTGTTGTTGTGTAAGTTTTTAAAGTACATTTAAAACTTGCTCTTTAATTTTTTCTAGTTCATCTTTCATCATCACTACTAATTTTTGCATTTCGCTGTGATTTGATTTTGAACCCATGGTATTTATTTCTCTTCCCATTTCTTGTGTAATGAAACCCAATTTTCTTCCGTTAGCTTCAGTTCCTGCTAATGTCTCAATAAAATAGTTCAAATGATTTTCTAGTCGTACTTTTTCCTCTGTAATGTCATATTTCTCGAGATAAAAAATCAATTCTTGTTCGAAACGATTTTCATCTACATTTTCTTTTAATTCATCCAAAGCCGTTCTCAGTCTTGTTTTAACGGTTTCTACTCTTTCAGCATCATAAGAAACGGCATTATTCATCAATGTCATGATATTCGCAATTCTGTGCAAGAACTCTTTTTCTAGCGAAACGCCTTCATCTTTTCTAAATTGTGCTATATTTTCTAAAGCTTCGTCGATTACTTTTTGAATTTGTTTCCATTCATTTTCATCAATTTCATCACGTTCTGTTTTTAATGCATCAGGCATTCTTACTGCCATTTTCATTAATTCTGTTTCATCTGCATTTGGTATAACCGCTTTCATCTGGTTGATATAACCTTTCACAATTGGCACATTAATTTTTGAAGATGTTTCTTCGCCTGTAACTTCTACGTATAATGAAAAATCAATTTTTCCACGCTCTAAACGTTGTGATAATTGATTTCGCAAACCCAATTCCATTTCTCTAAAAACAGAAGGCATTCTGGTATTTAAATCTAAACCTTTTGAGTTTAGTGATTTGATTTCTACGGTAATTTTTTTGGTTGGTAATTGCAAGGTTGCTTTTCCAAAACCTGTCATCGATTGTATCATTCCTTTTTGTTAATTGAATTCAAATATACTTAAAAGTAGTCAGTTTTTGTGGCTCATTATTTAGTTTTGCGTTGATTCTTGTGGAACTTTCCTTTTCTGAGTAACCAAATAAACGCCAATAAAAATTAAAATTGCCGAACCTGTTTTTATCCAGTTGAGTTTATCTTTTCCTAAACTCATAGCATAAATTGTGGCAAAAAGCGGTTGCAAATAAATAAATACAGCAACTGTTGATGGGTTAAGTTCACGCATAGAAACCAAATTCAACAAATAAGTCATGAACGTTGTAAATACAACTACGAAAAGAATTTCCCAAATAATAATTGTTGGTAAAATTTTCCATTGAATTTCTTGAAATTCGCCCCATCCAAAAGGAATTACCATCAGCAATCCAAAAGTATAAATCCATTTTACAAACGTAAAAGCATTATACTTATCCATTAGTTTTTTTACAGTGATTAGATAAAAACCATAGGAAACCGCATTAATGAAAACCAATAAATTTCCCAGAGTTGCATCGGTAGCGTTTTCTGTTGATTTTCCGTAAAGAATCAGAAAAGCTGTTCCAACTAAACCCAAAATTATACCAAAAACACGGCGTTTTAGCATTCGTTCTTTCATGATAATTGCCGACAAAATCAAAACAATTATTGGAGTTGTAACCATAATTACAGCGGCAGAAATCGGCGATGTATAGCTTAATCCTTTAAAAAAAGTTAGCATGTTTAATGCAACACCAAAAAAGGCAGCTGCAACTATTCGAGGAAAATCTTTTTTGTCGATTGATTCTTTTGCTTCACCTGTTCGCATTCGTTCACGTGACCAAAAACCAGAAACTATCCAAAATAATAGCGTTGCTCCAAAAACACGAAGTATTATGAACCCAAAAGGCTTTACATATTGTGGCATTACATCTTTGGCAATGGTAAAAGAAACTCCATAAATTATGGAAACAAAAGTTGCGGCAATCAAAGCCCAAGTTCGCTTACTCATTTTCCAAAATAGCTATTGCTTGCTGAACTGTTTTCGAAGAATTACCCACAAAAATTTGATTGTCAATCACAATTACAGGACGATTTAAAAAAGTATAATGTTCTAAAATGTAATGTTTAAAATCCTTTTCAGTCAGTTTTTCGTCCTTCAAGCCCATTTCTTTATACAATTTTGCTCTTTTACTAAACAAAATTTCATAATTTCCAGTTAATGCGTGCAATTCTTCCAATTGCTTCACGGTCAAAGGTTGTTCTTTGATGTCCTGAAAAACAAATCCATCGGTTTTAGGCAACGACTTAATAATTCGTTTACAAGTATCACACGTTTTAAGAAAATAGATTTTACGCATCTTTTTTTGGCAAAAATACGGCTTTGTGTTAAAATATATTTAATTTACTTCAACAGAATTCTAATGCCGAGAATTCTCTTTACTTTTGATAAAAATTAAAAAAATGGGAACATTTACTAAAGAATTATCCATTCGTTGGTCTGATTTAGACCCAAATTTTCACGTTAGACATAGCGTTTATTACGACTTTGGAGCACAACACAGAATTGAAATTTTAGAACAGCTAGGATTAACCATGAAAGTAATGCAGGAACAATTTTTTGGTCCAATTTTATTTCGTGAAGAATGTGTTTTCAGAAGAGAAATAAGATTGAATAGCAAAGTTTTTATCTCTACTAAAATGGGGAAAATGAAAGACGATGCTTCACGTTGGACCATTGTTCACGAACTTAAAAACGAAAACGATCAACTCTATGCTACGATTTCTGTTGATGGCGCTTGGATTGACATGAAACTAAGAAAATTGGCTTCACCAACGCCTCAAATTGTTGCTGATGTGATGAGTTTAATTCCAAAGGCAGATGACTTTTCTAAACATTAATAAACTATGACAGCAACTTTTGATATTAATCAAAACAGCAGAAATGTTCTTTTGAATTTTTTAGAAAATAACTCTTTGGAACAATTAAATACAATTCCCGAAGGTTTTAGCAATAACCTTATCTGGAACATTGGTCACATTGTAGTTGTTCAACAATTATTGGTTTACAACTTATCTGGTTTACCAATGATGGTTTCAGATGAAATGGTGGCAAAATACCGACGTGGTTCAAAACCAGAATCTCCCGTTTCTCAAGATGAAGTTGATGAAATTAAATCATTATTATTTTCAACTTTAGAAAAAACAAAAACCGATTTTGAAAATAAAATTTTTAAAGAGTTCAAAGAGTTTACCTCAATGACAGGTTACACTATGAAATCAGCAACCGATGCTATGACATTTAACAATTACCACGAAGCCATTCACATCGGAATCATGATGCAAATCAATAAATTTGTTTAGAAGCTTTTTCCAGCTATTCGTTGCAATCTTTTTTATTTTAAAGAAAATAAAAAAGGATTTCCACTTCTATCTGGGCTATTTCTGTACAAAAAAGTACCTTTGTACAAATTAAAAAAATAAAACTGAAAATCAACTAAAAATGAAATTCAATACTAAAGTAATACATGGCAATCAACACCATGAAAAAGTAACTGGAGCAGTTATGCCACCAGTTTTTCAAACCTCAACCTACGCACAAGTTTCACCAGGAAAACCAGTTGGAGATTACGAATATTCACGTGCAGCAAATCCAACACGTCAAGCTTTAGAAGATGCTTTAGCTTCTATTGAAAATGGTGCTCGCGGTTTAGCGTTTGCTTCTGGTTTAGCCGCAACCGATTGTTTACTTCGAATGTTTAAAGCTGGTGATGAAATCATTGCAATGGACGATTTATATGGCGGAACGTATCGTTTGTTTACTCGTTTATATAAAGATAGTGGCATCAAATTTCATTTCGTAGACATGAACGATTTGGATAAATTTCAATCGTTAATTAATGAAAATACCAAATTGGTTTGGGCTGAAACACCAACCAATCCATTAATGAAATTAGCCGATATTCAAGAAATTGCTAAAATTACTAAAAAACACAACTTGCTTTTTGCTGTTGATAATACTTTTGCCACGCCATATTTACAAAAACCGTTGGATTTAGGTGCTGATATTGTAATGCATTCGGCAACAAAATATCTTGGTGGACATTCTGATGTTATTGCTGGTGCATTGGTTATAAAAGACAAAACACTAGGTGACGAATTGCATTTCAAACAGTTTGCAACAGGTGGAACTTTAGGTCCAATGGATAGTTTCTTGGTTTTACGTGGCATCAAAACCTTGCATTTACGTGTACAACGCCATTGTGAAAATGGAATGAAAGTAGCCGAATTTTTGAGCAATCATCCAGAAGTTGATAAAGTATATTATCCTGGTTTACCAGACCATCCGTTTCATTCCATTGCTAAAAAACAAATGAGTGGTTTTGGCGGAATGGTTTCTTTCACTTTCAAATCGAGCAAAAAAGAAGATGCTATTTCATTTTTAGAAAAAGTAAAAGTTTTCACATTAGCAGAATCACTTGGTGGTGTTGAAAGTTTGGCAAATCATCCAGCATTAATGACGCATGCTTCTATTCCTGAAGACAAACGAAAAGAAGTTGGAATTACCGATGATTTAGTTCGTTTAAGCGTTGGTATTGAAGATATCGATGATTTATTAGCAGATTTAGAACAAGCGTTTAGATAAAAAAAACCTCGCAATTGCGAGGTTTTTTTTATTTGTAATTATTCTTAAAAACCATAATTCACTCCTAAACCTATAACTTGACGCGTTTGAAAACCTCTAAAGGCATTGTCATCATAAATAGTTTGGAAAGCTAAGTTTGTGGTTAGATATTTATTGATTTTCATTACAACATTTAACGTGTAATCTAAATCAACATTTTGTGGATCTTCTAAATAATTAGAATAAAGATTTAGAATGTTTTCGACTGAAACATTTTCCATCAAATTGAATTTATAATAAGCATTTATAGCAGCACCAAACTCGTAACGAGAAGAATCGCCTTGCTCTACACCAAAAGAAGGACCAAGTTCAGTAAAATGAGGATGAACAATAATCAATTTAGAAGTAGCCGGAGCAATATTTACCTTAAGATTATCGCTTTTTTTCCACATCATCCCTGGACCAAATTGAAAATAAGCAGGCGAAAAGAAATGTGAAGTTTTAATTCCGGTATCTAAATCAAACCCAGAATCAAATTGTGTTTGAAAATTAAAAAACAAAGAATAAAACCAATATCCACTGGCTTTTCTTCCTGCCAAAGTGTTATAAATTAATCTATCATCCGATTTTTGAACATCTTGGTCTTTTATTTTGGTTAAACCATATCCAGCAATAATTTTATTATCCCAATTCCAATTTTCGCTTTTATAATTGAAATCGTAATTTAAACCAATATTTCCTGAAATATTACTTTGTCCACCAGCTAACCAATTGTTAAACGTTGCTTGATTTGCTAAAAATGTAAATGTTCCTTTTTTTGTCCAACCATTTGGTTTTTCTTCTTTTAATTTTGCTTCAGCTTCTTCATTCTTTTTTAATAATTCTTTCTCATTTACTTGAGAAAAAACAACCGAAGTAACAAACAATAAAATTGTTGATAGTAAAATTTTCTTCATAATGTTGAATTTTGTATTTCTGATTATAAATATAAGAATTCTTTTTACTCCGTCAATTTTTAGCCTTTTTAAACAACGGTACAGCTGAACACGCTTCTCCATACATAATGCTTTTAGCGACTTTTTGAAGTTGTTGAACTGCCATAATATAAGCGCTTTCAGGAACAGGCTTTTTAGAACAACCTTTTAAGATCATAGGTTTATCTAGATATTTTGAATAATCTAATTGATTTAAAATTTCTTGATACAAAGCTGTATTCAAGTCGTCAATTGAGCCTAAAACTACTTTTTTGGCATATGGAGCAACATAAGTAGTTACCAAAATAGTCGCCCAAGCAGGAATTATAGCATCTGTCGCACAATGAACTGCTACATATTGATTTTCATATTGCGTCCAATCATGATTTTTTAAAGCTTCTCGAAAATCTTTTTCTTTTAAAAGAAAACCTTCAAAAAGCCACTGCGAAATATCAATTTGAGTCCTAATCCCGATAGGATAATAATCTTCCAAATCGAATACTTCTAAAACAGAATTGGCAACTTTATTAATTATTTCGTCTTGCATGATTACAACATTCCTAACTCTAATTTTGCTTCTTCACTCATCAAATCTTTGCTCCATGGTGGATCAAAAGTAATTTCTACTTCACATGATTTAACATGCTCTATTTTTTGAATTTTTTCTTCCACTTCACGCGGTAAAGTTTCGGCAACAGGACAGTTTGGAGAAGTTAAAGTCATTAAAACTTTTACTTCATTATCCTCATTAATCATTACATCATAAATCAGTCCTAATTCGTAGATGTCTACAGGTATTTCTGGATCGTAAATGCCTTTTAAAACCTTTACAACGTTTTCTCCTAAATTGATATCGTCTTTAAATTCTTCCATAGTTTTTAATTTTTAGCATTAAATGCCAATGCATACATTTTTAAGTGTTTTATCATCGAAACTAATCCATTTGCTCTCGTTGGTGATAAATGTTCTTTCAGTCCAATATCATCAATAAAATCTGTATTTGCTTCAAGAATATCAGAAGCTTTTTGATTGGAAAAAGCTCGAATTAAAATTGCAATTATTCCTTTGGTTAATATGGCATCACTATCGGCAGTAAAAACAATTTTATCGTTTTCTTGTTCTGCATGAACCCAAACTTTTGATTGGCATCCTTTGATTATATTGTCTTCGGTTTTATACTTCTCATCAATTAATGGTAGTGCTTTCCCTAAATCAATAATGTATTCATAGCGTTGCATCCAATCATCAAACATCGAAAACTCATCTACAATTTCATTTTGTATTTCTTGTATACTCATTTATTTTTCTTTATTCTGGTTTCTTTACCATAGAAACTATTTTATCTACCAATTGTTTTATTTCAGTTGGAGGATTTTTATGATCAAAAGCTTTAGTCTCATAATTAGTGTCTTGATAACGCACTTTTAATTCTGCAATTGCTGCTCCATCATAAAAACGTTTTTGCGATGGATCTTTCAAATTTGGTAACTCTTCTAAATTAATTTTTTCAAAATATCCTATTAACTCTTTCCAGTCACTATCCGATATTTTCATTTGTTCTGATGGATTATCCGGCGTTCTTCCTTCAGAAACTGTTGCAATTTGATTAGAAATTATTACTTTTAAATGATAACCACGAGTATGAGCATCATATTGTAAAACCGCTTTTGAAATATCGTTTTGAGCTTCGTTGTTACAACCTTTTCCAAGAAAAATGGTTAATAAAATCATGCTAATTGCTTTCATAGTTTTAAATTTAAGATAACATCATTTGAGCTTTTTTCACTGCTTCAATTAAAGCATCAATTTCTTCTTTAGTGTTGTAAAAAGCAAAACTAGCTCTAATTGTTCCAGGAATTTTATAAAAATCCATAATTGGTTGTGCACAATGATGTCCGGTTCGTACTGCTATACCTAATTTGTCAATAATTGTACCAATATCATATGGATGAATTCCATCAATATTAAACGAAATTACGGAAGTTTTTTCTTTTGCAGTACCAATAATTTTTAATCCTTCGATTTCTAATAGCTTTTTGGTTCCATATTCCAATAATTCGTGTTCGTAATCTGCAATATTATCAAAACCTATTTGGTTTAAATAATCTATCGCGGTTCCAAGCACAATTCCACCTGCAATATTTGGTGTTCCAGCTTCAAATTTGTGTGGCAAATCGGCATAAGTAGTTTTTTCAAAAGAAACTGTTGCAATCATTTCTCCGCCGCCTTGATATGGTGGCAATTTGTTCAACCATTCTTCTTTTCCATATAAAATTCCAATGCCAGTTGGACCACAAATTTTATGTCCAGAAAAAACGTAAAAATCGCAATCTAGCGCTTGTACATCTGGTTTTAGATGTGGTGTTGCTTGTGCGCCATCAATTAAAATTGCTGCTCCAACTTCATGTGCTTTTTTAATCATAAATTCAATAGGATTAATAGTTCCCAAAGCATTTGAAATATGATTTACAGCAACAATTTTTGTCTTACCAGACAGCAAATTTTCATATTCTGGTATAATCAATTCGCCATTTTCATTCATCGGAATGACTTTCAGCTTAGCACCTGTTTTTTCACAAAGCATTTGCCATGGCACAATATTACTGTGATGCTCTAAAGCTGAAACTAAAACCTCATCGTTTTCGTTTAAAAGAGAAGCAAAACCATTAGCTACAGCATTAATCGAATGAGTTGTTCCTGAAGTGAAAATAACTTCGTGAGCAAATTTTGCATTGATATGATATTGAATTTTTCCTCTTGAAATTTCATAAGCATCGGTTGCTAATTGACTTAAAGTATGCACACCACGATGAATATTAGCATTTATTTCTTCGTAATATTTTGAAATTGCCTCAATAACTACTATAGGCTTTTGAGAAGTTGCTCCGTTATCAAAATAAACCAAAGGTTTGCCGTTTACTTTTTGAGAAAGAATAGGAAAATCGGCTCTAATTTTTTGTATATCTAACATTACTTTATTTAGAAAAATTCTAAATACAAAAGTAAGGAAATACAATTGTTTAACTGCTAAACTAATATTAATATTTTTCTAAATGAATACTAACGAAAAGTGAAATTAGTAAATTGCATGAAAAACAAACCTCATGAAAAAAATCACAAAAATTTTTGTCATTCTAATCATAATTCTATTGGCATATCTGAGAGTTGTAATTTATCCACAACTGGATTTAATCTCTGGTTTTTCGGCAAAAAGTGTGGCTTCTGGTCATTTTATTGACAATCGATCGCTTGAAACCATCCAAAAAGGCGATAATGATATTCCTAAAGTAGATTGGGCAACCAATGAAATAAATGAAACTAATCAATTTGTAACCTCAAATGTATATGGAATTAAAGAACGTAAAGCCATTTATCGCAAAGGTTTAGGAGCAACTTTGATTAATGACGATTTTGATGTTAATAAACCTTATGAAGTTCCAAAAAGAACTAAAATCTCTACTAATTTACCTTTTCCATATGGAAATCTTGAGCAAAAAGACACTGTTTTTAAAAACATTGATTACGAAAAATTACAAAATGCTGTAAACAATGCTTTTGATATAAAAGGTGAAAAAAACAAACGAACCCGTTCTGTTTTGGTGGTTTACAAAGACAAAATCATAGCAGAAAAATATACTGATGGTTTTAACAAAAACTCCAAAATATTAGGTTGGTCAATGACAAAAAGCATTACAGGAACTTATTTTGGGATTTTGCAACATCAAGGCAAAATTGATATTATGAAACCTGCGCCAATAGCTGAATGGAAAAACGATGAACGCAAAAATATTACCATCAACGATTTGCTACACATGAATTCGGGTTTAGAATGGGAAGAAGATTATGGTAAAATTTCAGATGTTACCAAAATGCTTTTTATTTCTGAAGACATGACGAAATCGCAAATTGATAAACCTTTGGTTGGAAAACCTAATCAAACTTGGAAATACTCTAGCGGAACGACCAATTTATTATCGGGAATTTTGAGAAAACAATTCAAAACCCATCAAGAATACTTGGATTTTTGGTATTCATCATTATTGGATAAAATTGGAATGAACTCAGCAATTATAGAAACTGATATCGCAGGAAATTTTGTTGGTTCTAGCTATGGTTGGGCTACAACTCGTGATTGGGCAAAGTTTGGCTTACTTTATTTACACAAAGGAAACTGGAACGGTGAACAAATTTTTGATGAAAGTTGGGCAAAATATGTTGCTACACCAACGAACACTTCCAATGGAATTTATGGTGCTCATTTTTGGCTGAATGCTGGTGGTAATTTTCCAGATGTGCCAAAAGATATGTATCGCTGTAGCGGTTATCAAGGCCAAATGGTGATTATCATTCCTTCTTTGGATTTGGTTGTAGTTCGAATGGGATTGAGTGAAGAATTTGATATGAATGGGTTTTTGAAAGAAGTGATTGAAAGTTTGGAGAAATAAAAAAGGTTGTTTTCACAACCTTTTAATTATAAATCAAACCCTAAATTAACGCCTAATTTCATGGCGATAATCTTGGTAATTCGTTGTTTTAATTCGGGTATTTTGATGCTTTCAATAACTTCATTTGAAAAGGCATACATCAATAACGCTTTGGCTTCTTTCTTAGGAATTCCGCGCTGTTGCATGTAAAACATAGCTGTTTCATCTAGCTGACCAATAGTACAACCATGAGAACATTTTACATCATCTGCAAAAATCTCTAATTGCGGTTTTGCGTTAATTGTTGCTTTATCACTCAATAAAATGTTGTTGTTTTGCTGAAAAGCATCTGTTTTTTGAGCTTCTTTTTCTACAAAAATCTTTCCGTTAAAAACACCTGTTGCGCTATCAGCTAAAATGGTTTTATAGTTTTGATGACTTTCACAATTAGGCGTAGCGTGATTTACTAAAGTATAATGGTCAACATGTTGCTTGTCGCCAATAATTGTAATTCCTTTTAAGGTAGAGTCTATTCTTTCGCCAAAATGATAGAAATTCAGATTATTTCTGGTAATATTTCCACCAAATGAAAACGTATGTACCGAAACGTGACTTTCTTGTTTTTGAGAAATATAAGTGTTGTCAATTAAGTTTGCCGATTGTAAATCGTTTTGAATTTTATAATAATCAACTATGGCGCGTTTTTGAGCAAAAATTTCAGTAACCGCATTAGTCAATACTGGATTTTCATTCAAACTTTGATGTCTTTCTATGATTTGAACATGAGCATTTTCACCAACAATAACCAAATTTCTAGGTTGAACCATCAAAGCATTTTCAACACCAGTTGAGAAATAGATAATTTCAATTGGTTTATCGACAACTTTACTTTTTGGAATATTAATATATGCACCTTCATTTGCAAAAGCAGTATTTAAAGTCGTTAAACTTTCTTCTTTGCTAGCAATTTTATTAAAATATTCATCAATAACCATTTTATACTTTGGCTTTGTCAACGCAGATGACATCAAACAAACATCTAATCCTTCATGAGTTGTTGCCGATAAAAAAGAACTGTATTTTCCATCAATAAAAATCACTTTATATGTATCGATTTCATGTAAAAAATACTTTTTTACGTCTTTAAATTCGATAACATTTTCGTTTTTTGGAAATACTGAATAATCATTTTTTAAAATTGAATTCAAAGAAGTATACTTCCAAGCTTCCTCTTTTTTGGTTGGAAAACCTTTATTTTCAAAGTTTTTTATAGCAGAAGTTCTAACATCGTGTAACTCATTATGTACATCAATGCTTTCTTCAAAAGCCATAAAAGACGATACTATTTTTTCTTTCAACTCCATATTAAACTAGTTCAGCTTTAATCCAATCGTATCCTTTTTCTTCTAGTTCGTAAGCCAGTTCTTTGGTGCCCGATTTAACGATTCTTCCGTTCATTAATACGTGAACATAATCAGGAACAATATAATCAAGTAAACGTTGGTAATGCGTAATTACTAAAACGGCATTGTCCTCATTTTTTAATCTGTTTACACCATTAGCAACTATTTTCAATGCATCAATATCTAAACCTGAATCGGTTTCATCAAGAATAGCGATTTTTGGTTCTAGCATTGCCATTTGAAAAATTTCATTTCGCTTTTTTTCTCCTCCAGAAAATCCTTCGTTTAACGAACGCGATAAAAACTTTCTATCAATCTCTAATAATTCTGATTTTTCGCGAATTAGCTTTAACATTTCGTTAGCTGGCATTTCTTCTTTACCATTTGCTTTACGAGTTTCGTTTATTGCCGTTTTCATAAAATTGGTAACAGAAACACCAGGAATTTCAACAGGATATTGAAAGGAAAGGAAAACACCTTTGTGTGCTCTTTCTTCTGGTGCCAAATCTGCTAAATCTTCGCCTTCTAATTCAACTGTTCCTTCAGTTACATCGTAATTTTCATTACCTGCAATTACTGCCGAAAGTGTACTTTTTCCTGAACCATTTGGTCCCATTATAGCATGAACTTCTCCTGCTTTAATTTCAAGGTTGATTCCTTTTAATATTTCTTTATCTTCAACTGAAGCGTGTAAATTTTTTATTGATAACATTGTTTTGAATGTATTTTTCTAATTTATTATTAACCTACTGAACCTTCTAATGAAATTTCCAATAATTTTTGAGCTTCTACAGCAAATTCCATTGGTAATTTATTTAAAACATCTTTACTAAATCCGTTTACAATTAAAGCAATCGCTTTTTCGGTTGGAATTCCACGTTGATTACAATAGAAAACTTGGTCTTCACCTATTTTACTCGTCGTAGCTTCGTGTTCAATTTTTGCTGAAGTATTTTTGCTTTCTATATATGGAAATGTATGTGCGCCACAATTATTTCCCATTAACAAACTGTCACACTGGGAAAAATTACGAGCATTATCAGCTCTTGCGCTAATTTGAACCAAACCACGATAGCTATTTTGAGATTTTCCTGCCGAAATTCCTTTTGAAATAATGGTTGATTTGGTGTTTTTACCCAAATGTATCATTTTGGTTCCCGTATCAGCTTGTTGAAAATTATTGGTTACTGCTATCGAATAAAATTCTCCAACCGAATTATCACCTTTTAATACACATGAAGGATATTTCCAAGTTATAGCTGAACCCGTTTCAACTTGAGTCCAAGATATTTTTGCGTTTTTCTCACACAAACCTCTTTTGGTCACAAAATTATAAACACCGCCTTTTCCTTCTTTGTTTCCTGGATACCAATTTTGAACCGTTGAATATTTTATTTCGGCATCATCTAAAGCAATTAATTCAACAACTGCAGCGTGTAATTGATTTTCATCACGACTCGGTGCAGTACAGCCTTCTAAATAAGAAACATAACTTCCTTCATCGGCAATTACTAATGTTCTTTCAAATTGTCCTGTTCCTGCTTGATTTATACGGAAATAGGTTGATAATTCCATTGGACATTTAACTCCTTTTGGTATGTAACAGAAACTTCCATCTGAGAAAACTGCAGAATTTAATGCTGCATAAAAATTATCTCTTTGAGGAACTACCGTTCCAAGATATTTCTTTACCAACTCTGGATGTTCTTTGATAGCTTCAGAAATTGGACAAAAAATAATTCCTTTTTCTGCCAATGTTTTTTTGAATGTTGTGGCAACTGAAACTGAATCAACCACGATATCCATGGCAACATTATTCATTTTTTTTTGCTCATCAATAGAAATTCCTAACTTTTTATACATCGCCAAAAGTTCTGGATCAACATCGTCTAATGTTTTATTAGGATCTGATTTTTTTGGTGATGAATAATAAGAAATTGCCTGAAAATCTGGTTTTTCATAATGAACATTTGCCCATTCTGGTTCAATCATTTCCTGCCAAGCTCGAAATGCATCTAAACGCCAATTGGTCATCCACTCTGGTTCTTCTTTTTTTAATGAAATAGCGCGAACGATTTCTTCGTTTAAACCTACTGGAAAAGTTTCAGAATCTAATTCGGTGTAAAAACCATATTCGTATTCCTTGCTTTCGAGTTCAACTTTTAAATCGTCTTCGGTATATTTTGCCATAATGATTATTTGTTTTTTATAGTGAAAACGACTCGCCGCATCCACATGTTCTTGAAGCATTCGGATTATTAAAAACAAATCCTTTTCCGTTCAATCCTCCTGAAAATTCTAAAATTGTTCCTGCTAAATAAAGAAACGATTTTTTTTCAACCGCTATTTTCACATTATTATCTTCAAAAACTTTGTCGTTTTCTCCAAGCTCTTTATCAAACTTTAATTCATACGACAAACCTGAGCAACCACCACTTTTTACGCCTACTCTAACATAATCTTTGGTTGCATCAAAACCGTCTTCTTGCATCATTGCAACGATTTTTTTACTAGCGTCATCTGATACTTTTATCATTGTTATTTTGATTTTGTCTAAATTAACTGCAAAGTTACTACATTAATCGTTTTTTTCAATGAATAGTAACATTTTTATAACTTATATAGTGATAAATAGATTTTATATAATCCTTTGAATGAATTCCTCTTTTAAAAATTATGAATTTTTAAAGTAGATTTTAAAAACAATTTTCATTTTTAAAACTTTTCTATTCTAGTATTTTATATTTGTATAAAACTAGTAACCATGAAAATCTACCCTATAGAAGCTGGAAATTTTAAGCTCGATGGTGGAGCAATGTTTGGAGTTGTTCCAAAAACATTGTGGAATAAAACCAATCCTGCAGATGAAAACAACCTCATCGATATTGCTGCACGTTGTATGCTTATTGAAAATGAAAATCGATTAATTTTAATTGATACAGGAATGGGAAACAAACAATCTGAAAAATTCTTAAGCTATTATTCGCTTTGGGGAAATCACTCTTTAGATGGTTCGTTGCAAAAATTAGGTTTTCATCGTGACGATATTACTGATGTTTTTATGTCACATTTACATTTTGACCATTGTGGTGGAAGCGTTAATTGGAACAAAGATAGAACTGGTTATGAAGTTGCTTTTAAGAATGCTATATTTTGGACTAATGATAATCACTGGGAATGGGCAACAAAACCAAATGCTAGGGAAAAAGCTTCTTTTTTACATGAAAACATTATTCCGATGCAGGAAAGTGGTCAACTTAATTTTGTAAAAAGACCTGAAGGAGATTTTAGTTTCTCAAAAGAGTTGGAATTTAATATTTTTTATGTTGATGGTCACACCGAAAAAATGATGATTCCACATGTAAAATACAAAGACAAAACTATTGTTTTCTGTGCCGATTTACTACCAACTGCAGGTCATATTCCGTTACCATATGTTATGGGTTATGATACAAGACCACTTTTAACTTTACCCGAAAAAGAAAAGTTTTTAAAAACTGCTGCTGAAAATAATTTCTATTTATGGTTAGAACACGATGCACATAACGAAATCATAACTGTAGAAAATACCGAAAAAGGAGTTCGCTTAAAAGAAGTTTTCAAATGCAGCGAAATCTTAATGTAGTGTTAATCGTTTAATTTCCTGTAACAAAAGCAATTATTTTTACACTACTCATATGATAAAAATTTAAAAGCTATGATTAAAAAGTTTTTAGCAATTTCATTAATTGCGCTTTCTTATACTTCTTTTTCGCAAACTACGGATACTGTAAGCTACAGAAAACAACCGCTTAGCGAAGAACAATTGCAACGTTGGAGTCATCTTGATTTAGAAAAAGATTCTATTCCTGGAATGAGTGTTGACAAAGTTTACAATGAACTTATTAAAGACAAAAAAGGTTCAAAAGTTATTGTTGCCGTGATCGATTCAGGTGTTGACATTGATCATCCAGATTTAAAATCTACCATTTGGACTAATAAAAAAGAAAAAGCCAACAATAAAAAAGATGACGACAAAAATGGCTTTGTTGACGATGTTCATGGATGGAATTTTCTTGGTGAATCAAACAATGAAAACTTAGAATTGGTTAGAATTTTGAAAAAACCAAATGATAGTTCAGAAGTTTACAAAAATGCTTTGGCAGATTATGAGAAAAAATACAACAAGGTTTTCCCTTTGAAGCCAACCGTTGATATGTTTTTAAAAGCCGATAAAACTGTTCGTGAGTTTTTGAAAAAAGATGATTACACTTTGGAGGAATTAAATGACATGCCTTCTGTGAAATATGAATTATTTCAAAGCAAAAGAATGATGCAATCTTTTGCAGAACAATCTGGTGGGAAAGATTTTCATGAAGATTTAAAAGAGTTCAAAGATTATGTTTACGACCAATTGAATTATAATTTAAACAAAGAATTTGATGGAAGAAAAATAGTTGGCGATAATCCAGAAGACATCAATGATAAAAAATATGGTAATAACGTAGTCTATTCTGAAGACCGAAAAGATTCACTTCATGGAACACATGTTGCTGGAATTATTGCTCAAGTTCGTGGCAATGGAATTGGTGGCGATGGTGTTGCCGAAAATGTAGAAATTATGCCAATTCGTGCGGTTCCAAATGGTGATGAATATGATAAAGACATCGCATTAGGAATTCGCTATGCTGTAGATAATGGAGCAAAGGTTATCAATGGAAGTTTTGGAAAAGATTATTCTCCACATGCTGAATGGGTTTGGGATGCAATAAAATATGCCGAAAGTAAAGATGTTTTAATTGTTTTTGCTGCTGGAAATGACGGAAAAAATGTAGATACAGAACCAAGTTTTCCTTCTGATTCTAAAGATAAAAAAACTGAAATTGCATCGAATGTTTTAAAAATTGGTGCTTTAAACAACAATTATGGTCCAAAAATGGTTGCTGATTTTTCAAATTATGGAGCAAAAAATGTAGATGTTTTTGCGCCTGGAGTAAAAATTTATGCAACAATTCCTGATGGAAAATACAAATACGAACAAGGAACGTCTATGGCTTCGCCAAACGTTGCAGGTGTTGCTGCAATGATTCGTTCATTTTATCCAAATTTAAAAGCCACACAAGTAAAACAAATCATCATGCAATCGGGAACGCCAATTAATTTTGATGTAGAAGTTGGTGATGAACACAAATTGATTCCTTTTTCAGAAGCTTGTGTTTCTGGTAAAATTGTGAATGCTTACAACGCTATGAAAATGGCCGAACAACTTTCAAAAGAAATTAAAACCAATCCAAAATTATAAATCTAAATCATGAAGTACTTTTTTTTATTCCTTTTTCCCGCTTTTTGTATCGCACAAACTAAAAATTACTGGCAACAAAAAGTAGATTACAAAATGGAAGTTACAATGGATGTAACAACCTATCAATACAAAGGAACACAAAAATTAGTCTATAAAAACAATTCTGAAGATACACTTAGAAAAGTGTATTATCATTTGTACAACAATGCTTTTCAACCCGGAAGTGAAATGGATAACCGTTTGCAAAACATCGTCGATCCAGATTCTAGAATGGTTGATAAAGTAAAAAATGCTGATGGAAAAGAAATCAAAGAAAGTAGAATTGCAAAGCTAAAACCAAACGAAATTGGCTATTTAAGAATCTCAAATTTCAAGCAAGATAATGTAGCTGCAAAAGCTATTGAGAAAGGAACCATTTTAGAAGTTTCGCTCAATAAACCTTTATTGCCAGGAAAATCAACTTGTTTTACCTTAAATTTTGATGGTCAAGTTCCAATTCAAATTCGTCGTTCTGGAAGAAATAATGCCGAAGGAGTTGAATTATCGATGGCACAATGGTATCCAAAAATGGCCGAATTTGATACTGAAGGTTGGCATGCTGATGCTTATATTGCTAGAGAATTTCACGGTGTTTGGGGAAATTTTGATGTAAAAATCACTATCGATAAAAATTATATTATTGGCGGAACAGGTTATCTAAAAAACAACAACGAAATTGGTTATGGTTACGAAGATGATGGTAAATCAGTTAAGAAAGATTCAAATGCTAAAACCTTAACTTGGCATTTTATTGCTCCAAATGTTCATGATTTTACTTGGGCTGCTGACAAAAATTATCTTCACGACAAATTAGTTCGTCCTGATGGCGTAACACTTCATTTTTTATACAAAAACAATCCAAAAATTATTGCTGTTTGGAAACAAGCTGAACCATTAACTTCAAAAATAATGGATTTTTACAATCAAAACGTTGGCAAATATCCATACAAACAATATTCTGTAATTCAAGGCGGCGATGGCGGAATGGAATACGCTATGTGTACTTTGGTGCTTGGCGAAGGAACTTTAGGCGGATTTGTTGGTTTAATTGCTCACGAAATGGGACATTCGTGGTTCCAACACGTTTTGGCAACTAACGAAAGTAAACATAGTTGGATGGACGAAGGTTTCACTTCTTATATCGAAGATTGGGTAATGAACATACTATCATCTAAAAAAGCAGAAAATCCTTTTGCTGGTGCTTATAAAAATTATATTAATTTAGCCAATTCTGGTAAAGAACAACCGCTTTCAACCCATGCTGACCGATATGATGAAAACAGAAGTTATAGTATAGCTTCATATAGCAAAGGCGAAGTTTTTTTAGCACAATTAGAATATTTAATCGGAAAAGAAAATCTAAGAAAGACTTTAAAAAAATATTTTTCTGATTTCAAATTCAAGCATCCAACACCAAATGATATAAAGCGAACTGCTGAAAGAGTTTCTGGCGCTGAATTAGATTGGTATTTAATCGATTGGACCGAAACTTTAAACACAATCGACTATGGTATTAAAAATGTTGAAGCTGCAACTGATGGTGTTCAAAGAACAGGTGTTTCGTTAGAAAGAATCGGTAGAACTCCTATGCCAATTGATGTTTTGGTTGAATATACTGATGGTTCAAAAGAAAGTTTTTACATTCCTTTACAAATGATGTTTTTTGAAAAAGAAAATCCAAATCCTGAAATTAAACGAACTGTTTTAGAAAGCTGGACTTGGGCAAATCCTAATTATTTCTTTGAAATTCCGAAAGCAAAATCATCTATTAAAAAAATAACTCTAGACTCAAGCGGATTAATGGCAGATGTGAAAAGAGAAAATAATGTTTATGAATTAAAATAATCAAGAAGCGAACTTTTAGGTTCGCTTTTTTTTGGAATAGAATTTGTAGATTTACCACAAATATTTTTCATCATGAAGCACATAAAATTTCTCATTCTATTTTTTGCTATGACTATAGGCGTTCAAAAAAGCTATGCTCAACCTATACGTTTTAAAACCAGTAGTGTAAGTTTTACTGAAAAAGATACTAAAGGAAATTGGAATGAATGGTCGGAATTTGTTGATGCTAATGTGTTAATTTCTATTGATGCTAGAAAAAATCTAATTACTGTCAATTCAAATGAGGTACAATCGTTTAAGATTAAAGCTTATGGTGAAATCATTGATAACGATGAGGTAAATATTGTTCCTTTTGAATGTATCGATAATAAATTTTCAAAATGTAATATTCTAGTTATTACAAAGAAAAAAGAAGGCAACCGAATGCAATTTTATATAAATTATAACGAAGTAAAATTTGTATATAATATCTACAATGTCAAATAAAAATGGATTATTCTTATCCAAAAGAGGAAAAATTAAAAAGTAAAAAAATTATTGATTTACTGTTTACTCAAGGAAATTCCATAAGTAAATATCCTTTGCGTTTGGTTTATATTCAACATGATTTTGAAGAAGAAGTTGCTTTAAAAATGGGTGTTTCGGTTTCCAAAAAATATTTCAAAAATGCTGTAGATAGAAATTATTTTAAACGAGTTCTTAGAGAATGTTACCGGTTAAACAAACATTTACTGATTGATAATTTGAACCAAAAAAAATATTGTTTCATGTTTTTTTATCAAACAAAAGACAAATTAGAATATTCTGAAATCAATGAAAAAACAATACAATTGTTTGAAAAATTTGTTAATTCACTCAAGGAAAACGAAACTAAAATTCAGAATTAGTATATTCGTGAATACGATATAAATAAATCATACTTTATGAAGATTTTAAAATTTAAAAAAAGATATATACTTCCTGTTTTACTAGCTTATTTTTCATTTGTAAACGTTAGTTTTAGTCAAGATTTTTTTGAAATTGCCAAGCAAATAGAAATTTTCACAAATGTTTATAAAACCGTAAATCAAAACTACGTTGATGACTTAAATCCAGCTGAATTAATGGATAAAAGCATTAAAAGTATGCTTGCCGAAGTTGATCCTTATACCAACTTTTTCAACGAACAAGATGTTATCAAATATAAAATTAACAATACTGGCGAATATACTGGAATTGGTGCTATGATAACCCGAAAAGAAGATAAACTTATCATTAAAGAACCATATAAAGGTTTTCCTGCTGATAAAGCTGGATTAAAAGCTGGTGATGAAATTATTCAAATTGGCGATGTAGTAATTGCCGATTTCAAAGATGATGCATCACAATTAATGAAAGGTGCAAAAAACACAAAAATTAATCTGAAATTTTTACGCCAAGGAAAACCAATGAATGCTCAGTTAGTTTTAGATGAAGTAGAAGTAAAAGCTGTTCCTTTCTTTGGAAAAATTGACGACAAAACTGGATACATTGTTTTATCACAGTTCAACCGAAAAGCATCATCTGAAACAAAAGAAGCTTTAGAAAAACTTAAAAATGATGGTGCAACTCAAATTGTTTTAGACTTAAGGGGAAATCCTGGTGGTTTGCTTAATGAAGCAGTTAATATTTGTAATTTATTTGTTCCAAAAAATGAAGTAATCGTTACAACTAAATCTAAAAACGAAAAGTATAATAATACATATAAAACAACTCGTGAACCAATTGATACCGAAATTCCAATTGCAATTATTGTAGATGGAAAAAGTGCTTCAGCATCTGAAATTGTTTCTGGTGCTTTGCAAGATTTGGACCGCGCAGTAATTATCGGAAGCAGAAGTTTTGGAAAAGGATTAGTTCAACGTCCTTTTGACATGACTTATGGAACACAAGTAAAAGTTACTATTTCTAAATATTATACACCATCCGGTAGATGTATTCAGGCATTAAATTATTCTTTGAAAGACAAAAATGGTAAAGCCATTAGAACCGACGAAAAAAATTATAATGCTTTTAAAACCAGAAACGGAAGAACAGTTTACGATGGTGGTGGAATTTTACCAGATGTTGTAATGGAAGAAACCAAAACCAGCAAAATAGCTGAAGCTTTAGAAAAAAATGATGCAATTTTTAACTACGTAACTAATTATTACTATAAAAATCCAAATCTTGGAGATAAAATCCCAACACTAACAGATGCTGATTTAGCTGATTTTAAAGCTTTCATAAAAAAAGAAAAAATCAATATCAATACTGAAACTGAAGTTGCATTAAAAAGCATGTTAGAAAAAGCTAAAAAAGACAATATTGATTCAGCTATTGCTAACGAATATCAACAACTGCTTTCTGCTGTTCAAAAAAGTGAAGAAACAATGATTGATAAAAACTCAAAAGAAATTAAGAATTTATTGTTAGACGAAATTATTAAACGATACCAATACAAAGAAGGTTTATATCAATACTACATTAAAAACAATGCTGAAGTAAAAAAAGCAGTTACTTTACTTAATGATAAAACAGCCTTTTCTAAAATTTTAAAATAATGCGATTACTCCAAATATTAAGTTTTTTCTTATTTATTTCCTTTGTTCATGCTCAAGAAGAAGCCGTTCATTCTGTATATTTTGAATTTGATAAATCTGATTTAAATGCCAAACAAGGTGACGAATTAATTAATTTTATCAAAAAAATAGATTCTACTCGAATTGAATCCATTGAAATTTTTGGTTATACAGATGACATCGGAAAAGAAGCTTATAATTTTAAACTTTCAACCAAACGTGCTTCGGTTATTCAACAAAAAATGATTGATGGCGGAATTAAAAACCGAATTATCGTCACTATCGAAGGAAAAGGAAGAATTTTGATTGATGATGACGTGGTAGAAAATCTTCCTGAAAAACGTTCTAAAAATCGTCGTGTCGATGTAGTTATCAACCTAAAACCTTTGCCAAAAATTGAAATTCCAGGTTTTTACAATACAATTCAAAAAAATCACATTGTTGGCGATCATATTTACTTAGATAATATACTTTTTGATCGTGGAAGCAGTAAATTAGACTTTAAATCAAAAACGGCTTTAGATAAAATTGCCAAACTATTGATGAAATACAAAAATTTACAATTTGAAATTCAAGGTCATGTTTGTTGTACGCCACAATATCAAAAAGAAGCTATTGACCGTGAAACCCGAAAAAGAGAATTATCAACCAACAGAGCACAATCAGTTTATAAATATTTAGTGTTTAAAAAAATTGCTAAAAACCGAATGACGTTCAAAGGTTATGGAAATACTGTTCCACTTGGAAAAGGCACAGAATATGACCGAAGAGTTGAGCTTGTAATTACAAAAATTTAGTGTCTTTTCATCTCAATGTGCGGAATATCATCTTCGAGATACATCTCGCTGGTTTGAGTAAATCCATGCCTTTCGTAGAATTTTTTTAAATACAATTGCGCTGAAATCGTAATTTGCTTTTCGCCAAAATATTCTTCAATAGCATTTACCGCTTGTTGCATCAGTTCGTGACCAATTTTTTTTGCTCTAAAATCTGGATGTGTTACAACTCTGCCTATAGAAGCATTTTCAAAGTAATCTTTTGGTTTAAAAAGTCGAGCATAAGCAACCATTTTTCCATCTGTTAAACCAAATAAATGTAATGCCTTTTGATCTTTATCATCAATATCTAAATAAACGCAGTTTTGTTCAACCACAAAGACTTCACTTCTTAGTTTCAGCAATTGATATAGTTCTTGGGTAGAAAGTGCCTCAAATCGCTTTATTATCCATTCTATTGACATGAAAGATTATTTTTTTAGAATTTTTAAAGATTTTATTATTGCTTCTAGCTCAAACATCAAATCACGCTTTGTTTTTGATGGTGCATAACAAAATCCTTCCAAAATCAGAATTCTGTTATTCGCTTTATCTTTAATAGCATAATTTATAAACGGTCCAGACATAAAATCGTTCTTCATTTGCCAAGTTCCTTTGGTTTCAAAAGCGTCAAAACCGTTTAATTTTACTTTTGAAAAATAAGGGAAATAAGCTTCTTCCGTAATCATCATTGAATTTCTTGGTCTTCCGTGAATAAATTTGTTGCCAATCGAATCTCTAATTTTCACAATTGAGTTAACAACTTGTTTTGAACCAATAGAATTATAAGGAACTTGATAAATCAATAAACTCGTGTTTCCGCTGGTTATTTCTTTTTTTAGCCAAACAAAATTTTTACTAGTTTGCGCATAATCATAATTTGCTGGAACCGTAATGTCAATCGAAAATTTTGTTTTGATTTTTTTGGCGCTAAGAATAGAATCAAGTAGTGTTTTTTGATAAGCTTCAATTTCTGTTTGCTTCATTCGGTTGATTATTTCTGAAGCATGTTCTTCAAGGATAGAAATTATTTGGCTAGTGTTTCTTCCTGAAATGTGAAAAGAATTTTGTGGCGTAGAAAACTCATTTTTTACAATTTTATACTCGCCTTTGTTTTCTTTTTTTACAATAATCATATTACGACTTCCTGTCGAAAATCCTTCAAATAATTTTACGGGAAATTGTTTGATGGTAAAAAGTGGTTCTTCTTGAGGCAATCCTAAAACTGGTGATGCAAATTTATTTCTGATGCTATCGCCAACTTCGCCATTCCAGAGCTGTTCATCAATAATTACAGAAATTGTGTTTATTGCTGCAGCTTTTTCTTGACTTTGAGAATCGCTTTTTTTTTGACAAGAACTTGTCAAAAGGATAAAACTTAAAAATAAAAAAAGGGTTTTATTCATTTGTCATAAATAAAACCCAAAGATATTGAAGATTTTCGGATTAACTGCTAATTCTTAGTTTCATGCCTGGTTTGATGCTTTCATTTTTGATATCATTCCATTTTTTGATATCTGAAATTGTCACACCTGGATATTTTTTTGCGATGCTAAACAAAGAATCACCTTTTTTCACGTAGTAATGTTTAACTTCTTCTTTTTTAGATTGAGCAACCGCTTGATTTTTGGTGGCTTTCACAGTTTGATTTGGAACTACAAATAATTTTTTGGAAACAATTAATTTAGAACCAACAGTAATGTTATCGTCTTCTAATTCGTTCCAATCTTTTAAATCAGAAATTGAAGCATTATATTTTTTTGCAATAGCACCAAGGTTATCACCGCTTTTTACAACATATTCAACAATTTTTGTTTCCGCTTTTGGAGTTTCTTCAACTTCTTTAGAGGCTTTTGATTCATTGTTTAGAACAATTTTTGAACCCGATTGAATAATTCCATCTTCAATATTATTCCATTCTTTCAAATCTTCTAATGAAACGTTGAATTTCTTAGCGATTGTAAACAAATTGTCTCCTTTTTGAACTACATAAAAATCTTCTGGATTTGCTTGTGCATCATTATTTTCATTTAAAGCTACTTGTGTTTCTTCTTCAATAGTTGAATTAACTTTATCAGCCTTAATTTCTTTTTTAACGATTGTTACAACTCTTTCGTTTTTAACAATTTTCAAACTTGCGCCAAGATTAATGTTATTGCTTTTAAGCTTGTTCCATTTTTTCACCTCTGCAACAGAAACATCATACTTATTTGCAATTTCTCCAAGATTATCACCTTTTTTTACTTTGTGATATTTTACAACATCTTTATAAGAAACCACTTTTTCTTCAATATAATTTTTAGTATTCGATGCAATTGCAGTTTTTGATTCTTTAACAAAAGTTGTATCAACTTTAGTTGGTTTTTTCTCAACAACAGCAACTGTTTCTTCGGTATAAATTTTAAGCTTTCTTCCTAATGGTGCATAATTGCTTCGAAGTTTATTCCATTTTTTTAATTCTGAAACCGAAACTCCATAAGATTCTGATATTTCACTCAAAGTATCACCGCGTTTAACTTTATGATATTTTAATCGAGAAGTTGTAGCTCCGTTTGAAGCAATTGCAGAACTTGATGTAAATGGTCTTTCTCTTAATGAATCTTCATAATTTACGTAAGCATAAATTTTATCTTCATTAGAAACAAAACGAGCAATTTTATCAGAAGGTAATCTTAAATAATGATTTTCTCCTGTGATATATGGAATAACGTCTCTTTTGTACGAAGGATTTAGAAATTGTAATTCTGCAACCGAAACATCTAACAAATCTGAAATTTGTTTGAATGTCATTTTTCTTTTAATGTTTATTGTATCCGTTGCATAGTGATTAGCAACTGGTTTTTGAGGAACAATTCCATGTTCTTTGTGATATTCAAAAATGTACATTGTTGCTAAAAACGCTGGAACATAACCTTGTGTTTCTTTGTGTAAATATGGTCTAATATTCCAATAGTTTTGTTTTCCTCCAGAACGGCGAATTGCTTTCGCAACATTTCCTGGTCCAGAATTATAAGATGCTAAAACTAAATCCCAATCACCAAAAATTGCATACATGTTTTTCATATATTGTGTTGCAGCTTTACTAGCTTTCAAAGGATCGCTTCTTTCATCAATATAAGTATCAATATTTAAATTGTATTGTTTTCCTGTTTGATACATAAACTGCCACAAACCCGTAGCGCCAACTCTAGAAACAGCTCTTGGGTTTAGAGCTGATTCAACAACTGCTAAGTATTTTATTTCTAAAGGAATATTTTGAGCTGATAATGATTCTTCGAACATTGGGAAATAATATTGCGAAATTCCCATTAATCTTTCAAATGATTTTCTTCTATTTTTTAGAAATGATTTAATTACGTTTTCTAATCCTTGGTTGTATTCAATATTAAATGGCGATTTTTCGTCAAGTTTTTTTAATCGTTCTTTTAATAATTCTGTTGGTAGTTCATAATCAACTTTTTGGTCAACATCAATGTTTTCAATATCTAAAGTCAATTCATCATATAAATCTAGACTTGCTAATTCTTTCATCCACATGCTATCAATGCAAGCAGCAAGATTATCACGAACAAACGTTCCTTTGATAGAATCCAAAAACTGTTGTCTGGTTAATGGTTCTTTCTTTACAGTTGCAGTAATAATTGAGTCTTGTGCAAATCCAATACTTGTTAGTAAAATTAGTGCTAACGAGGTGATTTTTAATTTATTCATGACTTTATTTTCTAAAGTGATTTTTTATTTCTTTAATAACGCAATTTGTTGAAAATTATTGTGTTATTTTTTATTATTCTAAAATTGCTGCTATTCCGGGTAAAACACTTCCTTCTAGCATTTCTAACATTGCTCCTCCGCCAGTAGAAACGTAGCTCATTCTTTCTTCTAAGCCAAATTGTTTTACCGCAGCAACTGAATCGCCACCACCAACTAGTGAAAAAGCACCATTTTTGGTAGATTCAGCTATATATTCACCTAAAGTAATTGTTCCGTTTGCAAAATTTTCCATTTCAAAAACACCTAACGGTCCGTTCCAAAGAATGGTTTTGCTTTCTAAAATTACTTTTTTGAAATTTTCTAACGATTTTGGCCCAGCATCTAAACCTTGCCATCCATCAGGTATTTCTCGAACATCAACAATTTTTGTGTTAGCATCATTAGAAAAAGCATCAGCGGCAACTACATCAACTGGAATGTGAACTTGAACGTTTTTCTCTTTTGCTTTTTGTAAAATTTCCAAAGCCAAATCTTGTTTGTCATCTTCACAAATTGAATCACCAATTTTTCCGCCTAAAGCTTTCACAAATGTAAAAGTCATTCCACCACCAATAATCATGTGGTCAACTTTATCCAAAATGTTTTCGATAACTGTAATTTTTGAAGAAACTTTTGAACCGCCAAGAACTGCAGTTACAGGTTTTACAGAATTATTTAAAACCCTATTCAAGCTTTCTATTTCTTTAGCCAAAAGCAATCCAAAACATTTTTTCTCTGGAAAAAATTGTGCAATAATTGTTGTGGAAGCATGTGCTCTATGTGCCGTTCCAAAAGCATCATTTACATAAATATCGCCTAAAGAAGCTAATTCTTTAGCAAAATCTTTGTCTCCAGCTTCTTCTTCTGGATAAAAACGAAGATTTTCTAATAATAAAACTTCACCATTTTGCAAATTGGAAACTGCATCTTTAGCTACATTTCCTCTACAATCTTCTGCAAATTTTACAGTAACTCCAAGAACTTCTGAACACTTTGAAACAATATGCTTCAACGAATATTTTTCTTCTTTTCCTTTTGGTCTACCTAAGTGAGACATCAAAACAACACTTCCTCCATCAGACAATATTTTATCAATTGTAGGTTTTGCTGCTTCAATACGATTAGCATCAGTAACATTAAAGTTTTCGTCTAATGGAACATTGAAATCTACTCTGATAATGGCTTTTTGATTTTTAAAATTAAAATCATTGATGGTTTTCATGGAATTGAGATTAGTTTTGATTTCTGCAAATATAATAAAAAAACGTTTCATCGAGGTTTTTTGCCATTTTATCGATGTTTTTTAACTAAATTTTAATTTATAATTGATTTAATATCAAAGCATTGATTTTTAAAAGCTAATTCTAAGAGAAAATAGCATAACATTAGACCGATTTGAATTTATAGTTAAAGCTATTTTTTCACTTATATTTGCTTTATGCAGTTTTCAGAGATAATAGGACAAGATTATATTAAAAATCACTTGATAAAAAGTACAGTTGCGGGCAGAATTCCACACGCGCAACTTTTTGTTGGTCCTGAAGGTTCGGGAACTTTGGCTATGGCCATTGCTTATGCACAATTGGTATTATGTGGAAATTCTTCGGAGAATAATTCTGAAGGAAACCAAAGTTGTAATTTGAAATTTAATTCACTTTCGCATCCTGATTTACACTTTATTTTTCCTAATGTTACTAATGAAGATGTAAAATCAAAACCAAAAAGTGCTGATTTCTTAACTGATTTTAGAGAATTTGTATTATCAAATCCTTATGGAAGTTTATTTGATTGGTACAAACATCTTGGTGTAAAAAACAAGCAAGGAGAAATTAGAGTTGAAGATGCAACCGATATTTTGAAATCTTTAGCTTTAAAATCCTATGAAGGTGGTTATAAAATTATGATTGTTTGGATGGCAGAAAAAATGAACATTGCTGCTTCCAATAAAATTCTAAAACTATTGGAAGAACCACCTGAGAAAACATTATTTCTCTTGATTTCTGAAGATGAAGAAGATATTATTCAAACCATTCGTTCAAGATGTCAAGTTTTACATTTTGGTGCATTGCCCGAAAAAATAATCGCTAATTCACTGATTGATAAGTACAATATTGAATCAAATTTAGCAGATAAAATTGCTCATCAAGCTCAAGGAAATTATAACAAGGCTTTACATTTTTTAAAACATGATGAAGACGAACATCCTTTTGAAGAATGGTTTGTTCATTGGGTTCGAAGTGCTTTTAAAGCAAAAGGAAATGCAGCAGTAATTCATGATTTAATTGCTTGGAGTGAATCCATTGCTGGTATTGGTAGGGAAAGTCAGAAGCAATTTTTAAATTATTGCATCATAATGTTTAGACAGGCATTACTGCACAATTATGAAACTCGCGAATTAGTTTATGTTGAGCCTCAAACACAAGGTTTTACTTTTGAAAAATTTGCTCCTTTTGTTACGGGTGAAAACATTTTAGATATATTTGAATCACTATCCGAAGCAATTTATTTAATTGAAAGAAACGGAAATGCAAAAATAATTTTAACTGATTTGTCAATAAAACTCACTCGTTTAATCCATAAAAAATAAGATTATGAACAATCCTGCTTCTTTATTGATTTTAATATTTCTAGCGATTACATTCATTCAATCTGCTTATGATAAAATCTTTGATTGGAATGGAAATGTCGAATGGTTGAAAGGTCATTTTTCGAAAACAAGTTTGCTAAAAAATTATGTGCCTTTATCTTTAACAATAGTACTTTTATTAGAACTTATAACAGGAATTTTAACCTTGGTTGGTTGTGCAGAATTATTAATAAATGGCGGTAGAACTTTTGGCTTTTATGGCGCTGTTTTTTCATCAATCACATTAATTTTACTTTTATTTGGACAACGATTGGCAAAAGATTATGATGGCGCAAGAACAATAGCTATTTATTTTATTCCTTCAGTATTAGCAGTATATTGGTTGAATTAAAGAAAATAAAAAACCAGCTTTTCAGCTGGTTTTAATTTATTTTTTTTGTTCTTCCTTTTTTTCTGTTTTCTCTTCTTTGTTATCAGTAGATTTGTATTTATCATTTACAATCTTGATAATTTCTTTGGTGATATCATAATTCTCTTTAGCAAATAAAACTGAATTAGATTCTCCTGTTCCATAGATATAATCATATCCTTTTTCTTTTCCGTATTGCTTGATTTCTTTTTTATAAGAAGTAACTAACGAATCAAGTTCAGCACCACTTTCTTGTTGCAATTGACGCAATATTCCTTCTTGAGCATATGACAATTGTTGTTCTCTTTTTTGTAATTCAGCTCCTTTTTGTTGTGCCCAAGCTTGACCATTTGCTTGTGCGTTTTTTTGAAAATTTGCGGCTTCACTTTTCCAACGATTCACTTCAGCTTCTAACTGCGTACCCATTGTTTTAGATTTTTCTTTGTATTTAGCTTCAATATCTTTCGCTTCAATACTTTCTTCCATTAATTTGGACGTATCTATGTAAGCAGTTTTAAATTCTTTTGTTTGGGTTGTCTTTTCGCAAGCAATCAAAGTAAATAATATTGCTAAAGCAGTAATTGTTTTTTTCATTATATTTTTCAAATTATTTTAAGGTTCCAAAAGTAAAAAAATTAAATTCATTATTTAGCCTGTTCTTTTTCTAAATATCTCAACTATTGTTAAAATTTATATGTTTTTAAATAATAATAATGATTATTTATAGAAATAAACACATATAAATTTGATTTAAGAAGGCGTTTTAAAAAAGACATCTATTTTGTTTTGGCTCAAAAAAACAATTAATAGCGGTTCTAAAAAAGGTTTTTAACTGTTTTTTATAATATAAATGTGTGATGAAAATTCTTTTTTGCGTTTTCCGTATTGATTAGACTTCCAACCAATCCAAACTGCGTTTAAAAAATTCATTTTTCCGTTTTTATATTTTTCAGATAATAAGCTTACGTAATAACTGTCAAACTTCATTGGCAAAACATCTATAAGTTTTAAATCTTGTTGAGCAAAAAGAAGTTTAATTGATTTTTTTGAAAAATGCCATAAATGTCTTGGTGTATCATATGCTGCCCAAAATTCTTGATAATATTTTGCGTCAAAAGATTTATAATTAGGAACTGCAATAATTATTGAACCATTAGGTTTTATTAATCTTTTCAACTCTGTAATGTATTCTTCCAAATTTGGAACATGTTCTAAAACATGCCACATTGTAATTACATCAAACGAATTATCTTCTAATTCATTTAGATCATTTACAAAATCAACTCCTTTATTTATTGCAATTGATTTTGCCTTTTGATTTGGTTCAATTCCTTTAACTTTCCAATTGTCATTTTTTGCAACCGAAAGAAAATCTCCTGTTCCAGCTCCAATATCTAAAAGATTTCCTTTTTCACAAATTGTGTTAATTAGTTTTAGTTTTCTTCTAAGCGCAATTCCTTTTACTAATTGATAAATTTTTTCAAATAAAGAGCGTTTTCCATCGGTGTGTGAAATATAATCTTCACTTTCATAATAACGCGGTAAATCTTCCAAACTTGGTCTCGGAAAAGTTAGCAACATATCAAATTCAGGATTATGATGTAAATCAAAAACTTCTTGCGAAACAGAATAATCTTTGGTTTTTTTGTAAAAAATATTATTATGAAAACTCATTTATCTCTTTATTTATAGGATTTAACAAGGTTCGTTTCACGTGGAACATTCAATAGAATAAAAATTATCTTCCCATATAAATTAATAGAACTGAAACATCCGCAGGAGAAACACCGCTGATTCTAGAAGCTTGTGAAATTGTAACCGGACGAATTGAAGATAGTTTTTGCTTTGCTTCTATCGACATCGATTTAATTTTATTATAATCGAAATTTTCAGGTATTTTAATGTCTTCTAAACGAATTAATTTTTCGGCATTATTTCTTTCTTTTTCAATATATCCAGAATATTTAACTTGAATTTCTGCTTGTTCAACAATTTCATCATCTAAATTATTCTCAGAAATATAATTTTTAACTTTTTCAAAACGAATTATATCATCTAATTCAATTTGTGGTCTTGAAAAAACTTTAAACATTTTATCTGATTGAGTCATGGTTGAACTTTCTTTCTCAACTAAAACTGGATTTGCTTCTTCTGGAGTTATACTTGTTTCTTTGAAATAATTTACCATTTTTTCGCTTTCTTCAAACTTATATTCCATTCTACGCAATTGCTTTTCTTTAGCTAAACCAATAGCAAATCCTTTTGGAGTTAATCTAAAATCAGCGTTATCTTGACGTAAAAGCGTTCTGTATTCAGCTCTGGATGTAAACATTCTATATGGTTCTTCAGTTCCTTTTGTAATTAAATCATCAATTAAAACTCCAATATAAGCTTCATCTCTACGTAAAATCAATGGTTCTTGTTCTTTAACTTTTAAAGCTGCATTAATTCCAGCCATTAAACCTTGAGAAGCTGCTTCTTCATAACCAGTAGTTCCATTAATTTGACCAGCAAAGAATAAACCATCAACTAACTTTGTTTCTAAAGTATGTTTTAACTGCGTTGGCGGAAAATAATCGTATTCTATTGCATAGCCCGGACGGAAAAATTTAACTTTTTCAAAACCAGCCACAGAACGTAATGCTTTGAATTGAATATCTTCTGGTAAAGATGTTGAAAACCCATTTACATAAACTTCTACTGTATCCCAACCTTCAGGCTCAACAAACAATTGATGTCTTTCTTTATCCGCAAAACGATTTATTTTATCTTCAATTGATGGACAATATCTTGGTCCAATACTTTTAATTCTTCCATTAAACATTGGTGAACGATCAAACCCTTCGCGTAAAATATCATGTACTTCTAACGAAGTATAAGTCATATGACATAATTTTTGATGAGTTAAAGGCTTCGTTTCATCTGAATAGGAGAATTTTGCAGGTTTTTCATCTCCTGGTTCTTCTCGCATTTTAGAATAATCTAAAGAACGTCCATCAACTCTTGGTGGTGTTCCTGTTTTCATTCTTCCTGCTTCAAATCCAACTTTAACTAAATCGTCTGTAATTCCGAAAGCAGCGCTTTCTCCTGCTCTTCCGCCGCCAAATTGTTTGTCACCAATATGAATTAAACCATTTAGAAAAGTTCCGTTTGTTAAAACAACCGTTTTAGATTTAATCTCAATTCCTAAAGAAGTAACAATACCTTCAACTTTATTGTTTTTAATCAACAAACCTTTAACCATTTCTTGGTAAAAATCAAGATTTGGTGTTTGTTCCAATCGTAAACGCCATTCTTCTGCAAAACGCATTCTATCACTTTGAACTCTTGGCGACCACATTGCTGGACCTTTTGATTTGTTGAGCATTTTAAACTGAACTGCTGTTTTGTCTGAAATAATTCCAGAATAACCGCCAAGTGCATCAATCTCACGCACAATTTGTCCTTTTGCAATTCCACCCATAGCAGGATTGCATGACATTTGCGCAATATTTTGCAAACTCATGGTCACCAAAAGAGTTGAACAACCCATGTTGGCCGCCGAAGCAGCAGCTTCACAACCAGCATGACCAGCACCAACAACTATAACATCATATTTTTCTAAAAACATTTTCTTTTCTGTATTGTTTCACGTGGAACGTTTTATTTAAAACTTTCGTTTAATGTTTCACGTGGAACATTTTAATTTTTTCTTCTTCTTTGCTTCTCATCATTTCTGCTTCAGCTGATGATTTATCTTTATAACCACAATAATGAAGAATACCATGAATAATGACACGTTTTAATTCATCTTCAAAAGAAACATTAAAATCACTAGCGTTTTCTTTAACCCTATCAATAGAAATAAAAATATCTCCTGAAATTAAATTGCCTTCTGAATAATCAAAACTAATAATATCAGTAAAATAATCATGATTTAAGTATTGCTTGTTAATTTCTAACAGATAATCATCATCACAAAAAATATAATTTACTTCTCCTAAGACTTTATTTTCAGAAATAACGACATTTTCTATCCAAAAAGAATAGTTCTCTTCATTATCTAACTGAAAATCAAGTTCATAATTATAACTTGTCATTGTTTTTGAAATATTCTTGAACTTTTTGATTAAAATTGGAGCGTAAAGGTAAGCTTTGTCTATTTAAAATTTCAATACTGTTTAAATAATCTTGAAGTTTGGTAGGTAAAGAATTAACTTGATTATTATATTCTTTCTTATTCGTTTCAGATTGACGCTTTTTATCTTCACCTTGTTGTTGTATAGCTTTGTCTAATTTTAGCAATTCATATTTTAAATTTAAAACCTTTTGCAGGGTTTCATTATTGAATCCTTTGTTAAGTAATTGCTTCTCAATTTCTTTCATCTTATCTAGAGTACCTTGACCACTTCCGCCAATGCCTTGTTTATTCAACTCTTTTTGTAGAGCTTCTCGAAGTTGTTGCTGTTCTTTATAAATCTCCATTATGGCTTTTGCATCACCTTCGCCATCTTGTCCATTTTCGCCATCCTTATTTCCTTGAGAATTTCCATTTCCTCCAGATTGACCATTTTTCCCATTTTTACCTTGACCTTGTCCGTCTTTATTACCTTGACTTCCATTCTTGGGTTCGCCTTCTTGACCTTCTTGACCTTCTCCAGGTTTTTCACCTTTTTTCATTCCTTTCTTCATTTTTTCACCTAATCCTTCTTGTTTTTGAATAATATCAGGCAACTGTATTTCTCCTTTGCCTTGTCCAGGTTTTGGTTTACCCATTCCTGCTCCCGACATTTGCATCTGCATTCCATTAAGAATATCGCTAAGCATGTCTGCCAATTTGTTTGAAGCAGAAACCGCATATTGTTGGTGAGAATTTCCTTTTGGAATATTGGCTTCGGCAAGATTTTCTAAAGCTTTATCAACATTATATTGAACATTTCCAATTTCTTTGGTAACATCTTCAGCAATTTTAGGGTTACGTAAAGACATCGCAAACAAGCTGTCGTCAACATGCTTAAATTGCTGCTTTAAATCCTGTTGAATTTTTAAATTTTTATTAAAAGATGGTGCGCCGCGTTTCAATCCTTTGAATTGTTTCATTACGTCTTCTTCAGAAAAAGAAAATGCCAATAGGTTATCTAATACTTGACGAAGCATGGCGATATCTTCATCCATTTGTTCCATTTCGCCAGAAGTCATCATATCCATCATTTGCTGACTCATTTCTTTCATCTTCTTAGATGCATTCTTTTGTTTTGTTTTTGCTTTATCTTTTTGTTGCTTTTGTAATTGTTCTTTAGCGTTATTTAAATCTTCATCAATGCTTTTCTCCTTTTCGTCCGTTTTAGGTAAATCCATTGGAGATTTTAAATCTTTATTGTCTTTTTCTAATTGATTCAATTCTTCTTGAATTTTATCAAACTCTTTATTGATTTCGTCTTGCTTTGTAGCATTATTCTCTTCATTCTTTTCCGAAAGTTTATCTTGTTTTTCAGCTAATTTGTTTAGTTTGTCAGCTATTTGTTCTGCTTTCTTTTCAACATAATATCGTTTAGTTAACTCAACTAACTGTTCTAAACTTTTGGTTTGATTTTTACTTTCCTTTTGGAATTTCTCCATTTTTTCGAACAATTCTTCTTTACTAATTTTATCGTTCAGTTTTTTAAGTTCGTCCAAAAGCTTTTGGTTTTTTTCTAAATCTTTTTGAGTCTTTTCCAATCGTTCTTGCAACGCTTCTTTCTTCTCGTCTTTTTCTTCCGATTTAAATTTGTCGAGATTGTCTTTCATCTTCTCGGCAAACTCTTTCATCATTTCATCTTGTTTTTTTTGACGTTCTAAAAACTCATTTACTTTTTGTTGATCTTTATATTCTAAATTATCTTTTTCTTTACCCATTTTTTGCAACTTATCCATTTCAGATAACTGTTTATCTTGTTCTTTTAACGATTTAGACAATGCATTAATATTGTCATTCTGTTGTTGCAGTATTTGGTCTTCTTTTTCAGACTGAGTTTCAATTCTGTTCGTAAAGACAGATGATTTGGTGCTCTTATAATTATGAATAGCGTCATTGTCAAATACTTCGAAATAATATTCATAAGTTACGCCTTCGTCAACGGGCAAAGTGCTTGGGAAAGAAAACACAAATTGATCATAACTATCTTTTTTAACTGCAATTGTTCCACGCTTTACAGCATTAGGTGTGCCTTTTGGATAATAAATGACCTGTAGCTTGGTTAAGCCATAATCATCCGAAATTTGGCCTAATAAATAGTTTTTATTCACTTTTAAACTATCTGGCGCAGCATTAACAGTGATTGTTGGAAACTGATCTTTAATTACTGAAATTTGATAGTTCAACTTTTCATAATTCTTTACTTTATTATTTGAAGTAAGAATTTGATATTCAATATTTTGATTGATATTCTTAGAAAGTGAAAATAAATTATCTGTTTTTGCAAATGCCTGCTTGGTCGTTTCAGAAATCCAATCAACTTTCTGGGTAGCAATCGTATTCATTTGCCAAGTAACTTTTGTTCCTTCGGGAAGAATGGCATTTCCAGTTCCTTTAATAATTTCTGATTTTTTATTGATATAACCCGGAAAATTTAAAACCATTTCAAAATTGGCAATCGACGGAACTGTTATTACGTTCAACTCATAATCTTTAGATTTTATGTTATTAGCTTCTAAATGAAGCTCTAGTTTTTCTGTTGGCTTTGGAATTATAAATTGAAACTCACCTGTTTCTCCTTTTTCCATAAAATAGCTTTCATCTCCAACTACAATCATAGCGTTTTCAGGAACAATTTTTCCAACTGTTTTTACTTTCAACAGAAAGTCTTTGTTTTGCTCGGTTTGTAAATTTTGATTCAAAATCACAAATTCAAATGGTGCAGGCGGAAGAAATTGCTCTTTATAATTTACCACACGATTTAAGCTTTGCGAAATAATATTACTGTTTCCCGAAATATAAAAGAATGTAAAAAACAAAATAGGAATAATCGCTAGTGGCAAATATTTTTTATTGGTTCCAAAATTAATTGCATTGCTAAACGGAATAGGCTGCAATGTACTTGCCTTTTGGTCTATAGATGCTAAAAGCAATTCTGATTTGTTTTTATCTTGAGAAAGCTGTAAAAAATTAGTCAGCTTATCGCCTACTTCACTAAAATGATTTCCAATGATTTTGGATGCTTCATTATAATCAATTCCTTTTTGGAGTTTGAACAATTTAAACAATGGAAAAGCAATAAATCGAAGCAAAAGAAAGACTTCAACCGCTATAAAAGTCCAAAATAAAATAGTTCTTGCCGTTGGTTTTAACCAAAGAAAATATTCAACGAACAACGTAAAAATAAAATACAACAAACCCAATCCGATGAAAAATAATGTTCCACGAAGTAATTCATTGGTATAAAACTTCTTAATGAAGTTTTCTAACTTGTCATAAATAAGGTTCGATTTATCCAAAATTGTTAGTCTTTTGTTTATAACCGATAAATGTACAAATTTATAGATACAATAAAAGTTAAAAATAAATTAAAGCAAATTTCAATTTTAATAGCAATGTCAATTACAACGACAATTGTATCTTTGCCAAAAATTAGTAAAAATGTCAAGACCTGTAAGAGTTCGTTTTGCGCCAAGTCCAACTGGACCATTGCATATTGGTGGTGTTAGAACTGCGTTATTCAATTATTTATTTGCCAAAAAACATAACGGTGTTTTCTATTTACGTATTGAAGATACCGACCAAAATCGATTTGTTCCTGGTGCTGAAGCCTATATTTTTGAAGCATTAGAATGGTTAGGAATTGCTCCAAGTGAAACCGTTGGAAAAAACGAAAAATTTGGACCATATCGTCAAAGCGAACGAAAACATTTATACAAACAATACGCTGATGAACTAATAGAGAAAGGTTGGGCTTATTATGCTTTTGATACTGCCGAAGCATTA
The DNA here is from genome assembly GCF_032098525.1 of Flavobacterium sp. PMTSA4. Classification (NCBI taxonomy): domain Bacteria; kingdom Pseudomonadati; phylum Bacteroidota; class Flavobacteriia; order Flavobacteriales; family Flavobacteriaceae; genus Flavobacterium; species Flavobacterium capsici. The sequence continues at coordinate 2,208,659 of NZ_CP134890.1, forward strand.
GATTTTCATAGAAAACAACACGAAGAACAAGGCAAAACCTTTATTTACAATTGGCACAATCGTGAAAAATTAGATACTTCTTTAGTAATTTCTAAAGAAGAAACCGAAAAGAGAATTGCCAATGGTGAAGCCTTTGTAATACGTTTTAAAACTCCTGTAAATGAAACGTTGCATTTAAAAGATATCATTCGTGGTGATATTAAATTTGAAACTAATTTATTAGATGATAAAGTTTTATTTAAATCGGATGGAATGCCAACCTATCATTTAGCGAACATAGTTGACGACCATTTGATGGAAACATCGCATGTAATTCGTGGTGAAGAATGGTTGCCAAGTTTGCCTTTACACAGTTTGTTGTACAAAGCTTTTGGTTGGGAAGCGCCAGAATTTGCTCATTTACCATTAATTTTAAAACCAATTGGTAACGGAAAATTATCAAAACGCGATGGTGATAAAATGGGATTTCCTGTATTTCCATTAGATTGGAAAAATGAAGACGGCACAATTTCATCAGGTTATAGAGAAAAAGGATTTTTCCCAGAAGCTGTTGTTAATTTTTTAGCATTATTAGGTTGGAATGATGGAACAGACCAAGAACTGTTTTCATTGGAGGAACTTTGTGAAAAATTTGATTTAAATAGAGTTCACAAAGCTGGAGCTAAATTTGACCCAGAGAAAAACAAATGGTTTAATCATCAATATTTACAAAAACAAAATGATGAAGAATTAGCAAAAGCCTTTGCTCCTATTGTTTATGAAAAAGGAACTGATGTTGATTACACGTCATTAGTAAAAATAGTTTCTTCGATAAAAGAACGTGCAAACTTTGTTTCTGATTTTTGGGAATTGAGTGATTATTTCTTTGTAGCACCAACATCATATGATGAAAAAGCAGCCAAAAACTGGAAAGAAGAAACGCCAAATTTGATGCAACAAGTAATTTCGGTTCTTGAAAACATTGGAGATTTTACTTCTGTCAATGTCGAAACGATTGTGAAAGATTGGATGACTAAAAACGAAATAGGAATGGGAAAAGTAATGCAACCGTTACGACTAAGCTTGGTTGGTGCTTTAAAAGGACCACATCTTTTTGACATAATCGAAATGATTGGAAAAGATGAAACCATAAAACGAATTGAAAAAGCAATAGCTACTTTATAAAAACAAAAAATCCCTGATTTTCAGGGATTTTTTAATTTGCTTACTAATTACTCGATGTTGTTTACTAGTTGTCGGGTAATGCTTATTACTTACTCTATGTCCCTTATTAGTTATTGAATAACGTTTACTACTTACTCAGTGTTGTTTAATAGTTATCGAGTAATGCTTACTAGTTACTCAATGTTGCTTTCTAGTTATCGAGTAATGTTTACTAGTTACTCGATGTGGTTTAATAGTTATTGAGTGTGGTTTATTCTGTACTCGATGTTGCTTATTAATTATTGAGTAACTTTCAAACAAACGGTTGTTTATAAAAAAACAAAATCCCGATTACTCGGGATTTATTTATTGTATTAATCTTCAACTTTATTTGAAATTGCCTTAAAATCTTTTGCTTTTATATTGTAAGACCAACCAGTTTTTGAACTGTAAATTATATCATTGGTTTTTGAATCTATAACTGAAATCAACTTATCACCATTAACTTGTGTGTACTGTAAAAAATAAATCTGTTCGTCATTCTCTAATTTTTCATTCAACTCTTCATCAGTAATCAACTCATAAGGAAATTTATAATCTTCAAGAAGTTCATCTTTATCTCTTTTTTTTCCTTCTGTTCTAGAAAAAGCATTGTATTTTACATCTATTGATGACGGTATAAATAGTTTTTGCTTTTGAAGGTTTTTAATATTTACCTTATCATAGGTGTCATTATAACAATTTAAATATCCATTAGATTTTAATTTACTATTAACAACTTTTAGATACGATTTTAAATACCCCAAATCAAAATTTATAAATTCTCTAGGATTTATATTTTTAGCTGTAGGGTTTTCTCTTCTTTGTTCAATATTTGGTGTAAAAAATATAGTTGCAACACTTGTGGCATCATATTCATCATATCCTTTTTTGTTAGTTTTTTTGAATTTATAAACGTTTAAATTCATGGTATTAAAAAGATAATCAACTTTTGCACCACTTTTAGTCGTTCTAGTATATTTTGTTGAAGCTAATTTAAAATAATTATAGTCTTTATTTGGATATTTATCTAATCGCTCATCAGCAGACATTTTATTAAAATCAACTGTCCAAATTATTTCATAAGGAGAAATATCCCAAACACCTGAAAGTATTGATGCATAATCTTTAATGTTAAAAGTTGGAGGTAAAATAAACAAGGTTTTCTTCTGTTTTAATAAATCTATTTGTTCTTGTTTATTCTTGTTTGGACTATCATCAAACATTCTCTATTCTCCAACAACAATTTGTGAATAACTTGTTATTGAAACTAAAAATAAAAAAATTAGTTTTTTCATAAAAATTAAATTAATTGGTTAAGGTTTTTTATAAATTAATAATTACTTGTCCATTGATAGTTCCAAGGTTTCCTTTGAATTTATCACCGTTATTTAAAACTTTCAAGGCATCATCTTTGTTTAATCGGTTAAGGATATTGGTAAAACCATATTCATAAAAAATAACTGCTCTAATAGTTTTATTTCCAGCAGAAACTCCTAGGTAAAAATTACCACTAACTGGCGAAATATCGATAATTTGGTCGGCTTGAAGCAATGTTCCTTTTAGAATTTTATTTTCATCAGATGTTGCCACTTTTAATTTTCCGTTTACTTGTAAAACTGGTCCAAAATCTAAAGAAACATGATCTTCAACTACATTGTAACTAAAAAGAATACGAACTTGAACACCTTGAAGATTATATTTTATTTTTTGATTAAAAGTAGATTCTAAATTAAAATTATTAGAAAAAAACTGCATTCCATAAATCATACTCCAATTATTATAATAATTTCCACGAACCGAAAGTCCACCAGCAAAACCTAATTCAGGTGAAGCAGTAAAATTATTGGTAAATAAAGTGGTTTGAGAAACTCCTGCAGAAATACCAATACGATTACCATCACGATAGCCGTACTGGGCAAAACTTATTGTTGTACAACACAAAACAATAAGCGTAAATAGTTTGTTCATAAAATAAGTAGCTTGTAATTTGTAACAAACATAAACAATATTTCGTACAACTACTTTACTAACATTAAAATCATTAAAAATTATGGAATTTATTATTATCCCTATTGTATTAGGTTTGTTTATTCTTTTTGCTTCGTTCTTTACGGTCAAGCAGCAATCGTCTTTTATAGTAGAACGATTTGGGAAATTTCAAAGCATTCGAAACTCGGGATTGCAATTAAAAGTTCCAATTATTGATAGAATTGCTGGTCGTGTAAATCTTAGAATTCAACAATTAGACGTTATTATTGAAACCAAAACCAAAGACAACGTGTTTGTTAAACTAAAAGTTTCGGTTCAATTTAAAGTAATTCAAGAAAAAGTATATGAAGCGTTTTATAAATTAGAATATCCACATGATCAAATTACTTCGTATGTATTTGACGTTGTTCGTGCTGAAGTTCCAAAATTAAAATTAGATGACGTTTTCGAAAGAAAAGATGATGTAGCTGTAGCTGTAAAACGTGAATTGAATGATGCAATGACTACTTATGGATATGATATCATCAACACGTTGATTACCGATATCGATCCAGATATTCAAGTAAAAAATGCGATGAATAGAATTAACGCTGCCGATAGAGAAAAGACTGCAGCCGAATATGAAGCGGAAGCAAGCAGAATTAGAATTGTTGCCAAAGCAAAAGCTGAAGCTGAAAGCAAAAAACTTCAAGGTCAAGGTATTGCTGACCAAAGAAGAGAAATTGCTAAAGGTTTGTTAGAAAGTGTGGAAGTTTTAAATAGTGTTGGTATCAATTCGCAAGAAGCATCAGCTTTAATTGTGGTTACACAACATTATGACACGTTGCAAGCCATTGGTGCTGACACCAATTCGAATTTAATTTTGTTACCAAATTCGCCACAAGCAGGAAGTGATATGTTAAACAATATGGTGGCAAGTTTCACAGCGAGTAACCAAGTAGGTGAAGCCATGAAAAAAGCGAATAGCACAAAAAGATTATCAAAACGAAATTCAGACGATTTAGAAAAAAATGAATCTGAAGAATAAAATCAAGTTTTTAATTTAATTTTGAAAGAGCCAAAAATTTGGCTCTTTTTTTATGTTTTCAATTTTTCCATATAAATAGACTAAACTACATAAATATTCATCCTTTTTTTATCAAAAATTAAAATAAATCGATTTAAGCCATTTTCGTATTATCAAATAGCAAATCATATTAAACTTTTTTATTTTTTGATTTAATTCAAAATATGAAAGTCACTTTTAATAAGTATTTTTGATAATTATTTTACTAGTAATAGTTAATTCTAATAATAGAAAAATCCCGAAGTGTTTCGGGATTTTCATTTATAAAACTTATAGTTTGTTTTATTCTTTACTTTCTACTTTTGCCCAAGTATCACGAAGACCAACTGTTTTATTAAAAACTAATTTTTCAGCTGATGAATCTTTGTCAACACAAAAATAACCCAAACGTTGAAATTGGAATTGATCTAAATTTTTAGCTGTTTGCAAACTTGGTTCAACATAACCCGTTATTATTTCTAAAGAGTTTGGATTGATGTATTCTTTAAAATCAACTTCTTTATTTCCATCTGGATTTTCATTGGTAAATAATCGGTCGTAAACTCGAACTTCGGCTTCAATAGCATGTTCTATAGAAACCCAATGTATTGTTCCTTTTACTTTTCGTTGACTGGCTTCAGTTCCACTTCCAGATTTAGAATCGACATCATAAGTGCAATGAATTTCGGTAATATTTCCGTTTTCATCTTTTATAACACTTTCACCTTTAATAATATACGCATTTTTTAAACGCACTTCAGTTCCTAAAGTTAATCGGAAAAACTTCTTGTGTGCTTCTTCCTGAAAATCTTCTCTTTCAATGTATAATTCTTTAGAAAAAGGTACTTTTCTATACGTCATTACTTCTTCTTCCGGATTATTTTCTGCTTCCAACCATTCTTCTTTTCCTTCAGGATAATTGGTAATAACTAATTTCACGGGGTTTAAAACTGCCATAACTCGTGGAGCGGTTTTGTTCAATTCTTCACGAACACAAAACTCCAAAAGCGAAACATCTATCAAATTTGTACGTTTTGCAATACCAATAGTTTTAGCAAAATTACGAATTGCCATTGGTGGATAACCACGACGACGCATTCCTGAAATGGTACTCATTCTTGGATCATCCCAACCAGTAACGTGTTTTTCTTCAACTAATTGCAATAATTTACGTTTAGAAACTACAGTATGCGATAGATTTCTGCGCGCAAATTCTCTTTGCTTTGGACGCACTTTTTTATCATCATAAATTTGGTCTAAAAACCAATCGTATAATTCACGATGAGGTAAAAATTCCAGCGTACAAAATGAATGTGAAATTTGTTCTAAATAATCACTTTCTCCATGTGCCCAATCGTACATTGGATAAATACACCAGTCATTTCCAGTTCTATGATGGTGTTTTTTTAGAATTCGATACATAATTGGGTCACGCATCAACATATTGTTGTGTGTCATATCAATTTTAGCACGAAGAATATGTGTTCCTTCTTCAAATTCGCCTTTTTTCATGCGCTCGAAAAGGTTTAAATTTTCTTCAACTGAACGATTTCTATAAGGTGAATTTGTTCCAGGTGTTGTTGGTGTTCCTTTTTGGATAGCCATTTCTTCTGAAGTTTGACTATCAACATAAGCTTTCCCTTTTTTAATAAACTCAACTGCCCAATCGTATAATTGTTGAAAATAATCAGAAGCATAACATTCATTTGCCCATTCATATCCTAACCATTCGATATCACGCTTAATGGCATCAACATATTCTTGTTCTTCTTTGGCTGGATTGGTATCATCAAAACGCAAATTTACTGGCGAATTATAATCTAAACCCAATCCAAAATTTAAACAAATTGCACTAGCATGACCAACATGTAAATAACCATTTGGTTCAGGTGGAAAACGAAAACGCAGCTTATCATTTGGTAAACCGTGTTTTAAATCTTCTTCAATAATTTGTTCAATGAAATTTAAAGACTTCTCTTCTGTTGACATTATTTTCGTAATTTTAGCAAAGATAAAAAAGTTTAGAGTTTATGGTTTATGGTTTATAGTTTTCTTATGAAACTTATAAATTATGAATAAAATTCAGAACTGAAAAGCAATAAAATGGGAACAATTAAATTACAAAACATACGCACTTTTTCTTTCCATGGTTGTTTGATGGAAGAAGCAAAAATAGGTTCTGATTATCGTGTTGATTTAGAAATAAAAACGGATTTGAGAAAATCTTCTCTTTCTGATCACTTAAAAGATACTGTAGATTATGTTCTTTTAAATAAAATTGTAGTAGAAGAAATGGCAATTCGTTCTAATTTATTAGAACATGTTGCTCATAGAATTATTGCTAGAATTTTTGGTGAAATTCCTGAAGTTTCTCGAATTATATTAGCTGTTTCTAAACTAAATCCTCCAATTGGTGGTGATGTTGAAGCGGTTACTATTGAAATGGAAGAATACAGAAATTAGTTTATAGTTATGATTTTTGAGTTATAAGTTGAAATTGAAACTTTTTAAACTTTAAACTTTTAAACTTTAAACTTTTTAGTATATTTGCCGTCCAACTGGCATCGTGGCCGAGCGGCTAGGCACCGGTCTGCAAAACCGTATACTCCGGTTCGAATCCGGACGATGCCTCAAAAAACCTTCAAGGAAACTTGGAGGTTTTTTTATTTATTTTTCTCTAATTTCTCAAAAGCTTTATCTACAATCTTTCTTTCTTTTGGAAACCAAGCCTGAGATAATAAAACCAGTCCACAAATAATTAAAACAATACTAATAAACTTTTTAATCAAAAGAATATTTTTTGGGTTTAATTGCTTTCTTAATTGTTTTGCTAAAATTATTTTAAACAAATCTGTAATAAAATAAACTATAATTAGAGTTGTAAAAAAGGTCAACATTCTAGAAGATTTTAACTCTAATTGTGGACCAATTGTTATTAAAATTGCCAACCAAAAACCTAGTACACCAATATTGATAAAGTTCAAGAAAAAGCCTTTCATAAAAAGCGAAAAATAATTATTTTTCGCTAACTCTGTTGGATCTTCTGGATCAATATTTTTCTTTGCTTCTTTTCTGTTATTAATGAATGAAATAATTCCGTAAGTAAGCATAACTAATCCTCCAAAAATAAACAATGCTGGATCATCCTTTATACTTTGAATTAAACGATAACTACTAAAAAATGCAATGAGAATAAAAACTATATCCGCTAAAACAACTCCTAAATCAAACATTACTGCAGCTCGAAAACCTTTAACAACACTGGTTTCTAGTAATACAAAAAAAACTGGTCCAATCATAAAACTTAGAAAGAAACCTAGAGGAATGGCAGATAAAATATCGTTTAAAAAAATCATTGTTTGTGTTTTGACACTGCAAGTTAAAATTTAATCTTAACCTAAAAAAATAAATTACTTTGCTTCTCTAATCGTTCCGCCAGCAATTACTTTCTGATTTATTTCTTTTGGTTTTCCATAAATCGTAATTTCTCCACCAGCACGAACTTTAGCATCAACTAAAACTGTAGCAAAAATATTTGCTTGTCCACCAGCATTACAGGTTACAGTAGTTTGTTCTGTTTTTAAATTTTCAGCTTCATAAATTCCACCTGAATTAACCAAAATATCTTGATTAATAGCATTACCTGTCAATTTTACATTTGAACCATTTGCAATTCTTCCTGATAGTTTTTGTGTTTCTAAATACAATTTTATTTCAGAACCTTCTTTTGCATTTATTTCAAAAGAAGTGGATTTAATTAAATCGCCACAAGCTATTCTTGAACCTTCATTTGCTTCAACAGCATTGATTTTTTTAAAATATAAAGTCACTGAAATATCATCACCCGAAAGAATTTTTGTAAATGGCATTCTGATTTTTAATTCACCATTTTTATTAACTAATTCTACTTCGTTTGCTTCTTTTCCGTCAATAACAATTTTGTTTTCTGATGATGGAATTAACATCACATCAATTTTATCAAAAGATGTTACTTTATCAAAATCACCTAAATTTTTATTTACTTGTCCAAATGCTATTGAGCTGAATACTAATAAACTAAAAACTATTTTTTTCATAAACTTAAATTATTTTTCGTTTCTTCTTATAAAGTGAAAATCCAATTGTTTTTTAACTAAATCGGCATTTTTTACTTTTACATAAACTTCATCACCTAGTTGTAATAATCCTTTTGACATTTCGCCAACTAAAGCATATTGTTTTTCGTCAAACGTATAGTAATCTTCTTTTATTTCACGAATGCGAACCATGCCTTCGCATTTATTTTCTACAATTTCAACGTAAATTCCCCATTCAGTAACTCCAGAAATAACACCTAAAAACTCTTGATCTTTATGATCTTGCATGTATTTTACTTGCATGTATTTAACAGAATCACGTTCGGCTTGAGCAGCTAATGCTTCCATATTACTCGAATGTTCACATTTTTCTTCGTATATTTCTGCTGATGCTGATTTTCCTCCATCAAGATAATATTGTAGTAAACGATGTACCATAACATCAGGATAACGACGAATTGGCGATGTAAAATGACTGTAATAATCAAAAGCTAATCCGTAATGACCAATATTATCTGTAGAATATTTAGCTTTACTCATTGAACGTATAGTCAACGTATCTACTAAATTTTGTTCTTTTTTTCCACTTACTTCATTCAACAATTTATTTAAGGAATATGAAATATCTTGTTTGGATTTCATGTTAATTGTATAACCAAACTTAGAAATCACAGTTTGAAGATTGATTAATTTATCTTCATTAGGTTCATCGTGAATACGATAGACAAAAGTTTTCTTTTGTTTTCCTATAAATTCTGCTACTTTTCTATTTGCCAATAGCATGAATTCTTCGATTAAATGATTAGCATCTTTTGAAATTTTAAAGAACACGCCAACTGGTTCTGCTTGTTCATTTAAATTGAATTTTACTTCTACTTTATCAAAAGAAATTGCTCCAGCAGCCATTCTTTTTCTACGAAGAATTTTAGCTAATTCATCCAATTTTAAAGTGGCTTCCACAATTTTAGCATCAACTTTATATTCATTTCCAGTCAACGAAATTTCTGCTGGAATAGTATCTGATTTCGTTTCAATAATACTTTGAGCTTCTTCATAGGAAAATCGTTGGTCAGAATAGATTACTGTTCTTCCAAACCATGAATCAACAACTTCAGCTTTTGGATTCAGTTGGAAAATGGCTGAAAACGTATATTTTTCCTCATGCGGACGAAGCGAACATGCAAAATTTGATAATACCTCTGGTAACATCGGAACAACTCTATCAACCAAATAAACTGAAGTTGCTCTGTTATATGCTTCATCATCCAAAATAGTTCCTTCTTTCAAGTAATGCGAAACATCAGCAATGTGCACACCAATTTCATAATTTCCATTTTCTAAAACTTGAAAAGATAACGCATCATCAAAATCTTTTGCATCTTTTGGATCAATAGTAAATGTTAAAACATCACGCATATCGCGACGCTTTGCTATTTCTTCTTGAGTTATAGAAGTATCTAATTTATTTGCATAAGCATCCACTTCAATCGGGAAATCATAAGGTAAACCATATTCAGCAAGAATAGCATGAATTTCAGTATTATGTTCGCCTGGTTTTCCTAGAACTTTAATTACTGAACCAAAAGGAGAATCAGCTTTTGCTGGCCAATCTTCGAGTTTTACTAAAACTACATCGCCATGTTCTGCATCAGCTAATTTATTTTTTGGAATAAAAATATCGGTATACATTTTTGCATTGGCAGTAGTTACAAATCCAAAATTCTTTTGAATATCAACAACTCCAACAAATTCTGTTTTTGCTCTTTCTAAAATTTCAATTACTTCAGCTTCTGGCTTTCTTGAGCTTCTTCGATTGTAAACATACGCTTTTACTTTATCGCCATCTAAAGCATGATTTAAATTGATAAAAGGAATGTAAACGTCATTTTCTAATTCTTCACAAACAAAATAACCTGCTTTTCTAGAAGTCATATCAACAACACCTTCATAATATTGTTGACTTGAAGCTTTTACTAAATACTTTCCTGGTTCTGTTTCGATGATTAATTTTTGAGCAGCAAGAATTTTTAAATCTTTAATAATTTCATTTCTGCTTTTAGTATCATTTAATTCTAAAATTGCCGCTATTTGTTTGTAGTTAAAAGGTTTATTGGCATTTTTTGATAATATTTTAAATATCTTTTCGGAATAGGTTTTATCTTTTTTTCCGAATTTCTTAGGTTTCTTACTCATTGTATCTTTTCAATTAATGCTGAAAATTACGAAATAGTTATAAGTTATGAGTTATAAGTTATAAGTTTTAATATAAAACTAACAATTACTATCTTTATAAAAAGTAACCCTATGAAAGATTTCATTACTATAGCAATCTTTAATTTTCCTCAAGAAACGTTTGTTTTAAAATCTATTCTAGACAATGAAGGCATCAATTATTTTTTTGAAAACGAAACTATAGTTTCTATTGATCCATTTGCCAGTTTAGCTTACGGCGGAATCAAACTAAAAATTCATCCAAACGATAAAGAAATAGTTCAAAAGATTTTAGACAATTTAGATTCTAATTTAAAAATTGTTTGAATTTTAAATCTAAAGTTTTCAACATCTATTAAAAACAAAAACAAAAAAAGAATTTAAAAATTTATTTTATGATGGTTATTATAGTGTGTTAATAATGGTGAAAAGTTTTTTAAAAACAATCATCGATAAAAGTTATTCTAATTTATACAGAGAAATTAACAGTGTTAACTAATTGTAAAGTTCTAAAAATGAAGAAAATTTTAGTTTTTATTAACAGTTGTTAACATTCAATTCAAACTAGTTTTTATTAATAAGTTTTTATTAAAAAATATGTTAAAAACCATGTTTAAATTGCTGATAAATTTTCTAAAAAAAAGCAAAACTAAATTTGATTTTTTCATTTCTATTTTTGATTAGAAAAAAATAATTATCCTTTATAAAAACTTCTAAAATTCTATCTAAAGTTGTTAACAAATCATGTTAATTTAAAGTTAACTGAAAATCAAGACATTGTAAAAAGCTATTAACATTATATATTTTTAACATTTTTATTAAATAAAAAGCAATGATTTTTAAATAGTTATAAAAAAATAATATTTTCCTTTTTTCTTTATAAATTAGAAATCAAACAGTTATAATTATGTAATAATACAAAGGATTCTTTGCTTAAATTTGTAATCGAAACAACAAACAACTTATTATGAAAATCTCCATAGGAAACGATCACGCAGGACCAGAATACAAAAAAGCAATTGTAGAATTTTTACAATCAAAAGGACACGAAATTTTTAATCATGGAACCGATACTTTTGAAAGTGTTGATTACCCAGATTTTGGTCATCCGGTTGCATATGACGTAGAAAGCAAAAAAGCGCATTTTGGAATTGTAATTTGCGGTTCAGGAAATGGCATTGCAATGACCGTTAATAAACACAATGGTGTTCGTGCAGCATTATGTTGGACAAAAGAAATTGCCGAATTAGCGCGTCAACATAATGATGCAAATGTAATCAGTATTCCTGCTCGTTTTACTTCAATTCCACAAGCTGTTGAAATGGTAAATACTTTTTTGAATACAGCTTTTGAAGGCGGAAGACACGCAAACCGTGTTGATAAAATAAATTGTATTTAAAATAATGAGTGAAGTTCACATTCATAAACATGAAGTAAAAGGGAAAAATCTAGTTTTATCCATTTTATTAAATGTTATAATCACTATAGCTCAAATTGTCGGCGGAATTGTGTCAGGAAGTTTGGCTTTAATTTCGGATGCGCTTCACAATTTTTCAGATGTTTTATCTTTAGTTTTTAGTTTAGTAGCTCATAAACTTTCTCGAAAAAAAGCTTCCATAGAAAATACGTTTGGTTACAAACGTGCCGAATTAATTGCCGCTTTTGTTAATGCGTCAACCTTAGTTATAGTGGCATGCATTTTAATTTATGGAGCAGTTGAAAGATTTTTTAATCCTCATCCAATCGAATCTAATTTAGTAATTTGGTTAGCTATTTTAGGTATTGTTGTAAATGGTTTGTCGGTTCTTTTTCTAAAGAAAGATGCTGAGCACAACATCAATATGAAATCGGCTTATTTGCATTTATTAACCGATATGTTAGCCTCGGTTGCGGTTTTAGTTGGTGGATTATTAATGAAATATTTTGGATGGTTTTGGGTTGATAGTGTAATGACTATTTTAATTGCTATTTATTTAATTATCGTAGGCACAAAATTATTAGTAACATCCACAAAAATGTTGATGCTTTTTACACCAGATACCATTAATATTAAAGAAATAGTTAGAGAAGTTCATAAAATAAAAGGTGTTCAAAAACTGCATCACATTCATGTTTGGCATTTAAATGATGAAGAATTGCATCTCGAAGCACATTTAGATTGTTCGGAAGATATTACAATGAGTGAATTCAATATTTTATTAGACAAAGTTGAGCAAGTATTGTTTAAAAAATTCCATATCAATCACATCAATATTCAACCTGAATATAAAAAAGTAGATCCAAAAGATTTTATCGTTCAGGATTAGATTTTACAGAAATGAATAAACTCATTTTAAATACTATTCAAACAATTTATAAAAGAAGGAATCCTAATTCTCATAAAGGAACTCATGGTCATGCTTTGATAATTTCAGGTAGTGAAACTAAAATGGGTGCAGCAATTATTTGTAGTAAAGCATGTTTACGAAGTGGTGTTGGTTTGCTTACGGTTTTTGTTCCTGAAAAAGAGAAAAATTCCATTTTCGTTTCTATTCCTGAAGCGATGATTGTTTTGAGAGAAAACCAAGTAGATTTTAATAAATATGACTCAATAGCTATTGGACCAGGAATTGGAATCACAAAAGATTCTGAAGCACTTTTAGAAAAAATAATAACGAATTATTCAAATCCAATAGTGTTTGATGCGGATGCGATTACACTTTTATCAGAGAACAAAGATTTGTTAAATAAAATTCCAAAAAAATCAATTTTTACACCACATATCAAAGAGTTTGACCGATTGTTTGGAGTTAAGAATTCGGTTGAAGAAAGAATTGAAACCACAAAACAAAAAGCAAAGGAATTGGATTGTGTTATTGTTTTAAAAAGTCATCAAACCATTATTACTGACGGAAAACAAGTAGTTCAAAATACAACTGGAAACTCTGGTTTGGCAAAAGGTGGTTCAGGTGATGCTTTGACCGGAATGATTACTTCTTTTTTAGCACAAGGATATGAACCGTTTCATGCTGCACAATTAGGTGTTTTTATACACGGTTTGGCTGCCGATTTAACTCTTGAACAACAAAGTGAAGAAAGTATGCTGATTACCGATGTGATTGAAAACTTTGGCTTAGCTTTCAAAAAAATACAATAACAAATGACCAATATACAATTCATAAAATCGGTTGTAAATACAGCTGATAAAAACATTGAGGCGACGTTACAATTATTAGCAGAAGATTGCACCATTCCGTTTATTTCGCGTTATAGGAAAGACAGAACGGGTAATCTTGATGAGGTTCAGATTGAACAGATTGCCAAACTTTCTAAGCAATATGATGACATTGTGAAACGAAAAGAAAGCGTTTTGAATTCTATTGAAGAACAAGGACAACTTTCTGTTGAATTGAAATCTAAAATATCAAACTCTTTTGATTTACAAGAAATCGAAGATTTGTATTTGCCGTATAAAAAGAAGAAAAAAACCAAAGCCGATGTTGCCAGAGAAAACGGTTTGGAACCATTGGCCAAAATAATCATGTCGCAAAATGCCGATGATGTGGAATACATTGCTTCGAAATATTTGAATACAAAAGTCGCTAATGAAGATGATGCTTTGCAAGGTGCAAGAGACATTATTGCGGAATGGATTAACGAGAATATTTATATTCGAAAAAACCTCAGACGAATGTTTCAACGTTCGGGGATTATTTCTACTAAGGTTGCTAAAGGAAAATCGGAAGAGGAAGCTGCGCAGAAGTTTTCGCAGTATTTTGATTGGGCAGAACCTATTTCTAAAGCGCCATCGCATCGATTGTTGGCTATGCTTAGAGCAGAAACGGAAGGCTTTGTGAAACTTTCGGTTGAAATTGATAAAGAAGAAGCCCTTCATTTTATAGAAGAGAATGTTATTAAACGAAATAATGATACGACGCCACATCTTGAATTAGCGATAAAAGACAGTTATAAACGATTGCTTGAACCAGCAATTTCTAACGAAACGTTGCAGGAAGCCAAAACGAAAGCAGATGTAAAAGCGATTTCGGTTTTTGCTGAAAATTTGAGACAATTATTATTGGCATCGCCATTAGGTGAGAAGCGAATTTTGGCAATTGACCCAGGTTTTAGAACGGGTTGTAAAGTGGTTTGTTTGGATGAAAAAGGTGATTTGTTATACAACGAAACGATTTATCCGCATGCTCCACAGAATGAAACGGCGATGGCGATGAAGAAAATTAAATCGATGGTGAATGCGTATAATGTTGAAGCGATTTCGATTGGAAACGGAACAGCTAGTCGTGAGACTGAGTTTTTTATAAAGAAGATTGCTTTTGATAAACCAGTTCAGGTGTTTGTGGTTTCGGAAGCTGGTGCTTCGGTGTATTCGGTGAGTAAGATTGCTCGAGAAGAGTTCTCGAATTATGATGTTACTGTTCGTGGTGCAGTTTCCATAGGCAGAAGATTATCGGATCCGTTGGCGGAATTGGTGAAAATTGATGCCAAATCGATAGGTGTTGGACAATATCAGCATGATGTTGACCAAACGAAATTGAAGGAAGAACTGGATTCTACGGTGGTGAGTTGTGTGAATTCTGTTGGTATCAATTTGAATACTGCGAGTAAATCGTTGTTGAGTTATGTGAGCGGAATAGGAGAGAAGATGGCCGAGAATATTGTGGTATTTCGCAGTGAGAATGGTGCCTTTGAAGATAGAAATCAGTTGAAGAAAGTGCCGAGACTAGGCGACAAAGCTTTTCAACAAGCGGCGGCTTTTATTAGAATTAAAGATGGAAAAAATCCATTAGACAATTCGGCGGTGCATCCGGAATCGTATAAAACGGTTGAAAAGATGGCGAAGCATTTGGGTGTAAAGGTTTCGGAATTGATTGGAAACAAAGAGAAAATTGCTTTGGTACAACCTGAACATTATACGACAGCTGAGGTTGGAATTTTGGGCATCAAGGATATTTTGAAGGAATTGGAAAAACCAGGTTTGGACCCAAGGAAAGCGACAAAGGTGTTTGAATTTGACCCAAATGTGAAGTCGATTGGGAATTTGAGAACAGGAATGATTTTGCCGGGAATAGTTAATAACATTACGGCTTTTGGATGTTTTGTTGACATCGGGATAAAGGAAAGTGGGTTGGTTCATATTTCGCAAATCAAAGAAGGATTTGTATCGGATGTGAATGAAGTGGTGAAAATGCATCAGCATGTACAGGTGAAAGTGCTTGAAGTGGATGAGGCAAGGAAGCGCATTCAGCTGACGATGATAGTATAAAAAAATCCCAAACTCGATTGTTGAATTGAGTTTGGGATTTTAACATTAAAAATAAAAATTTATTCTTTAGTATCTTCTTTTTTAGAGTTTGCTTTAGCTTCGTCTTCGCCTTTTGCAGCGTCTTTAAATTCTTTGATACCTGTTCCTAATCCTTTCATTAGTTCTGGAATTTTTTTACCTCCAAAAAGCAATAGAACCACTACTAGAATTACTAATATTTCAGGCATTCCTAATCTTCCCATGATATAATTATTTTTGAGCTTTCGCTAATTTTAATAAATAAATGTTTGACAAAGGTAAAAAGAAAAAGATATTCTTTTTGATTTCGGGAAAATAATTGCTGTTAAAGTTCGTTAATCATAGGAAATAGTATAGAGTATTATTTTCTATATTTGTAAATCAATCAAAAAAAGGATGTCAGGAAAGCGTTTAAAGCGTAAAAAAATAAAGAAAAAACTCTTCACGAAAAACCGATTGGTTATCTTGAATGAAGATACTTTTGAGGAAATTTTTTCGTTGCGATTGACGTTGATGAATGTTTTTGTGGTGGCATCGCTTGGTGCTATTGTGATTATTTTTGTAACGACTTATATTATTGCTTTTACTCCATTGCGAGAATATATTCCGGGTTATGCATCATCGAAACTTAAAAAAGATGCCACGGAACTTGCTTTGAAATCGGATTCTTTGACCAAAGTGATGCAGGAAAATGATGCTTATATAAAATCTATTAAAAAGATACTTACTGGCGAGTTGGAATATGCAAAGTTTAATAAGGATTCTATTTTAGCAAGTGCTTCAACAGCTGTGGTTGATGAAGAAGATTTACAGCCGAATGAAGATGAGTTGAAACTTAGAGAAGAAGTGGCAAGAGAAGATAAATTTAATCTTTTTGAAAAGGCGAAACCAAAGGTAAATGCTGTGTTTTTTCCACCTGCGAAAGGATTGATAACGGAGAAGTTTAACGTTAAAGAAAAGCATTATGCTGTTGATGTTGCGCTGGCTAATAATACTCCTATCAAAGCGGTATTGAGCGGGAAAGTTATTTTTGCGGATTGGACACCAACAACAGGAAATGTTATAATTATTCGTCATAATAATGGTTTTATATCGGTTTATAAACATGCGGCTTCTTTAACAAAATCGCAAGGTGACGCTGTTAGAACTGGTGAAGTAATTGCTATTGCTGGTTCAACAGGGCAAGAATCGACCGGAATTCATCTTCATTTTGAGTTGTGGAAAGATGGTTATCCTATTGATCCTAGTGTTTTTATAGAATTTGAATAAGTTTTATAAGTCTGTTATCAGAATAAAGGGAAAAACCGTTATATTGTAACATATTTACCAATCTGCCAAATGGTACGAATCAAACAAACAAGGGAATGTCTTTAAAATCGAATGCATCAAAAGTATTTGCTAGAATAATTTATAAAAAAGTTCAAGCATGGTCTAGCAAGCCTGTTGAAACACAAAAGAAAATTTTTTCTGAGTTGATAAAGCAGGCTAGTACTACTAAGTTTGGGATTGACCATGATTTTAAATCGATTAAAAATTTTGAAGATTTTGCAAAACGTGTTCCCATTAGAGATTATGAAGCTTTAAAACCCTACATAGATAGAGTGATTAATGGTGAAAAAGATATTTTATGGAAAGGAAAACCACTTTATTTTGCAAAAACTTCAGGAACAACTTCAGGAGCAAAATATATTCCTTTAACCAAAGAGTCATTACCTTATCATATTGATGCTGCTAGAAATTGTATCTTTCTGTATATTCAAGAAACAGGAAATTATGATTTTGTGAATGGGAAAATGATTTTTTTGCAAGGAAGTCCAATTTTAGAGGAAAAAAACGGAATTAAAATTGGAAGACTTTCAGGAATTGTTGCTCATTATGTTCCAAGTTATCTTCAAAAAAATAGAATGCCTAGTTGGGAAACCAATTGTATAGATGATTGGGAAACTAAAGTTGATAAAATTGTAGAGGAAACCTATACCGAAGATATGACTGTTATATCAGGAATACCTTCTTGGGTTCAAATGTATTTTGAAAAACTTACGCAAAAAGGGAATATAAAAGTTGGTGAAATCTTTAAAAATTTCACCCTGTTTATTTATGGCGGAGTGAATTATGAACCTTACAGAGCAAAATTTGAAAACTTAATAGGAAGAAAGGTAGATTCGATAGAATTGTTTCCGGCTTCTGAAGGTTTTTTTGCTTATCAAGATTCACAAAAAGCTCATGGAATGTTGCTGTTATTGAATCATGGAATTTTTTATGAATTTATCAAAGCAGATGAATTTTATAACGAAAATCCAAGGCGATACACTATTGGCGAGGTTCAAATGGGAATAAACTACGTCATGATTATTTCTACAAATGCTGGACTTTGGGGTTATAATATAGGCGATACTGTTGAGTTTACTTGTATAAAACCTTATAGAGTTATAGTAACCGGAAGAATAAAGCATTTTATTTCAGCTTTTGGAGAACATGTAATTGCTAAAGAAGTTGAGCATGCTATTAAAAAAGCAATGGAAGATACTAATGTTAGCATTAATGAATTTACAGTTGCGCCTCAAATAACACCAAAAGAAGGATTGCCTTATCATGAATGGTTTATAGAATTTCAAAGTGAACCAGAAGATTTAGATGCATTTGCGTTAAAAATTGACTCGGCTATGCGTGAGCAAAACATGTATTATAATGATTTAATTATTGGAAAAGTACTTCAACCACTCAAAATTACCAAAGTAGCAAAAGATGGTTTTCATAATTATATGAAATCAATTGGAAAACTAGGAGGACAAAACAAAATAGCTCGTTTGGGCAACGACAGAACAATTGCAGATAAATTAGAAAAAGAAGTGCCTCACTATGAAAATAAGACTGATTTTTTGGATTTTAATTAGTTGCTCAATTTCATCTTTTAGCCAATTAAAAGGGATTGTTTTAGACAGTATTTCTGGAGAACCAATTCCATATGTATCAATTTGGGTTGAAAATGAAAATTTTGGCACGACCAGTGAAGAAAATGGTGAATTTTCTATTCACACCACATCAAAATCTTCTAGGCTACTTTTTAATGTTTTAGGATATGAAAATAAAACACTTCCTCTTTCGGAAAGTAAAATCGTAAAGTTAAAGCCAACTTCTATAGAACTTAAAGAAGTAATTATTTCTAAAAAGCTCGAAACAAAAAAGCTAGAAATTGGCAAAACAAGTAATGCTATTTTTGAAGCATTTCCTAATGGACCAAAGTTTGATTTAAAGTTTTTTCCTTATTTACCTTCGTACAAAAAAACTAGATATATAAAATATGTTACACTGCAAACCGATAGTAAAATTGATAATGCTATTTTGAAATTACATTTTTATACCATTAATTCAGAAGGTTTACCAGGTGAAGATTTATTAGTAAAAGATTTTATTGTCACTTTACGAAAAGGCGTTTTTAAGCATCAAATAGATCTTTCAAATTTAAATTTAACAATGCCAAAAAATGGTTTATTTGTTGGGTTTGAAAAATTAATGATTGAACAAAACAGAACTGAGCAGAACTATTTTGATAAAAATTCGAATACTTATCAAACACAAAAACTCTATTTTCCTTTTATTTTATATGGATATGTTGAAAGTAATTTTAAATACACATTTACGAATGGAAAATGGGAAAAAGAAGCATTGTATAATTCAGAAAAAAATAAAATATACCAACCCGCTATTAACCTTATATTAACCAACTAATACATAAAAAAACTATCTTTGCGGGTTAGTAAAAAAAAATTAATGAAGGAAATTAAAAACATTTCGCGCTCTAGAGCGCAAGAATCGTCGGCAGCTATCGAACGATTGTACATTACTATGCGTCATTTATTCAACAGAGGTTTTTATAAACCAATGGGAATATCTGGCGATACTTTAAGAGAAGCTTTGTTAGAGCTTAGCCCAGAAATCTACGGAAGTATTGCAGAAGAAAAAGTAGAACTTAACGGTTTACTATATGTAATTGAACGTTTACCAATAGGTATTGAAGAATGTCGTTACATCAATTTAACTTCTGATGAAGGTTATTCAAAATCACATTTTAAAGCCATTGTTCCACCAAAAAGAAAACGTAATTGTTATCGAATTGATGATGAGCAAATGAATGTTGAAATTACCCGCGGACGTTCGGACATCTATGATATTTTGACACATTTGACCTTTATTTTTATAGAATCCCACAAAATAAAAGACCGTGTTTTAATAGATGAAGAAGGAAAAATTTCTAGAGATTGGCAAAAATTAGAACAAGCAGTTTTACAAACAAAAAAATTAACCCAAGTAGAAAAAGAGAAAGCCATTTCGCATGCCGCAAACGTGTTAGGAAGAACTTTTGTTGAGGTTTTGGATATTTATGATTCTTTTGGAACAAAGGAAAAACCTGACAGATTTTTACATGTTATTTATTGGTTAGGAAAATTAGCCATTGAAGAAGTATTAGATAATAATAAAAGAACAATTACCTTTAGTCCAATCCTTAGAGAACGATTAGGACATCACATTCATGGTGAAATTTGGGCAACTACTATTAAAGAGGTTTTAAAAGAAAATAAGTTAATTAATAGACCAATTCATATTATCAGTGCAAATATGCACAGCGTTATGAATTCTCTGTTTGCTAAACATGTTTTAGGAACAAAATTCAAAGGAAAATCAGATTTTGATATTTTCGAAGAGTTGAGTAAACAAGGAGCAAATGATGTTAGAGATAAAGTTGAAGCGTTTGCACTTCAGCATGGAATGATTTCTCTTCCTGATACTTCTGGAACTAATATAGATGTTCAAATATTTGACACAGCAAAAATTGATTGGAAAAAATCAGCATTTCCAAATGCAAAAATCGGAAAAGAAAATCCAGTAATCATTGTAATGGATTATGCTTTTGGAGAACAAGCTTATGAAACAATTGATGAACTTTTGAAACCTTATAAAAAGGGAAAAGAGAAAATATTCTTGAATGTTGAATCGGTTTCTATCATGGGCAAAGCAGGAATTCTTCAAGGAGGAAAAGGTGACATTATGATTCCATCTGCACATATAAATGAAGGAACAGCAGATAATTATCCATTCGAAAATCAATTAACAGCAAAAATGTTTGAAGGAAATGGAATTCCAGTTTTTGCTGGTCCAATGGTAACCGTTCTTGGGACATCGCTTCAAAATAAAGATTTATTAAAATTCTTCCACGAATCAACTTGGGAAGTAATTGGTCTTGAAATGGAAGGCGCATATTATCAAAAAGCAATACAATCGGCTTCAAAAATTAGAAAAAGTATTCCTGAAAACGTAAAAGTACGTTATGCATATTATGCTTCTGATAACCCTTTGGAAACTGGAAGCACGTTGGCTTCTGGTGGATTAGGAACAACTGGAGTTAAACCAACATACTTAATAACAATAAAAATTTTAGAACAAATATTTAATATTTAATTTCATCAAAATGAGTAGTGAAAAACAAAATAATTTAGACAATCAAGAAATTGACTTATCACAAATTTTCAAAAAAGCAGGTCAATTTTTCGAATACATTTTGACATCAATTTTTAAAAGCTTTTTGTTTTTTAAAAGAAACATAATTATTGTTGGAGTGTTGTTTTTACTTGGTGCAGGATTGGGTTTTTATCTTGATAAAACGGAAAAAGTATATGATAATCAAATTATAGTTACTCCAAATTTTGGTTCTGTCGATTATTTATATGCTAAAATTGATTTAATTAATTCAAAAATAATTAATAGCGATACACTTTTTCTTAAAGAAATAGTTGGTATAAAACAACCTTTAAAGCTTAGAAAAATAGAAATAACTCCAATAAATGATGTCTATAAATTTATTGAAAACAGACCACAAAATTTTGAGTTAATAAAGTTAATGGGTGAAGATGGTGATGTTAAAAAAATTGTTGATGAATCATTGACAAGCAAAAATTATCCAAATCATTTAATTACATATACAACTTTAGACGAAACGACTAATAATAAAACATTAGAACCAATTTTAAATTATTTGAACAGTAGTGATTATTACTCTTCAATTCAAAAAGAGTATTTCAATAATGTTAAATTAAAAATGATTGAAAATGATTCGATAATAAACCAAATAAACGGATTATTAAACACTTTTTCTTCAAGTGTTAATGGAAATGCTAAAAGCGATAAACTTGTATATTACAACGAAAATTCACAATTAAACGATGTTATTACTACAAAAGATTTATTGGTTTCAGAACAAGGAAGAAATAGAATCGCTTTAGTTAATCTTGATAAGATTATTAAAGACAATAGTTCTACTTTAAATATTAGAAATAAAAAAGGAACTAATGGAAAAATGAAGTTTGTTTTACCATTACTTTTAATAAGTTTATTTGTTTTGATAAGAATACTTAAAGATTATTATCAAACACAAATGACAAAACTAAATAGTTAATATGAAAGGAATTATTCTCGCAGGTGGTTCAGGAACAAGATTACATCCGCTGACTTTGGCAGTAAGTAAGCAATTGATGCCTATTTATGACAAACCAATGATTTATTATCCACTATCAACGTTAATGTGGTCAGGAATTAGAGAAATATTGATTATTTCAACACCTCATGATTTGCCACTTTTTCAACAACTTTTAGGAGATGGAAAAAAATTAGGATGTCGATTTGAATATGCAGTTCAAGAAAACCCAAACGGATTGGCTGAAGCCTTTATTATTGGAAAAGAATTTATAGCAAAGGACAAAGTTGCTTTAGTTCTTGGTGATAATATTTTCTATGGAACAGGTTTGTCGGATTTATTATTAGCAAACAATAATCCAGATGGCGGAATAATTTATGCTTACCATGTTCATGATCCTGAGCGATATGGAGTTGTAGATTTTGATGAAAACGGAAATGTTTTATCAATAGAAGAAAAACCTACTCAACCAAAGTCTAATTTTGCTGTTCCAGGAATTTATTTTTATGATAATGATGTGGTTGAAATTGCAGCTAACATTAAACCAAGTCATCGAGGTGAATTGGAAATTACTGATGTAAATAAAGAATACTTAGAAAGAGGAAAATTGAAAGTTTCCATTCTTGATAGAGGAACAGCTTGGCTCGATACAGGAACTTTTAATTCATTAATGCAGGCAAGTCAATTTGTACAAGTAATCGAAGAACGCCAAGGGTTAAAAATAGGAGCAATTGAAGAAGCTGCCTATAAAATGGGTTTTATAAATAAAGAAGAATTAAAAAAATTAGCCGAACCATTATTAAAAAGTGGTTATGGTAACCATTTAATTAGTTTGATTTAATGAATTTTATTGAAACAAAACTTCAAGGTTGCTTTATCATAGAACCAAAAATTATTTTGGATGAGCGAGGTTATTTTATGGAAAGTTTTAATGAAAATACTTTTCAAAAAGGAATAGGTGAAGAAGTTCATTTTGTCCAAGATAATCAGTCTTATTCTACCAAAGGAGTTCTACGTGGTTTACATTATCAAACGGGAGAACATGCTCAGGCAAAACTAGTTCGGGTTTTACAAGGAGAAGTTCTCGATGTTGCAGTTGATATTCGTTCAAATTCACCAACTTTTGGTCAATATGAAGCTGTTTTATTATCTGCTGAAAATCAAAAACAATTTTTTGTTCCAAGAGGTTTTGCTCATGGATTTTTAGTATTAAGTGAAACAGCCACTTTTTTTTATAAATGTGATAACTTTTATAATAAAGAATCAGAAGGCGGAATTACTTATAATGATGAAACCATTGGAATAGATTGGCAATTTCCATTAGAAAACTTAATTATTTCAGAAAAAGATAAAGTTCAGCCAACTATTGAAAACGCCAAAAAAGTATGGTAGTTTTAGTTACAGGAAGTTCAGGCCAACTTGGTCAAAGCTTGCAATTTATTGCACCTAATTATACTAATATTGAATTTGTTTTTTGCGATTCCAAAACGTTAGACATAACAAGTTTTAATAATTGTGAAACAATATTTTCAAAATATAAACCTGATTTTTGCATCAATGCTGCTGCTTACACTGCTGTAGATAAAGCAGAAAGCGAACCAGAAATAGCATTTGAAATTAATGTAAATGGCCCAAAAAACTTAGCCAAAGTCTGTAAACTAAACAACACTGTTTTAATTCACATATCAACCGATTTTGTGTTTGATGGCAATAAATCTTTACCATATACTGAAAAAGACATCCCAAACCCAACTGGAGTTTATGGACAAACTAAATTGGATGGAGAAATAGCAATTCAACAAATTTGGAATAAACATTACATTATTAGAACATCTTGGGTTTATTCTCAATTTGGAAATAATTTCATGAAAACCATGTTGCGTTTAGCATCTGAAAGAGATACAATTTCAGTTGTAAATGATCAAATTGGAACTCCAACTAATGCTGTTGATTTAGCAAATACAATTGTAAAAATTATTATCAGCAAAAAATTAAAATTTGGAATTTATAATTACAGTAATGAAGGACAATGCAGTTGGTATGATTTTGCAAAAAAAATATTTGAAATCAACAATATTACTATAAATTTACTACCAATACCAACAACAAGTTTTCCAACGCCAGCAAAAAGGCCAAAGTTTAGTGTTTTAGATAAATCAGAAATAAAAAACACATTTGACCTAGAGATAAATTCTTGGGAAGAAAGTTTAAAAAACACACCTCTTTAAAAATGGATATTTCAGAGTTTTCGAGATTAAATGATAAAAGCAATTATAATCGTCATCCATGGGAAACTTCGAGAAAAAATGTCCTGCATAGTTTTTTAAAACAATCTAAAATTGAATTTCCTATAGAAAGAATTGTAGATATTGGAAGTGGTGATGCTTATGTAATTCACACTTTAGTCCAGAAAAATTTAGCAAGAGAATATTATGCTATTGATACGGCGTATACACCAGAAGTTATAGAGCAGTTAAAAGTTAACAATAATAATAGTCAAGTAGTTTATTTTAAAGATTTAATAGAATTTCAAAAAACTATTATCTCAAAAAAGAGAACACTTTTTTTGTGTATGGATGTGTTAGAACATCTTGAAGACGAAAAAATTATACTCGATTATTTAGAATCTAAAGATGAGAATTATTTCTTTTTTGCTGTACCAGCATTTCAATCAGTTTTTTCTAGTCACGATGTATTGTTAGGTCATTATCGTAGATATACTTTAGCTCAGTTAAATAATTTATTAGAAAAAAATCAATTTTCAATTATTGATAAAGGATATTATTTTACTTCATTATTATTATTTAGAAAACTTGATAAATTGCTTAAAAATGACAAGAAGGAATCAATTGACAATTGGGAAGCTGGAAAAACAAAAACCAATTTAATTAATTCTATACTTAGTTTTGATTTTAAATTAAGTTTATTTTTGAAGAAAATAGGAATTACAATTCCAGGACTTTCAGCTTATTGTTTATGCAAAAAATAGCCATAATTATTCCGTGTTATAACGAAGAAAAAAGGATTAAAAAATCGGATATCGATTATTTAATTTTAAATTCTGATGTAACACTTTTTTTTGCAAATGATGGAAGTAAAGACAAAACAGTTGAAGCAATAGAAATTATAATTTCTAATTATCAGGAACGATGCTTTTTGATTGATTTCAAAGAAAATTCGGGAAAGGCAAATACAATTTATAAAGCTATTAATCAAATCAACAAACAAAATCAATTTGATTTTATTGGTTATTTTGATGCTGATTTTTCAACGCCAGCAGAAGAATTAGTTTCAATGTTAAACAGTTTAAAAAAATCAGAAAAAAAGTTCATTTTTGGTTCAAGAATATTACTTTTGAATTCAGGAATAAAAAGGAAATTTTATCGACACATTATTGGAAGAATAATTTTAACGCTTATAAATTTTAAACATAGTTTAGGGATTTATGATACCCAATGTGGAGCAAAAATATTTTCAAAAGAAATTATTAAGGAAGTTTTTGAAAAACCTTTTAAAACTAAATGGTTGTTTGATGTTGAGATTTTTATTCGATTAAAAGAAAAAAATTTATTGCAATACGGAAAAGAAATTCCAGTCTATAATTGGAAAGATGTTGACGGGTCAAAACTAGGTTTTTCTTCCTCTATTTCGATTTTAAAAGAGATTGGAATAATAGCATTTACGGGTAAAACTTAAGTTTAATAACAAAAATAAGTTATTTAACAAAGTGCTATGATTTAGGTTAATAAATAAAGTAATTTTATAAAAAGAGTATAAATATGAAAAGAGTTTTTATTAGTTTAATTGTTATTGTTTTTTTAGTGTCTTGTAAAGATGAAAAAATAAAAGAAGAATCAAGCATCGAAAAAGTTAACGAAGACACCAATGACAGAATGAAAGTTACATTAAATGTTACTGTGAAAAAAGATGATAGTTTTCAAATTTTTTATAAAGATAATGAAGCAGATAATTTTGAAGAAAAAAAATCTTTTTTTGTAGAGTTCAAAGGCAATGATCAACCCCAAGAAATAGTTTTTTTATTACCTGAAGATGTGCTTCCAAATTATTTAAGATTAGATTTTGGAACAAACAAAAACCAAACAGATATGATTATCAATAATTTTAGAATAAATTATTATGATAAGTCATTTGAAGCAAAAGGGAATGAATTTTTCAATTATTTTTACCCCAATGAATTAGTGAAAATTGAAGCTCAAGAATCAAAAGTGACACCTATTGTTTCTCAAAATGGAAATTATGACCCTGTTTTTTGTTCAGCTGAAGGGCTTAAGATACAATTGGAATTATTAATTAAGTAAAATCTATTTAAAGAAAGTTATAATTTCTTTTTAGTTTATGTTTTTCAATTATTACTAAATGTATTTATAGAAAGGATTAAGATATATGACAGAGAGTAAAGAAAAAATAATTTGTAAAATATGTGGAGAAGAAACCTTTAAAATTTTTAATGCTACTGTTTTATATAAATATGATGTTAGTTATTACCAATGTAAAAAATGTGGTTTCGGACAAACAGAAACTCCATATTGGTTAAAAGAAGCTTACGAAAGTCCGATGAATCTATCGGATACTGGAGTTATGTTTAGAAGCGAGAGAATGTCAAAAATCACAACTACTCTAATTACACTTTTTTTTAAAAGAAAAGGCATTTTTTTGGATTATGCGGGTGGATTAGGCGTTTTTACAAGACAAATGAGAGATATAGGGTTTGATTATTTTTGGCACGATCCGTATACGCAAAATGTCATTGCACGAGGCTTTGAAGGTAGCTTGGATAAAAAGTACGATGCAGTAACAACTTTTGAAAGTTTTGAGCATTTTGAACAGCCATTAGAAGAATTAGAAAAGATATTAGAGTTAACAGATACAATAATTTTAACAACTGATTTAATTTCAAAACCAGCTCCAGAACATAAAGATTGGTGGTATTATGGATCTGAACATGGTCAACATATCGCATTTCATTCAAAAGAGTCATTTAAATTTATTTCTAAAAAATATAATTTATACTATCATAATGCAAAAAATGTGCACATTTTAACAAAAAAGAAAATAGGTGTTTTTGGAACCGTTTTTTTTAAATTTAAATTTGCAAAACATTTACTTTATTTAGGATATTTTTTAATAAACCCTTTTATTAAATCAAAATCTTTTGATGATATGAATAGTTTTTACATAAAATAAAATTCAGCGATTTATTTTTTTAATATTTTATATAAAGAATAAAACCTCAATTCAATAAGCAATGAGTATTTTTAGTAAAACGAGAATTAAGGATTTTATTATTTACGGTTTAGGGCAATCTATAAATATATTGAGTCCTTTAATTGTGCTACCATATTTAATAGTAATATGTGGTGTAGAAGAGGTTGGAAAAATTGGTATTGCTATGTCTATAGCACTAATTTTAAACGGAATAATTGATTATGGTTCATATGTTATAGGCGTAAAGGAGATTTCAATTAATAGAGATAATTTATTAGTGTTAGAAGAAAAATTTACTTCTATATATATATCCAAAGTTTTTTTATTTATACTCATTTTTTTAACATTATCATTATTTATTTATTTTCTTCCCTACCTTTCCAAGGATAAGACGTTATATTTTTTTAGCACCTCAATTATTTTAGGGCAATTATTAAATCCTGCTTGGTATTTACAAGGAATTGAAAATTTTAAGTGGATTTCTATTTTAAATATTTTATCAAAACTTATTTATTTAGCACTTATATTTATTTTCATCAGAAATAAAGAAGATTATATTTATGCTAATTTATTTCTTGGTATTGGCGCAATAGTATCAAATACTATAGGTTTAATTTGGCTTAAGAATCAAAATTCATTTGTATTTAAAGCTAAAGATGTAAAACCATCTATTGCTATTTTAAAAGAAGAGTTTAGTTTCAGTCTTTCACAGTTTTTTTTGTCACTTTATCAATTTTTCCCAATAATTATTATAGGCTTTATAGGAGGAGATTTGATGGCAGGTCAATACAGAATCATAGATCAGATTATAACTATTTTTAAAACATACTTTAATATGTTTTTTTATTTTGTTTTTGCTAATATATGTTATGTATTAAACCAAAATTACAAAGAAGGAATAAAGACATGGAAACAATATAATGGATTTAATTTATTAATGATTTTAATTATTGTAGTTATATTTTACTTGTTGACTCCTGTAATTTTATCATATTTTAAATTTGATGAGAATGAGATCATTCAACTTTCATCAGTCTTCAAATTTGCATTAATTATACCAATTTTAACCGGCATATCAATTTCATTAAGACAATTGATGTTTGCCTTCAATTTAAACAATATCTACATTACAATAACTATATTGGCTACGCTAATTAGTTTTGTTCTTTTAGCATCTTTTACCAAGTTATTTGCCTTGAAAGGAGCATTTTCTTCTATTATTTTAATAGAATTAATTATTATAATTTTGTATTCTTTATTTATTACATTTAAACACAAGGAAAAATCATAAGAGAGTTAATGAAAATAAAAGTTACAAATCATTTACCATATCAAATTTTATTTGGTCTTTGTATTTGTGTTACATATTTAAATATTTATGAATTAACCTTTGCAGTTTGGTTTTTCACAATTTTACTTACATTAAAGAGAAGATATTCTATTACTCTTTTAAAATATATTTTCCCTTTTCTGGCTATTTTTTTTATTGCATTAATATCCACTTTTAACTACGATAATTATTTTTATAATGCTATTAGGGATATTACATATTTGATAAAGCCTATTTTAGGGTTTATAGTTGGTTACCAATTATGTAGAAGTTATGATTGTAAACCTTTTCAAACTATAATAAATACAGGATTTTTTATTGCAGTAATACATTTAGGGATGATTATATATAACGTAATTATATATAAAGTCATCAATATACATGAACTACGTGCATTGACAGGATATTTTAGTGATTTTGAAGTTTATGCTTTGGTTTTGGTACAGTTTCAAAATAAACTTCAATTACAATTTTCAAAAAAGAAAGTCATATTATTTATGATAATCATAGGATTATCAAGCTTTTTATATCTATCAAGAACAAATTTTATACAATATGCAATTCTTGTTGTAGCAATGAAAGGATATTTTAAGCTAACAAAAAAGTCACTCAAAATCTTTTTTTATTTTTTTCTGTTTTTAATTATAGGGTATAGTTTTGTCTACAATACGAATCCAACCAGAAACGGAAAAGGATTGGAGGGTTTGTTTTATAAAATAAAAAATGCTCCTATAGAAGCTTTTAAAACCAAAATAAACCAGGATGACTATGAAGATTTCAACGATAATTATCGGTCATTCGAAAATATCAAAACCGTAAAACAAGTTTCAGCAGAAGGAATAGGAGGAATATTGTTTGGTAAAGGATTAGGCTCAACTGTTGACATAGGAAGAGAAATGTGGACAAATGATGGAACAATAGTAAGGTATGAACCAATTCTTCATAATGCTTACATGACAGTGTTTTTAAAATCGGGTCTATTTGGAGTCTTTTTTATGTTTTATTTTTTATATGTTTTATCGCGTCACGAAAAGACAAGTAATGAACAAGTAAAAAACGTGAACTTAATTCTGATTGGTACAATGTTTTTTCTATTTGTTGCAAATTGGGTTTTATTAGGTTTGTTTTTAAAGTTAGACAATAAAGCTGTAATTATAGGGTTTTTGCTTTGCTATAAGGAATTTATTAATAAACAGCAAAAGATAATACAAGAGAATTAATTAATGAAAACCAAAAAAATATTTATTGATTGCCATGTTTTTGACTATGGGTTTCAAGGAACCAGAACATATATTCAAGGGTTATATTTAGAATTAATAAAGAATAAAGAAATTGAATTTTATTTTGCTGCAACAGATATAAATAACTTAAAGAGTGTTTTCGGTGATTCAGAAAATATACACTATGTTGAGTATAAATCGAAAAATAAATTTTATAGATTACTCATAGACATACCTTTATTAATAAAGAAAAATAATATTGATTTTGCTCATTTTCAATATATTGTGCCTCCATTTAAGAAATGTAAGTATATAAATTCTATACATGATGTTCTATTCATTGATTTTCCTGAACATTTTCCTAAATTAAGTAGTATTAAAAATGAATTTTTATATAAGTATAGTGCCAAAAAATCTGAAATTATTTTAACAGGTTCTCAATATTCAAAAAATAGAATTGAAACACATTTTAAAATAAATAATGTTTTTACAACTGTTTATGGGGTAGAATCAGTTTTTTATGATTCTTATGATAAAAAAGAAGTACAAGAAAAAGTTAAAACAAAATATGGATATGAAAATATTATAATTTATGTATCAAGGCATGAACCTAGAAAGAATCATTATAGATTGTTAAAGGCATTTATTGATTTAAAATTATATGAAAATCATCATTTATTATTAATAGGAGACATTACATTTAGAGATGAAAAATTTGATAATTTACTTGAAGAATCTTCTAAAGAAATAAAAGAAAAAATAATATTAAAAAAGAAAGTAGCATACAATGAAATGTTACAGTTTTTAAGAGCATCCGTTTTAGCTGTTTATCCATCTTTTGCAGAAGGATTTGGATTACCACCATTAGAAACTATAGCGGCTAAGGTGCCAACTTTATGCTCAAATGCAACCTCTATGTCAGAATTTGATTTTTTTGGTGAAGATTTTATAAATCCAGCAGATTTTGAGGAGATAAAAAGAAAAATTAGTTATAAACTATCAAATATTAATGAAAAAAGACAAGAAGAATTATCTATTTTAGTTGAAAAAAAATATAATTGGAATGAGGCTGCACATAGCTTTATTGATATAATTAATAAAGAATCAATTAAAAATTAGATATCAATATTTTAAAAAACAAATGAAAAAGGCAATTATAACAGGAGTTACAGGTCAAGACGGAGCATATTTAGTAAAGTTTTTATTAGAAAAAGGATATAAGGTTTACGGAACTTACAGGCGTTCAAGCTCAATGAATTTTTGGCGTTTAGAAGAATTAGGAGTTTTACACCATGAAAATCTTAACCTAATTGAGTATGATTTAAATGATCAGTCTAATAATATCAGAATTTTAGAAAAAATTCAACCTGATGAATTTTATAATTTAGCTGCTCAAAGTTTTGTTGGAGTTTCTTTTGAGCAACCAATATATACATCACAAACTACAGGAATTGGAGCATTACACATATTGGAAGCTATAAGAATTGTTAATCCTAAAATTAAATTTTATCAAGCTTCAACATCGGAAATGTTTGGCAAAGTACAAGAAATTCCTCAAAAAGAATCTACACCTTTTTATCCTAGAAGTCCTTATGGGTTTTCAAAATTATTTGCTCATTGGGCAACAATAAATTACAGAGAAAGTTATGATATTTTTGGCGTTAGCGGAATATTGTTTAATCACGAATCTCCTTTAAGAGGTAGAGAGTTTGTTACAAGAAAGATTACTGATACTGTTGCAAAAATTCATTTAAATAAGACAGATAAAATTTATCTTGGGAATCTTGATGCGCAAAGAGATTGGGGTTTTGCTAAAGAATATGTTGAAGGAATGTATAAAATGATGCAATATAAGTCTGCTGAAACTTTTGTTTTAGCAACTAATAAAACAAATTCAATTAGAGAATTTGTTGAAATGTCATTTAAAAATATTGATATTGATATTGTTTGGAAAGGTAAAAATGAAGATGAGAAAGGTTATTGTGCTAAAACAGGAAAAGTTTTAGTAGAAGTCGATAAGGCTTTTTATAGACCTGCTGAAGTTGAGTTATTAATTGGTGATGCTTCTAAGGCAAAAGAGTTGTTAGATTGGGAAGCTCAAACGGATTTAAATGCATTGTGTAAAAATATGGTCGAAATGGACATTAAAAGAAACTCAAATGGATTTTCATTCTAACAATAAAGTTTTAATAACAGGAATTAATGGTTTTACAGGTAAGTATTTAAAGAAATATTTAGAAGAACTAAACTATGAGGTTTATGGATTATCAAACACAATAGATGAAAAAAAAGACAAGATATTTTCTTGTGATATAAACAATCAGGATGAATTAAATTTAATAATTAAAAATCTTCAACCAAATTATATTTTTCATTTAGCGGCTATTTCAAATGTACAGCATAGTGATTTAGTTGAAATGTATAAAGTTAATGTGATAGGCACTCAAAATGTTTTAAATGCATCTTTGAAAGTTAAAAAATATTTAAAGAAAATTATTTTAGCAAGTAGCGCTACAGTTTATGGAAATCAAACGGAAAAAGTACTACATGAAAATTTAGTTCCTAATCCAATAAATCATTATGGAATAAGCAAACTTGCCATGGAACAAATTGCTAAAACCTATTTTGATGAATTACCAATATTAATCACAAGACCTTTTAATTATACTGCTCCTGGACATAGTGAGCATTTTGTAGTGCCAAAAATAGCTAAAGCTTTTATAAATAACGAGAAAACAATAGAGTTAGGAAATATAGAAGTATATAGAGAATATAATAGTATTGATTATGTTTTGAGAGTTTATTTTGAGTTAATGAATTCAAAAAGTACAGGTGAAATAGTCAATATTGCTTCAGGTAAAACACATTCTTTAAAAGAAATTATTTCAATATTTTCAAAACTATCGGGACACTTGATAGATATTAAGATAAACCCTCAATTTGTTAGAAAAAATGAAATTATAACCTTAGCTGGAGATATTGTTAAGCTAAAGAAAATAATTAAAATCCCTAAAGATAATAACATAGAGAATGTTGTTAATCAATTTTTAAATACCAATTATTGATTTTTAGCAGTACCGCTTCCAAAAAACTTATTTTTAGTTTGTACCAAAAAGTTATAATTTTTTGCTAATTGTTTTTTAAAAAAAGATGCGTTTTCTTTTGGAAACCAATCTGTAGTTCTAGGTTCTTCAATATGTCTTTTATGAATTTGATATGCATAGGTAGCAATTGAGGTTCGATATCTGTTTTCTGGAAAATTAGTCATATCGTAGCCATGAAGCGTATAAGGAGCACATTGTTGTATAATTAATCTGTTAAATGGAACTCCGATTTCAGTTTCTTCCTCTGTTCTTAAATCCTTAATGCGAAGACCACCTTTGTATTCTGTTTTCCAATCTTTATTTAGGTATAACAACAAATTTAGTTCACGATACCAATTTTTATTAATAGGATGATAATTAAAATCCAAATGCATATCTAAAAAACTATTTTTTTTCCCTTGGTGTAATCCACCGCCATGGTTTTTTGGATCCACAAAAATATTTTTTGCAGTGATAAATGAAAGTATTTTATTGAATCTTTCTGAGAGTAATTCTGAATGTAATTCTTCTAATTCAGGACAAAGTTCTTTATAGTTAGATTTTTCGAATTTATTATTTGCAAAAGCATAATCTCTACTTTTATTATTAAGTTCTGGAATACTATTATAAGCTTTAATTAGCTTTTCTTCATCACAAAAATTATCAATAACTAAATGTGGAAAAGGTTGTGCAGCCAAGTATTTTACTCGGAGGTTATCTAAATTATTCTCTAAGTATTCAAAATTAATCATATGTGTAATTTAAGTGATAATTAGTCGTGAACAAAAATAGTAATAAAACTTTATAAAGTAATATATCTACCTTAATAGATTATAAAATGGTAATTTATTAATATTTTGTTTAACTATTCAAGTTTTAATAATTACTATATTTGTCTCGGTTTATAAGTTTTAAACTTTTCTTTTACATGAAAATAGCAATTCTCGGCACAAGAGGAATTCCAAATTATTACGGAGGATTTGAACAATTTGCTGAATTTTTTTCAGTTTTTTTAGCACAAAATGACCACAAAGTTTTTGTTTATAATTCTCATAATCATCCTTATAAAGAGAATAATTTTAAAGGTGCTCATATTATTCATCAATTTGATCCAGAATATAAAATTGGAACAGCGGGACAATTTATTTATGACTTGAATTGTATTCTTGACGCTAGAAAAAGAAATTTTGATATCATTTTGCAATTAGGTTATACTAGTAATGCAATTTGGCATTTTTTGTTACCAAGAAAACCTATTATTATTACAAATATGGATGGCTTGGAATGGAAGAGAACAAAATATTCTAAAATCGTTCAAAAAGCTCTGAAATATTCTGAAAAGTTAGCTATTAAAAGTAGTGATTTTTTAATAGCTGATTCTGTTGGAATTCAAAATCATATAAAGAAAAGCTATTCTAAAGAATCTAAATACATTGCTTATGGTGCTGAGGTTTTTTTGAATCCTAATCCAGAAATTCTTTTTGAATATAATTTAGAAAAAGGATTTTACAATATGATTTTGGCTCGTTTGGAACCTGAAAACAATATTGAGACTATACTCGACGGAGTAGTTTTAAGCAATTCTACAACTCCAATAATTATTATAGGAAATCACGAAACTAAATTTGGAGATTATCTAAAGAAAAAGTTTTTGAAATATAAAAACATACGATTTTTAGGAGCAGTTTATAATTTAAATCATTTGAATAATCTAAGATATTATTCAAATTTATATTTTCATGGTCATACAGTTGGAGGTACAAATCCTTCACTTCTTGAAGCTATGGCATCAAATGCTTTAATAATTGCACACAATAATGAGTTTAATAAAGCAATATTAAAAGAAAATAGTTATTATTTTTCAAGCGCTGATGAAGTGAAAAATATTATAAATACTATCAAAAAAAATGATAACTTGCAACTAGTTCAAAATAATATTAAGGCAATAGAAAAAGAATTTAACTGGAATAAAATTAATGGCGAATATTTACAATTTTTTGAAGAATGTTTTTCAAGATATAAAAAACCAAACAAATAAAAATCCCTTTTTTTTAGCTGTATTACTTTTACTAATATCAATTCCACTTCCTTATTTAGTTAATAATATATTTCTAGGATCTTTTTTAATTTTCACTATAGTAAAATTTAAAAAAGAAAACATTAGTTTTTCATTGGTTTTAACTTTACCAATTGTTTTGTTTTTGCTGATGACAATTTCTTATACTTGGAGTATAGATAGAGAAAGCACACTTAATGCTATTCCTAAAGAAATAACATTATTAGTAATCCCACTAGCTTTTGCATTTAATAAAAAATTAGACTCAGAAAATCAAGAAAAAATTGTAAAGTATTTTGCTTATTCAATGATTTTACTTGGGTTCTATTTTTTATTCAGAGCCTTTGTTCGTTATTCAATTTCGCATGATATTAGGAATTTTTTCTATCACGGAGATAATGATGATAAATTTGGATTAATTCCAAAATTGCTTAACGCAATCCATGTTTCTTATTTTATGGCAATTGCATTTTTTTATTATTTTTCAAAAACTGTAAAAACAAGAGCAGATTATATCATTTCAATTATACTTTTAGGATTTATATTTTTAATGTCTTCTAAGAATATTATTTTAATTGTAATTCTACTAATACTAGCTTATACTTTTTTCTTTTCTAAGATTGCACATAAAATGCGTTTAAGAAATCTAATTGTTTTTGGATTAATCATTGCATTGTTGTTTTCATACGGAAGAATAAAACAAAGATTTGAAATAGAATTTCAAACTAATACAAAGAAAAGTTTAAGTGCAAACGTGATTGAAGGAATACCATTAACAGTTCATAATGTTAGTATAAAAGAAGCTTGGCAGAATGAAAAATTTACTCAAAATGATTTTTTCTCTGGAACAGTCTTTCGTGTATATCAGTTTAGAATATTTTTAGAATTCTTAAAAGAAGAACCTATATTTTGGAAAGGATTTGGATTGAATGCATCATATCCAAAAATTAAGGAAAAGGCAATATACTACGATTTATATATGGGAGAAGCTGGCGATGGTGGTTATCAAAACAAGAACTTTCATAATCAATACGTACAAAATTTTGCTGAATTAGGAATATTTGGATTTATAATTTTACTGTTAATTGTTGCTTTAAATCTTAAAAACGCTTTGAAAAGTAAAGATTTTGTGCATTTTGCTTTCGCAATTCTAACGATAAGTTTATTTTTGACCGAAACATTACTGTGGCGTCAACGAGGAGTGGTTTTCTTTACCATTTTTTATTGCCTATTCAACACCAGTGTTTATCAAAAAAAAATTGAAAAAAGACTATGAAAAGAATTTTAATAACAGGTGCTGCTGGATTTTTAGGTTCACACTTATGCGATCGTTTTATTTCAGAGGGTTATTTTGTTATTGGAATGGATAATTTAATAACTGGAGATTTAAAAAACATTGAACATCTTTTCAAAGATAGAAATTTTGAATTTTATCATCACGATGTTACTAAGTTTGTTCATGTTCCAGGAAAATTAGATTATATTCTTCATTTTGCTTCACCAGCGAGTCCGATAGATTATCTTAAAATTCCAATTCAGACTCTAAAAGTGGGTTCATTAGGAACTCATAATTTGTTAGGATTGGCCAGAGTAAAAAAAGCAAGAATTTTAATTGCCTCAACTTCTGAAGTATATGGTGATCCATTAGTTCATCCTCAAACAGAAGAATATTATGGAAATGTAAACACCATTGGTCCACGTGGAGTTTATGATGAAGCAAAACGATTCCAAGAATCAATTACAATGGCTTATCATACTTTTCATGGAGTTGAAACTCGCATAGTTAGAATTTTTAACACTTATGGTCCAAGAATGCGATTAAATGATGGAAGAGTTATTCCAGCTTTTATAGGACAAGCGTTGCGAGGTGAAGATTTAACAATTTTTGGTGATGGAAGTCAAACACGTTCATTTTGTTACGTAACAGACCAAGTAGAGGGAATTTTTAGACTTTTACATTCTGATTATATTTATCCGGTAAATATTGGAAATCCAGATGAAATCAGCATTAAAGACTTTGCTGAAGAAATAATTAAACTGACAGGAACAAACCAGAAAGTGGTTTATCATGATTTACCAATAAATGATCCGATGCAAAGAAAACCAGATACCACAAAAGCAAAAGAAATTTTGGGTTGGGAAGCAAAAGTAGAACGAGCAGAAGGAATGAAGTTAACTTATCATTATTTTAAATCTTTATCATCAGAAGAACTTTTAAAAGAAGAACATAAAGATTTTTCTAAATACATTTTTTAGTGGCAAAAAAGACAGGAAGATATTCAGGTTATATCAGACCATTTTCTTATGCAATCGATTTAATTATTTTAAATCTTTTTGCATGGTTGATTTTACCCTATAATTTCCAGTTAATTTCATTTCATTTATTTGTATCCTTAGCTTGGATTATTATTGCTACAAATATTGGATTTTATGAAGTATACAGATATACAAAGGTATCAGAGATATTTTCTAAAATAATAAAACAATATTTTTTATTTTTTATAGTAAGTTTTGCTTACGTTGGTTATTTCGAAAAATTATCAGACACTTCTAAATTAGTTCAATTTGTTACTTATTCTTTATTCTTAATTTCTTTTGCGAAATTATTTATTTATTATTTTTTAAGAAAATATAGGGTTGTTTTTGGCGGAAATTTTAGAAGAGTTGTAATTGTTGGTAATGGAAAATCGGTAGATCAGTTGAAAACATTTTTTAATGATAATCCAGACTATGGTTATAAATTAATTAATGTTTTTGATTTAGTCCAAAATAAGAAAAAACAAATAGAAGAATGTCTAGATTTTGTTATGAAACAAAAAATAGATGAAATTTATTGTGCTTTATCTGATTTGAATAATACTGAAGTTAATAAGTTTATAGATTTTACAGACAATAATTTAAAGATTTTAAAGTTTTTACCTGACAATAAAGAACTATTTTCTAGGAATTTAATTTATGATTATTATGATTATATTCCAATCATTTCCATTAGAAACGTTCCTTTAGATGAAGTTCCAAACAAAATAATTAAGAGAATATTTGATATTATTTTTTCGTTATTAATCATTGTAGGTTTATTGTCTTGGTTAACACCTATTTTAGCAATCTTAATTCGTTTAGAATCAAAAGGACCAATTTTTTTCAAACAAAAAAGGAATGGTTTAAATTATGACGAATTTTATTGTTATAAGTTTAGGTCAATGAGGTTAAATAAAATTGCTGATTTGTATCAAGTTTCTAAAAATGATCCAAGAATTACTAAAATTGGTAAATTTATTCGCAAAACAAGCATAGATGAACTACCTCAATTTTTTAATGTTTTATTAGGCGACATGTCTGTTGTTGGACCTAGACCACATATGGTTAGTCATACAGAAATGTATGCAAGAAGAATTGATAAATTTATGGTTCGTCATTTTATAAAACCGGGAATAACAGGTTTAGCTCAAACTAAAGGTTTTAGAGGCGAAGTGGAAACAGATAAAGACATTATATTTAGAGTAAAATACGATATTTTTTACTTAGAAAATTGGTCATTGTTTTTAGATTTAAAAATAATCTTTATAACAATTATTAATGCAATAAAAGGCGAAGATAAAGCATACTAAAAAGCGCTTTGTTTTAATAATTCTCTCATTTGATTATCCAAATTAAAAAGTATTTTAGATTTTTCAAAAATGGCTTTCTTCATTGTTTTAAGTTCCTTTTTATCGAGATTAGATATTTCAATTAATTTTTCGTTTAGTTCTTTATAACTCTCAACTTCAGCAACCCAACCTAATTCATTTTCTTCAACGATAATTCCACCTTCACCGCCACCAAAATAAAGTATTGGAAAACCTAATGTGGTATACTCAAAAATTTTAGAAGGAACTGAACCATAAATTCTAGTTTTCAAGGGAACAATTGCAATGTCGAATGATTTTAAAGTTTCATGAAGAACTTTTCGTTCCATCATTCCATGGAAAAATATTTTTTGCTCGTTTTGAGAAGAAATAAACTGTTCTAGTTGGTTTTTCTCTGCTCCATCACCAAAGATGTGCAGTTCAATATTTAGATCTTTCAAATTGATTTTTTGACACAATTCTAAAACACCTTGAGCAATTCCTAAAAGGCCTGCATAAAATATTTTTACAGGTTTATTTTCTTCTGATTTTAATTCTATTTCTGAAACATTATGGTCAGGAAAGTTTCTATATAAAAAGCATTTTTTTTCAGGAAATATATTTTTTATGTGATGAATTATTTCCTCAGATTGACCCAAAATTAATGTTGCTTTTTTATAAATATATTTTTCTAAAAATTTGGAAAACTTATGAGATAGGGAATCTTTTTTTAGCGCTTTTAATTCAATTCCTGCTAATGGCCACAAATCGGAAACATTGAGAATTATTTTCTTGTTTTTTAATGAAAGTATAAAAACAGAAATAAAGGAAAGTAATAATGGTGGCGATTGAACGATTACTTTTTTAGATGTTTTTTTAAATAATAAATAGAAAAACAAGCTTATAGAAAAAGACAATACAGAAAGTATTCTGACCAATAAATTTTTACTTATACTTGGATAAATCCATAAGCGTTTTACCGTAATGTTTTCTCTATTTTCAGTTACTGAAAATTTGCCTTTATATTCTGGAAATAATTCTCCTTTTGGGTAATTTCCCAATGGACAAATTACGGTTACATTGTAATTATTTTGATTTAATTTTAAAGCTAATTGCTCAATTCTATTAGCAGCAGCACCTTTTTCAGGTGGATAATAATTAGATATAATTGTAATTTCTTCCATTACATTTTTGATAGTAAAATATCAATTATTCGTTCAGAAGCTTTTCCATCCCAAAGCTCGGGAATTCCTGCTTTTCTTTGACCATTTTGCAAAAATTCACCAAAAACTTTTTCTAAATTAGTAATTGATGTTCCAATTAAATGATTAGTACCAATTTCTATGGTTTCTGGTCTTTCGGTTGTAGTTCTTAATGTAAAACATGGAATTCCTAAAACAGTTGTTTCTTCGGAAATTCCACCTGAATCAGTTATAACCGCAAAACTATTTTTTATCAAGTACATGAAATTTAAATAACCTTGTGGTTCTACAGTAATGATGTTTTTTAATTCTAAATTTTGTTCACCTAAAATTGCTTTTGTTCTTGGATGAATTGGGAAAATCACTTTTTTATCACCAACCATTTTGTCTATTCCTTTTAACAAATCAATTAATGAATTTTCTTCATCAACATTTGATGGACGATGTAAAGTCAAAATGATATAATTGCCTGATTCAAGCTGATATTCATTCCAAAAATATGGGGAAGAAATTCTATTTAAATTTTGATACAATGTGTCAATCATAACATTTCCAACGAAATGAATGGCTGAAGGTTCAGCACCATATTTCAATAAATTTTCTCCAGCCAAAGTTGAAGTAGTAAAGAAATAATCGGTTATGCTATCAGTAACAATTCTATTTATTTCTTCAGGCATTGTCATATCACCAGAACGTATTCCAGCTTCAACATGAGTTACTTTAACATTCAATTTTTTAGCAACTATTGTACATGCCATAGTCGAATTTACATCTCCAACAACTAAAACCAAATCACAAGGATTTTCGAGTAATTCTTGTTCAAAGGCAATCATTATAGCTGCTGTTTGCTGAGCTTGCGAACCACTTTTTACTTCAAGATTTGCATTTGGATGCGGAATATTCAGTTCTTCAAAGAAAGTATCGCTTAAATTTTTGTCATAATGCTGACCAGTGTGAACTAATCTGAAAGATAATGTTGCACCTTCAGATTGTTTTTTTTCAATCGCCTTAATTATTGGAGCAATTTTTATAAAATTGGGTCTTGCACCTGCAACTATTGTTATTTTCATTTTAGTTTTTTAGTAATGAAACAAATTGCTTTAATTTTCCACTTTTGCTTCTATCTAATTTTGTTTTTCGTTTAAAATTGAATTTCAATCCTTTTTCAAGATATTTTTCAATTGCAATTTTGATGGTATCAATTTGATTTTCGGCTAGTTCTATTTCGCTAACATATTCTATGTCAAAAGTATCTATTTTGGTTTGTTTTATCACAAATTCTTTCACATTTCCATCATCTTCAATAATACTTTTGGTAACATAGTAAAAAGTTAACCCAGGCGATTTTTTACCACTTGGTAAAATAGCAATATCATTTGTTCTGCCAATTAGTTTCTTTAGAATAGGTTTTTTAAAAGTGCTTCTCTCATCAATAATCCCAATGTCGCCAATGTCATAACGGATAAAAGGATGTGCTTTGTTGTAAAACGAAGTAATCACGATTCTGCCTTCTTTTCCATTAGGTAAAACATTATTTTTTTCATCTAAAATTTCAATAAAAAGAGTTTCCGAATTTAATTGCCATTCATTATTCGGATTTTGAAATGCAATTAAATCTAATTCAGAAGCTCCATATTCGTTAATAATAGGAACGCCAAATTGTTTTTCCATTAATACTTTATCTTCTTCAAAAAGCATTTCTGAAGTAACCACACAGCATTTTAAAGTTGGACAAACAGAAGTCAAAACAATATTTTTTTTCTGAAGAAATTTAGCAAATAAAACTATTGAACTTGTGTAACCATTGATATAATCAAAAGATGTGATTTGGAATTTCAACAAAACTTTTTCTAGAATTTTATCAGATAAATCAAAGATCGGAAAGCGATAACTATTTTTTAAAACGTCTTTTAATCTTTCTTTTTTATTTCCAATAAAATAAAGTGGAATTCCATAAAAACGGGCTTGTTTTGAAGTATTAAAGTTGATTTTATATTGAGAAAATTGATGAATAATATTTGCCCAAGTTAGTGCGTGACAAAATTTATCTTTAGCAAAAATAAACGGATCGCCGCTTGAACCAGAAGTTTTATTGACATAAACATTTTTGGTCGTAAATCCATTTGAAAGGCGTTCTTGCAAAGGTTTTTGAAACTCTTTTTTGGTCATAATGGGAAGTTCATCCCAGTTTTCAATAAATGATTTACCAACAAAATCTTGATAGGATTTGTTGTTTTTTAAATGATAATCTACAATTTCTTTTCTTTTCTCAAGGATGTAATTTTCAAATTCAGTTTCTGGAATTCTTTCAATTTTTTCAAATTCATTTTGAGCTTTCTTTATTGGAAAGCCATTTATTTTTAATGATAAATCGAAAAAATGGAACACTTTGATTGATTTTTTTCAAAAATAAGAAAACAGAAAACTTTATCTTCAAATAACTTTAAATTCTTTTCAAAACAAACTATTTTTGCCAAACAACATACAACACAACATGATGACAATTTTACTACTTGGTTCTGGCGGAAGAGAACATGCTTTGGCTTGGAAAATGCTTCAATCGGATAAATGTTATAAACTTTTTGTAGCGCCAGGAAATGCTGGAACTTCGCAAATAGCAACAAATGTTTCTTTAAGCATTTTAGATTTTGATGCCATTAAAACTTTTGTTCTAAGCGAAAAAGTGAACATGGTCGTTGTTGGTCCTGAAGATCCGTTAGTTCACGGGATTTATGATTTTTTTAAAAATGATTTTCAATTAAATAATATTCCAGTAATTGGTCCATCAAAAATTGGTGCTCAATTGGAAGGAAGTAAAGAATTTGCCAAAGAATTTTTAGTAAAACACAATATTCCAACCGCAGCATACGATAGTTTTACTGCCGAAACCGTTGAAAAAGGATGTCAGTTTTTAGAAACTTTAAATCCACCATTTGTTTTAAAAGCCGATGGTTTGGCGGCTGGAAAAGGTGTTTTGATTATTCAAAATTTAGAAGAAGCTAAAACGGAACTAAGAAATATGTTAGTTCATGCCAAATTTGGAAATGCAAGTTCCAAAGTGGTTATCGAAGAATTTTTAGACGGAATAGAATTGAGTTGTTTTGTGTTGACTGATGGTAAAAATTACAAAATTCTTCCAACTGCCAAAGATTATAAACGAATAGGTGAAGGCGATACTGGTTTGAATACTGGTGGAATGGGAGCCGTTTCTCCTGTTCCATTTGCAGATGCAATTTTATTAGAAAAAATCGAAAATCGAATTGTAAAACCAACGATAGAAGGTTTGCAAAAAGACGAAATTGAATATAAAGGATTTGTTTTTATTGGTTTGATAAATGTAAAAGGCGAACCAATGGTTATTGAATACAACGTCAGAATGGGCGATCCAGAAACCGAAGTGGTAATGCCAAGAATTAAATCGGATTTGGTAGAACTTTTTCAAGCAGTTGCCAATCAAAAATTAGATAAAGTTTCATTGGAAATCGATGAAAGAAGTGCTACAACAATTATGGTTGTTTCTGGTGGTTATCCTGAAGATTATGAAAAAGGG
This sequence comes from Flavobacterium sp. PMTSA4, assembly GCF_032098525.1. Taxonomy (NCBI): domain Bacteria; kingdom Pseudomonadati; phylum Bacteroidota; class Flavobacteriia; order Flavobacteriales; family Flavobacteriaceae; genus Flavobacterium; species Flavobacterium capsici. The sequence goes on from NZ_CP134890.1 coordinate 2,252,187, forward strand.
TTTGAAATTTCAGGTTTAGAAAACATTCAAGATTCTATCGCTTTTCATGCAGGAACTAAATCAGAAAACGGGAAAGTAGTAACCAATGGCGGAAGAGTTATTGCGGTTACTTCTTATGGAAATGATTTTAAAGAAGCCATAAAAAAATCTTACCAAAGTATAGATAAACTAAACTTTGATAAGATGTATTATAGAAAAGATATTGGTTTCGACTTATTTTAAGAACGAATGTGCCGTTGTATCTTGGTTTTCTTCGTTGTTTAATTGATGTTTTTTCAATTCTTGACACCAATAAACGATATAGTAGCAACAAACAACTATTAATGTCCAACTAACGATATTCGCTAACCACCAATTACTTAATTCAAGATGACGTAATAAATCAAGTGGTTTGAATAAAAAATCTACAAATAACGATTGAATAGCTTCGAAAAATGCTCTCATTGTATAAAGTATTATATTTACAGACACAAAAGTATAAAATATCCTTATGATAACAAGTCTTTTTAGAAAATCTACTCCAATAAATTATTCTTTGGTAGTGATTTTATTTCTCTTGTTTTTTTCTTTGATACAAATTAAAGACCATTCAGAAGATAGTACTTCAAATACTATCATTCATAAATTGAGCTTATTAGGATTATTTTTAGCTTCTTTTTTTATTGTAAATTTTATTGCTAAAAAAAACGGGTTGACAAAAAACAGTAGTTACCCAATTTTGTTTTTTCTCTTATTATTAGGCTTATTTCCAACAATTTTTAGAACACCTAACTTAATTTATGCTAATTTCTTTCTGCTTTTGGCATATAGAAGGTTAATTTCTTTGCAAAATTTAAATGCAATCAAACAAAAGCTTTTTGATGCATCATTTTGGATTTGTGTTGCGGCATTATTCCATTTTTGGTGCATTTTGTTTATTTTTTTGGTTTACATTTCAATAATTTTTCACTCATCAAGAGATTATAGAAATTGGTTAATTCCTTTTATAGCAATTTTTACGACGGTTACCATTTTTATTTTAGCAGCATTAATTTTTGATATTTCTTGGATTTCATTCATAATAGAAAAAACAAAAACTAATTTTCAATTAGATTATTTTACCAATAACATTCAAAACCTAGCATTATCTATTTATGTGGTTTTATCTTTGTTTTTTGTGTTTTCAATGATTTTTACCTTGTCAAATAAACCAATGATTTTACAAGCATCCTATAAGAAAATGATTTTTGGCTTTATGATTGGTGTTGTGGTTTTTTTGATTTCAATCAATAAAAGTAATGCAATGCTAGTGTTTACTTTTTTGCCTTTATCAATTTTATGTACCAATAACATAGAATATTCTCAAAACAAAACGTATCAAGAAATTGTTTTAGCATTATTTATTGCAGCAGGATTTTTTAGTTTCTTTTCGCAATTATAATTTACTTCCGTAGGCCAAATCACCAGCGTCGCCAAGTCCAGGAATAATATAGTTTTTTTCATTTAACTTGTCGTCTAAAGCCGCAACCCAAAGATGGCAATTTTGAGGAAGATTTTTTTGGAGATAACCTATTCCTTCAGGTGCAGCAATGACAACAGCAATGTGAATTTCTTTTGGTTTTTGTTCCAAATGAAGTTTGTGTAAAACAGCAACAATTGATTGACCAGTTGCTAACATTGGGTCAATTAAAATCAAATTTTTACCTTCAAAACTTGGCGCTGCTTGATATTCCACCAAAATTTCAAATTTATCATCGTTGTCATAATGATGTCTATAGGCAGAAACAAATCCATTTTCAGCGTCATCAAAAAAATTCATAAAACCTGTATGCAAAGCTAATCCTGCACGAAGAATAGAACATAAAACAACGGGTTCAGCAACAGTTGTAGTGTGTTTTATTCCCAATGGAGTTTGAACAGAAATTTCTTTGTAGTCAAGTGTTTTGCTTAACTCATAAGCCATTATTTCACCAATTCGTTCAATATTTTTTCTAAATCGCATGCTATCTTTTTGAATTGTAACATCGCGAATTTGCGCCAAAAAGTGGTTAAGAATACTATTTTGAGCAGAAATATAATGAATATGCATAGCAGAAATAATTTTGTTTGTCTTGGTAAAAGTATAAAAACTATCTTTGCAAATAAATAATTAAGATATGTTTTCAGAGTTTGCTTTTCCAATTTTTGAACAAAGTATTAAAGAATACCACATCATAGACGATGTTTATCAACCAACGAAAAATCCTTTTGAAAAAGGAAGTATTGAGCATTTACTTTTTGCAAAAAACTGGGTTGACACTGTTCAATGGCATTATGAAGACATCATTCGTGATCCAAATATTGATCCCGTTGCAGCTTTGGATTTAAAAAGAAAAATAGACGCATCTAATCAGGTTCGTACGGATATGGTTGAATATATTGACAGCTATTTTCTTCAAAAATACAAAGACGTTCAAGTAAAACCTGACGCAAAAATCAATACTGAAAGTCCAGCTTGGGCAATTGACAGATTATCGATTTTGGCATTAAAAATTTACCACATGCGTGAAGAAGCAAATCGTGCTGATGCATCGCCTGAACACAGAGCAAAATGTCAAGAAAAATTAAATGTATTGTTAGACCAAAAAAACGATATGTTTACTTCAATAAATCAATTGATTGTTGATATAGAAAACGGAGATAAATTCATGAAAGTGTACAAACAAATGAAAATGTACAACGATGATGATTTGAATCCGGTACTGTATCAAAACAAAAAATAATTCACTTAATTTTTGTCAAAACCTATTAATCATATCGCTGTAGTTCGTCTTTCCGCAATGGGTGATGTGGCAATGACTGTTCCGGTTATTAGAGCTTTTGTGGAGCAAAATTCTGATGTTAAAATCACTTTTGTTTCAAGGCCATTTTTTAAACCTTTTTTTGATGGAGTTGAAAATGTAAATTTCTTTACAGTCGATGTAAAAAAGCGTCACAAAGGTTTTTTCGGTTTATTAAAATTGTATTCCGATTTAAAGAAATTAAATATTGATGCTGTTGCAGATTTACATAATGTATTGCGTTCACAAATCATCAGAACTTTATTTTCTTTATCAGGAAAAAAAGTAGCCGCAACAGACAAAGGTAGAGCTGAAAAAAAAGCACTAACTCGAGCCGAGAATAAAATCTTTCAACCAGTAAAATCGATGGTTCAACGTCATGTTGACACATTTAATAATTTAGGTTTCAGAGTTAATTTATCAAACCCAAAATTTTCTGAAAAAGCGATTTTATCCAGAGAAATAATTGCCTTTTCGGGAGAAAAACAAAATTTTAATTGGATAGGAATAGCACCATTTGCTCAATATGAAAGCAAAGTATATCCTTTGGATTTAATGCAAAAAGTAATTGATGATTTAGCAGAAAATAAAAACTTCAAAATCTTCCTTTTTGGTGGTGGAAACAAAGAAATTGAACTTTTAAATCAATTTTCAAAAAACAAAGAGAATGTTATAAATCTTGCTGGGAAAATTCCATTTCAACACGAATTACATTTGATTTCCAATCTAGACATTATGCTTTCTATGGATAGCGGAAATGCTCATATTGCCGCCATGCTTGGTGTAAAAGTAATTACTCTTTGGGGTGCAACACATCCTTTTGCAGGTTTTGCGCCATTCAATCAACCTTTGGAAAATTGTTTGACTTCGGATAGAGAACAATTTCCATTGTTACCAACTTCGGTTTATGGAAATAAAAAAGTAGTTGGTTATGAATATGTGATGCGTACGATTTCGGTAGAAAATATTATAGAGAAAATAAATTCCAATCTTGCCTAAACAAAATTGGAATTTTTTTTGAGAATTTTATTTTTTAAACATCATCATAATCTACATAAATCTCATCAGAAGTCGGATGTGCTTGACAGGTTAAAATTAATCCATCGGCAATTTCACCATCAGTAAGGATAGAGTTTTTGGTCATAATTGCAGAACCAGAAGTTATTCTGGCTAAACATGAACTGCAAATTCCACCTTGACAAGAATAAGGAGCATCAATTCCTTGTTTTAAAGCAGCTTCTAGAACTGTTTGTTTTTTTGACATTTCAAAAGTGGTTTCGTCATCATCAACTAAAACAGTAATTTTTGTATGTCCATCACTAGAAATTGCAGTATTATTATCTGAAGAAGAAGTAGAAAATAATTCGAACTTAATATCTTTTTCGGCAACATTATGTTCTTTCAAAACAGTAGAAACGATGTTAATCATTTCTTCAGGTCCACAAAGGTAAAATTTGTCAAATTCTTTTTCTTTATGCTTATTATTCAACACAAAATTCACAGTTGATTTTTCAATTCTACCAAAAAGTTCGCCATCTACTTTTGCTTGACTGTAAACATAATGCACAAAAAAACGAGCTACATATTTTAAATGTAAATCGTGTAATTGTTTGTGAAAAATAGTTTCTTCAGGAGTTTTATTACCATAAACCAACACAAAAGTACTTTTTGGTTCACTTTCTAAAGCAGATTGAATAATTGACATAATTGGAGTAATTCCACTTCCGGCTGCAAAGGCAGCATAGTTTTTTTGTCTATCGGCATTAGGTTCAAATGTAAATCTGCCTTCAGGTTGACCAACTTCTATGATATCGCCAACTTTTAAATTATCATTTGCAAATTTTGAAAAATGACCGTTTTTAACTGATTTAATGGATATTCTTAATTCATCACTGTTAGGAGAAGAACAAATAGAATATGCTCTGCGAATTTCTTCGCCATCAAGGGTTAATTTGAGATTAACATATTGACCAGCAACAAATTGATAAGCAGTTTTCAATTCAGCAGGAACAGTAAAAACTACCGATATAGCACTTGGTGTTTCTTGAGAAACTTCTTTAATATGTAATTTATAAAATGTGGACATGAATAATATTTTTTGCAAAGGTAAATAATTAGAAAAGATATTTTAATCTAAGATTATTTAAAATGATTTGTAACTTTTCTTTATTTTTAGACACTTATCAATAAACCAAAACCACTCAACTATGATAAAACATTTCATTTCTCTCGAATGGAAATCTTTTGTTCGTTCGGCTTCTTTCAGCACTAATTTAGCTTTAAAAATTTTGATGGCACTTGGCGCATTATATTTTACGGCTATATTTATAATTCTTGGTGTTGGCGTTTATTTTATTCTAGAAGATGCAGGGTTAAAACCATTTGAAACCGTCAATAAATTTCTAATTTATTACTTTACTGCCGATTTAGTCATTCGTTATTTTTTGCAATCAACACCTGTGATGAACATCAAACCGTTGATAATTTTAAACATTAAGAAAAATACCATTGTCAACTTTGTAATCGGTAAATCGGCGTTGTCGTTTTTCAATTTTCTACACGCTTTCTTTTTTATTCCTTTTTCAATTGTATTACTAAAAGAAGGTTTTAATCCAATGCAAGTAGTTTTTTGGCATATTAGTGTTTTCAGTATTATTTATTCTATGAATTTCATCAATGTTCTAGTCAACAAAAAAGATAGTATTTTCTATGTTGTTTTGGCAATCGTTGGTGGATTTGGATTAGCACAATATTATGGTTGGTTTGATGTAACTGTTTATACTTCTACATTTTTTCAAGGAATGTATGATACCAGTTATTTGTTTTTATTTCCAATCGCAGCACTAGTTTTATTATATTATTTTAACTTCAAATTTTTCAAAAATAATCTAACACTTGATACAGGTTTAGCAGTAAAAAGTAAAGAAGCCACAACCGAAAACCTTACTTTTTTAGACCAATTTGGAACTTTAGGAACGTTTCTTAAAAATGACATCAAACTTTTAAAACGAAACAAACGCTCAAGAACAACTGTAATTATGAGTGTTGTTTTTATCTTTTATGGACTTTTGTTTTTCACCAATGCTATAGAAGCTTATAACAATCCAGCCATGCATGTTTTTGCTGGTATATTTGTCTCGGGTGGATTTTTATTCACATTCGGACAATTTGTTCCAAGTTGGGATAGCGCTTATTATCAACTGATGATGAGTCAAAATATTCCATACCGCGAATACATTAAATCAAAATGGTGGTTGATGGTTATCGGAACGGTTGCTTCTACTATTTTGGCATCATTTTATTTATATTTTGGCTGGCATATTTACTTATTAATTGTTGTTGGTGCTATTTTTAATATTGGTGTCAATTCACATTTGGTTATGCTTGGCGGAGCTTTTGTTAAAACACCAATCGATTTAGCAAGTTCAAAACAAGCCTTTGGAAACAAGCAAGCTTTCAATATGAAAACCATGCTAATTTCATTGCCAAAATTATTATTACCAATGGCTTTATATGCGACAGGTTATTATATTTTTTCGCCAAATGTTGGTTTACTTTTTGTTGCTGGAGCAGGAATTTTAGGATTTGCATTCAGAAACAAAGTATTTACCATGATTGAAAAAATATATAAAACCGAAAAGTACGCTACTATTTCAGCTTACAAACAAACAAACTAAGGACTATTCACTAACAACTAAGTACTAAAAACATGATACAAGTAAACAATCTTTCAAAAATATATACCAACGGTAAAAAAGTATTAAACATTGCTAATCTTGAAATTCCAAAAGGACAAAGTTTTGGTTTAGTAGGAAATAATGGTGCTGGAAAAACTACTTTTTTTAGTCTATTATTAGATTTGATTGAACCAACAACAGGTTCAATAAAAAACAATGAAGTAGTTGTAAATCAAAGCGAAGCTTGGAAACCATTTACGGCAGCTTTTATCGACGAGAGTTTTTTAATTGGATATTTAACTGCCGAAGAATACTTTTATTTTATTGGTGATTTACGCGGACAAAACAAAGCCGATGTTGATGCTTTACTTAAAAAACACGAAAGTTTTTTTAATAACGAGATATTAAACAACAAGAAATACCTTCGCGATTTATCGAAAGGAAACATGAAAAAAGTTGGAATCATTGCGGCTTTAATCGGAAATCCAGAAGTAGTAATTTTAGACGAACCGTTTGCCAACCTTGACCCAACAACCGTTAGCCGATTAAAAAAAATCATTAAAGAATTAGCGGATAATCCTGAGGTTACGGTTTTAGTTTCCAGTCACGATTTAGTTCATACAGTTGAGGTTTGCGACAGAATTGTTGCATTAAATCTTGGTGAAGTGGTAAAAGACATTCAAACTACGCCAGAAACTTTAAAAGAATTAGAAGAGTTTTTCGCGGTTTAGCAAAATACATAAGCAAATTTAAAATGGCTGTAGTGTTCAAAAAACATACAGCTATTTTTTTGCCATATCAAAAAGAAACGTATTTTTACCAGTCAGTTATACTAAATAGTATATTTTTACGTTATAAATCAAACGTTTTACATTGAAAACTAAAATTACAAAACGACTTTTTTTACTAGGATTTCTATTTTTTTTGATAGCTTGTTCTACCAGAAAAAACACATTCCTATCAAGAAATTCACATGCTTTAAGCACAAAATATAACATCTTATACAATGGTGATTTGGCTTTAGAACAAGGCTTACTTGAACTAAAAACCCAATATCAAGATAATTTTTGGGAATTGCTTCCTGTTGAAAGAATGCAGATTAAGGAAGAGCAATTGCTCCCTAATGAAAATAGAAATCCTAATTTTGAACGTGCCGAAGAAAAAGCAACCAAAGCTATTCAAAAGCATTCGATGAACATTCAAGGTTCAGAGAAAAACCCACAAATGGATGAAGCGCATTTGCTTTTAGGAAAAGCAAGATATTATGACCAAAGATTTGTTCCTGCTCTTGAGGCATTTAATTACGTGTTGTATAAATATCCAAAAAGCAGCAAGATTTATGAAGTAAAAATTTGGCGCGAAAAAACCAACATGCGTCTTGAAAACGACCAATTAGCAGTAAATAATCTTAGAAAGTTACTAAAAGAAATTAAATTTAAAGATCAAATTTTTGCTGATGCAAATGCGGTTTTGGCGCAAGCTTTTTTGAACTTAGAAGAAAAAGATAGCGCTGTCGCAAAGTTGAAATTGGCAAGAGAATTTACAAAATCAAACGAAGAAAAATCAAGATATCATTTTATTCTCGGGCAACTTTACGAAAAGCTTGGATATAAAGATAGTGCTTTTGCAAGTTATCAAGAAGTGATTGATATGAACAGAAGAGCTGCACGTCAATATGTAATTCACGCTCATATTAATCAAACGAGACAAAATGAATTTAAAAAAGGTGATACAATTGCTTTCTTAAAAAAATGGAATCATTTGATTGATGATAGAGAAAACAGACCATTTTTGGATGCTTTATACCATCAAAAAGCGAAGTTTTATGAATCACAAGAGAATTTCGCTAAAGCAAAAGAAAACTACAATCTTTCTCTAAAAAAGAAATCTCAAGATCAATATTTAGTTGCTTCAAACTATAGAAATTTAGCAACTATTTACTTTAACGATGCCAAATATCCAACAGCTGGTAAATATTACGATAGCACATTGGTGTATTTAAAACCAAGAACTAGAGAATTTAATGCTATCAAAAAGAAAAGAGAAAATCTTGAAGATGTAATTAAATATGAAGCAATTGCTCAAAAAAATGACAGTATAATTTCTTTGTATAAAATGTCTGCTTCTGAAAAAGTTGCTTATTATGAAAAATATATTGATAAGTTAAAAATTGCCGATGCAAAGCAACAAAAAGAATTAGAAAAACAAGCACAAATAAAAGCCAATTCGGAGACTTTTGGAGAAGATAAATTAGACGGTCAAACAGGTGTAAAAAGTACAATTGAAAAACCAACTACCAACTTTTTATCAGGAGCGAAATCAAATTTCTACTTCTATAATCCAACGACTATTGCTTATGGCAAAAAAGAATTTACGAAAATTTGGGGCAAAAGAAAGTTAGTTGATAATTGGAGATTTTCATCTCAACTTTCAAAAGATAATTCCTCAGATATTGACGAAAAAGATTCAAAAGAAAATGATATTGCAGAGTCAAAAGGAAAAGAAGATTCAAGCGAAAATCCAGCTTATAATCCTGATTTTTATATAAGTCAACTACCAACTTCGCAAACAGTTATTGACAGCTTGTCGAAAGAACGAAATTTTGCATATTATCAACTTGGAGTTATTTATAAAGAGAAATTCAAGGAATATCAGCTAGCAGTAAATAAGTTAGAACAATTATTAAAAAACAACCCTGAAGAACGATTGATTTTACCATCAATGTATAACTTGTACAAGCTTTATGAAATTTTAGACAAAAATAAAGCATTGGCGATGAAAGCTAGAATAATTGCTGAATATCCAGATTCAAGATATGCTCAAATTTTAAGTAATCCTCAAGACCAATTTGCAGAAGATAGCGATTCGCCAAAAGCAGTTTACGAAGCTTTATTTAAGCAATATCAAGAAGGAAATTTTAAAGAAGTTTTAGTTAAAACAGATTTGGCTATTGATAGATTTACAGGTGAAGAAATTGTTCCAAAACTTGAATTACTTAAAGCTAATTTAGTTGGAAAGTTAAATGGATTGGACGAATACCAACAAGCGTTAAACTATGTAGCTTTAAATTATCCAAATGTAGAAGAAGGGAAAACTGCTGAGAAAAAAATTAATGTAAGTTTACCAAAATTACAAGCTTTACAATTAGGAAAATATGAATCTACGAATTGGAAAATTTTATATCAATCTAAAGATTTTGATGATAAAAACACAAAAAATCTACGAGAAAAAATAGCTAAATTTATTAAGGATAGAGGTTTAGAGAAGTTGACAATTTCTCTAGATATTTATACTATGACTGATAATTTTGTGGTTATTCATGGAATGAAATCTGAAGATTATGCTAAAACAATTGCTTCTTTTTTGAAAGAGTTTAAAGAGTATAAAATTCCAGATGTTCCAATTATTATTTCGACGGAAAATTATACTGTAGCTCAAATCAAGAAAAACCTTGATGACTATTTAGCAGGTAAATTAGTTGATAATCCACAAGCACCTAATTGGGATGGAACTTTAGAAAAAGCTCCTGTTACCCAACAGGAAGAACCAAAACAAGAAAATCCTAAAGGTAAACAGCAAGTAAATCAACAATCATTGGATGCTAAAAAAGGTGCTAAGGCTGAGGAAAATCAAAATTCTTTTGGTCCGCCGCCATCACCACAAATGCCACCAACTGAAAAGAAAAGATAATTATGTTTGAAAAAAAGACAAAATCTTATACCGATTTATTGGGAAAAACCAATAGAATAGTTGAAGGAACAATTATTAAAGGAGATGTTTTTTCTGCTTCTGATGTTAGAATTGATGGTCAATTAATTGGAAATTTTCAAACAAAAAGCAAGATTGTAATTGGCCCAACAGGAAATATAAAAGGAGATATTATTTGTAAAAACGCTGATATCGAAGGAATATTTGAAGGGAAAATTCAAGTTCAAGAAATCCTTAATGTAAAATCTAAAGCTCACATCATTGGAGAAGTTGTTTGCGGTAAACTTTCTGTAGAACCAGGAGCAGAATTTTCTGCTTCGTGTGTCATGAAACCACAAGTAAAAAACATGTCAACTGATGGAAAATCAGAACAAGAAAAAACGGCCTAACAAATGGTTGGTTTTAATTAATATTCCAATACAGATGGGAATTGTAATATTCCTTTTTGCTTATCTAGGAAAATGGCTAGACACAAATTATCCAAACAAACATTCGGTTTATATAAAAGTGCTCACTTTGTTTGGTGTAGCCATTGCGTTTTACAACTTGAACCGACAATTAAAAAAACTCAACGACTCTGATAAAAATGAATTCTAAAATCCAGAAACCAGTATTTGTAACATTTATTTTAGCAATTTTATTGTTCTGCATTCATAAAGTTTTTTTCTTTTTTTATTTTCCAAAAGAAGCCATCCAAAGTTTTATTTACTCTTTAGAATTGCTTTATTTATTTTTTGGATTTAGTTCAGTATTAATTGTTTTTTTGTTAGTAAAAATCAATCAAAAAAACATCAATAATGTTGGTTATACATTCTTGTTAGTTACTTCTGTTAAAATGGCATTGGCCTATTTTTTTCTTCAACCAATCTTAAATTCTAATTCAGAATACATTAAGATACAAAAAATTAATTTTTTTATAATATTCATTGTTTTTTTAGCAATAGAAACTACTGTAACTATAAAAATGTTAAACAAAAAACAATAAAACCTTTAAAAAGTGATAATTTGATAAAAAAATCAAATCGAAAACTTTTTAATACTAATTAAAATTGTACTTTTGCACCAAATTTGAGAAAACAAAATTTAAGACAATTTTCAGATATGGTGATTTCAAAAAAACCACTCCTTTTTATATATGCAACATTAGTTGCGATTTTACCATTCATCGGTTATGCAAATCCAACCGATTCTACTACGGTTTCGCATCAAGTTGCTCACGCAACAGAAACAACTCATGATGATACCAAAGGGTTGACAAAAGAACAAATCAAGGAAAAAGAAACAAAAGAGTTTATCAAACATCACTTGCTTGATTCGCATGACTTTCATTTATTCTCTTATGGAAAAGATGAATCTGGACATGAAAAACATTTAAGTTTTCCTCTTCCAGTTATTCTTTGGGATAATGGAATTCACTTTTTTATGTCTTCAAAATTTGAGCATGGACATGCTGCAGCTGAATCAAATGGAAATTACTATGCAATAAATCATCATAATGGTCAAATATACAGAAGCGACGCTAATGGAAATTTTACTGAAGATGAAAAAGGTCATGTAACTAATGTTAAACCAATAGATTTATCAATAACTAAAAACGTAAGCATGATATTAATCACAGGATTAATTATGTTTTTATTGTTTTATAGTTTAGGTAAGTCATATAAAAAGAATGGTTCAATTGCTGCTGGCGCAGGAAGATTTTTTGAACCAATTATTTTATACGTTAGAGATGAAATTGCTATTCCTAATATTGGAGAGAAACATTATAGAAAATACATGAGTTTCTTATTGACAATATTTTTCTTTGTTTGGTTTTTGAATATGTTTGGATTAACGCCGCTAGGAGTTAATGTTACAGGAAATATTGCTGTTACAGCTTCTTTAGCAATCTTAGCCTATTTAATTACAACATTTACAGCAAAGAAAGATTATTGGAAACACATTTTTTGGATGCCAGGTGTACCAGTTCCAATGAAATTTATTTTAGCCCCTATTGAATTGCTAGGAACATTTATCAAACCATTTTCATTGATGATTCGTTTGTATGCAAACATGTTGGCTGGTCACGTAGTATTAATGAGTTTAATTGCATTAATGTATTCAGCAAATCATTTTGTTGGAAGTCCATTAGCATTCTTATTATCATTTGTACTTACTATATTAGAAGTTTTAGTAGCATTGCTACAAGCTTATATTTTCACAATGTTGGCAGCTTTATATTTTGGTTCGGCAGTTGAAGAACACCACCATGACGAAGCACATCATTAATAAATTGAATGTTTAATTAAATATATATACATTATGGAAATTCCTAGAATTATTGGAGCAGGATTAGTAGTTATCGGAGCTGGAATTGGTATTGGTAGAATCGGTGGTTCTGCAATGGATGCTATCGCTCGTCAACCAGAAGCTACTGGAAAAATCCAAACAGCTATGCTTATTGCTGCTGCACTTATTGAAGGTATTGGTTTCGCTGCAATTTTCGCATCGTAATTAAAAATTCTAACAAAAGCTATAACGGTTGGTTGTAGCTTTTGTTTCTTTATTTAAATTAAAAAATTTAAGACGTAATATATAATGGAAGAATTATTTGGACAGTTTTCATTAGGGTTGTTTATTTTACAATTCGTTTTATTTATCGCATTAGTATTCCTTTTAAAGAAATTTGCTTGGAAACCAATTTTAGATGCAGTTAACGAAAGAGAAGACGGAATAAAAAATGCATTACTTTCTGCTGAAAATGCTAAAAAAGAAATGCAAAACTTGAAATCAGACAATGAAAAATTATTAGCTGAAGCAAGATTAGAACGCGATTCAATGATGAAAGAAGCACGTGAAATCAAAGAAAAAATGATTAACGATGCAAAATCTGAAGCTCAAGTTGCTGGTGAAAAAATGATTGCACAAGCAAAAGCTGCTATCGAAAGCGAAAAAAATGCTGCAATGGCAGAATTAAAAGCACAAGTTTCTAATTTGTCATTAGACATTGCAGAAAAAGTATTAAAAAGTGAATTGTCAAATAAAGAATCTCAAACCAAATTGGTTGAGAAAATGTTAGGCGACGTTAAATTAAATTAATCGATATGTCTAGAGCTGCGATTAGATATGCAAAAGCAATTTTAGAAATTGCAGATTCAAATGGAAATGCTACTAAAGTAAATAACGATATGAAATCTATTGTTGAAACTGTTAGCTCAAACCAAGAATTAAGCGATTTTTTAGCTAGTCCTATTATTGCATCTGATTTAAAAATGAATGCTTTGTCTGAAGTTTTCTCTTCAGTTGAAAGCGAATCAAAATCATTATTTAAATTATTGCAAGAAAATAAAAGATTTGAAATCTTGTTGCCTATAGCGGAACAATTCAATGCACAATATGATGTACTGAATGGAATTGAAATAGCTAAAGTAACTACAGCAATTCCAATGGATGCAGCTTTAGAAGCACAGGTTTTAGCAAAAATCGGAACCATTTCAGATAAAAAAATAACGCTTCAAAATACTATTGATCCATCAATCATTGGAGGTTTTATTTTGAGAATAGGTGATAAACAATATAACGCATCTGTAGCAAACAGATTGCAAGAATTAAGAAGAGAGTTTTTAAATTAATTACCATTAAATATATAAACAATGGCAGAAATTAAAGCTGCTGAGATTTCAGCAATATTAAAAAAACAAGTAGAAGGATTTCAATCTGGAGCTACATTAGAAGAAGTAGGAACAGTTCTTCAAGTAGGTGATGGTATTGCTCGTGTTTACGGGTTATCAAATGCACAATACGGTGAGTTAGTACAATTCGATAACGGTTTAGAAGCTATCGTATTGAACCTTGAAGAAGACAACGTTGGTGTCGTACTTCTTGGTCCATCTACAGGAATTAAAGAAGGTTCAACAGTAAAAAGAACACAACGTATTGCTTCATTAAAAGTTGGTGAAGGAATTGTAGGTCGTGTTGTTGATACTTTAGGAAATCCAATCGATGGAAAAGGACCAATCAGTGGTGATTTATATGAAATGCCATTAGAAAGAAAAGCACCTGGAGTTATCTTCCGTCAACCAGTAACTGAGCCATTACAAACAGGAATCAAATCTATTGATGCGATGATTCCAGTTGGTCGTGGACAACGTGAGTTAGTAATTGGTGACCGTCAAACAGGTAAAACAACTGTTTGTATCGATACTATCTTAAATCAAAAAGAATTTTACGATGCTGGTCAACCAGTATATTGTATATATGTTGCTGTTGGGCAAAAAGCTTCAACTGTAGCAGGAATTGCAAAAACATTAGAAGAAAAAGGAGCAATGGCTTATACTACGATTGTAGCTGCTAACGCTTCAGATCCAGCACCAATGCAGGTTTATGCACCAATGGCTGGAGCTGCAATTGGAGAATATTTCCGTGATTCAGGTCGTCCTGCTTTGATTATCTATGATGATTTATCTAAACAAGCAGTTGCATACCGTGAGGTTTCTCTTTTATTAAGAAGACCACCAGGACGCGAAGCATATCCTGGAGATGTATTCTATCTTCACTCTCGTTTATTAGAAAGAGCTTGTAAAGTAATAGCTGATGATGATATTGCCAAAAACATGAACGATTTACCAGAATCTTTACGTCCAATCGTAAAAGGTGGTGGTTCATTAACAGCTTTACCAATTATTGAAACTCAAGCGGGTGACGTTTCTGCATATATCCCAACAAACGTAATTTCGATTACTGATGGACAAATTTTCTTAGAGTCTGATTTATTTAACTCTGGAGTTCGTCCTGCAATTAACGTAGGTATTTCGGTATCTCGTGTTGGAGGTAATGCACAAATTAAATCAATGAAAAAAGTATCAGGAACATTAAAATTAGACCAAGCGCAATTCCGTGAATTAGAAGCGTTTGCTAAATTTGGTTCTGACCTTGATGCGGCTACTTTAAACGTAATTGAAAAAGGTAGAAGAAACGTTGAAATTTTAAAACAAGCAGTTAACGATCCGTTTACTGTTGAAGATCAAGTTGCTATTATTTATGCAGGTTCTAAAAACTTATTAAGAAGCGTTCCTGTAAATAAAGTAAAAGAATTCGAAAAAGATTACATCGAATATTTGAATGCAAAACATAGAGACACTTTAAACGCATTGAAAGCTGGTAAGTTAGATGATAACATTACTGATGTTTTAGAAAAAGCAGCTAAAGAAGTTTCAGCAAAATATAACTAATAACAATTTGAAGATTTGAGAATTTGAAGATGCAACCCATTTTCAAATTTTCAAATTAACTAATTTTCAAATTAAATATGGCAAACTTAAAGGAAATCCGTAATAGAATTAGTTCCGTTTCATCAACGATGCAGATTACATCTGCGATGAAAATGGTTTCTGCTGCAAAGTTGAAAAAAGCACAAGATGCTATTACAGCAATGCGACCTTATGCCGAAAAATTAACGGAATTATTGCAAAACGTTAGTGCAACGCTTGAAGGCGATGCAGGTGGAGAATTTACCTCTCAACGTGAAATTAACAAAGTTTTGGTTGTAGCAATTACATCAAACAGAGGTTTGTGTGGTGCATTTAATACCAATGTTATCAAGCAAGCAAAAGTTGTTGCCGATAGTTATGTTGGAAAACAAGTTGATGTTTTTGCAATCGGTAAAAAAGGTAACGATGTTTTAAGAAAAACCAATACGGTTGTTGCCAATAAAAGTGAAGTTTTTGATAATTTAACTTTTGATAATGTTGCCGAAATTGCAGAAGTATTAACTGAAAAATTTACTTCTGGTGAATACGATAAAATTGAATTGGTTTACAATCAATTTAAAAATGCAGCTACGCAAATTGTACAAACAGAACAGTTTTTACCATTAGCTCCAATTGCTTCAGATAAACCAGTTTCATCAGGAGATTATATTTTTGAACCTTCTAAAGAAGAAATTGTATTGACTTTGATTCCTAAATCATTGAAAACACAATTATATAAAGCGGTTAGAGATTCGTTTGCTGCTGAACACGGAGCGAGAATGACCGCAATGCACAAAGCAACCGATAACGCAACTGAATTGAGAAATCAATTAAAATTAACGTATAACAAAGCACGTCAAGCTGCAATTACTAACGAAATTTTAGAAATCGTTGGTGGAGCAGAAGCTTTGAATGGTTAATAAGAAAATATATTTTTATAAAAAGAGTCAACAAAGGTTGGCTCTTTTTTTATTCGTTCAATTTAATAGTTATTTTTGTTTCATCAAGTAGAAATAATAACCATTGAGTTTATATAAAAATCTTTTCAAACAAACATTAATCTATGGCTTAGCAACAGTTTTGCCGAGAATGTTTAGTTTTATATTAGTTCCTCTTTACACAGATTTATTACCAAAAGCAGAATATGGGCAAGTAACAGTAATCTTTGCTTATATGATTTTTTTCAATGTAATTCTGGCTTATGGAATGGAAACTTCCTTTTTCAGGTTTTACCACAAAGAAGAAAACAAAAGCAAAGTTGTGGAAACCTCAATGATAACAATTTTTTGGTCTACAGTTGCATTTTTAACTTTAGCCTTAACCTTTAGAAGTCAAATAGCTGATTTTATATCTATTGATGTTCAATATGTAACCTATTCTATTTGGATATTAGTCTTAGACGCTTTAGTAATTATACCTTTTTCTAAATTACGAGCATTTCAAAGACCAACGTTTTATGCGTTCTTAAAAATTTCAAATGTTTGTATCAATTTGATGCTGAATATTTTCTTTTTAATCTATTTACCAAAACTTACAATTCATAACTCAAACAGTCTTTGGAAATCAATTTATTTTGAAAATTTTCAAATAGGTTATGTGTTTTTATCCAATTTGATTGCCAGTTTGATAACTTTTGTTCTTTTATCGAAGGATTATTTTAGTTTAAAATGGAAGTTTGATTTTCAACTTTGGAAACAAATGATGAAATATGGTTTGCCAATTTTATTTGCTGGAATTGCGTTTGCAATCAATGAACAATTTGATAAAATACTTTTAGCCAAATTGTTGCCTCCAAATATTGCCGATGAGCAAGTTGGAGTTTATTCCGCTTGTTATAAGCTAGGATTATTTATGGTTTTATATCGAACAGCATATACTTTAGGAATTGAACCGTTTTTCTTCAGCCATGCTAAAAACGAAAATGCACCGCAAACATATGCAACAATCACAAAGTATTTTGTGATTTTTGGTTCCTTTATTTTGTTAGTTGTAATCGTTTTTGCTGATTTGTTCAAGCAAATTATGATTAGAGATGAATCTTATTGGGAAGCTATGCGAGTTGTTCCTTTAATTATTTTAGCCAATTTCTTTTTAGGAATTTATACTAATTTATCGGTTTGGTATAAGTTAATCGATAAAACGTATATAGGTGCTTACATTTCCTTAGTTGGTGCAGTAATTACATTATTATTAAACTTTTGGTTAATTCCTCAGCAAGGTTATTTTGGAGGATATTTTGGCTCTGCAATTGCTACAATAATGGCTTATGGTTCTATGATGTTTATTTCATACTATTTTGGGAATAAATATTATCCAATTCCTTATGATACTAAGAAGATTTCAATCTATTTAGGAGTTTCAACGTTGTTTTCTTGTATATCATTCTATGGTTTCAGAGAAAATTATTGGGTTGGTATCGGATTAATAATTATCTTTTTAATTGCATTATATAGATTTGAAAAAGAAACATTACTTAAAATAATTAAACGAAAATAATGACTATAAAAATCATCAATAAATCACAACACGAATTACCCAATTATGAAACCATTGCTTCAGCAGGAATGGATTTACGTGCTAATTTAGCAGAACCTATTACATTAAAATCTTTAGAAAGAACGATTGTAAAAACAGGACTTTTTATAGAACTTCCAATTGGTTATGAAGCACAAGTTCGTCCAAGAAGTGGTTTGGCTGCCAAAAAAGGAATCACAGTATTAAATTCACCCGGAACAGTTGATGCCGATTATCGAGGAGAAATTGGGGTTATTTTAGTAAATTTATCGCAAGAAGATTTCGTTATTGAAAATGGCGAAAGAATTGCACAATTAGTAATTGCAAAACACGAAAGAGCAGAATGGATTGAAGTTCAGAAATTATCTGAAACTTCACGAGGTGAAGGCGGTTTTGGCAGTACAGGAGTAAAATAAAAATATTTAATTTAAGACTTAATAATGAAAATAATAGTTCCAATGGCTGGACGTGGTTCCAGATTAAGACCACACACATTAACCATTCCAAAACCATTAATTCCTATTGCAGGCAAGCCAATCGTTCATCGCTTGGTTGAAGATATAGCAGGAGTCTTAAATCAAGATATTGAAGAAGTTGCCTTTATCATTCATGAAAGTTTTGGAAAAAAAGTAGAAGAAGAATTAGTTGCTATTGCAGAAAAATTAGGTGCTAAAGGAACCATTTATTATCAAAATGAAGCTTTAGGAACAGGACATGCCATTATGTGTGCAAAGGATTCACTTTCTGGTCCAGCAGTAATTGCCTATGCAGACACTTTAATTCGTGCTACATTTGATTTAGACACAAATGCTGACAGTGTTATTTGGGTAAAACAAGTTGACCAACCAGAAGCTTTTGGAGTGGTAAATTTGAATGAAAATAACGAGATTATTGAATTGGTAGAAAAACCAAAAGAATTTGTTTCTGATTTAGCAGTTATTGGAATTTACTATTTCAAAGATGTTGCTGTTTTGAAAAATGAACTTCAATCGGTGTTAGACAATAATATTGTTCATGGTGGCGAATATCAAATTAATGACGGAATTAAGCAAATGATGGCAAAAGGCATGAAATTTGTGTCTGGTGAAGTTGATGAATGGATGGATTGCGGAAACAAAGATGTAACAGTTGAAACCAATGGAAGAATGTTGCATTTTTTGCACAATGATGGCGAAGAATTAATTAATGAAGTTGTACGTATTGAAAATTCAACAATCATCGAACCATGTTTTATTGATAAAGACGTTGTTTTGATTAATTCAATTGTTGGTCCAAATGTTTCTCTTGGAAAAGGAACACATTTAACCAATGTAAAAATTCAAAATAGTTTGGTTCAAACGCACGCACACATTAGAAATGCAAAATTAGACAATGCGATGATTGGAAATCATGCAATATTTGATGGTGATTTTAAAAGCATAAGTATTGGTGATTATTCAGTTTTAGAATAAAAAAATTAATGAAAAAAATAGTTTTATATAGTTTTCTTTTCGGAATATTTTTTGTTCCTAATTTGCTTTTGGCACAAACGGAACCAGAAGATATTGCTTCTGTAAATAATGAATTTGAGAATAATTTTTTCGAATCATTAAAACAGAAAGGAATTGAAAATTATGATAAAGCTATTGAATCGTTAGACAAATGTTTGGTTTTAGAACCAAATAATCCAGTAGTTTTTTTCGAATTAGGGAAAAATTATTTAGCACAACGAAAATATCCGACAGCATATTCTTATTTTGAAAAAGTAACTCAAATTGATCCAAAAAATCGTTGGTCTTGGGTTGGAATGTATGATGTTTGTTATGAAACTAAAGATTATAACAAAGCCATTCCAATAGTTGAAAAACTGATTGAATTCAAAGAAGAATACAAGGAAGATTTGGTTTCATTATACATGAATACCCAACAATATGACAAAGCATTAGAGCTAATTAATCAATTGAATGAAACGGTTGGTAAATCTGAAAAAAGAGAATTATACAAAGCCGATATTCTTAAAGACGCCAAATATCAAAGTGCTGAGAAGTTCAATTTGTTAGACCAAATAAAAAAATATCCAAAAGTTGAATCTAATTATATTGCTTTGATTTATATGTATTCTCAAAGCAATCAAGAAGAAAAAGCATTAGAAATTGCTCAAAAATTAGAAAAAGAAATTCCAACTTCTGATTGGGCACAAGTAAGTTTGTTCAAATTTCATTTAAATAATAATGATGGTGAAAAAGCTGTAAAAGCAATGAATATTGTTTTGCCAAGCAATAAAATTGATTCAAAAATTAAGCACCGAATGCTGAATGAGTTTTTAATTTTCGCTAAAAATAATCCTCAGTTTGAACCTGATTTAGACAAAGCCATTTCTTATTTTAATGATGATAAAGACGTTAAAGTTGCCAAAGAGATTGGAAAGTTTTACTACATGAAAAAAGATTGGGCAAAGGCTAAAAAGTATTTAGAAATGGATGCAAAAAATAATGCTGACGATATAGAATCACAATTATTATTGCTACAAATCCTTGTTGAGCTTTTAGATTTTAAAACTGTAACCTCAAAAGCCGATGAGTTAACACAATATTATCCAACAGAACCTAATTTCTACTATTATATTGGTTTGGCTCAAAACCAAATGGGAAGCTACAAGAAAGCAAAAGACGCGCTCGAAGCTGGCTTGGATTTTATTATTGATGATACTGCTTTAGAAATTAATTTTTATATACAATTGGGCGAAGCCTATAATGGTTTAGGCGATATGAAAAAGAAAGAAAGCTATTTTACCAAAGCAAATGATTTACTAAAAAAGCAAAAAAAATAAACCTGTGAAAAGAATATCGTCAATCCTTATTATTGTTTTTTTAGTAATATCATGTAAACCCAAAGCTTACTTAAAAGAAGGTAAAGCTAAAAATGATTTAGCTACAACTACCATAATTCAAAATCATTATAATACTAAAAACGATTTTGAAACGTTATATATTAAATCGTCTGCTCGATATGAAGATGACAAACAATCACAAAGTGTTACCGCTGAGATTAGAATTAAAAAGGATGAAAAAATTTTAGTAAGCATTCGTTTCCTTGGGATTACTATGGCAAAAGCCTTAATAACGCCAAAAGAAGTGAAATATTATGAAAAGATAAACGGAACTTTTTTTGAAGGTGATTATCAATCATTGAGTGAATGGCTTGGGACTGATTTAGATTTTCAAAAAGTGCAAAACATGTTGCTAGGACAACCTTTTGATGATATGAAAAATGGAGTTTTTTCGAATGAAATTGTAGATAAGTTACACAAGCTATCTTCAAAAAACACAAAAATGGAAAAATCATTTTATTTTGAATCGGAAAGATTTTTGTTGAAAAAACAAGAAATCACTCAGTTTGAAAAAGAACGCATGATGATTGTTTCTTATCCAAAATTTGAAGAGTTTTCAGGATTGATTTTACCATCAAATTTGAATATTTTTGCTTCACAGAAAAAAGGAAGAACTACTATTGATATTGATTATAAAACGGTAACTAAGAACGATGAAATGTCATTTCCGTATAGTGTTCCAGAAGGTTATGATCAAATTTTCATCAATCAGAATAATTAAATAAAATGATTAAAAAAATCGTCTACATATTTTTTCTTTGTTTGACTTCAATGGCTTGGAGCCAACCAACCAAGCAAGAACAATTGGAAGAAAGAAAAGCCAAAATTCAACAAGAAATTCAGGAAAAGCAAGAATTACTGAACTCTATGAAAAATAAGGAAAAGACAGTTGTGTCTCAACTTATGATTCAAAAAGAGAAAATTGGTTTAAAAGAAAAATTAATAAAGACTACCGAAAAGCAAACTAAGTTATTAAACGATGATATTTATAACAATCAGCTTCAAATTAATAAACTAAATAAAGATTTAGAAAAATTAAGAGAAGACTATGCCGAAATGATTCGTAAGTCATATAAAAGCCGTTCAGAAGAAAGTAGAGCAATGTTTTTGTTGTCTTCAGAAAACTTTCTTCAAGCATATAAACGTGCTCAATACATGAAACAATATGCAAGTTACAGAAAAGCTCAAGGGATAGAGATAAAAGAGAAAACAGAAAAGTTAAACAAAGTAACCAATGAAATTAAGGTTCAAAAAAGCGAAAAAGAAAAGCTAATCGCGGCAAATGAAAAAGAAAAACAAGCCTTAGAACAAGAAAAACAAGAGCAAGAAAAAATTGCAAAACAAATTCAAAAAGATAAAAAAAGTATCATTGCTGAAATTAAAAAGAAACAACAGGAAACAAAAAAAATAGATGCTCAGATTCAGAAATTAATTCGTGAAGCAATTGCCGAAGCAAACAGAAAAACTGCAAAAGCATCATCGGGTTCTAAATCGTCTAGCGAGAAAAAAGCAATTGAGAATTCGGTAAATATTGTTTTAACTCCCGAAGGGAAAATTATTTCAGATAATTTTAAATCCAACAAAGGAAGATTGCCTTGGCCAGTAGAAAAAGGAGCAATTACACTTGGCTATGGCGAACAACCACATCCAGTTTTTAGAACGTTAACAGTTTATAATAGCGGAATAGAAATAACTACTGAAAGTGGCGCAAATGCTAAAGCTGTTTTTGATGGAGAAGTTTCTCAGGTGCAGTTAACTTCACCGCAAAAGAAAACAGTAATTATAAAGCATGGTGATTTTTTCACGGTTTATAATAATTTATCGACTGTAAATGTTCGTGAAGGAGACAAAGTTTCGGCAAGAGAAGTGATTGGAAAAATTAGAACTGATGGCGATGGAAAGACGATTTTGAAGTTTATGATTTCTCAAAACACAACTTATTTTAATCCAACACCTTGGTTATCTAAATAAAATAAAAGAGTCCTGAATTTTCAGGACTTTT
The DNA here is from genome assembly GCF_032098525.1 of Flavobacterium sp. PMTSA4. NCBI lineage: Bacteria > Pseudomonadati > Bacteroidota > Flavobacteriia > Flavobacteriales > Flavobacteriaceae > Flavobacterium > Flavobacterium capsici. The sequence continues at coordinate 2,274,983 of NZ_CP134890.1, forward strand.
TTTTATTTAATAGAATCTTTTTAATTTTTCTTTAATAATACTTTTTCTTGTGTAAACTGATATGCAGCATCAAGAAAATCAATCATTTTATTCCAATTTGAATTTGGTTCAAAATAATTTTTATAGTGTTTATACGTTTTTACTATTAACTGATTTCCTTTTACTTCGGCAGTTGAAGTAAATCCGCCAGTTTCATTTTCTACTTTTTTATTAAACTTTTCTAAACCAGAAACTGAATATCCAGCAGGAATGTTTAGAATGATTTCATTTTCATATGAACGTGGATAAATAGAATATATATTGTTTTTTCTATCTTTTTCTTTTTGGTCGATTTCAATTTGCGAGGTTAACATTTTACCTAATTCAATCAAATATTTGTCACCAGCTTTTTTGATTAAATTATTTTTGATGGCAAAATCTTCTTCAATTTCAAATGCTGATTTTTTACCATATCGACCAGTATTATTTAATTTAAAAGTATAATCATCGACCAAAAAATCAAGTTCGCTTTCTAAAGATTTTTCAAATTCTTCTTTTTGAGAATCTTTCATTTTATTGATTAAAGCATTCATTTCATTGGTGTATTGTTCGTTTTTCTTTTTGTTTTTCACATAATCCAAAAGCGGTTTTGTTCCATATTTTTTATAATCTTCATACACATAATCATAAAAATTAAGCTTATCGCTTTGTTCACCTTCTTTTAAATGTCCTAGATATGAAGATTCCTTTTTCACTTTAAATCCAGTAAAATCATCAAGTGTCATAACTGTTTTAGTTTTAACACAATTTTCCTTGTAAGTACTTGATGGTAATTGAACTGTTGATGCATCGGTTATTCTTTTTCCTTTAGAAACTTCAAGCACATAAGCCTTTGAATTTTCAATATTATAATTGAATTGATCAGCGCTTGAAAAAGGCGAAAAATATTCTAAGTAAACAGGATTTTTAGTGTTTACACGAATAAGTTTTTTTACATTAAACTGAATTAATAAATCATCAATAGAACCATCGTATCTTGGAGTTGCAACAATTACGTCATAACTTATGTCATTCTTTCTCAAGAATTGCATAAAATAATTTACAAATTGTACCTCCGTATTGAAGAAAATTGGGTCGTATCCATAGTATTCAAATGGATAGAACATTTTTGCTTCATTAACCACAAAAGCTTCAATATAACGTGTGTAAAACTGATGACGAGTAAAATAGTATACTTCACGAATTTTATCATCTTCAGAAGCAAATGTTTTCCCTTTTAAGAAATCTTTTATGTCATCAATGTCACCAAATGGAACAAACTTTTTGTTGTAATAATCAAAAATATCTTCTTTAGAAACTGTTTTTTTAATGTCTCTTTCTTTTTCGGAAAGAAAACCATCAGCCAATTTTTCAAACTTACCAGAACGTGCAAAAATTACCTGAAATTTATAACATGGCATTTCTGCCAATGGATAAAACCAACGTGGAAATTCATTTTTTGGAATATCTTTTTCTGTCAACTCATAACTACGTTCACCGCTACTTTTAGTTGGAATTTCTTTTAAATTTGGCGCGTCATTATACGTGTTGAAATTGATGAAAAAATCATTTTCTGTATCTAATGTAATTTTTAAATCCATTGTTGGATAAACGTCGCCAAGCGGTGTTTCTACTGCTTCAAAAGTATAATCGAAAACAGATTTAAAAGGCTCAACACTATAAAAATAATAGTCAATTATATCGCCAATTTCCAAATTAGGAATGGCTAATTTTTTTTCACCATCAACTTCTTTGGCTTCTTTTTCGGTATCAATTTCTATTTCCTTTCCGTTTGGTTTGATAATTTTAACACCAATATAATTAGTTCCTTTTTTACCACCATAAGCTCTATTTGTATAGAATTTATTTTTATATGAAAACTGCGAAAACTCAGTTACTGCTGCTTGGTCTAAAAGCATGATTCTTTTTCTGATTCCAGAAATATAAGTAACACTTTTACCAAACTTATGATAATTGTAGTGTTCGCGTTTATGAATAATTACTGCTGATTCATTTTTCCATTTATCAGGAATAGAATTTGCTTTTTTGAATTCGTCTTTTGCTCCCCAAAAAAATTCACGAGCTTCTTTTGCATCTTGAGCATTGCTTAATCCAATAATTGCAAAAAAGAATAGGAGTACTAATTTTGTTCTCATCAAGTTAGGTCTTTGTTTATTTTGATAATGTTATTTGTTGGTTGTAATTTTCGACTAATTTTTTAACAAAATCATTCCATTTTTCTATCTCGTTTGCTTTTATGCATCCGTTTTTAAACACAAATGATTTTTTATAAATTATTTCTTTTCCTGCGTTTTCAAAACTTAAGTTAATGTCAAAATTTGCCTCTTTAACACTAAGATTTTCGGGCATTTTAATTACTTTATAACCATCAGGAATTTTAAGATTGACTTGAGAAACATAATTTGTTTTGTAACTCATTTCATAATCAACTTTTCTGTCTTTTAAATCAAAATTTTTGAACTCGTTCATGAAATCTAAATCAATATATATTTCATCATCAAAAGAAGAAACTCTGTTTTGAATGGCAATGTTATAGTCAACAGTTAGTTTGATATCTCTGTTTTTCAAATCGCTGGTTTTAACATCTGAAACCGTAATGCTTTTATTTTGCTTTGACAAATAACCATCCAAACGTTCTTTTCTTTTTGTTGTTTCAAAACTGTTGTAAATGTTTAAAAATTCTGCTCTGCTTTCTCCTTGAAAAGTTTTATTACACGTTCCTTTTAATGTTTCGCCTTCAATAGAAAGTGAAGATTTAAAAGATTCTTTATTAAAATCAGCAGTAACACTTGGAACTTTTTCAATAATACATTTATCACCATCTTCTATCATTACTTCTTTGTTTTGAATTCGCTCAGCGTATTCTCCATAAGAATTATATTTTTCGGTTCCATCAAGAAATATTTTTTTGCCTTTATACATCAAAGTACATATCATGTGATTGTCTACCGCTAATGATGGTGTATTATAATCATAAGCAATGTGTTTTGTGCCAATCCATGTTAATCTTGCATCAAAGCCAGCTAATTTGAGCATTTGCTTGATTAAGTTTGCCATTCCTTTACAATCGCCATATCTTTTTTCAAAAACATTGTTTGATTCATCTGGTTTGAAACCTGCAATTCCGTCTTCAAAAGCGATATAACGAATATTATCTTGAACCCAATAATAGATGTTTTTTATTTTTTCTTCATCAGTTTTTGCGTTGGCAGTTAGTTCAGTTACTTTACTTTTCATAACCGAAGTATTGTCTTTCATCAATTGAATTAATGAAACATACCATTTATATAAATCGTTGTTGGTTTTGAATAAAGTAGTTGAATTTCCGTCTTTTGAAAATGATTTTGCAATAACTAAAATATGTGGATAGAGATAACTTCTTCCTGGCGCATCACTTTCTTTAAAAGCTGCGGGAACATTTTCTAACGTATACGTAATGATTGTTTTTTTATCTTCAGTTTTTGAAGTTTTGTTGATTTTAAATCCATCAAAATTGAATTCTTTCAACTCAATTTCTAACCAATTTGGAATTTCGAAAGTGATTTTTTTATTTAATACCGGATATTCATCATTGAAAAACAGCGATGTAAAATACTTTACATCATCATATTTTTTTTCCATTTCATATTTATAATTGTACCCTTGAACCGGAAAATCAACATTGATATATTTTACTTTTGCATCATTATAAAATAAATCGCGGTCTTTATAAAATTCGTCTTTTACAGAGAAAGAAGCCGTTTTATCATTTCTATATTTCAATGAAAAACTTTGAATGCTTGATTCACTATCATAAAATTCATATTTCTGAATATCAGCACGATGGTTAATATTCATTAAATGTTCTTTAATGCTATGATTTACAATTACTTTACCTGCTTTTTTGTTTAAATCAAAGCTTACAAAGTCAGAACTTTCAAGAATAGCTATGTCGTCTTTAGAATATTTTTCTCTTAGTTTTTTTGCTTGAGAAATTTCATCAGCGGTTGGGTCTAATCCTTTTTGGGCATAACTATTTGACGCAAAAAAAAGTAGAAAAACCAACGAATAAAAAGTGGTTTTCATTTTTACAAAAATTTTGCGAAATATAATGCTTTTTAGAATACAAAAAAGAAATTATACAAATAATGCTTTTAACTCTGTAGCTTCATCTGGTTTCATTTTTCCAGCTAAAACTAGACTTAGTTGTTTTCTGCGCAAAGCCGCGTCATATCTTTGTTTTTCTAGTTCGGTTTCTGGAATAACAGGTGCAACTTCAACAGGTCGACCACTTTCATCAACAGCTACAAAAGTATAAATAGCTTCGTTAGCTTTTGTTTTATTGCCAGATTCACGATCTTCAATCCAAACATCAAGATAAATTTCCATAGAAGTTTTGAATGTACGAGATACTTTTGCTTCAACAGTAACAACACTTCCTAGCGGAATAGAACGGTTAAAAGCAACATGATTTACAGAAGCTGTTACAGTAATTCTTCTTGAATGTCTTCGGGCAGCAATACTTGCAGCTCTATCCATTCGAGCCAGTAATTCTCCACCAAAAAGATTGTTCAATGGATTGGTTTCACTTGGTAAAACTAAGTCTGTTAGGATAGTTAACGATTCTGAAGCAGTTCTTGGATTCATAGTGGTTTTTTTACAAAGGTAATTACAGAAAACAAAAAATCCTGATTTCTCAGGATATTTTTAAAATTCTTCTATTAAAAGCCAAGCTTTTGGATTATCAACTTGTTGTATTTCTTTCATTGCTTTGTATGCTTCAGAATAACTAGAATAACTTCCATAAAGAACAGGATGTAAACCATATTTGTTAACTGGAATTCTTTTAGCATGATAACCTAGTTTTGTTAATCTTTCTAAAAGATTTTCGGCATTACTTTCAATACTAAAAGCACCAGCAACAACATGATAAGGCATTTTTTCAGAAGGCACAGTCAGTGTAACACTTGGCAATGGACTTTCTATAAAAAAAGTGGCTTCTTGTATTTTTTCGTTTATTTTTTTCTGAACATTTTGTTCTACTAAAAGCGTTTCTTGAGCAATTCTTTCTTCGTAGTTTTGGTGTAACTTAAAACCAACAGCTCCAGTAATTCCAATAGAAACTAAAACAATTGCTGCATATTTCAAAAACGAATAGTTTTTTCTTTTTTCTGGAGTAAAAACTATCGGCGCTTTTTCTTCTAATTCTTCAACGATTTCTTTGTATTCTTCTCGTTTAACTTCTTCACGCTTAACAGCAGGAGAAATATAAGAAGTTAATCCAAACGATTCTTTTAAATAATTAACTTGATCAGAAGGAACAAAAACCAAATTATTTTCGCTGTTTAATGAAAAGCCACCAATATTTTTAAATGTCAATTGACCAAATTCTTGAATCGATTTTCTCCAGTTGTCAACTTCAGTTTGGATAACAGAAATAGCAACTTCATAATTTATTTTTTCTGCTTGAGCCAAATGATTTGCTAATAAGCCATCATTGTTTTTAATATATGGGTTAAAAGAAATTAATTTCTTTGGCGGATAAAAGGAATGTGAGTTTTCATCCAATTTAGCAGATTGAATCTCTGTTAAAAACGCTCCAAAACCTGGAACGGTTACACATTGATATCGGTATAATAATTGGGAAATGTATTGTTCAATCTTCATATAGGCAAATTTAGATAAACAACACAATTGACAAAAAAATATTCACAAATTTTATTAACAATTACAATAAAAAACGATTAATTTGTCTTTCAAATTTTTGAGATGAATCCTACTGAACTTTTTTATGTTTTAGCACTTCTAAAAGTAGAAGGCGTTGGTGATATTGTTGCTAAAAAATTGATAAATCATTGTGGTTCAGCTGAAGATGTTTTTAAATCAAAAACACAAATTTTAAAGTCTATTGATGGAGTTGGAGAAACTTTGACTAAAAATCTAAAAGACAAGACAATTTTTGAAAAAGCGAAAAAGGAATTGCAATTCATTGAGAATGAAAACATTTCTGTTTTATATTATCAAAATTCAGAATATCCAGAAAAACTTAAACATTGTATCGATGGACCAACATTACTTTTTTCAAGCGGAACTTTTGATTTTAAGAATAGAAAAATAATAAGTATTGTTGGCACACGCGAAGTAACATCTTATGGAACAGAAATTTGCAAAAAACTAATTGAGGATTTAGCTGTTTTTAATCCAATAATTGTTAGTGGTTTTGCTTATGGAGTTGATATCATTGCTCATAAAGCTGCTATGGATAATAATTTGCAAACTATTGGCGTTTTGGCGCATGGGTTAAATCAAATTTATCCAAAAGTGCATAAAAAGTATGTTGCAAAAATGGAAGAAAATGGAGGTTTTCTAACCGAATTTTGGAGTAATTCTAATCCTGATAAAGAAAATTTTGTTCGCAGAAATAGAATTGTTGCTGGAATGAGTGAGGCAACGATTGTAATTGAAAGTGCCGAAAAAGGCGGTTCACTTATTACAGCTAATATAGCCAATGATTATAGCCGAGATGTTTTTGCTGTTCCGGGAAGAGTTTCTGATAAATACAGCCAAGGTTGTAATGATTTGATTAAAACCCAACGCGCAACTCTTTTGACTTCGGCAGCTGATTTAATTTACAATCTTAATTGGGAATTGGAATCAAAACCAACAAAAACGGTTCAAAAACAACTTTTTGTTTCTCTTGATAATGACGAACAATTGATTTACGATTATTTACAAAAAAACGGAAAACAATTGTTAGATATTGTAGCTTTAGAATGCAATTTCCCTATTTTTAGAATGTCATCAATCCTTTTAAACATGGAACTTAAAGGTGTTATTCGTCCGTTACCAGGAAAATTATTTGAAGCTATATAAATCTATTGCAAAATAACTTACATTTGTTTTTTTAAACTTCATATTTCTATGAATATCATACAATTATTTGAAAAGCTTACTATTGATAAATCAAGAATTGGAACATTAACAACGGATGATTTTTTAACGATAGAAAATTTATTAAATACCGAAAAAGAGAGTAATGATTCAATTACTGATATTTCTATTAGTAATTTTTTAAATGCTTTAAAATATCATCCAGAATCGTTTAAAGCAATTTTAGAAAACAGAGTTTTATACAATTTTTTTACTAATAAAGACAAGTCTAGAGATTATTTTAAACCTGAAACAGTTAGTAATGATGTTGAAAAAACGAAAACTTTTGTGGGTTTGTTTTTTGGTTCTGAAATAAAATCGCTTTTCAAAGAAAGTTTTGAAGAAAATCAATTTTATAAAGCCAGTATTCTTGCAGAAGCATTTATATATTTTCCTGATACAATTGCTTATTACATATTACATGAAGCAAAAGACAGATTAGATATAGCTCATTCTAGATTAATGCCGCCTTATGGAGATTTATCTAAAATAGAATATTTAAAAGATGCCAATTTTTATGCTTTTTTAAATAAAATTAAAACTCCAAAACTTGAAGAAAAGCTCCATTCAGTTTTTGAATTGATTATAAATATGTTCAATCAAAACTCTTATTCTGAATTGGCAGGAAAAGCTTTTTCTGCAATTGGAAGTTATGCTGCTTTAGATGGAAATTTTGCCGAAAAAATTAGAATTTATCGCGATAAAGGTTCTCAGTTCTACAAACCATATTCACCAAGAAAAAAGAACAGAACTTGGATTTATGTTGTAGTTGGCGCATTTGTTTTGTTGCGAGTTGGTTTTTTCCTTTCGACAAATAGTTTTTTTAACAGAAGTCATGATTACAATAATGATGATTATAACTATGATGAATATTATGAGGAAAACAATTCAAATTTAGATCCTTATTATACCGAAATGAGATTTAAAATTGACAGCTTTCATAATTTCCTTTCTGATTTTAAAGCTTCAGAGATAAAAGACTTTACTATAAATTCAGGTTTAAAATCGGGCGATAATCCTTTTGAAACGTTTTATCAGACTGTTGAAAAAAGCGAAAGCAACGATTATGTGAAAGTAAAAAATAATACAGCTTATGATATGGTTTTGCTTGAAAACAATATCATTTACGATTCCATAAAAATGCCTGTTACTGCTTATTATTTAAAAGCCGGAGAAAAAGTAATTTTAAATTCAGTTGCATCCAATGCTGTTTTTAATATTTATATTGGTAAAAATTTAGCTTCCTTTAAAACCAATGAAGGAAATTTATTTATTACCAATAAATCTACAGTTGAATACCGATTTAAAGAGCTGTTGCCACAGACAAAAGAATTACTAAACGCAGACTTTTATTTTGACGACGATGTTGATATTTTCTTTAAAAATGGAGATATTAAAATTGATTCAAAGGTGATAATGGATTAATTAAAACCAAGTTTAACTCGAACTCTTTTTAAAACATTATCGGCAACATTTCCAGCTTTTGTTGCTCCTTGTTCAAGTAAAGAATCTACTTCGTGTAAATTGTTCATAAAGTAGTTATATTTTTCACGCTCAGTTTTGAATTTTTCAACTATCAATTCAAACAAAGCTTGCTTTGCATGACCATAACCAAAATCGCGGTTTTCATTAGCATATTTAGTTTTCATAGAATTGGTTTGTTCAGCATTTGCTAATAATTTATAGATAGCAAATACTTTACAAGTATCAGGATTTTTTGGTTCTTCAAGCGGAGTACTATCCGTTTCAATATTCATGATTTGCTTACGCAAAGCTTTATCGTCAAGGAAAATGTTAATGATATTTCCACGAGATTTACTCATTTTTTGGCCATCAGTTCCAGGAATATACATCGTTTCTTCTTGAACCTTGGCTTCAGGAATTACAAAAGTTTCTCCCATTTGGTGGTTGAATCTTGAAGCAACATCACGAGTAATTTCTATATGTTGTAATTGATCTTTCCCAACTGGAACAATATTAGCATCATATAACAAAATATCAGCAGCCATAAGCATTGGATACGAAAACAATCCAGCATTTACATCTTCTAATCTATCGGCTTTATCTTTGAAAGAATGTGCCAAAGTCAATCGTTGAAAAGGGAAAAAACAACTCAAATACCATGATAATTCAGCGGTTTGAGGAACATCGCTTTGACGATAGAAAACTACTTTATTTACATCTAATCCACAAGCCAACCAAACAGCCGCGGTACTGTATGTGTTTTGGCGGAGTTCTTCTCCATTTTTTATTTGAGTTATCGAATGTAAATCAGCAATGAATAGAAAAGATTCATTAGTTGGATTTTTAGATAATTCGATTGCAGGCAAAATAGCGCCTAATAAATTCCCTAAATGTGGTGTTCCAGTAGATTGGATTCCTGTTAATATTTTTGGCATATTACTATAATTCTATTTGCAAAGTTAAACCTTTGTATTATAATTTGCATACCATTTAGTACATTTGGCATTATGAAAATATTGAAATACATTTTTTGGACGCTTTACCGTGTTTGGTTTTACCTCTTAATTGCGATTCCAATATTGATTATGTTTCCTTTTTTATTCATTTCGATACTTTCTGAAAAATGTTATCCTTATTTTTTTGTGTTAGCTAGAATTTGGGCAAAATTCATCCTTTTAGGAATGGGATTCAACACCAAAGTAGTTTTTGAACAAAGACCAGAAAAAGGTAAAAGTTATATGTTTGTTGCCAATCATACTTCAATGACTGATATAATGTTAATGCTGTCAATAGTTGAAAATCCTTTTGTTTTTGTTGGGAAAAAGGAGCTTTCAAAAATACCATTGTTTGGGTTTTTCTATAAAAGAACTTGTATTTTGGTTGATAGAAATAGCCCTAAAAGTAGACAAGAAGTTTTTAGAAGAGCGCAAGCACGATTAAATCAAGGATTGAGTGTTTGTATATTTCCTGAAGGCGGCGTTCCTGATGAAAGTATTGTTTTAGATGAGTTTAAAGATGGTGCATTCAGATTGGCAATTGAACATGAAATTCCAGTTGTACCAATGTCTTTTTATGATAATAAAGAACGTTTTTCATATACTTTTTTTAGTGGAAGTCCAGGAAAAATGAGAGCAAAAGTGCATCATTTCTTTGAGACAAAAGGGAAAGCAGAAATAAAGAAAACCCTAAAAACTGAAGTTCGTAATTTAATATTGCAAGATTTAGAAAGCGATTTATATAAAAAGAGTTCCAAATAATTTGGAACTCTTTTCTGTTATTACTCGAAAGCAATAACACCAGAAATCAATTTTTAAACTTAACAAACTAAAAATTAAAACTAATACCCGTATAAATTCCAAAAATATAGGGTTTGAAATTTTGTGAATCTCTTGAAAAAGTGTTCAATTGATATTTAAATGTTGGTTCAATTCGCGCTTGAAAACGTTTGTAAAACCCGTAGTTAAAACCAACCCCAAAATTAGTGCTGTAATGAATAGAATTTAGATTTGTGGCTTCGCCAATTTTCACATTCATTCCATCAGCTTCAAGAAAAACTTCGTTTTTACTTAAAAACATTGTACTCATTCCACCAATAATTTCAACCCCAAACTTTTTATCTAGAATTTTATATGAAACTTCCATAGGCATTTCAATATAACCCATTCGTTGATTCAAAATCCCATTGTTTTGTTCCATTTCCAATCTACTGAAAGCAGTGTTTAAGTTTTTGATTGGTATAATTTCAATTAATGAACCCTGAGCTGTTGGATTAATATTTTCCATCAAACGAGCATTACTATTTTGAAAAAACACTATGTCATTTGTATTATAATCAACAGTAAATGTATTAATTCCGGTTCTTATTTTTAATCTGGAATTTACAGCATAATTTACCGCAACACCATAACTCATATTATCGTTGAAACTTTTTGTGTTTTCATCTAAATTTGAATCTAAAGGCGAACCGTCTGCAAATGAACCAAAATAAATAGGAGCAAGATTAGGTGTAACTTGCCACCTATTCATTTTTTGTTCTTTAGCAATCTTTTTTTCTTTTTCTTTTAGCAATTCTTCCAATGCGTTAGGTTCTACAGTAGCAATTGCTGTAGAATCTTTAGAAGTATTTACTTCACCTTTTGTAGCAATATTGTTTTGATTTTCCATAGCAATTTTTCCCAAATCAATATTGTTTTCTTTGTTCAATTCTTTTTTAGTTTCTTTTAAATTAGAATTGTTTTGAACAATTTCTTCTTGTTTTTCTAACGTTTTATTGTCTACTTCACTTATAATATCAGTAGCTTTTGAAGTGTGAACAGCACTATTTTTATTAGAATTTTTATTGTTTTTCTTTTCTTTTGTTTTTGTGTTTGAAGCAACAGAATTATTATGAGTAATAATAGAGTTTGCTTTATTATTTATAACTTTTTGTTTTTCATCGTTAGTTATAGTTTCATTACTATTTTTTTCTGACGATACTATAATTGAATTGTTTTTTAAACTTGAATTATCTTTAGATTTATCTAGATTGTCATTTTCAGATTCATTTTTCTTGTCTGAATCTGTTGAAACAACCACTTCTTTTTTACCAGCATTTGTATCAATAACATTGCTAGAATCTTGAGAATTTTTTTCTTGATTTGAGGTGTTTTCTTCAATTACAACATCATTCACAGGATGAATTTCTAAAGTGTAGTAATTGTTAAAAACAAATAACCCAATTACAAAAAGGGCTGCCACACCTGAACCATACCACCAAAAAGGAATAACTCTGCGTTTTTTCTTTTTTTGTAGTTTCTTTTCAATGTTTTCCCAAATTTCTTCAGGTGGATTAACTTCGTGATTTTCGAATTTATCCTTAAAGAATTGGTCTATATTTCTATTTTCTTTCATTTTATAGAAGGAATATTTTTTGAACCCGTTAAGGTTTCAATTTTTTCTTTTAAAATCATTTTTGCTCTAGATAAATTGGATTTTGATGTACCAATATTTATCGAAAGCATATCTGCAATTTCTTGATGAGAATAACCGTCAACTACATAAAGATTAAATACTAATCTATATCTATCGGGTAACTCTTGAATTATTTTCATTAAATATTCTGTTCCAATTTCGGTGTCAGTTTCTATTTCTATTTCAACTTCTTCCGGAATATTTTCATGTACTAAATTTAAGAACGTTTCTTTTCTATATTGTTGTAAAATATAGTTAATCATTACTCTTTTTATCCACCCGTCAAAAGAACCTTTGAATGCAAATTGCTCTATTTTTTCAAACACTAATAAAAAACCATCTTGTAAATTATCTTGCGCTTCAGTATAGTTACGAGAATATTTTAAGCATACAGAAAACAATTTAGGAGCATATTGTCTATATAATTGTTCTTGTGCTTTTATGTCATCTTTCTTGCAACCATTTATGAGTTCTTCTATACTCAAACGAAAAAAAATTAATGATCTACTACTACTTCATGTTCTATATATTGGTCAACACCTTCGCTATTCACACCTGTCCAAAATCTAAAATGATAAGTTCCTAAATCTTTTGGTTTAAAATTTAAAGGAACTGTTGTTTCATAAGTCGTTACAGGATTACAATTATTTCCATCATTTTTGATACAATATACAGCAACTGTTCTTTCGTTGCCAATAGCATTATAGTAAAAATTAGAAAACACATGGCATGGAGTAGGAAGAATATAACTAACCGGAATTGTGGTAACACTATCAACTCTATAAGCAGTTGGCATTTCTACAGTATTTATAGGAACGATTTCTAAGTTTACATTTTGATAATTGTCATTCAAGCTACAAGAAAAAAAAGATAAACTTATTAGTAAAACAGTTAAAACTCGTTTCATATTTTATTAGATATTTTATTTTAGATGAAATTTTAATTAAATGGTTGCGTTAATTTACTAAAAAAAACCGTCTTGTTTTTTAACGAGACGGTTTTTAAAAGTTTATGAATTATTTTCTTTGATAAATTCCTTTATTTTTTGTTCTAATTCATCAGCTAACTCTGGATTGTCTTTGATTAAAAGTTTCACAGAATCTCTTCCTTGACCAAGTCTTGTATCACCATAACTAAACCATGAACCTGATTTTTTAATAATTTCAAATTCAACAGCTAAGTCAAGAATTTCACCTGTTTTTGAAACACCTTCGCCATACATTATATCAAATTCTGCTGTCTTGAAAGGTGGTGCAACTTTATTTTTAATCACTTTTACTTTTGTTCTGTTTCCAATTACGTTTTCGCCATCTTTAATTTGTGATGAACGACGAATGTCTAAACGAACAGAAGCATAAAATTTCAATGCATTTCCTCCAGTTGTCGTTTCAGGATTTCCAAACATAACTCCAATTTTTTCTCTTAATTGGTTGATGAAAAACACAGTACAATGAGTTTTGCTAATAGTTCCTGTTAACTTTCTTAAAGCTTGAGACATCAATCTTGCGTGTAAACCCATTTTTGAATCACCCATTTCTCCTTCAATTTCACTTTTTGGAGTTAAGGCAGCAACAGAGTCAATTACAACAATATCAATAGCGCCTGAACGGATTAAATTTTCTGCAATTTCCAATGCTTGTTCACCATTATCTGGTTGAGAAATAATTAGGTTTTCAACATCAACTCCTAATTTTTCAGCATAATGTCTGTCAAAAGCATGTTCAGCATCAATAAAGGCAGCGATTCCACCTTGCTTCTGAGCTTCAGCAATAGCATGTAATGTTAAAGTTGTTTTTCCCGAAGATTCTGGACCATATATTTCAATAATTCTTCCTTTTGGATAACCATTTACACCTAAAGCTAAATCTAAACCAAGTGAACCAGAAGGAATAGTTTCTACTTCTTCAACGGCTTTATCGCCCATTTTCATTACGGTTCCTTTTCCGTAAGCTTTGTCTAATTTATCTAGTGTTAGTTGTAATGCTTTTAATTTGGCTTCTTTTTCTGAACTCATTTTTTACTATATTTAAAAGTGCTTAATTTTCGTAAAAATACTGCTTTTTTTAATGTGTTTATAATAATAATTTAAGAATTATAAACAATCTAAAGCCAATATTAATCCTTACTTTTGCTTTCTATTTTTAAAGATTATGGAAAAACTGATTTCTTATCCTTTATCGATTGTTTATTATCTTTGTTTTGGGTTGTGTTTAGTCATTTTTCACCCAATACAATGGATTTGTTTTAATATTTTTGGCTATCAAGCTCACAAAAAAAGTGTTGATTATTTGAATTTTTTTCTCGTAAAATGCACTAATTTATTGGGAACAACATATACTATTAAAAACAGAAATACGATACCAAAAAATGTCCCAATTGTTTTTGTTTCTAATCATCAAAGTCTATATGATATTATTGGAATTATTTGGTATCTAAGAAAATTTCATCCAAAATTTGTTAGTAAAAAAGAGCTTGGTAAAGGTATTCCAAGTGTTTCATATAATTTACGTCATGGAGGTTCAGTTTTAATTGACAGAAAAGATCCAAAACAAGCTATTCCAGTAATAAAATCGCTTAGCGAGTATATCGAAAAACACCAACGTTCGGCAGTTATTTTTCCTGAAGGAACTCGAAGCAAAACAGGAAAACCTAAAGAATTTGCCCAAAGCGGGCTAAAAATCTTATGTAAATTTGCGCCTTCAGCATATGTTGTGCCAATTACTATAAATAATTCATGGAAAATGGTTAAATTTGGGGCATTCCCAATGGGTTTAGGCAATAGACTTGAATTTATCATACACGAAGCAATTCCTGTTAAAGACTTCCCTTTTGAAGAGTTAATCAAAAAAACAGAGCAATCAGTTGTTTCATCAATAAAATAATTAATTAGATTTTATATTAAAATCCCAAATCATATAATCATGTCACAAAAAAATATACGACTTGAAGTCATGCAGTTTTTGGAAAACAAGGTCGATAACTTTGTAGACCAATTTTTAATACCCGTTGAAAAAATATGGCAACCATCTGATTTTTTGCCAAATTCAGAAGAAGAGAGTTTTATTGATGAAGTGAAAGAACTTAGAGAAATTGCCAAAGATTTGCCTTATGATTTTTGGGTAGTTTTAGTTGGCGATACTATTACTGAAGAAGCTTTACCAACTTATGAATCATGGTTAATGGAAGTTGAAGGTGTTGATAATGAAGGAAGAAATGGTTGGTCAAAATGGGTTCGTCAATGGACAGGTGAAGAAAATCGTCATGGAGATTTATTGAACAAATATTTGTATTTATCAGGTCGCGTAAACATGCGTGAAGTAGAAATTACAACACAACACTTAATAAATGATGGTTTTGATATTGGAACTGGAAAAGATCCATATAAAAATTTTGTTTATACTAGTTTTCAAGAATTGGCAACTTATGTTTCACACAATAGAGTTTCGCAATTAGCAAAGCAATATGGAGACAAACAATTGTCTAAAATGTGCAAAATGATTGCAGGTGATGAAATGCGTCATCATCATGCTTATTCAGAGTTTGTAAACCAAATTTTTAAAGTTGATCCTAGCGAAATGATGCTTGCATTTCAATATATGATGAAGCAAAAAATAACAATGCCAGCTCATTTCTTAAGAGAATCTGGCGAAAAAATAAGCACTGCTTTTGAAGAATTTTCTAATTCAGCGCAAAAAATAGGTGTTTACACGGCTAACGATTATGTAGATATTTTGAGAAAGCTAACTCAAAAATGGGAAATTGATAAAATCACAAATCTTACTGCAGAAGCAGAAAAAGCTCGTGATTATTTAATGAAATTACCTGAAAGAATGGCTAAAATATCAGAGCGTTTAGTATTGCCAGCCGAAACAAAAATCTTCAAATGGGTTGAACCAGCAGTTGTATAAATGCAAATAATTGACAATACTATTATTTTTGTTAAAGAGCAATTAAAAAATGCAGAATCAGGCCATGATTGGTTTCATATCGAACGTGTTTATAAAAACGCGTTGTTAATTGCTCAAAGTGAAGTTTGTAATCTAGAAATTGTAAAGCTTGGTGCATTACTTCACGATATTGCAGACAGTAAATTTCATAATGGTGATGAAACTGTTGGACCAAAAACAGCCAGAACATTTTTAGAAAGTCAAAATGTTTCAGAAGTAACAATTATTCATGTCATTAATATCATTGAAAACATTTCGTTCAAAGGTGGAAATTTTGAAAAGAAATTCAATTCCATAGAACTAGAAATTGTTCAGGATGCAGATAGGTTAGATGCTATTGGCGCCATCGGAATTGCCAGAACATTTAATTATGGCGGATTCAAAAACCGACAATTATTTAATCCTGCAATTCCACCAAAGTTAAACATGACGAAAGAAGAATATAAAAATTCGGATGCACCAACAATTAATCATTTTTACGAAAAATTATTGTTGCTGAAAGATAAAATGAATACCAAAACAGGAAAGGAAATAGCGAAAGAACGACATCTTTTTATGGAAAAGTTTCTTTCTCAGTTTTATGCGGAATGGGAAGGCGAGAAATAAAAAAAGAGAACCAAAATGGTCCTCTTTTTTTATTTATTTCCCAGAAAAACTCGCTTTTCTTTTCTCTAAAAAAGCAGTTGTTCCTTCTTTAAAATCTTCTGTACCAAAACATTTTCCAAAGTTTCTTATTTCGGTTTCAAAACCATTTACACCATCTTTATAATTGGCATTAATTGCTTTAATAGCTTTTCCGATTGCCATTGGAGAATTTCTCATAATTTTTGACGCAATGCCTTTTGTGAATTCTAAAAGTTCTGCTTGCGACACAACATGATTAACTAAACCATACGATTTTGCAGTTTCAGCATCAATCATTCCAGCAGTCATAATTAATTCCATGGCACGACCTTTCCCAATTAGTTGAGGTAAACGTTGTGTTCCGCCATAACCTGGAATTACTCCAAGAGAAGTTTCAGGCAAACCCATTTTTGCATTGTCTGAAGCAATTCTGAAATGGCATGACATCGCCAATTCTAATCCGCCACCAAGAGCAAAACCGTTAACAGCAGCAATGACAGGAGTTTTTAAATTTTCTACAAAATCAAATAATAATTCTTGTCCTTGAGCAGCTAATTGTGCACCTTCTTCAATTGAAAAATTGGCAAATTCAGAAATATCAGCTCCAGCAACAAACGCTTTTTCACCTTCACCTGTTATGATGATTACTTTTGTTTCGTTATCAGCATCTAAATTTTCAAAAGCAGTATGTAATTCTTCAATAGTTTCTTTATTTAAAGCGTTTAATTTTGATGGTCTATTGATAGTAATTTTTCCAATTCCGTTTTCAGAAGTTGCAATAATATTTTTGAAGCTCATGGTGTAAAATTTTAATTAATTATTGGAAGCGAAACAATAAAAGTAGTTCCTTTTCCAGATTCTGTTTCAAAAGTAATAGTTCCTTTGTAATTTTCGATGATGTTTTTTATAATTCCTAAACCTAATCCCATTCCGCTAGTTTTGGTGGTAAATTTTGGTTCAAAAATATGACTTTGATTATACAATTCTATTCCAATTCCGTTATCTTTCACTGAAATGATTACATTGTTTTCTACTTCATTAACTGAAACCAAAACACTTTTTTCTTCTTGTTCTTCAGGTATCGATTGAATAGCATTTTTTACCAAATTGGTGATGATTCTAATCAATTGAGTTCTATCTAATTTGGTTATAATTTCTTCTTTGTTGCTTTCAAAAATGATATAATCTTCATTAAAAATATCTAATGATAACTCAACTACATCAACTACATTTAAACTTTCGTTTTGTTGTGCAGGCATTGTTGCAAAGTTTGAAAAAGCCGAAGCAACAGCACTCATTGTATCAATTTGTTGAATTAATGTTTTAGAATAATCGTCTAACTTTTGCTTTAAATTAGGATCATTAGCATCAAATTTTCTTTGAAAACTTTGTACTGTTAATCGCATTGGTGTCAAAGGATTCTTGATTTCATGAGCAACTTGTTTTGCCATTTCACGCCATGCTTGTTCACGTTCACTTTGCGCCAATTTTCCAGCACTTTCTTCTAGTTTATCAACCATTGCATTATAAGCACTAATTAAGGAATTGATTTCGCGACTGTTGGCTTCAATTACAATTTTCTCATTTTTTTGATTTAAACTAGTTTCATTGATTTTGTCTGAAATCGTTTTTAGAGATTTGGTTATATAACTTGCTAAAAAGTAAGCCAAAGCAAAAGCAATAACCAGCATGAATGAATACACTTGGCTCAATCGAATTAAAAATTGTTTCAATTCTTCTTCATAAAATCCATCATCTTCTACATAAGGAATATTTAAAATCCCTAGAGGTTTGAATTTCTCATCCTTAATTTGACTGTAGGAAGAACGGTTTTTTATGCCATTAGTGTTTTTAATATCAACATATCTTTTTTCAACGGAAGACTGAACCAATTTTAAAATATAATTAGGTATTGGCGGCGAAACTTTGTCTACCGAGAAAAGAGCTTTTGACGATTTCAAAAGTTTTCCATCCAAAGAATAAATGTTAATTTCTAAATTATGAATATCAGCTAATTCGTGAATTTTATCTTTAAAAATTAACGGTAAATTTTCAGGAGTTAAAGGATAAGTTGTTGTTGAAAGCACATAATTTATGTGTTCTTTTATAGCAAATTCTTTTCGGTCTAATCGTTCTTGGTGATAATCTTTTGCCTCGTTTTTAAACTGAATTATCGAAATCGAAGCCATCAAAATCGAAGCCATCAATATCAAAAATATCATCGATAGGAAAATCCTAATTCGTAATGATAACATTGACATTTTAAAGCCTTTTAGCATAATTTAGGATTTGTTTCTTTCTCGAATTCTTTTGTAAAATTTAAAACCAAGCATAATCAAAACAGAAAAAAGTATAATTCCGATTACACCATAAATCCAATTGAAAGCATTTTTTAAAATTACTAAAAAAACAACGGCAAACAATATTAAGGTTGCGCCTTCGTTCCATAAACGCATGAAGTTGGAACTGTATTTAAAATCATCGTTTTGCAATTGTTTATAAATTTGATGACATTTCAAATGATACAGATAAAGCACAAAAACAAAGCCAAGTTTGACATGCATCCAAGGCATTTTGAGCCAAACACTTCCCAAATCAGTAAAAAACAACATCCAAAAAGCAAAAAAACTTGCTAAAATAGCGCTTGGCCAAGTAATAATGTACCACAAACGATAGGTCATTATTTTGTATTGCTTCAAAAGAATTTCTCGTTCAGGTGATGGTTTTTGGTTGGCTTCAATTTGATAAACAAACAATCGAACAATGTAAAACAACCCAGCAAACCAAGTAATTACAAAGATTAAATGAAGTGATTTTATGTAATTGTAGAGTTCCATTTTTAATTACTCCAATCTTTTATCCAGTTTGTTACAACACCACACCATTCGTCTTCATCGTTCAAACAAGGAACAGCAAAGAACTCTTCACCACCATTTTCTTTAAAATCTTCATTAGCACGCATGGCAATTTCTTCTAAAGTTTCTAAACAATCGGCAACAAATGCAGGAGTAACAACCGCTAATTTCTTAATTCCTTTGGCAGGCATTTTATTAATCTCAACATCGGTATAAGGAGTTAGCCATTTGTCACCAGCCAATCTCGATTGAAAGGTTTGACTGTATTTGTCTTCAGGAATTCCTAATAATTCAACAACCTGTCTTGTTGTTTCATAGCATTGATGACGATAACAAAATTCATGAGCAGGCGAAGCCGTAACACAACATTTTCCGTCAATAGTACAATGTGATTTGGTTACATCAGTTTTGCGAATATGACGTTTTGGAATGCCATGATACGAAAATAATAAATGGTCGTATTCAAAACCTTCTAGATGTTTCTTGATAGAATTTGCCAAAGCTTTTATAAAATCGGGCTTGTTATAAAAAGCTGGAACTTTGGTCAGTTTCATTCCAGAGAATTTTTTTGCAACTAATTCGTCTGCCAAAGCCCAAATAGTAGTAGTTGAAGCCATGGCATATTGCGGATATAACGCTAAAAGCATTACATCAGTAACACCTTTTTCTTTTAATTCTTGCAAACCTTTTTCAATAGTCATGGTACCATAGCGCATAGCTAATGCTACGGGAATATCAACTTGTTTGGCTACTTTTTCATGCATTTTTTTAGAAAAAACAATCAAAGGCGAACCTTCATCGGTCCATATTTGTGCATAAGCATGAGCAGAATTTTTTGGACGTGTTTGCAAAATAATTCCACGAACCAACAAAGCACGCAACAAATACGGAACATCAATTACATATTTGTCCATTAAAAATTCATCTAAATACGGCTTTACATCTTTTGGAGTTGGACTTTCTGGCGAACCCAGGTTTACTAATAATACACCTTTCATTTTGGCTATTTAATTTTTTATAAAAATAGGGAAACTTATTTTTTTATGATTATTTATAAAATCTGTTTTTTTGATGATTTTATTTTAAAAACTTATTGTTTATGATGAAATATTTAGACTCATCAAATACTTTTTTGGCGTTGTTCCAAATTTCTTTTTGAATGCAGCAATAAAATGACTTCCGGTGCTGTAGCCAATTTTTAAACCAACTTCATTTACATTATACGAACCAGAATCGAGTAATTGTCGAGCATGTTCCATTTTATAATCAAAAAGGAAACCATAAACCGTATCGCCATAAATTTGCTTGAAACCCATTTTTAGTTTCTTTAAATTTAGTCCAACTTGGTCTGACAATTCTTGTAGACTTGGTGGTTCAGCCATATTAGCAATTATAATTTCTTTGGCTTTTTTGATTTTCAATACATTTTCTTCATCCACCAAAAAAGGACATTGCTCTGCGTTTGGGTCATCATTTCTATTGAAAAACAAACTCAACAACTCATAACCTTTACCTTTATAATAGAGATTTTTAATGGATGGATTTAAGTTGTAATGAAACATCTGGTTCAAAACAATGGCCATCGAAGGACTAATATCGCTTTCGTTATAATATTTTTTGTCTTTGTTTTCTTGACTTAAAAACGGAATGTGCTCAGCATCATCGGTGAATAAACCATGAAATTTTTTGATGGAAACCAATATGGAAATCAACCAAGATTTTGGAGTAATTTCAACATTCAAAGGCAACTCTTTTTCAGGATTGAAAAACAGTAGTGCTTTTTCTTCTTTCAAATTCAACACATAATTCCCTTGGTTAAAAATATAATTGGCACTTCCTTTTAAACCAAAGTGAAACTGAATTAATCCCAACGGAACCGAACGCTGAAAAGTAGAAACTTCATCCGTATCATTCTGAAAACGAATTAATATAAAGTCATCGTCTATTTTTATTTCTTCTTTTGAACCCATAGCGATATTTTTTTTATTCTGAACTTGATTGAAAATCTTTAGCTATCATTTCTTTATTTAGAATTATTCTACACAAAATAATTGTAAAGACCTTATTTGTCTACAAATTTAGAATAAATATCGCTAAAAAGACAAATTCTTAGAAAAATAACTAATAACGATACAAAAAGTTCTTCAAGCGTTGTTTTTATAAAAAGTATAACTATAATTTTGTTCCAACTTTTAGCTAAAGTTGCATTTATGGATAACAAACATATTTCAAAACATACTACATTTTACGCCATTGGTTTGAGTTACAAGAAAGCCGATGCCGATATTAGAGGTAGATTTAGTTTGGATTCCAATGCAATACAAACTCTTTTAGACCAAGCAAAAAAAGAAAATATTGAAGCTTTGGTCGTAACTTCTACCTGCAATCGTACCGAAATTTATGGTTTTGCAGAACATCCTTTTCAGTTAATCAAATTACTTTGCGACAATAGTCAAGGAACTGTTGAAGATTTTCAAAAAGTGGCCTACGTTTATAAAAATCAAGAAGCGATAAGTCATTTATTCAAAGTTGGAACTGGTTTAGACAGTCAAATTCTTGGAGATTTCGAAATTATTAGTCAACTGAAAATTGCATTTACCGAAAGCAAAAAAATGAATTTGATGAATGCTTTTTTAGAGCGATTAATCAATTCGGTAATTCAAGCCAGTAAAAAAATTAAGAATGAAACTGAGATTTCTTCAGGCGCAACTTCGGTTTCGTTTGCTTCAGTTCAATATATTTTCAAAAATGTTGAAGATATTTCGAATAAAAATATTTTACTTTTTGGCACCGGAAAAATTGGCAGAAATACGTGTGAAAATCTAGTAAAACATACAAAGCATGACCATATTACTTTAATCAACCGTACTAAAGATAAAGCGGAACGATTGGCTAGAAAATTGGATGTAATTGTAAAAGATTATGCAGATTTACAACTTGAAATCCAAAAGGCTGATGTTTTGGTTGTGGCAACTGGAGCTCAAAACCCAACAGTTGATAAAGCGATTCTGAATTTAAAAAAACCATTACTGATTCTTGATTTGTCTATCCCAAAAAACGTTCATGAAAATGTAACGGATATAGAAAATGTAACTTTAGTTCACATGGATCATTTATCACAAATGACGGATGAAACTTTAGAAAACAGAAAAAAACACATTCCTGCTGCTGAAGCAATTATTGAAGAAATCAAAGAAGAATTTTTCACTTGGACCAAAGGCAGAAAATTTGCTCCGGCAATCCATGCATTAAAAGCAAAATTGAATTCGATTAAAGAAAGCGAACTTAACACACAACGCAAAAAAATATCAAACTTCGACGAAGAACAAGCAGAATTAATCAGCAACAGAATTATCCAGAAAATCACCAATCATTTTGCCAATCATTTAAAAGACGAAAACACAATGGTTGATGAAAGCATCGAATGGATTGAAAAAATATTTCAAATTGAAGCAAAATAGTGGCAAAACCAACTACAAATAAAACCATTAGAATCGGAACTCGTGATAGCGAATTAGCACTTTGGCAAGCACATACCGTTCAAAAACAACTTCAGGATTTAGGATATAAAACAGAAATTATTGCCGTAAAATCAGATGGCGATATTATTTTAGACAAACCACTTTACGAACTCGGGATTACTGGAATTTTCACGAAAACATTAGACGTTGCCATGATTACAGGCAAGGTTGACATTGCAGTGCATTCCATGAAAGATGTACCAACAGCTTTACCTCAAGGAATTGTGCAAGCTGCTGTTTTAGAAAGAGCAAATACGTTGGACATTTTAGTTCACAAAGGAAACCTTGATTTTTTAGAAAATTCTGGAACAATCGCCACAGGAAGTCTGCGTCGTCAGGCAATGTGGCTCAATAAATACCCAAATCATACCGTGGTTGATTTACGTGGAAATGTAAATACACGCATGCAAAAATTGCAGGATAATGATTGGAACGGAGCCGTTTTTGCTGCTGCAGGTTTGGAACGAATTAATTTAAAGCCTGATAGTTTTATCAATCTCGATTGGATGATACCGGCACCAGCTCAAGGCGCAATGGTAGTGGTAGCAATGGCAGAAGATTTCTATACCATCGAAGCATTATCACAATTAAATCACGTGGAAACCGAGATTTGCACCTATATCGAAAGACAATTTCTCAGAACACTCGAAGGCGGATGTACGGCGCCAATCGGAGCTCTAGCCAATTATAATGAGAAAGAAGATGTTTTGGAGTTTTCAGGAGTTTTACTTTCTATCGATGGAAAGCAAAAATTGGAAATTACTAAAAAAGCGGAAGTTTCCGAGTGGAAAAAACTGGGTTACCATTGTGCTCAGGAGATTTTGAATAACGGTGGAAGCAAATTGATGAGTGAAATTAAAACACAGTTAAAAAAATAATTTTTGGCAAAACAAATCGACATACTATCCACAAAAAAACTTTCTGAAATTCAGAAACAAGCTTTACGAGAAGCCAATTTTGAAGTAATTGATGAAGATTTCATAGAGATAAAACAGAAAGATTTTGACCTAAAAAACATAAATCAAAACTTTATTTTCACCAGTCAAAATGCAGTTCAAAGTGTTTTAAATCATCCAAAATGGGAAGATTTAAAAACTAAAAACGTGTTCTGTGTCGGAATAAAAACCAAAGATTTATTGACCGAAAATGGGTTTAATGTCGTTGCATATACGGGTTACGCAGCCGATTTAGCCGAAATCATTTCACTGATTTACAACAAAGAAAGTTACACCTTTTTCAGTGGAAATTTGCGTAAAGATATTTTGCCAAACACGTTGAAAGAAAACGGCATTCCATTCAACGAAATTGAAGTATATGAAACCAAATTAAACTCAAAAAAAATTACTCAAAAGTTAGACGGAATACTTTTTTTCAGTCCATCAGGCGTAGAAAGTTTTTTAGAAAAAAATAAAATCACAAACGAAATTTGTTTCTGTATTGGCGAAACCACCGCAGAAGCATTAGAAAATAAAAACATCAAAAACATAGTAATCGCAGAAAAACCTTCAGTAGAAAACGTGATTACAGAAGTAGTAGAATACTATAAAAATTAGTTTAAGATTTTAAATCAACAACTTTTAAACTCTTAAACACATAAACTTTTAAACTAATGATTAAAAACGACCTATTCCTAAAAGCCCTAAATAACGAAACAGTTAATCGTCCACCCGTTTGGATGATGCGTCAAGCAGGAAGATATTTGCCAGAATTTATGGCAATCAAAGAAAAATACGATTTCTTCACCCGTTGCAAAACCCCAGAATTAGCATCTGAAATCACGGTGCAACCTATTCGCATCATCAAACCCGATGCGGCAATTCTGTTTTCAGACATTCTAGTTGTGCCACAAGCCATGGGAATTCAGGTAGAATTGCAGGACAACATCGGACCGGTTTTACCAAACCCAATCCGAAAAACTTCTGATGTTGATAATGTATTCATTCCAGACATCAACGAAACGTTGGGCTACGTGATGGATGCGATTGATATGACTCGTGAAAAGTTAAACAACGAAGTTCCATTAATCGGTTTTGCAGGTTCACCTTGGACCATTTTCTGTTACGCCGTAGAAGGAAAAGGTTCCAAAAGTTTCGATAAAGCCAAAGGTTTTTGCTTTACAGAACCAGCAGCAGCACACGCATTGTTGCAAAAAATCACCGATACTACCATTTTATACTTAAAAGAAAAAGTAAAACACGGTGTCAACGCTGTTCAAATTTTCGACTCTTGGGGTGGAATGTTATCACCAACCGATTATCAGGAATTTTCATGGTTCTACATGAACCAAATTGTAGAAGCTTTAGCACCTGAAACCAAAGTTATCGTCTTCGGAAAAGGATGTTGGTTCGCCCTAAACGATATGGCAAAATCAAAAGCATCAGCTCTTGGTGTCGATTGGACAATCACCGCCAGAAACGCACGTTACCTAACAGGTGGAAAAATAACGCTGCAAGGTAATTTTGACCCAAGTAGATTATTGTCACCTATTCCAACCATCAAAAAAATGGTGCATCAAATGATTGACGAATTCGGTAAAGACAATTACATCGTAAACCTTGGTCACGGAATATTACCAAATATTCCCGTAGACCATGCCAAAGCATTCGTAGAAGCAGTTAAAGAATATGGCAATTAATAATTTTCATAGGGAAATTAAATTCTGGTCGGCGGAAATTCATTTTGCCTCGGCGGAAAACAATTTTCATTCGGCGGAAAGTCATTTTGATTTGATGGAAATCTATTTTCAATCTGCGGAAAACAATTTTGATTCGGCGGAAAACAATCTTGATTCGACGGAAAATCATTTTCATTCAAAGGAAATCAATTTTCAATCGACGGAAACTTATTTTCAATCGGCGGAAATCAATTTTCAATCGGCGGAAACTCATTTTCAATCGACGGAAACCTTATAATTACTGACTTTTATAATGAAAGATAAATTTCTAACATACATTCAAAGTCTTCAAAACCAAATCACTTCCAAGCTAGAAGAAGTTGATGGCGTTGCCAAATTCCGCGAAGACATTTGGGAACGACCAGAAGGCGGCGGAGGAAGAACTCGTGTCATCGAAAACGGAAACGTTTTTGAAAAAGGTGGTGTAAACATTTCGGCAGTTCACGGCAAGTTACCCGAAACAATGCAAAAAATGTTCAACGTTGGCGAAGCCGATTTCTTTGCTTGCGGATTGAGCTTGGTCATTCACCCAAAAAGCCCAATGGTACCAACGGTTCATGCCAATTGGCGTTACTTTGAAATGTATGATGATAGCGGAAACGTAATCAATTCGTGGTTTGGCGGTGGACAAGATTTAACGCCATATTATCTGTTTGAAGAAGACGGAAAACATTTCCATCAAACCTGCAAAACGGCTTGCGACAAGCACAATCCAGAGTTTTATCCAAAGTATAAAAAACAATGCGATGCCTATTTTTGGAATGCACATCGCAATGAAGCGCGTGGTTTAGGAGGATTATTCTTCGATTATTGCAAAGAAACTGATGAGATGTCTATGGAAGATTGGTATAATTTCGTAACCGAAGTTGGAAATTCTTTCTTAGAAGCGTATGTGCCGATTGTTGAAAAACGAAAAGAATTAGCATATACAGAAGCACAAAAAACTTGGCAAGAAATCCGTCGTGGTCGTTATGTAGAATTCAATTTAGTGCACGACAAAGGCACTTTATTCGGATTAAAAACCAATGGTAGAATTGAAAGTATACTGATGAGTTTGCCACCACATGTGCAATGGGTTTATGACCATCATCCTGAAAAAGGTAGCGAAGAAGAAAAATTATTAAAAGTATTAGAAAAACCAATTGATTGGGTTTAGTTTCAAAACTTGAAACGTTAAACCTGAAACAATTTTAAAAGTATAAATTATGTTCCCATTACAAAGAGGCAGAAGACTAAGAGTAAACGAAAGCATTCGTTCATTAGTAAGAGAAACAAGTTTATCTCCAGCAGATTTTATGTTCCCAATGTTCATCATGGAAGGCGAAAATAACAAAGTTGAAATTCCTTCAATGCCAGGAATTTTTCGTCGAACATTAGATTTAACGGTTGAAGAAGTTAAAGAACTTTTTGCGCTCGGAATTCGTGCAGTTAACATCTATGTAAAAGTTGATGATAGTTTAAAAGACAACACTGGAAAAGAAGCATGGAATGCTGACGGATTGATGCAAAATGCCATTCGTGCCATCAAAAAAGCATGTCCCGAAATGATTATTATGCCAGATGTTGCTCTCGATCCATATTCAATTTATGGTCACGACGGAATTATTGAAAACGGAGACATTACTAACGACAAAACCAACGATGCTTTAGTAAAAATGGCAGTTTCCCATGCCGAAGCTGGTGCCGATTTTGTAGCGCCAAGCGACATGATGGACGGTAGAGTTTTAAGATTAAGACAAGGTTTAGATGCAGCAGGTTTTCACAATGTTGGAATTATGAGTTATTCGGTTAAATATGCTTCAGCATTTTACGGACCATTTCGTGACGCATTAGATTCAGCTCCAAAAGAAGCCGATGTTGTCGTGCCAAAAGATAAAAAAACGTATCAAATGGATTACGCTAACCGAATCGAAGCGGTGAAAGAAGCACTTTGGGATGTCGAAGAAGGTGCAGATATGGTTATGGTAAAACCAGGAATTGCGTATCTTGATATTGTTCGCGAAGTTAAAAATGCAGTGAATGTTCCGGTTACGGTTTTTCATGTTTCTGGCGAATATGCAATGGTAAAAGCTGCTGCCGAAAGAGGTTGGCTCGACCACGATAAAATTATGATGGAACAATTAATGTGTATCAAACGAGCTGGTGCAAGTTTAATTTCGACCTATTTTGCTAAAGAAGCCGCTATTTTATTAAACAAACAATAATGAAACGAGTAGTTTTTTTTGCGTTAACTGTACTATTATTTTCTTGTAAAAAAGAAAGTGAAGATAATTTTGGTCAACCAAAATCAGAAGCAATCGAAAAAGTTTCTGGTCAAGAACTTTTTGAAGGTAAAGGTAACTGTATTGCTTGTCATCAAGCCGAGCAAAAAATTATTGGACCAAGTATGGCTGAAATTTCCAAAATTTATAAAGACAAAAATGCAAGCATAGTTTCTTTTTTAAAAGAAGAAAGCCAACCCATTGTTGACCAAAGTCAGTACGAAGTAATGAAAACTAATTTTGCCATTACTAAGAAAATGTCTGACGAAGAATTAAAAGCATTAGAAGATTATATTTTTGCTCATTAGAAAATAGAATTCACTATTTTTATAGAATGGAAACTTGCTTTATCAATTCACCACTTGGCATCACAAAAATAGTTGGCGATGAAAATGGAATTTCTGTGATTTCTATTTTAGCAGAAGGAGAAGTTTCTAAAACCATTCCCAAACCACTAAAAGAATGTGTTGCTCAACTCGGCGACTATTTTGATGGAAAAAGAACCGAATTTACTTTTAATTTAAATCCAACTGGAACCGATTTCCAACAACGAGTTTGGCAAGAATTACGCAACATTCCCTTTGGCAAAACCATTTCTTATCTTGATTTATCTAAAAAATTAGGTGATGCAAAAGCCATTCGAGCCGTTGCTTCTGCAAATGGTAAAAATCCACTTTGGATTGTCGTTCCTTGTCATCGTGTCATTGGAACTGATGGTTCTTTGACTGGTTACGCAGGCGGTTTGTGGCGCAAAAAATGGTTGCTCGAACACGAAAATCCTTCACAACAACAAACTTTATTTTAATATTCAATTTCAAATTACAAGATTTTTTCTACATTCGTGTAAAGACTTCAAAAATGATAGAAAAAATTAACCTCAATAACATCCTTTTTTTCGATATTGAAACAGTTCCGTTAGAGGAAAACTTCAATAATTTGGATGATGAAATGAAAGAGCTTTGGGAACAAAAAACCCAATACCAACGCAGAGATGAATTTACTCCAGATGAGTTTTATGACAGAGCAGGAATTTGGGCAGAATTTGGTAAAATCGTCTGTATTTCGGTAGGCTATTTTGTCAATAAAAGTGATATTCGAAATTTTAGAGTGACTTCTTTTTTTGGAGATGAGGTAAAGATTTTAAAAGACTTTTCTAATTTATTAAACAACCATTACAATCAGCCGCAACATGTTTTATGTGGTCATAATGCTAAAGAATTTGACATTCCATTCATCGCTCGAAGAATGATTATCAATCAGGTTGCCATTCCTGATAAACTGAATTTATTTGGCAAAAAACCTTGGGAAATTCCTCATTTGGATACGTTAGAATTATGGAAATTTGGCGATTACAAACATTTTACTTCTTTAAAATTATTAACCAAAATCCTTGGAATTCCTTCTCCAAAAGGCGACATCGATGGTAGCCAAGTTGGTCATGTTTTTTATATAGAAAAAGACATTGACAGAATAATTACGTATTGTGAAAAAGACGTGATTGCTGTGGCACAAATTTTCCTTAGACTTCGTCGAGAAGATTTATTGGTGGATGATGAGATAATTCATGTGTAATTATTGAAGTAACATATGATTTATTACATTTACAAAAATTAATAATTCATGGTTTTAAGTAGATTTTGGCTCGCAATTTTTATTTCATCAATTGTCTTTGTAATTATCAGTTTGTTTTCTGGCACTAACTATACCATCGATTATGTTTTGAATGGTGAAAAAGGCAATCCTATTCTAATTTCTGAAAAATATATCGATCAAGTTCCTGCTTTTATCAGCGACAGTATCCAATTGAAAGAAGATAAAACTATGATTGTTAATCGTGATTTATCAAATCCTGATACGACTTATGTTTATAAAAATAAAACAGTACAAATTTATAGTGGCGTTCAAAAATCTGATGGTTTGTTGGCGACATGTAAAAGCAGTTTAATAGATATTATTATTCCGCTTATTGCTTATTTAGCGTTCTTTTGTGGATTAATGGAATTGTTAATTATTTCTGGAGTTTCTGGAAAATTAGCTAAAGTATTAAGTCCTGTTTTTGTAAAAGTCTTTCCAACTATTCCAAAAAATCATCCTTCTATTTCTTATATGACGTTAAATTTTGCAGCTAACTTTTTAGGGTTAGACTCAGCTGCAACACCATTTGGACTAAAAGCCATGGAAAGTTTACAAGAAATAAATCCCGAAAAAGACAAAGCTAGTGATGCACAAATTATGTTTATGTGTTTGCATGCATCGGGATTAACATTGATTGCAACTTCTATTATTGGCTATCGCGCAGCTGCAGGTTCCAGTAATCCAGCTGATGTTATGTTGCCATGTATCATTACATCATTTATTGGTACGATTGCAGCTTTTATCATAGTAGGAATTAAGCAAAAAATCAATTTTAAAAGTGCTTCTTTAGCGATTGGTTTAATGACTTTGATAGGTGCAATTATTGGTTTGTTGATGTATGTAAATCATTTGGATCTTATTGGGAAAAATTATTTTACGTCTAATCTTTCGGGATTGATATTGTTGACCATTATTGTTTTTACATTAATTTATGCTTTTCGAAAAGAGAAATTATTTGCAGAAGCTAAAACTACCGTTTTTGATGCTTTTGTAACGGGTGCAAATAATGGAGTAAAAACCGGAGTTACCATTTTTCCTTATGTTTTGGGAATGTTAGCCGCAATTTCATTATTTAGAAATAGTGGTTTATTTGATATTATTAGTAATGGATTAGGGTTTGTTTTTACAATTATTGGAATAAATCAAGAAATAGTAGATGCTTTACCAGTTGCATTATTAAGACCTTTCAGTTCTGCAGGTTCAAGGGGATTTTTGATTGATTCAATGAATACTTTTGGAGCCGATTCTTTAACAGGAAGATTGAGTAGTATTTTCCAATGTAGTGCCGAAAGTACATTTTATGTCATTGCGGTTTACTTTGGTTCAGTAAATATTAAAAATACTCGTTATGCATTAACTACGATGCTTTTAGTTGATTTAATCTGTGTGATTACTGCCATTTTTGTGGCAACTTGGTTTTTTTAAATTCTATTTTTAAAATCATTTAAATGAGTTTCTTTGAAGAATTTATTGTTGATTTAGGAAGAGAAGGAATTTATTATTCATTTAAATGGATTGGTGTTGCAATAAAATGGATTTGTTATCTCGGAAAGAAACCAATAGCAGAAATTAAAAAAGAAAATTGGAATAGAAGAATAGGTTTTTTTGTATTCTTACTTCTTATTTTGGCAATATTTTTAATTCTCAATAAATTTTAAATTCACTTTGGGTTTCCTTAACTTTACGCTTCAAAAAAACTCATAAAATGGACTTTATATATCAAGAACCTTTTCCAATTTTAAAAGACGACACACAATATAAAAAAATCACTTCCGATTATGTAAAAGTTGAAAAAATTGGGAACAGAGAAATATTAAACGTTGATCCAAAAGGATTGGAATTGCTTTCTCAAGTTGCCATGAATGATGTTTCGTTCATGTTAAGAACATCGCATTTACAAAAGTTAAAAAACATACTCGACGATCCAGAAGCAACCGATAACGACCGATTTGTAGCTTACAATTTATTACAAAATGCCGTAGTTGCAATTGACGGTGAACTGCCAAGTTGTCAAGATACCGGAACGGCAATTGTTATGGCTAAAAAAGGTGAAGATGTTTATACGGGAGTTGACGATGCTGAATGGTTATCAAAAGGGATTTTTAATACCTATCAGGAGAAGAATTTACGCTATTCTCAGATTGTTCCGATTTCGATGTTTGAAGAAAAAAATTCGGGTTCAAATCTTCCGGCACAAATTGATATTTATTCTAAAAAAGGAAACTATTACGAGTTTTTATTTTTAGCAAAAGGAGGCGGAAGTGCTAATAAAACTTTTTTGTATCAAAAAACAAAATCATTGTTGAATGATAAATCATTGGACGAATTTGTTAGAGAAAGAATTAAAGATTTAGGAACTTCGGCTTGTCCACCATATCATTTGGCTTTGGTTATTGGCGGAACTTCCGCTGAAGCAAATTTGGCTGCAGTAAAAAAAGCATCGGCAGGTTATTTTGACAATCTTCCAACTTCAGGTAATATGGCTGGCCAAGCGTTTCGTGATTTAGAATGGGAGCAAAAAGTGTTGAAAATTTGTCAAGAAAGTGCAATCGGAGCTCAATTTGGAGGAAAATATTTTGCTCATGATGTTCGTGTTATTCGTTTACCGCGTCATGCTGCTTCTTGTCCGGTTGGATTAGGAGTTTCATGTTCTGCCGATAGAAATATCAAAGGGAAAATTACCAAAGACGGAATTTTTGTAGAACAATTAGAAGCGAATCCAAGGCAGTTTTTACCAGAAGTTGCGCCACATTTAGAAGCACCAGTTGAGGTTGATTTAAATCGCCCGATGAAAGAAATCTTGGCAGAATTAACAAAATATCCAATCAAAACGCGTTTGAAATTAAATGGTACTTTGATTGTGGCTCGTGATATTGCACATGCGAAAATTAAAGAGTTACTTGATGCAGGAAAACCAATGCCAGAATATTTTAAAAATCACCCAATCTATTATGCTGGACCGGCAAAAACTCCAGAAGGAATGCCATCGGGAAGTTTTGGACCAACAACAGCAGGAAGAATGGATGTTTATGTTGAAGAGTTTCAAAAAGCTGGCGGAAGCATGATTATGTTAGCTAAAGGAAATAGAACCAAAGAAGTTACCAATGCGTGTAATACATACGGCGGATTTTATTTAGGTTCAATTGGCGGACCTGCTGCAATTTTAGCCAAAGAAAATATTTTAAAAGTAGAAGTTGTTGATTTCCCGGAATTAGGAATGGAAGCGGTTCGAAAAATTGAAGTGAAAGATTTTCCGGCTTTCATTATAACGGATGATAAAGGAAATGATTTCTTCGCTAATTTATAAAAATGGATTTCAAAGTAACTTTTTCAGAATTTTATTCAAAAGTAAAAACCAGTTTAGCTGATGGTACTTTTGCCAAATTAACTCTGGCAAAAACTATTGGAAATACTGATTTGATAAATATTTATGTACGTCCGATAATAGATGAAGAAATTTTAAAATTAGAATTGAAATTCAAATTCCAAAAGGAAGAAATAATAGAAATCAGAACTATTGATAATTCATTTGAACGATTACTGGAATTTATAAATAATCCGTTTTTATCGGCTATTTTGTTTACTACTGAATTTGATTTGACCTATAAATTGAATAAAAAAAGAGCAGTTAGTGTGATTGAACAATTTCCAAGTTTTGGTAATGCAAATGAAGTTTTGTTAGCATTTTTGGCTAATAAATAACAAATCAAAAAATAAAAAAACCACAAAATTCTACTGAGTTTTGTGGTTTTTTATTTCGTATAAAATGTATTAGCCAATTACCATTTCAGGAATTTCTCCTTCTATAATTAGTTCAGCTTCAGTTGAAGCAATGATATGTTCTACGGTAACATCTGGCGCACGTTCTACTAATTTAAAACCTTTAGGAGTAATTTCCATCACGGCTAATTCAGTTACTACCTTTTTCACACAACCAACACCAGTTAATGGTAATGAACATCTTTTTAAGATTTTGCTTTCACCTGCTTTATTCACATGCATCATGGCAACAATAATATTTTCTGCTGAAGCGACTAAATCCATTGCTCCGCCCATTCCTTTTACCATTTTTCCTGGAATTTTCCAGTTGGCAATATCACCGTTTTCGGCAACTTCCATCGCACCAAGAATGGTTAAATCTACTTTTTGAGAGCGTATCATTCCAAAACTAAAAGCAGAATCAAAAAAACTTGCTCCGGGTAACGTTGTTATGGTTTGTTTTCCGGCATTGATAATATCGGCATCTTCTTCGCCTTCATAAGGAAATGGTCCCATTCCAAGAACACCATTTTCACTTTGAAATTCAACAGAAATATCGGTGCGAACATAATTTGCTACTAAAGTTGGAATTCCGATGCCTAGATTTACATAGTAACCATCTTTCACTTCTTTGGCAATTCGTTTTGCGATTTGATTTTTATCTAAAGCCATGATTAATTTCTTTGTCTAACGGTT
Source organism: Flavobacterium sp. PMTSA4 (assembly GCF_032098525.1). Taxonomy (NCBI): domain Bacteria; kingdom Pseudomonadati; phylum Bacteroidota; class Flavobacteriia; order Flavobacteriales; family Flavobacteriaceae; genus Flavobacterium; species Flavobacterium capsici. The sequence goes on from NZ_CP134890.1 coordinate 2,308,817, forward strand.
CGTTGTTCAATTCTTTTTTCAAATTTTTCACCTTGAAAAATACGTTGTATCATAATTCCCGGAATGTGAATTTGATTTGGATCCAATGAACCGACAGGTAATAATTCTTCTACTTCGGCAATAGTAATTTTTGCTGCTCCAGCCATTGGTGCATTGAAGTTACGAGCAGTTCCTTTAAAAATTAAATTTCCAGCTTCGTCACCTTTCCATGCTTTTACAATAGAAAAGTCAGCTTTAAAAGCATGTTCCAAAACATGCATTTTTCCGTTAAATTCTCTGGTTTCTTTTCCTTCGGCTACTTCAGTTCCGTAACCTGCAGGAGTGAAAAAAGCAGGAATTCCTGCTTGTGCAGCACGACATTTTTCTGCTAAAGTTCCTTGTGGTGTTAGTTCGACTTCTAATTCTCCGGAAAGCATTTGACGTTCAAATTCTGCATTTTCGCCGACATAGGAAGAAATCATTTTTTTGATTTGCTTTTTTTGTAAAAGAAGACCAAGACCAAAATCGTCAACTCCTGCATTATTTGAAATACAAGTTAGATTGGTTACTTCTTTTTTTACTAATTCAGCAATACTGTTTTCTGGAATTCCGCAAAGTCCAAAACCACCAAGCATGATAGTCATGTTGTCTTCGATTCCTTGAAGTGCTTCAGTTACTGAATTTACTTTTTTGTTAATCATTGTATTTTATTTTTTAGCCCCGATAGTAGTGAAAATCCTTTTTTTAAAAAAAGATTGTAACGAATAGCGGGAAATAGCTTCTAAAAATTATAATCCAAATTCGTCTGTGTCTTGCTCTTTTTGTAGTTCTAATTCTAGGGAATCAACTACTTTTGGCGCCCAACAATCGACTTTTATTGAAAGATTTTTTGGTCTTTCGAATTCATCCTTTGACACTTGTAAGTCTTTATCATCATAACATTTTTTCATAAAATATCCCCAAATTGGTAAAGCAGCAGTTGCACCTTGCCCATATGTGATACTTTTGAAACGAGCCGAACGATCTTCGCAACCAACCCAAACACCAGAAACCAGATTAGGAACCATACCGATGAACCAACCATCGGATTGATTTTGAGAAGTTCCAGTTTTTCCTGCAATTGGATTTGTAAATGCATATGGATAACCTGTTACTCTTTCGTAGCCATATCCGCCACCTTGAGTACGCAATCTTGAACCAGAACCACCTTCAGTTACACCTTCTAATAATTTTATTACGGCAAAGGCAATATCTTTATTCAAAACATCATGAGATTCGGGAATTGGTTCATAAAGAACAACACCGTTTTTATCTTCGATTCTATCAATAAATTGAGGCTTGATGTAAACACCTTGATTGGCAAATGTACTGTAAGCAGCAACCATATCTTCAACCGTAACTTCTACTGCACCAAGTGCAATGGAAGGTTGTAAAGGAATATCAGCATTAACTCCTAATTTTTTGGTTAAATTAACTACTGCTTCTGGACCAACTTTGTCCATAAGTTTTGCTGAAACTGTGTTTATGGAATTGGCTAATGCTTTTTTCAAAGTAACCATTCCGCGGTATTTATTATCAGAGTTTTTTGGTGTCCATGAAGCAGTTACATGATGTCTTCCGACAGGAATTGTATATGGACTGTCAATAATTGAGTCACATGGAGACATACCTAGTTGTTCAATAGCAGTTGCATATACAAACGGCTTAAAAGTTGAACCAACTTGTCTTGCTCCTTGACCTACGTGGTCGTATTGAAAATATTTATAATTAATTCCGCCAACCCAAGCTTTGATATGACCAGTTTGCGGTTCCATAGACATCATTCCTGCTTGAAGGAACGATTTGTAATATCTTATAGAATCTAAAGGCGTCATTATTGTGTCTTTTTCACCTTTCCAAGTGAAAACACGCATTTTTGTTTTTTTACTGAATGAAGCAATTATTTCTTCTTCAGTTTTGTCCAAATCTTTTAAAACCGCCCATCTTTCGGATGCTTTCATGGCACGTTTTAAAATTCTATTTGTTTCATCATCTGAAATTTTTAAGAATGGAGCATTTTTATTTCCTTTTTGTTGGATGAAAAATTCCTGTTGAAGATTCTTTATGTGTGCTTGAACTGCTTCTTCTGCATGTTCTTGCATTTTTGAATCAATAGTGGTGTAAATTTTTAAACCATCGGTATAAATATCATATTCTGTTCCGTCTGGTTTTTTATTTTCTTTCACCCATTTTTTCATGTATTCACGAAGAAATTCTCTAAAATAAGTGGCAATTCCTTCTTTGTGAGTTTGCAACTTAAAGTCAAGAGTAATGGGTAATTTACTTAAACTGTCTTTTTGAGCGGTGTTAATAATTTTGGCTCTAACCATTTGACCTAAAACCACATTTCTTCTGTTTTTTACACCTTGTGGATTTCTAACAGGATTGTAAAGAGATGAGTTTTTGAACATTCCAACCAAAATTGCAGATTCATCGATAGTCAAATCTTTTGGTTCTTTGTTGAAATAGGTTTTTGAAGCAGAACGAATTCCGATTGCATAGTTGTTGAAATCATAAACGTTGAAATACATTGCAATGATTTCATTCTTGGTGTATTGACGTTCTAATTTTACAGCAATAATCCATTCTTTTACTTTTTGAATTAATCTGAAAATTTTAAAAGAAGAACCTTCACCATGAAACAATTGTTTTGCTAATTGTTGTGTAATTGTACTTGCACCACCATCAGCACCAAGTTTTACTGCTGCACCAAATGTTCTTCGAGCATCAATACCCGAATGCTCATAGAATCGTTCATCTTCAGTTGCAATTAAGGCATTTACTAAATGTGGCGGAAGATCTTCATATTTTATTGGCGTTCTATTTTCATTATAAAATTTACCAATAGTAACTCCATCAGAAGAAATAACTTCGGTAGCTAAATTTGACTCAGGATTTTCAAGTTCTTCAAAGGAAGGCATTGCTCCAAAAAATCCCCATGAAGCCAAGAAAAAAAATAGAATTAATGCACCAAAGCCATAAATGAAAAATTGCCAAAATTTTCTTTTATAGTAATTGATATCTTTTGTTGTAGGTTTATTTTTTTGAGCCATATTGTTAATTATTCTTTAGATTCTATTCTAAAACCAATATCTGTAATTCCTTTTAAATTTTCTACGCCTTCAATTTTACCAGTTTGTCTAACGGCTTGTTTTATGTGGACTTTATAAACTCCTTTTTGGTCAAATTTTTCATTGCCTTTGTAAAAAAGTTTACTTTCTTTAATATCACTAAAACCTTCACCAAGAAGTGTGCCATCTGGATTTGTCATTACATATTCAAGCGTATCTACTTTAATTTTTTTATCAGGTTGTTCTAATGAAACAATGACAAATAAATTATTGAACGGATAATCATCATTATCTCTAACATTCAAAAACAAATCATAGGTTTTATCTTTGTCTAGCTCAGGCAATTCAAAAGTGACAATGCTGTCTTTGTGCCACGAATTTCCAACTGATTTGTATTCATCAAAAACTCGTTTTTTATCACATGAAATAAAACACAAGAAAAGTAAGGCTAGGAGTAAACTATTTTTTAGGTTCATTTCTATTATTACTATTTGGCTTTCTATTTTGATTGTTAGAATTTCTTCTTTTGTTATTTTTCTTTTTCTTTTTGGGTTGATCAAAACGTGTTAGACTTTCTTGACCCATTGCATTATTGAAATCTTTTTCAGGTTCTGCAGTTATTTCAAGAGCGTAATCTTCAAGCGAAGTTGCGCGTTTTTTCTCTTTGTTTAAAGCGATAATTTCTTTTACTTGGTCAATTTTAAGTACATGCCATTGCGCAAAATTATCAGTATAAGCAAACCACATTAATCCTTTAAAAATATCTTGTTTTTGACAAATAGCATCACCTTTTTCGGTGTGTAATTTGGTTTCAAATTCAGGAAAATCTTTTAAAGCATCAAGATAAGTATCTAATTCGTAGTTCAAACAACATTTTAATTTACCACATTGACCAGCTAATTTTTGCGGATTAAGCGATAATTGTTGATATCGTGCTGCTGAAGTGTTAACACTTCTAAAATCAGTTAACCAAGTGGAACAACATAATTCTCTACCACATGAACCAATTCCGCCAAGTCTTGAAGCTTCTTGTCTAAAGCCAACTTGTTTCATTTCGATTCTGGTTTTAAAAACTTGAGCAAATTCTTTGATTAATTGACGAAAATCAACTCTGTCGTTAGCGGTGTAATAAAAAATTGCTTTGGAGCCATCGCCTTGAAATTCGATATCCGAAATTTTCATTTCCAAGTTAAGTTTAATAGCAATTTCTCTTGCTTTAACTTTCATTGGTTCTTCTTTATCGCGTGCTTCGCTCCAAATATCGATATCTTTTTGAGATGCTTTTCGATATATTTTTGGAATTTCTGTTCCATTTGGATCAACACCTTTTTTCTTCATCTGAATTTTAACCAATTCGCCAGTAAGAGTAACAATTCCAACATCATGACCTGGTGATGCTTCAGTGGCAACAATATCACTTATGCTCAAGGAGATTTTTTCGGTATTACGATAAAATTCTTTTCTACCATTTTTAAATCGAACTTCTACACAATCAAAAGGAGTTTCACCATTGGGTAAACTCATATTTGAAAGCCAATCGAAAACCGTTAATTTGTTGCAGCTATCGGTACCGCAAGTCCCGTTATTTTTACATCCACGTGGTGTGCCGTCTTTGGTTCCAGTAGAACAGTTTGTACATGCCATAATTTTTGAATATATATTGGTCATCGCGTCATTTTTGACGAGACTACTATCATAAAACGTTTAGATTGTAAAGATAGTATTTTGTTGGCTTAAATTTCAAAAGAATTTTTAAGCAAAAAAGAAGTTAATTTATCTCAACAGAATAGTTGAGCATATTTCGGTTAGGTTTTTCTAAATCTTTTTTAGAAAGGAAAATGTTTTTGAAAAGAACATTATTCCAAGAATTTCTCTTTTGCCAATGAGCAAAAGTTTCTGTTTTCCAATCAAAATCGTCTTTCCAAAAATATTTTGGAGAAACATAGCAATAAGTATATGGAATTAGATAGGAACTGTCGTTTTCAGTTTTTACTTTTAATGATTCTTCTTCGTTTCGGCTTATAGTTCTGGGTGATAAAAAAGTAATTCCTCTTTTTGAAGATTCTTTTTTCAATAAGGAAATCACTTCTTTATAATCGTTTTCAATTGTTTTTAGACTGAAATTATTATAGGTTGTTTCGCCTATTTTATCTATCGGACGAAGTTGAATGATATCAATTGAGTATTTGTCATAAACCTTAAAAAACTCTTTCAATTCATAGAAATTATCTGCATTGAAAGTATAATTTATTCGTAATCGTAACTTTGGGTTTTTCTTTTTTTCTTCGGTAATGTAACCTAAAACGGCATGAAATTTTTCATAAATTCCTTTGTCCATCAAGTCTTCGTAAGTTTCCTTGAAAACACCATGCATTGAAAAAATGAATTCATTTAAACCTGCTTTCGATAAATCAATAATATCCTGGTTTTCTAATAAATTTCCATTGGTAACCATACTGATGTAAGGCACTTTATGTTTTTTGGCAATTTCAATTAACTTGACATTGTGTTTAAAAAGTGTTGGTTCTGCGCCACAACCGATTTGAAGTTTTAAAGCGTTTTTAAAATTTACTTTGGCTAATTCTTCTAAATCACTTTCTTTAAAAATGCCTTTCATGTTGGTTCTAACATATTCATCATCGGTAAAATAGCACATTTTACAACGCAGATTACAGGCTAAAACCGGATCAAATTGAATGGCTAGATATCTTTTATTTAAAACACTCAACAACCATAAGCCAAAGAATTTTATTCGATGACTTTTAATTTTATGATTGAATTTGAGTAGTTTATAAATATCCATTAACTGAGTTTAGCTTACCAATTTAAACAATTTATCCGACAATCGAATTCTAAAAGGAACTTCAAAAGTGACTTTATCACCAATCTTTGCCACTGAATTTTCGCTACCGTTGACAAACATTTTTTCTAAAATCAATTCTTGATTTCCAGTTGTTGGACCAGAAATTAAAATTTTATCTCCAACTTGCAATTCATTATTTTCAATGATGAATAATCCAATTCCAGCTTTTACAAAGTAATGTTCAGCTTTGCCAAGAATAACTTTTTTTACTTTTATCTTTTGACGAATATCTTGTGTTTTTTTGGCAACAGCCAAAGCCACATCAGACAATTCACCGGAATGTTTAAACTTCAGTTTTTCAGATTTCCCTTTTCTAAAAACTTTATTGCCAACTTGTTTACCGCTTCTTAAACGTACTTGCTCTTCTAATGGTAAATGTGTAATATCTAAACATTCAGTAGAACAGCAATTTTCCATTACGGCTTGACATTCATCACATTGAATAAACAGTAAATGACAACCATCATTTGCACAATTGGTGTGATTATCACATGGTTTTCCACATTGATGGCATTGAGCTACAATATCATCTGTTATTCTTTCGCCTAAACGGTTATCAAAAACGAAATTTTTACCAATAAATTTACTTTCTAAACCTTCTTCTTTGATTTGTTTAGCGTAATTGATAATTCCGCCTTCTAGTTGGTAAACATTTTTGAAACCTTGGTGTTTGTAGTAAGCAGAAGCTTTTTCACACCGAATTCCACCTGTGCAATACATTACCAAATTTTTGGTTTCCTTATAATCTTTTAATTGCTCGTTGATGATGGGCAAACTTTCTCTAAATGTTTCAACATCAGGAGTTATAGCGTTTTTAAAATGACCAACTTCGCTTTCGTAATGATTTCTAAAATCAACTACTATTGTATTTGGATCTTCCAGAATTTTATTGAATTCTTTTGCGCCTAAGTGAATTCCTTTTTTGGTAACGTCAAAAGTTTCATCGTTTAATCCATCCGCAACAATTTTGTGACGAACTTTTATAGTTAATTTTAAAAATGAATGATCATCTTGTTCAACAGCAACATTCAAGCGAATGCCTTTCATGAAATCATAAACTTCTAGTGTTTCACGAAATTCTTCAAAGTTATCGGCAGGAACGCTCATTTGAGCATTTATTCCTTCGTGAGCAACATAAATTCTGCCCAATGCATCGAGTGCATTCCAAGCTAAGAATAAATCGTCACGAAATTTTTTTGGATCTACAATTTTGGCATACGCATAGAAAGACAAGGTTAGTCGTTGTTTTCCGGCTAAATCAATTAGCTCTTTTCTTTCTTCAGCGCTTAAGGTGTTATACAGTTGCATGCTATAAACGTTTAAGTGAGAAATATGTTTTTTTGAACTCTAATTGGAAGAATTCGGTGCAAAGTTAAACAAATTAATTAAAAAACCCTTTCAGAGGTTTAATTCTAAAAGGGTTTCTCCTTCATAGCAATTATCCCCATTAATTTATGATGATACAGTTTCCATTTACACAATCCATTGTTGATGGCGGATTTACTATTGCACAATCCGAAACCGCACCAGTTTGAATATTATAAGCATTATCCATTTCAAAATATTCGTCAACCATTGTTTGCAAAGTAGGCAAATCTACCGAAGACGGAAAAGTTAAAAACTCTCTTGGTCCGCCACAAGGTTTTGCTCCAAAAGCAATATAGTTGCAATTTGAACTTTCAGAACAATTAAAAGAATTAATGTAGCTAATAATTTCTTGTTTTTTATTGTTTAACATTTCTGGAGTAATTCCTGAATCGTTATCATCATCGCATTGCATGCTTAAAAACAAAAAAGAACATGCTACTAAAAGAAGTTTTGTTTTCATAGTTATTGGTTTTTACAATAGATGAAAAATTTTCAAAATGGTTGCAAAAAAAAAATCCTTTAAACATAAGAATAAAGGATTTTTTTGATTTCAATTAATAAGATTAACAAAATTCTGCGTAAGCATCTTTTAAGTTTTCAGCAATCATTTCGGCTGGTCTACCTTCAATGTGATGACGTTCTAACATATGAACTAATTCACCATTTTTAAACAATGCCATACTTGGTGATGATGGTGGAAAAGGAAACATTTCTTCTCTTGCAGCATCAACAGCTTCACGGTCGACACCAGCAAAAACAGTTACTAAATGGTCTGGTTTTTTTGAACCTTCTAAACTCATTTTTGCACCTGGACGAGCATTTCTTGCCGCACATCCACAAACTGAATTTACTACAACTAAAGTTGTTCCATCAGCTTTTATTGCGTTTTTAACTTCTTCTGCTGTATATAAATCTTGAAAACCTGCTTCTGAAAGTTCAGCGCGCATTGGTTTTACCATTTCTTCTGGATACATATGTATTTATTTTAAATTTAAAGTATTGCAAAGATACAATGATTTCTATTTTTTTATTTTAAATAAATCATAAAGATTTGTTATGACGAAATAGAATTCTAGAATTTTATAATTCTATTAAAAACGGCTTTTAAAAACGGTAATTTTGGACACTTCCAAATAATTTGTAAATCTTCTAAAAAAGAGGATTCGTTATCCAAAAATTTAAAAATTGTGATTGGATTTCCATTTCTGAAAATAGATGAAAACACTTTGGAACCTAATGCATTATTTTGATACAAAACATCAATGAAAAGCAAATCATAAAACCAAAATTTATCTTTTTTATGAAATTTTTTAAAGTCATTTTCAGATTGTAAAAATTGAACTAATTCTTTAGATTTTTTAGTTACATTTTTAAAAGTAAAACCTGTACTTGGTTTGGTCCATCCGCCAGCTGAACCAATATTGATAATATTTTTAGTATTGTGTTTCCAAAATTCATAACATGTCATCGGTATGTTTCCTTGTTCTTTTTCGATGATTTCAAACTCAGAAATTCCAAGTTTTTGAATGTAATTTTCAATTTCTGATTCGTATTCAGATGTTGAAAGCAAATCTTTTGAAAATAAAGTATATTCAATTAAAGCTTCTGTTTCGGATGTTGGTAAAACATACATAAATCGAGTGTTTCCTTTTTGTTCCACAGAAAAATCCATAAACGTGGCACAATTTGGATTGAAAACAGCTTCTTTACTTTTAATAAACCAACCAATAAAATGCTGTTGAAGCAAAGGATATTTTGATTGTAATTTTACTCGATTTATATCTAAAATTGAATTGAAAACCTTGTTACAAGTATAACTTTCGGAATCCGTTTTTACCACACAATGATTGCCTAATTCTTCAAAATCGATTACTTTTTGATTGCTAAAATGGATATTATTTTGCTTAAATATTAATTCAAAAACCAAATTATAAAAATCCAAACCTTTAATCTTTTTGTATTGAAAAGGTTCAATATTCAGAACTTTTTGAAAACTCTCATTTGCAAATAAAGCTGAATTCCATTTTTTGGAAACAATTTCATCAAAAAGATTCGTGTCCTCCCAAAAACACCAAGTTCGGTCATTGGTTTTTTTGAGATTTTCATCAATCAACAGTATTGATTTATCTTCAAATTTTCTGCTTTTTATCATTTCATAAACAGTCATCAAAGCAGATAAACCTGAACCTGTAAATATGTAATGATAGTGTTTCATGTATTAAATTCGGAACGAAAAACCAGCCGCGATGTAATTATCAGGAGCGTTTTTTGTAATTCCAATCCCAGCTGATAAATCTACCATAAAATTATTGCTTATCAAATAGGTTAAACCACCATCAAAATTATGATTTGCTTCATTGTTTTGAGGAGCAAATCCAAATAATTCTATATATGAACCTAATTTTTCGGTAATTGAATAACCAGTTGCAACAGTGTAAATAAAAGTTGGTTCAGGTGTAAAACCATCCCATTCAGCACCAAGATTATAACTAAAAGAGAATTTTTTACTTAAAGTATGTTGCATAACAAAACGAAATTCAGGTGCAAAATAGTCAGTTTTAAAAGGCGTTGAAGCTGCATTTGGTAATGAAATATGTCCAATGAATGAAGTTTTTGGAAAGAAACCTTTCTCTTCTGCAATTTTTATTTTACAACCAATTAGTATTGGATTTAATCCTGTTGTTTTTTCAATATTGTTTTTTTCTACAGCAAATTCAGTGATTAATCTTAACTCAAAATTTTCATTGACGCCATATTTCCAAAGCGTTGATGGAAGAAGATTACTTTTACTTATATTATCATTTTTTTGAAACGAAAAACCAGTTTCTACCTGAAACATTCCTTTTGGAGTTAATGATGGCGATTCTGTTTGGTCTGGTCTGTCAGTTTGAATTGGTTCCATTTCTTGCGCAAAACATGAGAATGAAATAAAAGAGAAAAGAAGTATAATTTTAGCTTTCATAAATTAAAAATTTAGACAAAACTAAAAATTTATTTAAACTTATAAAAATTATTTCTACTTTTGCCTTAAAATAATTCTAAATGACAATTTCAGAAGAAAACTATTTGAAAGTAATTTATCATCTTTCGTTGGTTTCTCCAAAAGGCATCAACACTAATGCCATTGCAGGAATGCTTGAAACCAAAGCATCATCGGTTACCGATATGATGAAGAAACTTTCGGAAAAAGAATTAGTAATTTATCAAAAATATCAAGGTGTTACTTTAACGCCAAAAGGTGTTGCATCAGCTAAAATGATAGTTAGGAAGCATCGCCTTTGGGAAGTTTTTTTAGTAGAAAAATTAGGTTTCCCTTGGGATGAAGTTCACGAAATTGCGGAAGAATTAGAACATATAAAATCAGAATCTTTAGTTCATAAATTAGACGAATTTCTTGGATTTCCTGCCTTTGATCCACATGGTGATCCAATTCCTAATGAAAAAGGTGAAATTCAAAAGGTAACAAAGTTGTTGTTGTCTGAATCAGAATTGAATAAAGAATATCAATGTGTTGGCGTGAAAGATTCATCATCTGAGTTTTTACAGTATTTAGACAAACAGAATATAGCTTTGGGTTCTAAATTAAAGGTTATCAATAAAGAACAATTTGATGAAACCTTAACCATTGAAATTAATAGCAAAACATTAATTATCTCAAATAAAATAGCCAGAAATTTATTTGTAAAAAATAATACATTATGACAAAGTCTTTAGAAGAAGTAAATCAATCAGTTGCAACGCAAGGAAAAAAATCTACTTTTCGAAAGATTTTAGCATTTTTTGGACCTGCTTATTTAATTTCTGTTGGTTATATGGATCCGGGAAATTGGGCAACCGATTTGGCAGGTGGAAGTCAGTTTGGATATGCATTAATTTGGGTTTTGTTAATGAGTAACATTATGGCGTTATTGCTTCAAAGTTTGAGCGCAAGATTAGGAATTGTTACACAAAGAGATTTAGCACAAGCTTCTAGAGAAACATATTCTCCATTTATTAATTACATACTCTATTTTTTGGCAGAAATTGCCATTGCTGCTTGTGATTTAGCCGAAGTTTTAGGAATGGCAATTGGATTGAATTTACTTTTTGACATTTCATTGATTAATGGCGTTTTAATAACAGTTTTAGATACGTTTATTTTATTATTCCTGATTAATAAAGGAATGCGAAAAATGGAAGCTTTTATCATTGCATTAGTTGCTGTTATTGGATTTTCGTTTGTTTTTGAAATGATTTTTGCTCAACCAGAAGTTACTAAAATTTTTGGGGGATTAGTGCCAAGTTTACCTGGTGAAGCAGCTTTGTATATTGCAATTGGAATTATTGGAGCAACAGTAATGCCGCATAATTTATACTTACATTCATCATTAGTTCAAACTCGAAAATTTGATAGAAGCAAAGAAGGAATTAAGCAAGCATTGAAATATAATTTTATGGATAGTGCTATAGCTTTGAATTTGGCATTCTTTGTAAATGCAGCAATTTTAATTTTAGCAGCTGCAACTTTTTATAAAAATGGAATGTTTGAAGTTGCTGAAATTCAAGATGCACATAAATTATTAGAACCACTTTTAGGAACACAATGGGCGCCAATTTTATTTGCAGTAGCTTTAATTGCAGCTGGACAAAGCTCAACAATTACAGGAACATTGGCTGGACAAATAGTTATGGAAGGTTATTTAAATTTGAGAATTCAACCTTGGGTTCGAAGAATAATTACACGATTAATTGCCATAGTTCCAGCAGTTGTAACTATTTTATATTTTGGAGAAAGTGTAACAGGTAAACTTCTTATTCTTAGTCAAGTAGTCTTGAGTTTGCAGTTAGGTTTTGCAATTATTCCATTAATACATTTTGTTAGCGATAAATCTAAAATGAAAGGTTTTCACATTGGAAAAGTAACCCAAATAGCTGCTTGGTTAATCGCATTAATTATAGTTTCATTAAACGGGAAATTAGTTTTTGATGAAATAAACGGTTGGCTTGGAGCATCTGAAAACCCTATGATTATTTGGTTGACAGTTGTTCCAATTACTTTTGGGTTCTTAATTTTGTTGCTTTATATCATTTTTAAACCATTTGTAACAAAGGCCAAAAACAATATTGAAAATCATTCACCGCATTTACTGAAATTAAATTTTGAACAAACTAAAGCTTCTGATAAAAAAGAGATTGCAGTTTCAGTTGATTTTTCAACCGCCGATGAAATTGCTTTAAATTCAGCGATAGAACTTGGTGGAAAAGAAGCTAATTATACTTTGATTCATATTGTTGAAACCGTTGGAGCAATTATGTATGGTGAAAAAACAGATGACCACGAAACGTCTATTGATGAAAGATTACTGCATGAATATAAAGATATTCTAACGGGAAAAGGATTCAAAGTTGAGACTAAGTTAGGATTTGGAAAACCAGATAAATCAATACCAATGATAATTAATGAAGGTAATTTTGATGTTTTGGTAATGGGAACACACGGACATACCGGAATTAAAGACTTACTTTTTGGAACAACAGTAAATAAGTTGCGTCACAAAATTTCTATTCCATTATTGATTGTTAAAAATTAATGACAACCACAATCGTCTTTATCACAACCTGATTTTTTCTTCGATTTTGGTTTCCAGATAAATTTAGTTATCAAAAAACCAATGGCAACTCCTAACGAAATGTAAACAAGTATTTCTTGAATATTCATGGTTTTATTTTAAAAATTGATAAGCAATTAATGCTGTGATATAAGCAAAACCACTCATGAAAAACAATTGAATTATTGGCCATTTCCAAGAATTCGTTTCTTTTTTTACGATGGCTAGAGTACTTACACATTGCATTGCAAAAGCATAGAAAAGTAATAATGATATTCCAGTAGCAAAATTGAATATTTTGGAACCATCAGGATGAACTTCGGCTTCCATTCTTTTTTTGATGGTAGTTTCTTCATCGCTGTGACTTCCAACACTGTAAATGGTTGCCAAAGTACCAACAAAAACTTCACGTGCTGCAAAAGAACTTATTACCGCAATACCAATTTTCCAATCGTAACCCAAAGGTTTTATCACAGGTTCCATTGTTTTTCCGATAATTCCAATATATGAGTTTTCTAATTTGTATTCAGAAACTTTATCTGTAATGACAGATGGATTCATTTTTTGGTTACTATTGTAAACATCTTTTTCAACTATTTGTTGTGCATTTTTAAAATCATTTCCTGGACCATGCGAACCTAAAAACCAAAGTACAATAGAAATAGCAAGAATAATTTTTCCAGCGCCAAAAACGAAGGCTTTGGTTTTTTCAATAACATTAATAGCAATGTTTTTGAACAACGGAATTTTATAACTCGGCATTTCAACTACAAAGTAAGTCTTGGTTTTAAACTTCAATATTTTATTCAAAATAAAAGCTGAAAATATAGCCATACCAAAACCTAATAGATACAAAATCATTAAGGTTGCGCCTTGTAAACTAAACAAACCTAGAATTCTTTTATCTGGAATTATTAAAGCAATTAAAATAGCATAGACAGGCAATCGAGCAGAACAAGTTATAAACGGAGTTACGAGAATTGTGATTAATCGTTCTTTCCAGTTTTCAATATTTCTTGCACCCATAATTGCAGGAATTGCACAAGCAGTTCCAGAAATTAACGGAACAATACTTTTTCCAGAAAGTCCATATCGTCGCATAATTTTATCCATTAAAAAGACAACACGACTCATATAACCACTTTCTTCAAGTACAGAAATGAACAGAAAAAGGAAAGCAATTTGTGGAATGAAAATAACAATTCCACCAATTCCAGGAATGATTCCTTCACTAATCAAATCGGTAAATTCACCCGGAGCAAGATGATTTTTTGTGTAAGAAGCAAGATTTGCAAATGCAGTATCTATCCAATCCATCGGAACACTTGACCAATCAAAAATAGATTGAAAAATTAAGAGTAAAATGCCAAAAAATATTAGATAGCCAAATACTTTGTGAGTTAAAATTCTATCTAATTTTGCTCTTATGTCTGTTGCTTTCGTTACATCAATTTTTTGACCAATTTTTAAAGTATCGTTTATAAATTGATAACGCTTTATTGTTTCTTTTTGTTGTAAACGTTTTAAATCAGAGTGCGATTTTGTGAATGAACTTCTGATTTCATTTCGCTCTAAATTCAAAAAGTTTACATCTTGAGTAATAACTAACCAAAGTTTGTATAACAATTGATTTGGGAATGCTTTTCTGAGCTTATCAAAATATTCAGTATCAATTGTAGATGAGTTTAAGCACGGTTCAGTAGATAAATTTTTATAATCTACAATTGCATTTTTTAAATCGGATATTCCAATTCCTTGTCGAGTACTTACTAAGACTATTTTAGTTTTTAATTGCTCTTCTAAAAAAGGAATATCTAGAAAAATACCTTTGCGTTTCATTCTGTCGGCCATGTTTATGACCAAAATAGTTGGAATTTCTAAGTCTTTAATTTGAGTAAAAAGCAATAAGTTTCTTTTCAAATTTTCAACATCAGTAACTACAACCGCAACATCAGGAAATAATTTATCATTTTTATTCAACAATAGTTCAATTACCACATTTTCATCAATTGAACTTGCGTTTAAACTGTAAGTTCCAGGTAAATCAAGAATATTTGCTTTGATATTGTTTGGCAATTTGCAAAAACCAAGCTTTTTATCAACGGTAATGCCAGGATAATTTCCAACTTGTTGATTTAAACCAGTCAGTTGGTTGAAAACAGAAGTTTTACCCGTATTAGGATTTCCAATTAAAGCAACATTTATATTTTGATGGCTTTTCATGGATTATTTTTCAAGAATTTCAACTTCAATTTCTGAAGCAGTTTCAAGCCTAATAGCAAGATGCGAACCGTTATTTACGTTTAAATATATTGGATCACCAAAAGGAGCAATTTGAACAACTTCCAATTGATTTCCAGGCAAACATCCCATTTCTAGCAATTTCAATGGAATTTTGTCTGTATCTATTTGGATAATTAGAGCTTTGTCGCCTCTTTTTAATAAATCAACGGTAGTTTTCAATACTTATTTAGATTGAATAAATTTAAGGCAAAAGTAACAATTATTTATGGAATAAGAATTGATTTTAATCATTTGATAAGAATTTATTCATTTGTAGAAAGCCAATTGATGTCTTCAATCAGCTTCTTAATTTCATCGGGATTAGTTCCGTCATAAAAACCACGAACTCTTCTTTTACTATCAACAAGCACAAAATTTTCAGTATGAACCATATCATAAAGTTCTTCTGGCTTACCCAATTTTACAGCTAAATACGATTTTCTAGCCATGGTGTAAATGTCTTTTTTATCGCCAGTAACTAAATTCCATTTGCTATCAACAACTCCTTTTTCAAGCGCGTATTTTTTCAAAACGAGAACGCTATCAATTTCTGGTGTAACAGTATGCGAAAGCAACATTACTTTTGGATTCTCCAAAATAGCTTTTTGAACATCAGCCATGTTGGCGGTCATTTTTGGGCATATAGATTGACAAGTTGTAAAGAAAAAATCAGCCACATAAATTTTACCTTCATAATCTTTTTGAGTAATTGTTTTTCCGTTTTGATTAGTAAAACTAAAGTCAGCTATAGTGTGATATTTACTAACATATTGAACTGTGCTATCAACCAATTCTGGATTTACATCTGAAGGATTATATATAGGTAATGATTTCTTCGGCTTTAATGCTGAGTAAAAAAGAGAAATAGTTATTATCGAAAAGAGTAATAATCCGATGAAAAAAAGACGGTATTTTTTAAAAAAAGAAAGCATTTTTTTTTGCAAAAGTACAAAAGCAATCCCTTTTTTGTAACAAAATTGTGCTAATCAAGTCATATAATTTTGTTAAATTGAAGAAAATAAGAGAATTAAAAAATAAATTTGTAAAAACCTATTAAAACACAAAAATATGATTTCAAAATCTACTAAAATCGCAATTCTTTTGATGGCAGCATTAAGCTACAATCAAAACAATGCGCAGCAAAAAGGAGTTGGAATTGATTTATCTTTAATGGATACTTCGGTCAGTCCAAAAGATGATTTTTTCAATTTCGTTAACGGAACATGGTTAAAAAATACCGAAATCCCTGCCGACAGAACTCGTTGGGGAAGTTTTGACGAATTAAGAAAAAAGACTGACGCCGATGCTTTAGCAATTCTAGCCGAAGCTTCAAAAAATCCAAAATACAAATCGGATACAGATCAAGGGAAAGCAATCAATCTGTACAAATCGATTATGGATACTGTTGCAAGAAATAAAGCAGGAATTAAACCTTTAAAACCTTATTTAGCAAAAATTGATGCCGTTAAAAGTGTATCCGATTTACAAAACTTAATGATTGAAATGGCTTCAAAAGGCGGTGTTGGTTTCTTTGGAGTTGGAGTTGGAACAGATGCTAAAAACAGCAGCAGAAATGTTGTTTACGTTGGTCCAGGTTCATTAGGTTTACCCGATAGAGATTATTATGTCTCTGATGATGCTGATTCTAAAGAAAAACGCGAAAAATATGTTCAGCATGTTGCTAGAATGTTACAATATATTGGTGATAAACCAGAAGTTGCAAAAAAGAATGCTGAAAAAATATTAGCTTTAGAAATCGAAATGTCTAAACCTAGATTTGATAGAGTAGAACGTAGAGACAGAAGAAAATCATACAATCCAATGACAATTGCTGAATTGCAAAAGTTAACTCCAGCAATCAATTGGGAAAAACAAATTACAGGAATTGGTTTGCCAAAAGTGGATACATTAATTGTTTCACAACCAAAATACATGGCAGCGCTTCAAGAAATTTTAACAGCTAATAAGTTAGAAGACTGGAAAGCTTATATGCGATGGACAGCTTTAAACAAAGCTGCGGATAATTTGTCAACTGAATTGGATAAAGCGAATTGGGATTTTTACAGTAAAACATTAAATGGCGCTATCAAACAAAGGCCTAGAGATGAAGGCGCACTTCAAGTAATAAATGGTGCAACAGGTGAAGCTTTAGGGAAATTGTATGTAGAAAAAATGTTCCCAGCTGCTGCTAAAGAGAAAGCACAAAAAATGATTAAAAATGTTATTCGCGCTTATGAAGCTAGAATCAACAATTTAACTTGGATGTCGCCAGAAACAAAGAAAAGTGCCATCGAAAAGTTAAACAAAATGACCATAAAAATTGGTTATCCTGATAAATGGAAAGATTATTCGGCTTTGGTAGTTAAAAGTCCAGCTGAAGGCGGAACTTATTTCGATAATTCATTGTTGATTTCTGAATGGAATTTCAAAAAGAATATTGAAAAACTAGGAAAACCAGTTGATAAAACAGAATGGGGAATGTCGCCTCAAACGGTAAATGCTTATTTCAATCCATCCAATAATGAAATTGTTTTCCCAGCAGCTATTTTGCAACCACCATTTTATGATTACAAAGCTGATGAAGCAGTAAATTATGGTGGAATTGGAGCAGTAATTGGGCACGAAATCTCTCATGGATTTGACGATTCAGGAGCAAGATATAATGCTGATGGAAACTTAGTTAATTGGTGGACAGATGAAGATTTGAAACAATTTACATCATTAGGAACTGCTTTAGCTGATCAATATTCAGCATTAGAACCATTACCTGGAATTAAAGTTGATGGTAAATTTACATTAGGTGAAAACATTGGTGATTTAGGAGGAATTAACGCAGCTTATGATGGTTTACAATTGTATTTAAAAGAAAATGGAAATCCTGGAAAAATAGATGGATTTACACCAGAACAACGATTATTTATATCTTGGGCAACCATTTGGAGAAGTAAAATGCGTGATGAAGCCATCAAAAATCAAGTGAAAACCGATCCGCATTCACCAGGAATGTATCGTGGTTATGTACCATTATTAAATTTAGAAACCTTCCACCAAGCTTTTGGTATTAAACCTGGAGATGGAATGTATGTTGCGCCAGAAAAAAGAGTTTTGATTTGGTAAGCTAATTATAGTATAAACAAAAAACCTCAAGTTGATGCTTGAGGTTTTTTTATGGCTTTTAATAAGCCAACAATACTAACAATTGCCCATGTTGCTTCCAAAATTATAAATGGCATATAGTTTATTAAAATTGACGCAAAACAAGCAATGCTTGCACCAATAATATTCATCGAATAAAATAGAATGCCGTCTTTTTTTATCAAGGAAAAAATATTCAAAAAATAAGCAAGAAGAATAATTCCAACACCAATAGTTCCAATCAAATCATTAAAATTCATAATTCAGATTTTTGAAAAGTATAGTTTAAAATGGTTTCGATTTTTGTTGAAGAAATAGTTTTTCCAACAGATTTTTTGTTGATTTCAAATTCAGGAATAGTTAAATTTAACTCAACTGCTTTTTGTGTATAATAGTCTTTTCTAGTTGGGTGAAATGGAGAAACTGCATTAAAAGTTTCGCTCCAAATATCTTTTTCAATAACACATTCAATAACTCCAATACAGTCCTGTTGATGTATAAAATTTATTGGCGCATCTGGATTTTCAATATTTTTTCTTCCTGCCAAAAAATGAATAGGATGTCGGTTTTCGCCAATCAATCCTCCAAAACGTATGACTGTAGTTTGAAATTTTGAATTTACTTTTAAAAGATTTTCAGCTTCTAAAAGTTGCTTTCCACTTTCGGTTTCGGGTTTCGGTTTTGTTTCTTCCGTTATCAAAGAATTATCATCAGTATACACCGAAGTAGAACTTATAAAAACTACTTTTTGAACACTTGATTTTTCAATAAACGGAATAAGTGTTTCTACTTTTTTTACAAAGTTTTCAGGATGATTTCCTCTTAATTTTGGTGGAATATCAATAATTAGAATCTCTGAATTTTCTAAAAATGTTTCAAAATCTCCTTTGATTTTATCTTCAGACAATTCAATTTGAAAAGCATTAATTCCAGCTTGGGATAAAACAGAAATTTTTTCCAAAGAAGTTGTTGAACCATTAATCTGAAAACTTTTTTCAAGCAACGATTTTGCTAAAGGTAAACCCAACCAACCGCAACCAAGTATGGAGATTTGTCTCATTATTTCAAACTATCCATTACAATATTCAAACTATCAGCAGGCATAAATCTTCGGTTAGAAAAAGGAACACTTTGCGCCTCAACCGTATTAATTGAAGGTTTAATTTTCTGCTTAATAATCACGGCATCGGTTAAAACAAATGGCATCGGAATCATCCACGATTTTCTTTTGGTAATCGTAAAATCGGGATGCGATAGTAAATCAAAAGAACTTTCAAGTAGTTCTAAATCCAGTTTTTCATTGACTTTGATAGAAAATTCTAATTCTAACGGAAGATTTTCAACCATATAATAACTTAAAATTTTACCCGAAGTTTTTGAAGCAATATTACTTTCAAAGTCAATTGATTTTACACCATTGGCAATTAAATTTTGAATGGTAACATCATTTTTCACAAAAATATCATAACGATTTACGTTTCGGTTTGGTGAAATCTTGATTTTATAAAAATGATGACTTCCAATAATAGAATCGGTTAAAAATTCGATGTTTGGCGATGGAATATTTTTCGTTGGTGCTTCTGCCATAAAGGTATAAGCCGAACCATATTTGCTATACAATTTATTTGTGTTTAACGCTTTTGCATCGGTTGGTTTTTCACCCAAATAACCTTTTGTCCATTCGTCTAAATTAGTGTCATAAGTTGCCCAATTTGCTTTTTTGGTATCGTCATTTAATAAATATACTAAACTGTTTGGTTTTGGACGGTCGGTGCTATAATCAGCAGCTTGATGCGCTTTGACAAACATTCCAATGGAAAGTAAAAAGAATAGCGTTGCCCAAATATTTTTCTTTTCAAAATTCCCAAAAACAGGTAATAATAGTGTAAACGTTAAAACCGTTAAGATTGAACTTCCGAAAAGAATTTTTAACCCTAAACCAACTGGGAACATAGTTATAAACGGAACAATAATTATTAAAGCAGGAATGGATAAAATTAAGTTTAGAAGCCAAAAACTTCTTTGGGTAAATACATAAACCGCTAACATCAAAGTGCTACAAAGCACCGGAATGATTAAAAATCCTGCGCCTTCTAGTTTGAAAGCAATGACAGTGTTGATGAGTAACCATATTAGTAATGGCGCAACCAATTGGTTCATTGCACTGCTTTTTTTGGCTGGTTTTTTATAGAATAAAAAGCAAATTGCCAGTGTCAAACTAACAAAAGCGTAAACATAATCGTGACCATTATAAGTAAAGCCGTGAAGAATATCGCCGTATTGCGGATAAAAACTCAAAAGTAATTTCCAGCCCATATAAGTAACTAAACCAGCAGCAAGTAATGCACCAAAAAACGGCACAAATCCTTTGAAAACTTCGTCTAACAGCAAAGCTCTTTTGGCCAAACCAACAAAAGTGAATAAAATCAACAACCCAAAAGCAACTAACAACATTGGAATTATCCAAGAAAAAGGATAACTCATCATGGTAAACGGAATGTTGAAATACACTTGGTCATTATCTGAGTTTAAATTGCTCAAATCTTCGTTGGCGAAGTAATTCACTAAAGCAAACAAGTAATTACCTTGATGCGCTAAAGTATTTTTGGCTAAATTTTGATAATTATCTCGAGCCGTATGATAATTAAAATGACTATCAATAAACGCAAAATTGAACCCTTGAATTTTACCTTTTTCTCTAAAAACAGTTAAATCAGTATCGTTGGGAAGCATTTTATAAATGCTATACATCAGTGAATTGGAAACCGGATAATCAACATTTCCAGCTTTGAAAGCATCGACCATTTTAGAATTTCCTTTGTTGGTTTCCATCAACATATAGCTCGGACCAGAACTTCCGCGAGCTTCAAAATTCAGTACTAGTCCAACATTTTTTGCCCATTGGTGTTGCGTAACAAAAAGCGCAGCACCATTTAAACCAATTTCTTCCGCATCGGTAAAAAGAATAATGATGTCGTTTTTGTGTTTGGTTTTATTATGTAAAAAGGCCCGAACCGATTCTAAAATAGTGGCAACTCCCGAAGCATCATCGCTAGCGCCATGCGAATACGAATGTGGCGCAGAATCATAGTGCGAAAGTAGCACTAACGCTTTGGAATTTTTGGTTCCAGATATTTTGGCTAAAATATTTTTCGATTTTACTAAAGTTCCTTTTTCGGTCATCGTGAAACCTTCTTGAACCGAAGTTTGCAAACCTAAATCCTGTAATTCTTTCAGTAGATATTGCTCTACTAAAACATGGTTTTGAGAACCAATAAAGTGTGGTTTTTTAGAAATCTGTTTTACTTTTTCTAAAGCTCTTTTGGTAGAAAATTCAGAAAGTGGCGCTTCATTTCTGTCATAACTTTGCGGCATCATGAAATAAAAAATACCAGAAAGTAATGCTGTTAAAAGTAAGGCAACAATTATAGTGGGTTGGTTGTTTTTCATGCAGAATTTGTTAAATGTCCTTTTTAACTAACATATAAAAATCATTATCTAAAACCATGTATCCTTGATCGTATACAAAATGATAGGTGTTTCCAGATTTGGTATGCAAAACATTAGTCAAAAATTCAAAATCAAATCCTTTGCTTAAAAGCTTGGTTTTGGTTGTTTTTGATTTTCCTTCGGTATTAAGTTCAGACAAAATTCGGTAATTTTTGCGTAACTTGTTATTTATGTTTCGCATATAATTATTACTATCTTTATTTATTTTGTTATTGTAGGCATTTCGGCAGCCATCGCTGCAAAACTTTTTGTCTTCGCGACCTACAATTTTTTCGCCACATTCTAAACAGACTTTATCCATAACTACTTTAATTTTTTCAAATTATACAAATCGTGTCTTCTGTCTTTCATGATTTTTACGCTTCCGTGTTCGTGAAGTTCTTTCAGCAAATCAAGGTCAACATCAACAATAAGAGTCATTTCGGTATTTGGTGTTGCTTCGGCTTTGATACCATTACTTGGAAAAGCAAAATCAGATGGTGTAAAAACCGCCGCTTGCGCATACTGAATATCCATGTTATTTACTTTTGGTAAATTACCCACACAACCCGCAATGGCAACATAGCACTCGTTTTCAATAGCACGAGCTTGTGCACAATGTTTCACACGCGTGTATCCGTTTTGGGTATCGGTCAAGAAGGGAACAAAAAGAATATTCATGCCTTCATCGGCCATGATGCGCGACAATTCGGGAAATTCAACGTCATAGCAAACAATAATTCCAATTTTTCCACAATCGGTGTCAAAAGTTTGAATAGTATCGCCGCCAGTTATTCCCCAATGGAAAACCTCATTAGGCGTAATGTGTATCTTTCGATACATTTCGTAAGTACCATCTCGTTTACACAGAAAACCTGCATTATACAAATGTTCGCCATCAAGATAAGGCATGCTTCCGGTAATGATATTGATGTTATAGGAAATGGCTAATTCTTGAAATTTTTTCTTAATCGGTTCGGCATATTTTGCTAATTCGCGAATGGCTTCTGCTTCCGAAAGGTGATTGTAATCGGCCATTAATGGTGCAATAAACAACTCTGGGAACAAAGCAAAATCGCTTTCATAGCCCGAAACGGCATCGATAAAAAACTCAGCCTGATTGAAAAATTCTTCCAAATTATTGAGCGAACGCATCTGCCATTGCACCAATCCTAATCGGATGATGCTTTTATCAGTGTTAAAATACTTTGGACTTTCTTCGTAATAAATATTATTCCATTCTAATAAAACGGCATATTCTTTCGATTTTTTATCGCCTTCCAAATAATTTTTTATCACACGGATAACGTGAAAATCATTACTCAACTGAAACGATAAAACTTGGTCGTGAACTTCTTTCTTTTTTACTTTTTCTATGTATTCTTTGGGTGTTAGCTCTTCGGCATGTTTGGCATAATTTGGAATTCTTCCTGCAAAAACAATCGCCTTAAGATTCATTTGTTCACAAAGCTCTTTTCTAGCATCATACAACCTTCTGCCCAACCGTAAACCTCTGTAATTTGGGTGAATAAAAACATCAATTCCATACAATATTTCGCCATCATCATTGTGGGTAGAAAAAGTATAATTGCCTGTAATTTTTTTATAATCATGATTTTTATCAACCAAATCTTCATCGAGAATCAACGAAAGCGCCGAACCAACCACTTTGCCATCAACCACAATTACCAGCTGACCTTCAGGAAAAATATCTAAAAGTTTTTCAATTTGTTCTTCTTTCCAGTAGCTGTTTTCCATAGTAGGATAGGCTTCTATCATAGAAGTTTTTAATTGTTTGTAATCTTCCAATTGTAAATTTCGTAACTCTACCGTCTTAATATCGTGCGTCATAATATGTTGAATTTACTCAAATATACGACATTTTTTTCCGTTTACAAACGGTTACAAATATTTACAACCGAAATTAAGTAGATAATAACCGAATAAAATTTTGAAGCTGTTGCAACTTTGCCACGTCGGAACTGAGAAACCGATTTTAATAATAACAATAACATTTAAAATTTAAACGCCATGAATGCAATGAAAAACAGAGTACAATTAATTGGTAACGTAGGAAACGAACCAGAAGTAAAAACTTTTGATGGAGGAAAAAAAGTAGCCAACATTACTGTTGCTACCAACGATTATTACATCAACGATAAAGGCGACAAAGTAGAACAAACCGAATGGCACCGCGTAACTGCTTGGGGGAAAACAGCCGAAATCATTGAAAAATATGTAAAAAAAGGTAAAGAAATTGCCATTGATGGCAAATTGACCCATCGAAGCTATGACGACAAAGACGGCAACAAACGCTACATTACTGAAGTTGTGGCAAACGATATTTTGTTGTTAGGGAAATAAAAAATGAGTTGAAAAGCCCAGACTTTTTAAAAGGAGCTTGGGCTTTTTTAATCACTTAAATTTAGTATTATGAATATCAAAGTTTTTAATATCCGTTTAAATAAAGAGCATTGTCAAACTGACCAGGCAAGAATGAATGAGTTTTTAGATTCGGTTGAAGTAAAATTAACTTCTACCAATTTTGTAACCAATGGCACTGTTGATTATTGGTCGGCAGTGGTTTTTTATGCGCCAAAAAAGGAAAAGAATGATAAAAAAGTGGCTCAAATTTCAGAAGATAATTTGACTGAAAAAGAAAAGAAAATTTTTAAAGCACTAAGAACTTGGCGAAATGATTTAGCTGAGAAAATTAATTGGTCATCATTTAGAATTTGCCATAATTCTCATTTAATAAATATTGCAAAAAATAATCCAAGCACACTGTATGAACTAGGAAAAGTAACTGGTTTTGGCACCACAAGAGCAGAAAAATATGGAGATGATATTTTGGCAGTATTGAATGCTTTGTGATTTTTAACAATCCACTAAAATGATAATTTTACCCATTTATTATTCATAAAAATGTAATTTTTTAACTCAAAAACGTACAAGTTGTCAACACGAAAACGTTTTCGAAGATGTTTGGGAGATGGTTTTATTATGATTTAATTATATTTAAAATGTCAAAACCATCAAAACATGAACAAAATTACAAACCTATGTGTTTTAATACTAGCTTTTTGCGCTACGAGTTTTTGTTTTTCGCAAGTTGGAATTAACACAACTACACCATTAAGTACACTAGACATTAATGGTAATTTGAATGTTCGAGAAGTTGGAATTGCTAATGCTTTAGTAACAGGTTCGGGCGCTTTGAATGGCGGGCCATCAGGAAGTGCTACAGCTATTAATGACGGAGTTTATATATCACTTACACCACTTTCGGGAAGTCCTGAGTTTATTTTGCCGAATGCAGCAAGTGTTCCAGGTAGAATTTATGTGTTAAGAAACATTTCTAATTCAATTACGGCTCAGATTTATACTTTTGGGGGTAATTTTTTTGCCAAAGACTCTAATACTGCAACTACTTCGCCATTAAATATGCCAGGAAGCGGTACGCTAAAAACAGTAATCGTGATTAGTGATGGCGCTAACTGGACTTACTTTTTTTAGAACAAATCAACCACTTGATTGATGTTTTCTAAAGCTTTAAAATTTTCATGAGTAATTTCGAAATCAATTTTTTCGTATTCCCAAGTAGTGTGATACGGAATGTGAATGCCATGACCGCCAATATTTAAAACCGGTAAAACATCTGATTTCAAAGAGTTTCCAATCATGGTAAAATCGGCTGGATTGATTTCTAAGCGCTGCAACATTTTTTGATAATCAATGTCTTTTTTGTCGCTCATCACTTCAATATGGTGAAAATAAGGTCCAATTCCGGAGTCGTGCAGTTTTCGATGTTGGTCTTTCAAATCGCCTTTGGTAGCCACAACCAGTTTGTATTTTCCTTTTAGCTTTTCTAAAACTTCTTCCACATTGGGCAACAATTCAACTGGTTTTTGGAGTAAATCTCTACCGATATCGATTATTTTTTGAATGCCATCTCCCGAAATTTTTTCATTGGTAAGTTCTAACGCCGAATCAATCATGGACAAGGTAAACGCCTTGATACCAAAACCATATAATGGTAAATTCTTTACTTGATGGGTTAAAATCAACTGAAGAATTTCCTGTTTGCTGGCATAGTTTTGAAACAATTCGCAAAAACGTTCCTGCGCTTCGTCAAAATAAGGTTCGTTATGCCAAAGTGTATCATCAGCATCAAAAGCGATTATTTTTTTTGTCATCATCAATTAACTAATTGTCGCGCCATTATCAACACCATCAGCATCTGGATTTACAAAAACTAGTTTACCAGTAGCATCGTTGGTCATCAAAATCATTCCTTGACTTTCAACGCCGCGTAAAGCTCTTGGTGCAAGATTGACTAAAACCGTAACACGTTTTCCAACCACTTCTTCAGGAGAAAAATGTTCCGCAATTCCCGAAACGATGGTTCTAACATCCATTCCTGTATCTACTTTCAGCACTAAAAGCTTGTTTGCTTTTGGCATTTTTTCAGCTTCTAAAATGGTTCCAACACGTAAATCAAGTTTCGTAAAATCATCAAAAGTTGAAGTTTCTTTTTGCGGTTCAACTACTTTATTTTCCATAGCGTTTGCGGTTTTAGTAGCTTCTAGTTTGTCTATTTGTTTCTGAATTTCGGTATCTTCAATTTGAGCAAATAAAATCTCAGCTTGATTAATTTGATGGCCTGCTTTTACTAAATTCCAATCGTTAAAATCTAAATTCCAATGATTTGGTTTTATATTTAATATGTTGCACAATTTTTTAGCAGTAAAAGGTAAAAATGGTTCCGATAATATGGCTAATGCTGAGGCAATTTGAAGCGCTACAAACATTTGTGTTTTTACACGTTCTGGATTTTCTTTTACCATTTTCCATGGTTCTTCGTCGGCTAAATATTTATTTCCAAGTCGTGCCACATTCATCAATTCTACTTGTGCTTCACGGAATCGATAACGTTCTATAGAAGAAGAAATCACCGCAGGATAAGCTTTTAATTCAGCCAAAGTTTGTTCGTCAACTTCAGTAAATTCATTTGGCATTGGAATAATTCCGTTGTAATATTTATTGGTTAAAACCACCACACGATTGATAAAATTTCCATAAACAGCAGCCAATTCATTATTATTTCTCGCCTGAAAATCTTTCCAAGTAAAATCATTGTCTTTGGTTTCGGGAGCATTTGCCGTCAAAGCATAACGCAATACATCTTGTTTTTCTGGAAAATCAATTAAATATTCGTGCAACCAAACCGCCCAATTTTTAGACGTTGACAATTTATTTCCTTCTAAATTTAAAAATTCATTAGCAGGAACATTATCAGGAAGAATAAAACTTCCTTCGGCTTTCAGCATCGCTGGGAAAATAATGCAATGGAAAACAATATTGTCTTTCCCGATGAAATGAACCAATTTTGTATCTTCTTTTTTCCAATAATCTTCCCAATTTTTTCCTTCGCGTGCAGCCCATTCTTTGGTAGCAGAAATGTATCCAATTGGCGCATCAAACCAAACGTATAATTTTTTTCCATCGGCACCATCAACCGGAACATCAATTCCCCAATCTAAATCACGAGTAACAGCACGAGGTTTTAAACCATCGTCTAACCATGATTTTACTTGACCCAAAACATTTACTTTCCAATCTTTGGCATGGTCAACCAAAATCCATTGTTCCAAAAAATCTTGATATCTATCTAAAGGTAAGAACCAATGTTTGGTTTCTTTTACAATTGGAGTTTCACCTGTTATGGTTGATTTTGGATTTATTAAATCGGTTGCATTTAGAGTCGAACCACATTTTTCACATTGGTCGCCATACGCTTCAGGATTTCCACATTTTGGACAAGTTCCTGTAACAAATCTATCGGCTAGAAATTGGTCAGCTTTGGCATCATACAATTGTTCGGTTACTTCTTCAATAAAATCGCCTTTTTCATAAAGCTTTTTGAAAAATTCTTGTGCCGTATCGTGATGAATTTTTGCCGAAGTACGAGAATAATTGTCAAACGAAATTCCAAAATCTTCAAAAGATTTGCGGATAATTCCATCGTATTTATCGATTACTTGTTGTGGTGTAATGCCTTCTTTTTTGGCTTTCATCGAAATGGCAACGCCATGTTCATCACTTCCACACATGAATGCAACATCTTTTCCTTGTAAACGCAAATAGCGCGCATAAATATCACTTGGAACATAAACACCTGCCAAATGACCAATATGAATTGGACCATTGGTATATGGCAAAGCTGCCGTAATTGTATATCTTTTTGGATTTTCTAGCATAAAAAATTGAAATAAATTCAAATTGTAGGCAAAAATAAGCAATAGCCACGAATACACGAATTTTAATTAGATTTTGTTTACTTTTGAATCAGCTAATTCAAATGATAAAATTGATTTGATACAAAGATTACTTTTTTTAATTTCAATTATTTCAATTTCTTCTTATTCCCAAAAAAAGATGATTACACCTCCGTTTCTACAAAAAGGCGATACCGTTGCCATCGTTTCTACAGCTCGAAAAAATCTTGAAGATAATTTAAAACCATCAATTGATTTATTGGAATCTTGGGGATTAAAAGTTAAAATAGGTTCAACAATCGGATTAGATTATCATCAGTTGGCAGGAACGGATGCGCAACGTGCTGCCGATTTTCAGGAACAAATGGATAATCCAAACATAAAGGCGATTTGGTGTGTTCGTGGCGGATATGGAACGGTTAGAATTATTGATATGTTAGATTTCACCAAATTCAAACAAAACCCAAAATGGATTGTTGGGTTTAGTGATGTAACGGTTTTACACAGTCATTTGAACCGAATGGGAATTCAATCGATTCATGGAACTATGCCAATTTCTATTCCAAGAGCTACGACTGAAGCCAAAGATAGTTTACGGAAAGCTTTGTTTGGCGAACCGTTAAGCTATCAATTTGATTGTGATATTTTAAATCATGTTGGAACTGCTAAAGGCGAATTGGTTGGAGGAAACTTATCCATTTTATACAGCTTGTTAGGTTCAGAATCGGCAATTGATTGCACTGATAAAATTCTTTTTATAGAAGATTTGGATGAATATTTATATCATATTGACCGAATGATGCTCAACTTGAAACGTAATGGTTGTTTGGAAAGTTTAAAAGGAATTATTGTTGGCGGAATGACAAAAATGAATGACAATGAAATTCCTTGGGGGAAAAATGCATTTGAAATCATTGAAGAAATTACCAAAGATTTAAAAATCCCGATTATATATAATTTTCCAGCAGGACATATTCAGGATAATCGTGCATTGATAATGGGTAAAACTATTACTATGGAAGTTACCGCCGAAGAAAGCAAAGTTACGTTTGAATAATGGCTCAGCATAATGAACTAGGAAAATTTGGGGAAGAAATGGCTGTAGAATATCTACGAAAAAATGGCTATGAAATCTTAGAAACCAATTGGACTTTTCAAAAAGCTGAAATTGATATTATTGCCCAAAAAGAAAATATTCTTGCTATCGTTGAAGTAAAAACGCGCTCGAGTATTGATTTTGGATTACCACAAGATTTTGTAAAACCAAAAAAAATCCAACTTTTAGTTAAAGCAGTAAATGAATATATTATTTCAAATGATTTAGATGTAAATGCACGCTTTGATATTATTGCAATAAATAAAGAAGATAATGGCTATAATATTGAACATCTGATAGATGCTTTTTATATTTTTTGATTGAAATGGTATTAAAAGTTATTTAAAAAATTTTTTTATTCTTTTATTTCAATAACTTTACGCCTTTACAAAATTTTATTATGAAAAAAAACCTACTTATTCTATTTGTTTTGTGTTTTTCAAATTTTTTTGCACAAAATAAAATTGCTTCAAAAATAGATGAACTTCAAAAAGAGAATACAAAATTCACCCCAATTTCAGTCCTTACAGTCGATACATCAATTTCAAAAACAGATATTGATAAAGCTGTGACTAATGCTACTTTAGCAAAAGTTGATTTATCAAAAATAAATCAAATTGCTGCAGGTCAATTTGAATTTATTGAACTTGAAATTCCCTATGAAAATCAAAATTTCAAAATCCAATTGTACAGAGTTGATCCATTTGCCGAGGATTTCAGAGTTGATACGGATAAAAGTATAAATATTCCTTACCAAAAAGGGGTTTATTATAGAGGTATAATTAACGGAAATCCTAACTCAGTTTCGGCATTCAATTTTTTCAAAGGAGAATTTAATGGAATTTTTTCTTCAAATGAATTAGGGAATATTGTAGTTGGAAAAATTGATAAGGCAAACAATCAAAGTGACTATATAGTTTATTCAGATGCAAATTTGAAAGTTCTTAATGATTTTGATTGTCATGTAAAAGACGATGATAAACCATATGAAGTTTCAACATTAAACAGAGAAGTTAACACAGCTAAATGTGTGACTTTCTATTTTGAAATAGATTATAATTTATTTCAGAGTAATAGCAGTAACACTACTACAGCAACAAATTGGATGACTTCAGTATTTAATAACGTTCAAACTTTGTTTAACAATGATGGAGTTACCACAGCATTAAAATCAATATACATTTGGACAAGTTTAGATCCATATCAAGGAGTTGGGACTGCATCAAGTGACTATTTAGAAGCTTTTGCTCAAAATAGACCTGTTTTTAATGGTGATGTAGGAATGCTTGTTGGAGTTGATCCAGGAGGTCTAGGAGGAGTTGCTTTCCTTAATTCTATTTGTGGATCAATTAATTATGCTTATTCCGACTTGAATGGTATTTCTTTTTCAACGGTTCCTAATTATTCTTGGACAGTGCAGGTTATAACTCATGAATTTGGACATTCTTTAGGTTCTAGACATACCCATGCTTGTGCTTGGAATGGAAATAATACAGCTATTGATGGATGTGGTCAGCAAGCCGGTTATTCAGAAGGAAATTGTGCTACAGGACCAATACCTTCAACAACAGTAAAAGGAACAATTATGAGTTACTGTCATTTAATAAGTGGAGTTGGAATTAGCTTTGCAAATGGTTTTGGACCTCAACCTTCGACAGTAATTGTGAATTCAGTTAATAGTAAATCCTGTCTAAGTACAAATTGTATTAATACATGCATCAATACAGTTGTTAATATTCAAACAATAAATGTTACTGAAACGTCAGCAACTATCACATGGGAGGATTTAGAACCTTCAGTTACCCAATGGCAAATTTCAGTTGTTCCCCTAAGTTCTGCTGAAATTTGGAATCCAGTAACACAACCAAATTATCCAGTTTCAGGGTTGTTGCCAAACACTTACTATAGAATTACTATAAGACCTGTATGCTTAGGAATTACTCCTACTAATAGAACTAAAATTTTAGCTACAGCTGGTAATTATTGTGGGACAATGCTGTTTACAGATACAGGAGGAATAGGAGGTAATTATTCGGACATGGAGTCATTTACAAGAGTATTTATGCCTAATTTACCAAATCAAGCCATAAGAATAGCTTTTACGGCTTTCGCATTAGAAGACACATACGACTTTTTATATATTTATAACGGTCCTAATGATACCTATCCTGAGTTTAATGGTGGATCAGGTTATACAGGAACAAATTCTCCAGGAACTGTAACTTCAACGGCTACAGATGGTTCTTTAACAGTTAAGTTTTTTTCTGATCAGTATGTAACTGATATTGGTTGGAGAGCAACAGTTTCATGTCAGCAATCTTTAGGAATCAATTCTAATGATTTTATCGATTTTACTTATTATCCAAACCCAACAAATAATAGTGTTACTTTAAAATCAAACACAACTATTACAGAAATAGATGTTTATAATATTGAAGGCAGAAAATTATTTACTAAAAAGCTAGAAGCTTTAGAATCTAATGTTGATTTATCTCAGTTTGCCTCAGGAACTTATTTCTTCAAAGTAAGATTTAACGAAGTTGAGAAAAACTTCAAGATTTTGAAAATGTAATTAGAGAATAATTTATATAAAAAACCACTCTTTTGAGTGGTTTTTTTATTTCAATAGTGCCATCAATTCCAACGCTTTATTAATCGATTTTACATTTTCAAAAGTTAGAAGCAAACGCAAACCGTTTTTGGTTTCTTTCTCTTTCATTTTACAAATGTTTCCGTGTTGTTGAACAAATTGCAATACTTTGGTAAATGCTTTGGAAGAATAATAATCTGATTGTTGGTCAGAAACAAAATAGCCAATCATTTTTCCTTGTTTCATGACTAATTTTTCAATACCCATTTTAGTAGCAATCCATTTTATTTTGATGCTATTCAACAAGGCTTTTGCTTCTTTTGGTAATGGCCCAAAACGGTCAATCAGTTTGTTTTCAAAAGCGCTTAATTCTTCTTCATTTTTACAATTTCCTAATTCGTTATACAAACTCAATCGTTCGTTAACATTGTTGATGTATTCATCAGGGAAAAGCAACTCAAAATCAGTGTCGATTTGTAATTCTTTGACGAATTGTTTGGTTTCCTTATTGTTTTCTTCTTCATAAAGTTCTTTGAATTCGTTTTCTTTCAATTCTTCAATGGCTTCGTTCATGATTTTTTGATAGGTTTCAAAACCAATATCATTTATAAAACCACTTTGTTCACCGCCAAGCAAATCACCAGCGCCACGAATTTCTAAATCCTTCATCGCAATATTAAAACCACTTCCTAATTCGTTGTATTGTTCCAATGCTTGAATACGTTTTCTGGCATCATCAGTCATGGCAGAATATGGCGGACAAATAAAATAACAAAAAGCTTTTTTATTACTTCTTCCAACGCGACCACGCATTTGATGTAAATCAGAAAGTCCAAAATTGTTAGCATTGTTAATGAAAATAGTATTTGCATTTGGCACATCCAAACCACTTTCGATGATGGTTGTAGCGACCAAAACATCAAAATCACCGTTCATGAAACTCAACATTATTTCCTCTAACTTGTTGCCTTCCATTTGTCCGTGACCAATACCAACACGAGCATCGGGAACCAATCGTTGAATCATTCCTGCAATTTCTTTGATGTTTTCGATGCGATTATTGATGAAAAACACTTGTCCATTTCGTTGAATTTCATACGAAACAGCATCGCGAATGATTTCTTCATTAAAACCAACCACTTGCGATTCTATTGGATATCGATTTGGCGGTGGGGTTGTAATTACTGATAAATCTCGAGCTGCCATCAACGAAAATTGAAGTGTTCTTGGAATTGGTGTTGCTGTTAAAGTTAAGGTATCAACATTATTGGCAATAGTTTTGAGTTTGTCTTTTACGTTTACACCAAACTTTTGTTCTTCGTCAACAATAAGTAAGCCTAAATCTTTGAACTTCACATTTTTATTAACCAATTGGTGTGTTCCGATAACGATATCCAGTTTTCCTTCGGCTAATGCTTCCAAAGTGTCCTTTTTTTGCTTTGCTGTTCTAAATCGGTTGAGGTAACCAATGTTAACTGGCATGTCTTTTAATCGTTCACTAAACGTTCGGTAATGTTGATACGCTAAAATGGTTGTTGGCACTAAAACCGCAACTTGTTTACTATTATCAACTGCTTTGAATGCTGCACGAATGGCAACTTCGGTTTTTCCAAAACCAACATCACCACAAACCAATCGGTCCATTGGTCGGTCTTTTTCCATGTCGGCTTTTACATCGGCTGTTGCTGTGATTTGGTCGGGTGTATCTTCGTAAATAAAGGAACTTTCTAATTCTTTTTGGAGATAACTATCTGGAGCAAAAGCAAAACCTTTTTCCAATCTACGTTTGGCATACAATTGAATTAAGTTGAATGCAATGTGTTTAACTCTGGCTTTGGTTTTTTGTTTTAATGCTTTCCATGCATTGGAACCCAATTTGTAAATCTTTGGTGGCGTTCCGTCTTTTCCGTTGTATTTAGAAATTTTATGTAGCGAATGAATACTCACATATACAATATCATTGTCGGCATAAACCAGTTTGATGGCTTCTTGTGTTTTGCCTTCGACTTGTATTTTTTGCAAGCCGCCGAACTTTCCTATTCCGTGGTCAATATGCGTTACATAATCTCCAACGGTTAGGGAATTCAATTCTTTTAAAGTAATGGTTTGCTTTTTAGAATAACCATTTTTGATGTTGAAACGATGATAACGTTCAAAAATTTGATGGTCTGTATAACAAGCAATCTGATGTTCTTCGTCTATAAAACCTTGATATAAAGGTTGAACAATAGTATGATATTGTTTGCGAATGTCTTCGTGGTTTTCTTCGTCTATACTTTCAAAAATATCATGAAAACGCTTGGCTTGAGAATCATTAGAGCAAAACAAAAAATTAGTGATTCCGTTAAAATGGTTTTCACTCAAATTGTTCAGCAACAAGTCAAACTGTTTGTTAAACGAAGGTTGCGGTTGCAGATGAAATTCAAATGTTTTCTGTGCTTTAAAAAAAGCAGTATTTGACAATTCAACAACCGAAAAATTCAAGGCTTGTTTTAAAAATACTTGACTATTTAAAAACAAATGTTCTGGCGAAGCATGTTTTATTTCTTTTGAAAGTTTTTCAAAAGTTTCGGTTGCTTTTTCAAACAATTTGTCTAATTGTGCTACTAAAACCTCAGTGTTTTCAATCCATAAAACGGTTTTATCGTTGATGTACTCTAAAAAACTCTCACGATTTTCTTTAATGAATTTATTTTCTAGATTTGGAATAATGGTAATCTTATTTTGTTTGTCAATAGACAACTGACTTTCTACATCAAACGTTCGGATACTATCCACTTCGTTTCCAAAAAACTCTATACGATAGGGATTGTCATTTGAAAACGAAAAAACATCTACAATTCCACCACGAACTGAAAATTCTCCCGGTTCAGTGATGAAATCTACACGTTTGAATTCGTATTCAAAAAGCACTTCATTGATGAAATCAATCGAAACTTGGTCGCCAACACTAATCTTTAAAGTGTTTTTGTCTAACTCTTTTCGGGTGACAACTTTTTCAAAAATTGCTTCTGGATACGAAACGATTATCGCTGGTTTTTTTCTCGAATTGATTCTATTTAAAACTTCCGAGCGCAATAAAACATTTGCATTATCAGTTTCTTCAATTTGATACGGACGACGATAGGAACTCGGATAAAACAGCACATCGTTTTGACCAAGCATTTGTTCTAAATCGTTCAGATAATAAGCTGCTTCTTCTTTTTCGTTGAATAATAACAGAAAAGGTTTATCCGCTTTTTTAAATACACTTTGAATGACAATTGAGGTAGCCGAATTCATCAAACCTTTGCAATGCACTTTGGTTTGCTCTACACCAATACTTTCAGCTAGCGATTTTATCTTAGCCGAATGTTCATAGGTTTCAAAAAGCGATGAAGATTTCAAACTTATGGTTTTGGAATTAGTGATTTACGTCGTTCTCTTATTTCTTTCAGTCTTTTTTCAGATTGAATTTGCTCAGGAGTTTTTACTTGAACGGGTTCTGGATTACTTGAAGGAATGGCACGAGTAGTGTCAAGCATTCTAATCATGTCTGCTTCACCATCTTCCATTTTAATTTGATTCTTTTGATCTATTTCGGCAAATTGAAGTTGTAATGATTGAATTTCTTCGTTTATTTCAGGGATAAGTGCAATAACCTTCTTTTCAGGGATTGTTTTTAAATTGATGAATAAATTCAACGAGTTTATTTTAGTGATAATAGCAGAAATTCTGCTTTTAACTTCTGGTTTGTTGTATGTAGCTGGTATGTTATTGTTCAATTCAGAGGCTTTTTGCGAAAGTATTTTTGCCTTTTTCTTAAAAGCGCCGATACTGCTTTTAGGTTTTTGATTTAGTTCGTTAAGAAACATTCTCCACTCAGCCCAATTTTTAGTCAAGGTCAATGAACTAGCATTCATAGCACGACCACTAAAATTCCAGTTTTTATTAATGATGTTGAATACTTGCTCTTGTTTTTGTTGTTCTTTTTCTTGCTCTAATTTACGTTGTTCTTTTTCATCGATACATGAAACTAATAACAACATTGAAGTAATAAAAACAACTATTTTTTTCGACATTTTTATAAATGATTTGAAATACAAAAGTACAAAGGTAATTAGAATTACCGTAGTCTTAATGTTATAAGATTGCTAAAAATACGCAGTGTTTTTAGTTATTCAAAATATACGAAAACGTTATCTTTGCACTTTATTTAACAACACTATGAAAACAAAAGTACTGATTATTGGAGCTTGTGGTCAAATTGGAACCGAGCTAACACATAAATTAAGAGATATTTATGGAATTGATAACGTTGTGGCTTCCGATATTAGAAAGCTGAACAACGATGTGGTCAATAATGGTATTTTTGAAGTAATTAATGCTTTAGATTATAATCAAATTGAGCATTTGATTGAGCAATATCAAATTACCGATGTGTATTTGATGGCGGCATTGTTATCTGCAACTGCTGAAAAGAACCCAGCCTTTGCTTGGGATTTGAATATGAACTCGTTGTTTCACGTGTTGAATTTAGCCAAAGCCGGAAAGATTAAAAAGATATTCTGGCCATCGAGTATAGCGGTTTTTGGACCAACTACACCTAGAATCAACACACCTCAATATACCATCATGGAACCCACAACGGTTTATGGTATCAGTAAACAAACGGGAGAACGTTGGTGTGAGTATTATAACAAGCAATATGGTGTTGATGTTCGAAGTATTCGTTATCCAGGTTTAATCAGTTGGACTACTGAACCTGGTGGAGGAACAACCGATTATGCAGTAGACATTTACCACAAAGCTTTGAGCGATGGCGCTTTTGAATGTTTCCTTTCTGAGGATACAGCCCTGCCTATGATGTATATGGACGATGCTATCAGAGCAACGATTGAGATTATGCAAGCCGATGAGGATAAAATTAAAATACGTTCTTCGTATAATTTATCGGGAGTTAGTTTTACTCCAAAAGAAATAGCTACCGAGATTAAAAAACACATTCCAGACTTTACCATTACTTATAAACCTGACTTCCGTCAAAAGATTGCCGACAGTTGGCCTGCCTCTATTGACGATAGCAACGCTAGAGAAGACTGGCAATGGAAGCATCAATTTGATTTGGCAAGCATGACCATTGAGATGTTGGAAAACCTAAAATAAATTAGAAAGCGCTGTAACTATTAAATTACAGCGCTTTCTTTTCAATCAAAACAAACCTAACCAAACCTTGTATAATTGAAAAATCAGTATCTAAAAAGTTGAAAGTTTAGATATAAACACCACTCCGATAAATAATGACGATACTAATAAGAATAGTATTGTGCTGTACAACCAGTTTATTTTTTTATTGATATCCATATCTTATGTTGCTTTCTTTCATTCATATACGAGAAAGAAGCTGATATGGTTTTACGGATTGATAAAAAAGATTACTTCTTCTGCAAATCTTTTATTAGTTGGGTTTCAATAGCGCTTTTAATAGCCACTACATCTTCTACTTTTTCGTTAGGAATGGTCATAGAAAGGACATAGTGTTTTATTTTCCAACCTTGGTCGGTTTTTATTAAAACGCCTGAGCCACGGCAAATCTTCATTTGGGTATCCAGTAGTTCATCGAACCATACCATTTTTTTATCTGTACTGAAAAAGATGTGACGTTCTAATGCGGTGAAGTTCCATGCCTTTCCTTTGTCGAAATAGGGTTTTGCAAAAGCTTGAAAGGCGGTTTTGTTCCAGTTTTCGGTAGCATCAGTTCCAATGAAGATAGCGTCTTCGGTGAAGGCTTCAAAGTAGTTGTTGAAGTTGGCAGTAGCGGCTGCTTTGTGCCAATCGTTTAGGAACTTGTCTATTTTTTGTTCTTCGGTTAGTGGAATGTCTTTTTTAGAACCACAAGCCGAAAGGATAAGCAACAGGAAAATGTATTTTTTCATAACCAAAAAGTTTCCTTAAAGATAAGAAGTTCTTTTTAGATAGTAAAGGTAATAAGGAATAACCGTTTAAAACTGTTCTCCGTGTTGTGATAAGTCAAGTCCTATTTGCTCTGATTCTTCGGTAACTCTCAACGGAATAATCTTGTTGGTTAATCGGAATAAAAGGTAGGCACCGCCAAAAGTGAAAACAGAAACCAATAACAACGCTAGCATGTGATGACCAAATACCCCAAAGCCACCGTGTAATAGACTTGCGTTTTCGCCTTGAGCAAAGATGGCTGTCAATATCATGCCTACTATTCCACCGATACCGTGACAAGCAAAAACATCTAGGGTATCGTCTATTTCTTTTAGCTTTTTCCAATAGACCATCTTGTTAGAAATGATGGCGCCAATGAATCCGAAGAAGATACTTTGGGGAATGGTGATAAATCCTGCCGAAGGTGTAATCACTACTAACCCAACTACGGCTCCGATACAAGCACCTAATGCCGATACGTTTCTACCGTTCAATCGGTCAAGGAAAACCCAGGTTAGCATGGCTGCTGATGAAGCAATGGTAGTGGTGGCAAAAGCCATGGCTGCAGTAGCATTCGCTGCTAGTGCCGAACCAGCATTGAAACCAAACCATCCGAACCATAGCATTCCTGTACCAAGAAGTACAAACGGGATATTGGTTGGGATGTGTTCGCTGTTTTTACGTTTGCCCAGTACCAGTACACCCGCTAAGGCAGCAAAACCTGCACTGATGTGTACCACGGTTCCACCAGCGAAGTCTTTTACGCCAAAGAAACTTCCTAACAAACCATTAGGATGCCACACCATGTGACACAAAGGCGCATAAATGAAGATGGAGAACAAACAAATAAACAATAAGAACGAGATGAAGCGGATGCGTTCCGCTAGTGCGCCGGTGATGATAGCAGGAGTAATCACGGCAAATTTCATTTGGAATAAGGCAAAAAGGATGAACGGGATAGACGAGGCTAAGTTTTTATGAGGATGTGTATCTACAAAGTCAAAGAAGGCAAAATCAGTAGGGTTGCCAATGATTCCATAGTGAACGCCATTGATGGTTGGTCCTATCGGTTCGCCAAAAGAGAGTGAGAAACCAACAACCACCCAAAGCAAACCGATTACACCCAAACAAATAAAACTTTTTAGCATGGTAGAAATCACGTTTTTCTTGCCTACCATACCTCCGTAGAAGAATGAAAGACCGGGTGTCATCAGTAGCACTAAGCATGAAGCTGTTAGTAACCAAGCAACATCGGCGAAATTGATGGTGTCTTCGGGATTAAACAAAGTGTTGTTTTCTGCGGTTTGATGTGGCCAAAACAACCCTAAAAATGCTACTAAAGTGATAATGATGAATGAAGTAATCCAGCGTTTTTCTAAAGCCATAATTATAACTACTATTTTTTAACCCTAAAAATTATGGGGTAAAGATATTAAAAAATATAAATAATTATAATTAGTGTTTAAAAAAATAGGGGTACTGGTTAATAAATTTAGTTTTATTAATCAATAACGGTGTT
The DNA here is from genome assembly GCF_032098525.1 of Flavobacterium sp. PMTSA4. Taxonomy (NCBI): domain Bacteria; kingdom Pseudomonadati; phylum Bacteroidota; class Flavobacteriia; order Flavobacteriales; family Flavobacteriaceae; genus Flavobacterium; species Flavobacterium capsici. The sequence continues at coordinate 2,348,049 of NZ_CP134890.1, forward strand.
TTTAATAGGGGTAAGGTTATTTGCCTGCTGCTTTTGCTAATGTTTTAAGGTCGGATGCTTTTAAATTAAAACCTGAACCCGAAAAATTGCTATAGACTATCAATCCGGTTTTAGAATTAGTCACAGTAACAAAGTGGTCGTTGCCGCTTTTGATTAATAGTAAATAATAAATATTAGTGTCGGAAGTGTTGATTTTAGTGTTTAGTTCCTCAATGCTGACCACCTTATATGAAAAAGGATAATCGGCTAAGAGTTCTTTCTCCTCGTACTTTTTGCTTTCGTCTCCAGAGTTTTTAGAGAACTTGGTCAACACATAATCGGGTAGGTAAAGCGTGGTGCTTGCTAGTGCTTTTACTTCGTTGGTGTCCATAAACTCTTCTTTGTACTCGCGTACTTGCCCGACAGTAAGTGAGGTGCAAAGCATTTGAAGCATGTTGCCAAATACTCCATCACCCCAATTTTTAAGGTGTCCGCTGGCGTCATAGTCTATGCGGTAGAGTGAGCTTGGGTTGGCTTGGGTAAGGTAATCTGGGAATAATTCAAAGGTAGCGAGGCTTATTTTGTCGGCTTGGTTGAAGTGACGGCGTTTTTTTGAGTCGTAAGTGTACTTGCCGTTGGTAGTCCAAAGTTCTAGGAATACACGGGTTTCGGTGTTGGCGGTTGGGCTGTTGCTGCTTGACATCTTACCCCCAATGGTGATGAAACTGGCGTTGGGTTGAATGTGTTGCTCTACTTCTTTATAGGCGATGCATTCTATTTTTGAGAATGTCCAGTATTTTTTGGCGGCTGCTACAAAGGCTGCCGCTTTTGGTGAAGCTGGATCTTTCATGGCAATGTAGGTTGTGCCGTCTTTTATTTTTGCCAATTCGTCGGTGTTGGAGATGCTGATTTGGGCTGATGTAGTAGCCATTGCAGCTAGCGCAAGCAGGTTCAATAGTAGCTGTTTGAAGCGGAATGGTTTCATAGGCTAAAGCTTATTATGGTTTATCAAACATACTAAAAAAAATAGTAACTCTTTTATTTCTCGATGCAACTGGGAGCAGTATTGATATAAATGGCTGTAAATCTTATAGATATTCTTTGTTTAGAATGAATTTTTAGTATCTTTATCTTTACTATTATACGTTATATATACGTCATAAACACGTTATATATACGCTATATATACGTTATAAATAATAAGAATACTAACTTAATACAACAATTATGGCTAAACAAAAAGGAATTGTAACATTAGTTGGGACCATTGATGGACTCAATTTTTATGTACGAAAAGGGAAAAACTGTGTCCGAAAAGCGGGCGGAGGATTTACAAGAGAAAAAATTAAAAAACTACCTTCAATGATTCGTGTTCGAGAAAATGGAGGAGAGTTTGGGGATGTATCTCGATTTAAGAAAAAATTTAAAGATTTGTTGTTTCCCTTTTTTGGGAGTTATAACGATACGACTTTACATGGCAGAATGATGAGTTTGTTTCAAAAAGTAAAGGTTTGTGATGAGGTTTCGGTGCGAGGTGAACGGAAGGTTGGGGTTGGATTGACTACTGATGAAGGGAAATTGTTGTTGCAACGGTTTGGGTTTACAGAGAAAAGTGTGCGTGCTGTTTTGCCCGGAAGGTTGGTTTATCATCCTTCGACTTATTCCTTGGAAGTGACGGATTTTGATATCAATTCTTCAGATTTCCCTAAAAGTGCTGCTATAATGGAGTTGCAATTTGGTATAATGGCTTTAGATGACTTACTTTTGCCTTCCCAAATTTTCATGAGTACGCCGCAGTATTTTGATGCTCAAAGTACGGTTACTGATTTTGTAATGACGCCGAATGAATTGCCGCCAAGTGGTGTTGTAACCATAGCCGTAGCTGGGGTTCGGTTTTATGAAGTGGTGAATGGTGAACGGTATTTGCTGAAGGCTTTGAATCTTCAGAGTGTTGAGGTGGTTGGGGTTTAGGTTAGAGGCAAGAAACAAGAAGCAAGATTTTGGCTCACTCAAAAGGAGAGGATTTTTTTGAAAAATAGATAATAGATTTTATGAGAAAGTATTGGATTGTTTTTTTGTTTTTGGGTTATGTTGGGTTTTCGCAATTGAAGGTTGTTAAAGGGAAAACTGATTATCCTTTTTGGATTAATGTGCCTGAAAAGGAAGAAGCGCAACCGTTGCTTATTTTTCTTCATGGGAAAAGTTTATCGGGGACGGATATTAACCGCGTGCGTCGTTATGGGGTTTTGTATGCTATGGATAGAGGGAAAACCATTCCTGCTATTGTGGTAGCGCCACAATTGGCGAGTGGTTCGTGGAACCCGGATAAGGTGTTGGAGGTTTTGGAATATGTGAAAGCCAATTATAAAGTAGATACGAAGCGCATTTATGTGTGTGGTATGAGTTTAGGCGGTTATGGAACGATGCATTTTGCGGGGAAATATCCTGAAAAAATTACTGCTGCAGTTGAGATTTGTGGTGGTGGTAACACGGCCGATGGTTGCCGATTGGCGACTATACCCACTTGGCTAATTCATGGCGATAAAGATTTTATTGTAAAAATGAGTGAATCGGAAAAAGTATATGATGCTATTAAAGCCTGTAATCCCGATGCCGATACTCAATTTACGGTTATTAAAGACGGGAATCATGGCAATGTGGAACGCCAGTTTCACCAGGATGCTATTTATGATTGGTTGTTTTCGAAGGTTAAAAATTAGTTTGCTTTGCTAGTCGCTTCGCTTGTTTCAAGTTTCGGGTTTCAAGTTTCAAGTTTGCTTCGCCAGTCGCTTCGCTCGTGTCAGGCTTCAAGTTTGATGAGCAAATAAAACCATAAATAAAGCAGGCTACAAAACCCAAACCCAAAAAATCAACATCTCCATAGGAACTAGAACCGACCTTAAAGTTATTTTAGAAAAAAATTAAGGAATAATCCCGACTATACTCCGTTGTTTTAAAGTCTACATTTTCTAAAATTTGCTTATATGGATATTAAGCAAAAATTCGGAAATAGAATAAAAGAATTGCGTAAGCAAAAAGGGTTATCACAAGAAAAGTTAGCCAACTTGGCTGAGGTTGATAGAACTTATTTGCCAACAATCGAAAAAGGAGAACGTAATGTTTCTATAGAAGTTGTTGAAAGACTAGCAAAAGCACTTGACGTTAAAATAAAAGATTTATTCGATGAATAGGGCATATTATTCTGGCTCTATTGATGAGTTTCTAAAAGAAGATTCCGTTTCAATTTTTGGCAAAATTTCAGGAAATTATGATTTAAACAGACAAGAAAAACAGCAATCAAATGCATGGAAAAAGCAAATTGAAATATTAAAAAAATCTATCTCATCCTTTAAGGGAAAAATTTATTTTGAATTTACTATTCCAAGAATGGGTAAGAAAGTTGACAATATTTTAATTATTGACAACTGTATTTTTGTTGTTGAATTTAAAATTGGTTCTGAAATTTATGATAGTTATGCAAAAGAGCAAGCTTTTAATTATGGTCTAGATTTAAATAATTTTCATGAAGGAAGTCATAACCAAAACATTATACCAATATTAGTATCTAGTGATGCACCATCAGTTAAAAATGTAATTTCAAAAAATATTGATGGACTATATAACGTAGTTTGTGCTAACTCATCAAATTTAGAAGGGGTAATAAAGCTCATTTTAAATGATTTAAAATCCGAAAAGAAAATTGATGTTTATTTTTGGGAAAACTCAATTTACAAACCAACTCCAACTATTATTGAAGCAGCAACTGCATTATATAAAAATCATAAAGTTGAAGACATTACTAGGCATGATGCCGGTGCTGAAAATTTAGCAGTTACATCAAAATGTATCTCAAAAATTATTGATTATTCTAAAATCAATTCAAGAAAAACAATTTGTTTTATAACAGGTGTTCCCGGCGCAGGAAAAACACTTGCTGGTCTGGATATTGCAAACTTGCGTTCAAATTATCAAGAGGAAGAACATGCAGTTTTCCTTTCAGGAAATGGGCCACTGGTTGATGTTTTACGAGAAGCATTAGCAAGAGATAAAGTAAAAACTGCTAAAGAAAATGGGGAAAATTTATCAAAGGAAAATGCAAAATCTCAAGTTAAATCATTTATACAAAATATTCATCATTTTAGAGATGCATCTTTAAGAGATGACAAAGCACCGATTGAGAAGGTAACAATATTCGATGAGGCTCAAAGAGCTTGGACAAAAGAACAAGCATCGAGTTTTATGAAAAGAAATAAAGGAAATTCAGAGTTTAATAAATCTGAACCTGAGTTTTTAATTGAAGTAATGGACAGACATAAGGATTGGTGTACAATAGTATGTTTGATTGGCGGTGGACAAGAAATAAATACAGGTGAAGCTGGTTTAGAAGAATGGATAAGACCTTTTGAAAATAATTTTAAAGATTGGGACATATATTATTCCTCAAAAATTGTAGATGACGATAATTATATTAAAGATGAAAAAGCATTAGAAATTTTAAAAAATAAAAAAGCAGAACGAAAAGATGAATTACATCTTTCAGTTTCATTAAGATCTTTTAGAAGTGCTCAATTATCAAATTTTATTCAAGAAATTATTAATAATAATTTAGAAAAATCAAAATATATATATACAGATTACATTCAAAAAGATTATCCAATAAGAATAACAAGGGATTTAGATAAAGCAAAAAATTGGTTAAAAAAGAAAGCAAGAGGAAATGAAAGAACAGGAATAATTGCTTCATCCGGAGCAATTAGATTAAGACCTTTTGGTTTAAATGTTAAAGCAAAAATTAATGCTCCAATTTGGTTTCTAAATGATAAAGATGATATTCGTTCATCATTTTTTTTAGAAGAAGTTGCTACTGAATTTGATATTCAAGGTTTAGAATTAGATTGGACTTGTGTTGCTTGGGACGGAGATTTCTTTTATAATAAAGAAAGATGGAATTATAAAAAATTTACAGGAACAACTTGGAAAAAAAATGAAAACTCAGAGAGAATAAAATATTTAATAAATTCTTATAGAGTTTTATTAACTAGAGCAAGGCAGGGAATGATAATTTACATACCATGCGGAAATGATGAAGATATCACTAGACCATCATTAATTTATGATGGTACTTTTACTTTTTTCAAAAATATTGGAATAAAAGAAATCTAAAATTTAATACATCTTAAATTAGGTCCTATCAATAAAACCAAACAAACCAAAATGCAAAACCACATCAGAACTCTTATTTTACTTGTTCTTACTGGATTAAGTTTCAACTTAACGGTTGCTCAACTCACTATCCTTGATGAAACCTTATTAACTCAAGCTAGCTATAACACCTTTACACCGGTAAGCGTAACGGGAGACCAAAACTGGACTTTCAGTTCGTCGTATGGTGCTGTGTGTACAGGCTATGTTGCCGGGCAAAACTATGCCAACGACAATTGGCTTATCAGCTCTACCATGAACCTGACACAAGCGGATAATGTAACGCTTAGTTTCAGGCATACCCGTGGAAGTGCTTCGGTGCTCAATGTTGGTGTGGCCGAAGGTTGGTATAAGGCGTATGCTACTGCAGATTATACGGGAGATGTAAGTACCACACAATGGGTAGAACTTACGGGGTTTAATCAAAATGTTTCCTTTGCTTGGGGTTATATAAACTCGGGGTTTTTGGTAATTCCTGAGGCAGCGCAATCGGCTACTACACGCATTGCTTTTCGATACCAAAGCAGTAACACCCAAAGTGCTACCTGGGAAATCAAAAACGTGAAGGTAACGGGCCAGTTGGCGCCCAATCCGAACATGAGTGTTTTTAAGATTACCAATTGGAATACACAATGGTTGGGCTGTGCCAGTTTTGGGCCAACCGATGAAACTTTGCAATTGAACAATGTAGTTACTGCAATGCAATTTATGAATTCGGATATTTATTGTTTGCAAGAGGTTACGAATTCTATAGCTTATCCTACGATAGCCTCGTTGGTAAATCTTTTGGGAAGTGATGTTTGGGATGGTGCTATTGTTCCTTCTACTACCGATGATTGTGACCAGCGACAGGGTATTATTTATAAAAAAAATCGGGTGCAATTGGTAAGCTCGACTTTATTGAACAATGGTAATGATGCTCAAGGGAATTCGTATTACTATAACTGGTCGAGTGGTCGCTATCCTGCGTTGTATAAAGTAAATTTGATTACTGAAAGTGGGATAGAACCTTTAACGATTGTTAATATACATGCTAAAGCTGAAGATGGCAACCCAACGAGTTATACGCGCAGGTTGGGCGGTTCGGAAGGGTTGAAAGCTATTTTAGATGGTTCGAATTATAATGCAGACCGACTGCTTTTTATTGGGGACTTCAATGATTTTTTACAAGGAACTTTCAGCACGAGTTGTAGTTGTACTAATTCGCCTTATAAAAACTTTATGGACGACACGGCTAATTATACTGGACTTACCCAAAATATTTTTGATACGTATGTAAATCGACCAATTATTGAAAATATTATGATGTCTAATGAGTTGGTGGGTAATTATGTTCCTTATAGTGTTGTTCAGGAAGTGCCTGTGAGTTCTAATGCTATTATTCCTAATTATTTAGGAACTACTTCAGACCATATACCTGTGAGTGCTCAATTTCAATTTCAAGTATTGTCTAATCCTCAGTATGAGTTGACTTCAAGAGCTTTGGTGCTTTATCCTAATCCGGTTACTAATGCGTTGCATTTTGAAACAACTGCCTTAGAAGACCAGACTGCGGTAGCAGTTTATGATTTAACGGGTCGTGAAATGCGTTGTGAAAAAGTAACTGCTAACAGTATCAACGTTGGGGCATTGCCAGTTGGCGTTTATTTGTTGAAAGTTGGGAATAGAATAGGACGGTTTGTGAAGGAGTAGTTAATTTTGTTTATAAATTACACCTTCTTTCATTACAAAGGTTACCTTAGTTACTGCATTACTGTCTATGGTTGGGTCGCCATCTGTAGCGATGATGTCGGCCAGATAACCCGGTTCGATAACTCCTATTTCTTTGTCTTTATCCAATAGCATCGCATTGGTTACGGTAGCTGTTTGGATGGCTTTTATCATAGGCATGCCTCCTTCGGTCATGTAAATGAATTCTTTGGCATTATCCCCATGTGGAAATACAGCAGCGTCGGTACCAAAGGCAATAGGTACTCCTTTTTTATATGCTTTGGCAAACATTTGCTGTAGCTTTGGACCGATGGTTAATGCTTTTGGGACTACTACTGCAGGATAATAATTTGGTATGGTAGCTTTTTCGGCAACATATCTGCCGGCAGAAAGTGTTGGCACCAGATAGCAATTGTATTTAATCATTAAATCCATTGTGGCTTCGCTCATTTCGGTTCCGTGTTCTATGGTTTTTACACCGCCTTTAATTGCGCGTTGCATGCCTTCATCGCCATGTGCATGAGCGGCTACTTTCATGTTGTAGTCTTTGGCAGTAGTTACTATGGTTTCAATTTCTTCTTGGGTGAACTGCGGATTGGCACCATTAGCAGCTACACTAAGCACACCTCCAGTTGCAGTTATCTTAATCCAGTCGGCTCCGTTTTTGTAACGTTGTCTTACTGCTTGTCGTGCATCATCAATACTGTTTACCACTCCTTCTTTTGGACCAGGATTTCCCATAAGGTCTTTTCGATACCCGTTGGTTGGATCGGCATGACCGCCTGTGCTGGCGAGTGCTTTTTCGGCTGTAAAGATTCTTGGACCAATAACTTTACCTCTGTTAATTGCATTTCGTAAAGCTACATTTACACCACTTCCACCTAAATCTCTTACTGTTGTAAAACCAGACATGAGTGTTGTTTTAGCAAATCCTTGTGAATCGAATGCTACATCAGCATCGTTAAGAGTAAATCCGTCTAAATAGTGAGTCGGACTGGTTTCTCCTTCTATATGTACGTGCATGTCTATCCAACCCGGCATTACTGTTTTGTCTTTTAGGTCAATTACTTTATCCTCGGGAGAAGTTGGAGTGCTAAATCCATTTTCTATTCTGCTTATTTTTTTGCCAGAGACTACAATGGTTTTACTTGTTAGGACTTTTCCGTTTCGGGTATCTATTAATTTACCACAATGGATGTAGGTGTCTTGTGCAACTATTACTAGAGAATAGCAAAGACAATAAACGAAGAATAATTTTTTCATTTGGAATGGATTAGATTTTATAAATGTAGTAAAAAAATGGTTTTCCTATTTATTTGGAAAAGAAGGTAAAATAAAAAACCCAACGCTAAGATTGGGTTTTATTATTTGTACTAAAAACGATTACCAGATTTTCACTCTCTTCTCAGGAGCAAGGTATAATTTGTCTGTTGGTTTGATGTCAAATGCTTCATAGAATTCAGGTACGTTTCGCACCACACCGTTTACTCTGAATTGCGCTGGTGAATGTGGGTCGGTTGCTACTTGAGTACGTAGTGCTTCATCTCTTGTTTTTTCTGCCCATACTTGTCCCCAGCCTAGGAACACACGTTGGATACCAGTATAGCCATCCATAACCGGCGCTTCTTTTCCATTCAAAGACATTTTGTAGGCTTTAATCGCGATACTTAATCCACCAAGGTCACCGATGTTTTCCCCTAGAGTAAAGGCACCATTGACATTTAAATCTGGGAATACTTTGAATTCATTGTATTGTTCAACCAAGGCATTTGTTTTTGCTTTGAATGCTTCTAAATCGGCTGGTGTCCACCAGTTTTTCATTACACCTTCTCCATCAAAAGTACTTCCTTGGTCATCAAAACCGTGACCAATTTCGTGACCGATAACTGCTCCAATTCCACCATAGTTTACGGCATCATCAGCATTCATATTGAAGAAAGGCGGTTGTAAAATAGCTGCCGGGAATACGATTTCATTCAATGAAGGATTGTAGTAGGCGTTTACTGTTTGAGGCGTTAAACCCCATTCGCTTCTGTCAACAGGCTTTCCTAGTTTGTCAAGATTGCGTTGGTATTCAAACTCGGTTGCTCTTGCGGTGTTGCCGTATAAATCAGATTTGTCAATAGTAAGTTTTGAATAATCTCTCCACTTGTCTGGGTATCCAATTTTTACCATAAACTTATCCACTTTTTTAAGTGCTTCTTTTTTGGTGGCATCGCTCATCCAGTCTAATTTCTTAATGCTTTCAGCATAGGCTTTTAAAAGATTGTTGACTAATACTGTCATTCGCTCTTTAGCTTCAGGAGAGAAGTGTTTCTTCACATACACTTTTCCAACGATTTCCCCTAAACCTTCATTTACTCTGTTTACTGCACGCTTCCAATCTTCCTGTTGTTTCTCGGTTCCGCTCATGGCTTTACCATAGAACTCAAAGTTCTGTTTGTCGATTTCAGTTGTTAGGCTAGTAGCTGCATTTTTGATTACTCCCCATTTAAGGAATGTTTTCCAAGTATCTATAGGTGTGTTTTTGATTATGTTGTTCAGACTTTTGGTATAATCAACTTGTGTTACTACCACTTTCTTTTCTTTATCAAAACCCGATTGGGTTAACATAGCTGACCAATCAAAATCAGGCATAAGTGTTTTTAAATTTTCTACAGGATATGGATTGTTTAACTTAACGATATCTCTGGTGTCTTCTTTTTTCATGTGGCTCGAAGCTAGCGTAGTTTCTAGATTCATAATTGTTTTTGCTTTTTCAGCAGGGTTTTCCATTCCAGCTAACGTAAGCATGGCTTCTACATGTGCTACGTATTTTGCACGCAATTCAGCCATCTTAGCATCAGTGGATAAATAATAATCTCTGTCAGGCAACCCTAAACCACCTTGCCATGTGATGGCTGTGTATTTTGTTGGGTCAAGAAAATCAGTATAAACCGAAATGCTGAAGGGAACATTTAAGCCTAAACGGTTGGCACGACCAAAGTAAGAAGCCAGTTCGTTATAGTTTGTGATGGCATCGATTTTTGCTAGCTCAGGTTTGATAGGTTCTATTCCTTTGCTGTCGCGTGTTTTTCTATCGATAAAAGAAGCATAGTAATCCCCAATTTTTTGTTCGTCGCTACCTTGGACATTGTTTCCTTTTGCTGCTTCTTCGATGATTGATTTTACATCTTTTTGAGATTGGTCTACAAGCATATCAAAAGCACCATAGGATGCTTTATCAGCTGGAATTTGTGTGTTTTTAATCCAATTTCCGTTTACAAATTTTCCGAAATCGTCACCAGGTTTCACCAAAGTGTCCATGTTTTTAAGTGAAATTCCTGAAGATAGAGTTTCTTTTTTTTGACAGGAAGTTGCTGCTAATAGAAGTGCAACGCCTGCAATTGCATAGTTTTTCATTATATGAATGGTTTTAATAGTGTGCTAATGTATAACTTTTTATGTTGTACTACGTTAGTGTTTGTTTTATGAAGAATGTTACAGAAAGGATAGATATTTAAAAATGATTCAAAATAAATTATCTTTACGCTTTACTTAAAAGGATGCTTAAAAACAATACCATTAGAATTCTTCATTTAGACAGCAATCATCAACTTTTGTGGGATCAACTTGAAAAAGCTGGATTCCAAAATGAGAATGATTACAATTCCACCAAAGAAGTGATTGAATCAAAAATTCATGATTATCATGGAATAGTAATCAGAAGTCGGTTTAAAATTGACAAAGCATTTTTGGATAAAGCGACCAATTTGCAATTTATTGCTCGTGTTGGTGCAGGATTGGAAAGCATCGATTGTGAATATGCTCAATTAAAAGGAGTTCATTTAATTGCTGCGCCTGAAGGCAATCGAAACGCTGTAGGTGAACATGCTCTAGGAATGCTTTTATCGTTGATGAATAAGCTTAACAAAGCCGATAAAATGGTTCGAGATGGTCAGTGGGTTCGCGAAGGAAATCGCGGATATGAATTGGATAGAAAAACGGTTGGAATTATCGGCTATGGTAACATGGGAAAAGCATTTGCTAAAAAACTCAGAGGCTTTGATGTTGAAGTTCTTTGTTATGATATTCAAGAAAATGTTGGTGATGAAAATGCGAAACAAGTTTCTTTAAATGAGTTACAACAAAAAGCAGATGTTTTGAGTTTACATATTCCTTGGACATCAGAAACAGATAAAATGATAAGCACAAAGTTTATTAACTCCTTTGCCAAACCATTTTGGTTTATTAATACATCGAGAGGAAAAAATGTTGTTACGAGTGATCTGGTTGAAGCATTACAATCTGGAAAGGTTTTGGGAGCTGGATTGGATGTATTGGAGTATGAAAAATTATCTTTTGAAAACTTATTTTTAGACACTGAAAAGCCAAAAGCATTAGAATATTTATTACATGCCGAAAATGTATTGCTAACACCTCATATTGCTGGTTGGACCTATGAAAGCCATGAAAAGTTAGCACAAACAATAGTTGATAAAATTATTAGACTGTATAAATAAAAAGTAGATTTATTATAAGAAATTTATATATTCGTGAAATCATTAACCTAACAAAAAATATAACAATGGAAGCACAAAAAGTAGACATGTTCATGATGATGAACTCAAAATTTTTCGAAAGTCATCATGTTCATGCTGTTAGAGAAAAATTATTAAGTATAGACGAATCAAAATGGGGAATGGTTCAAACACTTCAGTTTAAAGATCCTTCAACTGCTTTGATAATTTCAATAGTCGGTGGTGGTGCATTAGGGATTGACCGTTTTTTCATTGGTGACACTGGTCTTGGAGTTGCAAAATTACTAACTTGTGGTGGTTTGGGAATTTGGACTATCATCGATTGGTTTATGATTATGGGTGCTACTCGTGAGAAAAACATGGAATTATTCCAAAATTCTTTATATTAAAAATGACACGAAACAGGTTGTATGTTTTGATTCTTATAGCCTGTTTTTTCGGTGCACTTTATTTATTATATCAAATTTATTATTCAACGAATGCAGACACTTTTAGTGTTTGTCTCATTAAAAATGTAACCGGCTATCCTTGTCCGTCATGCGGTACAACGCGATCAGTAGTTTTGTTGAGCAGAGGTGAAATTATTTCATCTGTTTTGCAAAACCCATTCGGAATTATAGTTAGCTTGTGTATGGTAGTTTTGCCATTTTGGATTGCCTTAGATATTTTAAAAAAGAAAAGCACCTTCTATCAGTTTTATTTAAAAACAGAAACCATCATTCGAAAACCTAAAGTTGCTTTGGTATTAATTTTGCTGGTTATTTTAAACTGGATTTGGAATTTATATAAACATTTATGATACAAGAAAAACCTTTTGCATATCATCCAACAGAGCACGAAAAAGAAAAAGCATCCAATAGTTACTTGATGTCTTTAGTGGCTTTGATTGCTGGTTTGCCTTTGCCAATTATCAATCTATTGGCAACATTTTTCTTTTTCTTAGCAAACAGAAAAGGACCTTATTTTGTGAGATGGCATTGTACGCAAGCCTTACTTTCTCAATTAGCATTATTAGGAATAAACAGTGCCAGTTTCTGGTGGACTGTTTCTATTTTGTTTTCGGATGAAAAAGTTTCTAACGAATATTTTGCCTATATCTTTACGGTTATTGTATTCAATATTTTAGAGATTATTTCAACAATTTATGCTGCTGTTCAAACTAGAAAAGGAAAACATTTGGAGTTTTTGTTTTTTGGAGGAATTACTAATTTAATTTGCAAACCTAGATCATGAAAAAAACAATAATACAAGGATTGGCTATACTTTTGAGCTTTTTCCTAATTTGGTTTGGATTTTCTCAACTGGATTATGTTAAGTTTTTCAAAATCAAAGAACGAACCATTAATGTTGAGAATAAATTAGGTGATTTAATTTGGAATGAAATCAACCGAACAGAAGATGTAGTGTTGAATGATTCTATTACTAAAACATTGGATTCATTGATATTACCGATTTGTAAAGCCAACAATATTGAGCGCGATTCTTTAAAAGTTCATATTATTGATAAAGATGAAGTTAATGCTTTTGCATTACCAAATAAACATTTGGTGGTTTACACAGGTTTGATTGTTGATTGTAAAAAGCAAGAAGCTTTGCAAGGTGTTTTAGGTCATGAAATTGCTCATATTGAGAAAAACCATGTGATGAAAAAGCTGTCCAAAGAATTAGGGTTTTCAGTATTACTTTCGGCAACAACAGGTGGAAAAGGTGGACAATTGATAAAAGAAGTTTTCAAAACGCTTTCTTCTTCAGCCTACGATAGAACTTTGGAAAAGGAAGCCGATATTACTAGTGTTGATTATATGATTGAGGCTGATATTGACCCAAAACCTATGGCAGATTTTATGTATCAAATGTCTTTAGACAGTAAAATGCCAGATGGTTTTTCATGGATTTCAACACATCCTGAATCTGAAGAACGGTCTAAATATATTTTAGAATATATCAAAGGTAAAAAGCTGACAATTAAACCAACATTGACCGAGAAAAACTGGAAGGATTTTCAAGAACAAATAAAAGATTTATAAAAAAATCCCGAGCAATCGGGATTTTTTATTTATGATTTTGATGAGTTTTCTTTTCGTTCTAGTTCTGCCTGAAATTCTTCCATTACTGGTTTTACAGTATCTTCAGGTAAATCGGCAATTCGTATGTACATTAAGCCATCAATTGCATTATTAAATAATGGGTCAACATTAAAGGCAATCAATCGTGCATTTTGTTTGATGTATTTTTTAATTAAAACAGGTAAACGCAAATTTCCTGGTTCAAGTTCGTCAATGATTTTATCAAATTTATTCAAATCAGATTCGGTTTCATCAAAAATAAAGTCCTTATCGGCATCTTTTAGTTTTACCTTGAATTCTTTTTTTGGATGAACATATTGCGCCATGTAAGGATCATAATAATTGGATTTCATAAATTCAATCATCAATGATTTTGAGAAATCTGTAAATTGATTACTGATACTTACACCGCCAATTAAAAATTTATGCTCAGGATAACGCAACGTAGTATGAATTATTCCGCGCCATAATAAAAATAATGGCATTGGTTTTTGCTGGTATTCTTTTACGATAAAAGCTCTACCCATTTCGATAGATTTTGACATCATATCATATAATTCAGGTTCAAAACGGAATAAATCATTTAAATAAAATCCTTCTATTCCGTATTTTGCATAAATTTCAGAACCCAATCCCATACGGTAAGCTCCAGCAATTTGCTTAGTGTTTTCGTCCCAAAGGAACATATGACGGTAGTATTGGTCAAATTTATCTAAATCAATAGACTCATTTGTTCCTTCGCCAACTTCGCGGAAAGTAATTTCACGTAATCTTCCTATTTCGTGAAGTATATTTGGAATTTTGGAAGCATCACAAAAGAAAACTTCATAGTTTTTACTTTGAAAAAAACGACAATCGGTTTCTCTTAGTTTTTCAACTTCTGCAACCATGTTGTCTTGATTTGCAGGAGTAACTATTTTTTTAGGAGATTTTGGAATTTTTAAGCTAGTAACATTAATCAGTTTGCTTTCTGAATTAAATGAATTAGCCAACATATAGGTTTTCTTTCTTAAAAATTCAGAGTACTCATCTATTGTTGTGTATTCATTTTGCTCATTAACTGAAATAGGTTTTCCGATACGAACTTTAATTACTCTGTCTTTTTGAGTTAATAATTCAGAAGGTAATTTTGCCGTGCGCAACGTTGGATTTAATTTTGACAAAAAGTAAAAGAATTTACTGTTTTTGGCATGAAAATAAATAGGAACAACTGGAACTTGCGCTTTTCTAATTACTTTGATTGCGCCTTCTTCCCAAGCTTTGTCAACCACTAATTTCCCATCTTTATAGGTCGAAACTTCACCAGCAGGAAACATTCCTAGTGGTTTTCCATCGCTCAAATGACGTAGGGTTTCTTTAATTCCAACAACGCTAGATTTAGCATCTTTTCTGTCTTCAAAAGGATTTACAGGCATGATGTATTGCTTCATTGGCTCAATGCGGTGCAAAAGGAAATTGGCAATAATTTTGAAATTAGGTTCGCGCTCCAGCATTAATTTCAAAAGCAGTATACCATCAATTCCGCCTAACGGATGATTTGAAATGGTAATGTATGCGCCATCTTTTGGTAAACGTTTTAAATCTTCTTCAGGAATTTCGAACTTTATTTGAAATTCATCTAAAATTGCATTTAAAAATTCTACTTCGCTCAAATGTTTATTACGGTCGTAGATTTTATTTAAGGTCGAGATTTTGAGAGCTTTCATCAATAGCCAACCACAAAAAGTACCGAAAACTCCATATTTGTCTGCATTGATTGCTTTTGCAACCTCTTTGGCTGTTACTAACCCCATGTATTGATTTTAAATTTTGAGCAAAAAAACAAAGATAGTAATTCTCTTGAAAAATTTTCTTTAATTGAATGAAAAGAAAGAAATTCAATTGCTGATAAGTTTGTTAAAAAAGATAAAAGTATTAACTAAGTTTTTAGAAAATTTTGGGGAAATTTATACCATGAAAATTATTTCTTATAACGTTAATGGAATTAGAGCCGCCATAAATAAAGGCTTTATTGAATGGTTGCAACAAGCAAATCCCGATGTAATTTGTTTGCAGGAAATTAAAGCAACCGAAGATCAAGTGCCAGTTGAAGATATAACAAAAGCGGGTTATTCTTATCAATATTATTATCCAGCGCAAAAAAAAGGATATAGTGGTGTGGCTATTTTGTCTAAAGTGAAACCCAACCATGTTGAATATGGAACGGGAATTGAGCATATGGATTTTGAAGGTAGAAATCTTAGGATAGATTTTGATGATTTTTCAGTAATGAGTTTGTATTTGCCTTCAGGAACCAATATTGATCGATTGGATCACAAGTTTAAATACATGGATGATTTTCAAGATTATGTTGATGAATTGCGAAAAACCATTCCAAATCTTGTAATTTGTGGCGATTATAACATTTGTCATGAAGCCATTGATATTCACGATCCAGTTCGAAACAAAACCGTTTCAGGATTTCTTCCAGAAGAAAGAGCATGGCTTGATAAATTTATGAAAAAAGGAATGATAGATACGTTTCGTCATTTTAATAAAGAACCACATCATTACAGTTGGTGGAGTTATCGAGCAAATGCAAGAGCAAATAATAAAGGATGGAGAATTGATTATTGTTTAGTAACTACACCTTTAGAAAGCCGATTACAAAGAGCTGTAATATTACCCGAAGCCAAACATTCAGACCATTGTCCGGTTTTGGTTGAAATAAAATAAACCCCAAATTACTAATATAAAAAAATTTAAAAATGATTAAAAAAACAGTATTTGCAACATTGATTCTATTTTCGATGTCTTCGTGTGTTTCCAAAAAAATCTACAATGATTTAGAAAACAAATACACTGATTTGAAGAAGGAAAATAATAATCTTGCCGATGAAAATGAAGATTTAAAAAAGGCTAAAAATCTATTAGAAACAGAAAATAGTTCGTTGAAAGCAGAATTGGCAAAAATTAAATCGGAACGCGATAAACTACAAACGGATTGTAATGCGACTGCCAATAATTTGAAAGCATTACAAGAATCGTATAATGCGTTAGAGAAAAACAGTAGCGAAGCTTTGACGACCAACATGAACAAAAACCGTGAATTGTTGGCTCAATTGGATGCAAAAGAAAAAGCATTAGCAGCTGAGCAAAATCGTCTGAACAAATTACGTGACGAACTTTCTGCGAGTTCAAAAAGATTAAGCGAGCTGGAAAGCATGATTGCCAACAAAGATGCAGCGATGAAAAAGTTAAAAGAAACTTTATCAAAAGCTTTAAATGCCTTTGAAGGAAAAGGATTGACGGTTGAACAAAAAAACGGAAAAGTTTATGTTTCTATGGAGAACAAATTGTTATTCCAAACTGGAAGTTGGGCTGTTGGTTCAGAAGGAAGAAAAGCAGTAGTTGAAGTTGGGAAAGTTTTAGCTCAAAATCCTGATATTACTGTTTTAATTGAAGGTCATACCGATAACGATAAAATTATTGGAACTCTTGGAAGCGGAATTGAAAATAACTGGGATTTATCAACTAAGCGTGCTACTGCAATTGTAAATATCTTGGCTGAAAATACAGGAATTCAAAAGAAAAATTTAACGGCTGCTGGCCGTGGTGAATTTGCACCGTTGATGAGTAATGATACACCAGATGGAAAAGCAAAAAATCGTAGAATTGAAATTATTTTAACTCCAAAATTAGATGAAATTTCTAAGATGTTAAATGAGTTTTAACCAAACAAAAGATACTTAAAAAAAGGTTTAGCATTGCTGAACCTTTTTTATTATCATTTCTAAAAAATTTCTTAATCATAAGGATTAAACATTCTCAAAACCTTATTTTTGTTGAGCAAAATATTATTTCATGAACTATACTACTTTACCTAATACCGATATTAAAATCAGTAAAATTTGCCTTGGCACCATGACTTTTGGTAATCAAAATACCGAAGCCGAAGCACATTCTCAATTAGATTATGCTGTAGAAAGAGGAATCAATTTTCTGGATACCGCAGAAATGTATCCTATAGGTGGAAATGCAGAAATTTTTGGAAGTACAGAACGCTATATTGGAAGCTGGATATCAAAAATTGGTAAAAATGAAAGAGAGAAAATAGTTGTTGCTACAAAAATAGCCGGACCAAATCGTGGGATGGAATACATTAGAAAGCCATTAGATTTTTCGAAAAAAAGCATCCACGAAGCTGTAGAATTGAGTTTAAAAAATCTACAAACCGATTATATAGATTTATATCAAATGCATTGGCCAGAACGTGTGATGAATATGTTTGGTAAAAGAGGTTTATCGGAACTTGATATGAAATGGGAAGATAATATTTTAGAAATATTGACCATTTTTGATAGATTGATTAAAGAAGGAAAAGTAAAACACATTGGTGTTTCAAATGAAAATCCATATGGTGTAATGAAATTTTTATCAGAAAGTGATAAGCACAATTTACCAAGAATTGTCAGCATTCAAAATCCGTATTCCTTGTTGAATCGATTGTTTGAAGTAGGACTTTCTGAATTATGTATGAGAGAAAAAGTTGGTTTATTGGCCTATTCACCTTTAGGTTTTAGCTTTTTAACTGGGAAACATTTGAATGGAATTCAACCTAATTCAAGATTAGGTTTGTTTCCACAATTCACAAGATATTCAAACGAGAATTGTTATAAAGCAACTCGATTGTATAAAGAATTAGCAGAACAAAATGGATTAACTTTAACGCAAATAGCTTTGGCTTTTGTAAGCGAACAATCGTTTGTCACTTCAACCATAATTGGAGCAACAACAATGCAGCAGCTTAAAGAAAACATTGATGCATTTGAAGTTAAACTTTCAGAAAATATAATTAAAGGAATCAATAAGATTCAAGAATTACATCCTAATCCTGCACCATAAACTATTCAATTATCACTTTTGATTTTAATTGATTTCCAGATAAATCTTCGGTTACAATAATGTATAAACCTGAGGTTAAATTTGAAGTATTGATACTTTTATTTGATACATTCAAATTGTTTTCAGATAACAAAAGTTTTCCTGAAATATCATAAATATTGATTGTTTTTAAAGCAATGTTTGAAGCACTTTCAATTGTAATCTGATTTTTTGCTGGATTTGGATAAACTGAAATGGAATTATTTTCAAATTCTGAATTGCTTAATGATGAATCAATTACTCTAGAGATTGTACTTCCATTACTTATATATAATTCACCATTAACATCTTCTCCAAAAGTCGTTATTATACTTGGCGTATCTAAAGCCCAAGTGATTGTTCCGCTATTGTCAACATAACCAATTTCGCCAGAACAATAATCAGCAAAAAAATATTTGTTCGCAAAATTTGGATAAGTAGTTCCCGTGTAAAAATAACCACCTGTAATTGAACATCTAGCCGCAGATGAAGCATGAGTATATTCTGCTATAGGCGCAACCATACTTGAAAAAGCAGGACAACCAGAATTATTATAAACTACTGTTCCTTCATAACATTTCCAACCAAAGTTTAAACCAGTATTTGGCAATGGACTCGCCACTTTATCAATTTCTTCAACTGCATTTTGACCAACATCAGCAATCCATAAATCGCCATTCAAGCGGTTGAATGAGAATTTCCAAGGATTTCGAACACCAATTGCCCAAATTTCATCATTTCCTGCGACTCCAATATAAGGATTAGATGCTGGAATTCCATAAGGCGAAGCAGAATCAACATCTATTCTAAGCATTTTACCCAAATTTTCGTTGATGTTTTGAGCTCTATTTCCAGGATCGCCACCGCTTCCACCATCGCCCATGCCAATGTAAAGATATCCATCTGGACCAAAAACGATACTTCCGCCATTGTGGTTGGAGTAAGGTTGACTTATGGTCATTAAAATAGTTCCAGAGGTTGATGCTACATCAGGATTTGCAGAAACATTATATTTAACAATAACTGTATTTCCTGAAGTATTAGTATAGTTTACAAAAAATAAACCGTTTGATGCGTAGTTAGGATGAAAAGCCAATCCAAGCAAACCTCTTTCGCCACCAGAAGTAATTATAGAACTTAAATTCAGGAATGGCGTTGCATTTACCGTTCCGTTTGAATTAAGAATACGAATTAAGCCAGCTTGTTGCACCACAAAAAGGCGAGAATCATTTGGTGGATGAACTATTGCTACTGCTGAGGAAAAACCAGTTGCAAAAGATTGAACAGCAACAGTTTGAGCATTAACTGAAAAGCAAAAAAGTAGAACTAAGGCAAGTAAAGTTTTTTTCATAACTATTTGTTTTTTGTAAAGTTAAGAATAAAAACTTTGTATTCAAATAGTTAAAAATCAAATTCATCTATTGAAGAACTATCAATTTCAGTTTTTGCAGCTGCTTTGTTTTTTAAGAAAAATTCAGCTGGGCCATTTATTTTTAAAGCGAAATGTTGTCCAATAGTATCATTTGGTTCTAAAACTTTTCTGCGCAACATTACATTGGTTAAAAATTTATTTTCTTGTTTGACAAATGATTTTAATTGTTGATTTCCATCAAATTTATACATAAAGCCTTTTGGTCTTGGAATAATAGTTGCTAAAAACAAACATTCATTTAGCGTTAAGTCAATTGGTTTTTTTTGAAAATAAAATGCCGATGCTTCGCCTATACCGTAAACATTTGGTCCAAATTCGATGACGTTAAAGTATACTTCAAGCATTCTCTCTTTGGACGCAATTCTTTGGTTTTCTAGAATGTAAACCAATAGAATTTCTTCTAATTTTCTAGACAATGTTTTTTCGCGGGTTAAGAATACATTTTTTACCAATTGCATGCTAATTGTACTCGCACCACGAGCAAATTTTTTGGTTCGAATATTTTTTGCAATTGATTGTTTGAATGCATCATTTATAAATCCTCGATGTTGCATAAAAGATGGATCTTCGCTGGTTAGCACACATTTTTGTAAATAAGGAGAAATTTCAGTTAACGGAGTAAAAAAGGGATTCGAATTTCCAACAATAATTGGTCTTTGCGGAATTCCCTTTTCAATTGCACGATACACGAATTCGGTGTTTATTTTGCTCAAATCGGCTTCGCCATATTGAGTAATTTTTAATTTTTCGGGAGTTAATTTGCTTTCAAAAACCAAATCGTCAGGATGATGATTGTTGTATTCAAAATTTAATTTGTAGTTAAAATTTCCTTGAGCTTGCATTCCTTCAATATGAGTGAACAAGCCTTTTGGCAAGGATTCTATAAAATCTTGTGCTTTAATTTTAGGAATTTCTAATTGTAGTGAATAAATTTTGTCTTCATCATTTGAATAAGAAAGAAATGGTTTGAGAATCAGTTTATTAATTTGAACTTTAGAAGTGCTGTCAACAGCAATAAAACGTTCGCCAAAAATAAAATGATAGTCAAGTTGAGCGTTGTTAACAAAAACCTCTTTTTTTGAAATTTTCGGATGGTTTACATACAGATTTTGAATTGATGTAAATCCTTTTAAGTGAAGATTTCCGTGAGCCATATCCATTTCGTCTAATACAAAATGAATGCTTTTGAAACCCGTTTTCAAATTAAATTTTTTATCAAGAAAAGGAATTTTTATAGTGTCATTTTTTGAAGTTGAAAACACTAAATCTGTTTTTCTATCGCGTGGATCGGCAAAGCCTGAAACGTTCCAAATTTGTTCTTTTAAATCAGATTTTACGATTATGGAAGAGGAAAGTTTTTTATCTTTCAGAATCATTTCAGAACAATCTAAAACTACTTTATTTCCGTTGTCGTTAATTTTTAAATCAAAACTTTTAACCTGCAAATCGGTTGGAATCAAGTTTAAAAATTGTGATAAAATTCGATTCACAAACTTTCCATAATTCACTCCTTTATCTGAAGTAGTATCTTTTTTTGATTTAATAAAAGCATCAAAATTGCTGCCTTTTTTATTTTTTACTAATTGAACAAATCCGTTATTGATTTCTAGTTTTCCTAATTGAACATCACCAACCAATAACTTCCAAAAATTAACTTTGGTTTGAAGTTTTTGAATACGAACCAAAGTGTCTTTTTGCTTTGGAACCAACGAAATGTCTTCAAAGTGTAAAGTGGTTAATCCATCAAAAGCGGCATTTTTAACTGAAAAATCGCATTGATAATCGCGTTCCATTTTTAAATCAACACGCGCAATTATTTTTTCAAGTAAAGTATTCCGAAAGATGAAAACAAGAATTACTATTAATGCAATGAAGCATAATAAAATTTTAAGTGATAGAATTAATTTTTGTTTTCGATTTATCATTTTATAGCATCAACTTTCAAACCAATTCCAATGACATTTGGCAAAAATGGACCATTAAAATTATGAGAAACAGTGATTTTATAAGTTCCTTTTTGAAGTTTTATATTTGATTTGAAAGTATAATTTAAATCACAAATATCACCAACACAATCGCCTAAATCTTTTCCTTCATCATCTTTGATGATTAAATCTTCTTTGATTTCTTCGGTTGTTCCATCAGGATTATTAATTTCAAAAACGATAGGAATTGAGTTAAATTGATATCCATAAACATGACTGAATAAGAGAGAAACATTATAGTTTTTTGTATCATCATCAATCTCAAATTCGAATGTTTTTTTATCAGTCAAATCCCAGCGATTGTCTTCGGGAAACTCAATAAATTCACTAAAATGATTTTGTTTAGAACACGAAAAAGTTGTTAGCAGAACTAAAAGCAGTACATATTTTTTTGTTTTCATAATTAAAGTTATTAGTAACTAAAAACGATTTTTGAGTGTTTTTAGTATCAATAAATCAAAGAATTATCCAAATAATTGTTCGACTACTTCTTCAATTTTGGATACTAATATTACTTTTATTCCAGGGAATTTTGCAGAGATTTTATTGTATTTGGAAACAAATATGGTTGAAAAGCCTAGCTTTTCAGCTTCTTGAATTCGTTGTTCAACTCTATTCACAGGACGAATTTCTCCAGAAAGTCCAACTTCGCCAGCAAAACAAACATCTTTTCCAACAGCAATATCTTCATTTGAGGAAAGAATAGCCGCAACAACTGCTAAATCAATTGCTGGATCATCAACCGAAATTCCACCAGTAACGTTTAGAAAAACATCTTTTGTTCCTAAACGAAAACCAGCTCGCTTTTCTAAAACTGCCAAAATCATGTTCAAACGTTTGGCGTTGTAACCCGTTGTACTTCTTTGAGGTGTTCCATAAACAGCAGTTGATACTAACGATTGGATTTCAATCATTAATGGACGCATTCCTTCTAGAGTTGATGCAATTGCTGTTCCCGAAAGTTCTTCTTCTCGATGTGAAATTAATATTTCGGATGGATTAGAAACCTCGCGTAAGCCCGAACCTTGCATTTCATAAATTCCTAATTCTGCTGTAGAACCAAAACGATTTTTTAATGAACGAAGAATTCTATACACATGATTTCTGTCGCCTTCAAATTGCAAAACGGTATCAACCATATGCTCTAAAATTTTTGGTCCAGCAATGGTTCCATCTTTTGTAATATGTCCAATCAAAATCACAGGAACATTGGTTTCTTTGGCAAATTTTATTAGTTCGGCAGTTGTTTCTCTAATTTGAGAAATGCTTCCAGCGGTTGACTCTATGTAATCGGTATGCAAAGTTTGAATAGAATCGATGATAACAATATCGGGTTCAATTTCAAGAATATGACGAAATATATTTTGTGTTTTGGTTTCTGTCAAAATGTAGCAATTATCACTGTTCGGATTAATTCGTTCAGCTCGCATTTTGATTTGTTTTTGGCTTTCTTCGCCAGAAACATACAAAGTTTTATAAGGTAATTTTAAAGAGATCTGGAGCAATAAAGTACTTTTCCCAATTCCTGGTTCGCCACCAAGTAATGTTAAAGAACCAGGCACAATTCCGCCACCAAGAACACGATTCAATTCGCCATCAGTGGTATCCATTCTAACTTCTTGAGTAGAATCGATTTCTTTGATTTTTAAAGGTTTTGAAACACGTTTGGTTTCAGATGTTGTTGGCTTCCAATTGGTTTTTTCTTCTTTCTGAATAATTTCTTCAGCAATGGTATTCCATTCTTTACAAGCATTGCATTGTCCTTGCCATTTTGCGTATTGTGTGCCGCAATTTTGACAAAAAAATGTCGTTTTCAATTTCGCCATTATTCAGATTTTTTCTCTTCAGTTGGTGTTTCTGGTGGAGTTTCAGCAGGTATTTCTTCAACCGGAGTTTCTTCTATTACTTCGCCTTTTTTACCTTTTTTAGGTGCTAAACGTTTCATGTCTTCTGATTTCTCATACATCATGTCCTTTGTTAAATCTCCAATTTCTTCTCTTTGAAATGCTCTTAAATAGGTTTTTTGAGCTTTAGCATAATCGCCTTTTTTCTCATACATCAATGCCATATGATAATCCGCTAACATTGATTTTGGGTAATCTTTGTCGGCTAACTGAGCTAATTCATCAAATTCGTTTAATGCGTTATTTTTCAATATTGCTGCTTCAATTGCCTTAAAATCGTTAAGTCTAATTTGAAGTTTTAGTCCTAATGATTTTTCCAGTAATTCATATTTGTCTTTTAAGTATTGAGCATAACCCGAAGGCAACTTGACAATTTTTTCTTGAAATTCAGTCATTGAAATAGGTTGATATACCGAGAATATTTGGTATAAAGCACTTGGAATTGCATGTAGAACAACCGAATAATGGGATGCTTCTTTAAAGTCTTCAAAAAGATAGTTTAATGATGGGTTTTTTATTTTTTTAATTTCTTCATCCATTGCCATAATTCGAGTTCTCATTTTTTTCAAATCGCCATCAGCGGTACAATGGTAATAGAAAATAGGTTGCTGAATGGCAGCAAATCTTTCCGGAAGATTTTTTTCCATATCAGTTGGTAATTCTGGACTAAAAGAAATGTAAGCTTTGAAAATAGGTTGGTCCTTGTATAAATATAAATTCAAAAAACCTGCAGTAACATCTAATCCCGATACAATTCTGAAAGGAGCAACTCGAAAGTTTTTTTCGATTAAAGGAATTAATTCCATTCCAACAAATTCGAAGAATTTTTCACCTTTTTCTTCGGGCAAACCTGTTTCAGCATTAACAGCACAATCATTTTCACGAGAATTACCCTGATTTATGGCAACAATAATTACTTCTGGTAAGTCATCCCAATAATATCCGTAACTCAAAGCACCTTGATAGGCATCGAAAAGAAAATCGCCATCAAAAAGCACCAGTAAAGGAAATTTTTGAGATTTATTTTTTGCATAAGATGGCGGAAGACTTATTTGAATTATTCTTTCTTCATTTAATTTGTTTGAAAAAATAGTATCCGTAATTTTTTTTTGAGAAAACAAACTACAAGTAAAAAGCATCAATAAAAACAAAGGCAATTTTTTCATAGAAAAACAGGTTAGTTAGAATGTTGATTTTGCTAAACGATTAGCAAGATAGTAAATTATTTATTTCTATTAAAAATAGGTAATAATAAATAAGAAACTAACCCTAAAACGACTGCTAAAATAGTTTGTGAAGTCCAAACAAGCCATCCGAATGCAGTTCCGATATCGTTAGCAATTCCGTAAAGAGAAAAAATAAGTGCAATAGAAAAAGGATAAGCACCCAAACCGCCATTCGAAAAGCCTACGGCTAAACTTCCAAAAATGAATCCCATGATTACAATGTCAAATGAAATTTCAGAAGTTTCAGGTAAAGCAAACACGGCAACATAAAACATAGTCAAATAGGAAAACCAGATGAAAAATGAATGAAAAATATACTTCCATTTGTCTTTCATTTTAAAAATTGTGGTCATTCCTTCAACCAAACCAGAAAGTTTTTCTTTGAGTAATTTTATAATTTTCCATTCGGCATAAATCCAAATTAAAAGAAAAATGACTCCTAAAATTACAGCTCCAATAATAAAATAAAGAAAAGTTACTAGCGAAACATTTTTACTAATTAAAAATTTGTAAATCAGTTCATATTGAGAAATTACTCCAATACAAACAAAAAATAGGAATATCAATAAATCTACTATTCGTTCGGCAACGATTGTTCCAAATGCTTTATCGAAAGGAACATCTTCATATTTTTTTAGCAATGCAGCACGTGAAATTTCTCCAGAACGTGGTACAGTTAAATTAACTAAATAAGAAACTGCAACGGTAAAAAAATTATTGAAAAACTTGGTTTGATAGCCCAAGTGATTGAGTGCATATTTCCATCTGTAAGCTCTTGACCAATATCCAAGACAAGCAATAACTAAAGAAAGAAGAATATAGTAATAATTAGCTTTTTCAAAACTGATTTTTATTTTTTCAATTTCTTCACTGGTAAGTGTAGAAAATTGATAGTAAATAATTCCAATTCCAATTAAAAGTGGAATTAAAACCGTCAACCATTTTCGAATAGAATTTTTCAAAGTTAGGTTAGTGAATTGTCTTCTTCATTAGGGAAAACTAACCAAGGTTTAAATGTTTTTGCTTTTTCAAATTCCATCAAAGCATAAGAAATAATGATAATCACATCGCCTCTTTGAACTCTTCTAGCAGCAGGACCATTTAATGTAATTTCTCCTGAATTTTTATTTCCTTTGATTACATATGTTTCAAAACGCTCTCCATTATTAATGTTAACAATGGTAACTTTTTCTCCTTCGATTAAGTTTGAAGCATCCATTAAAGCTTCGTCAATAGTAATACTTCCGATATAATTTAAATCGGCTCCGGTAACTTTTACACGGTGAATTTTAGATTTTACAACTTCAATTTGCATGGGGCAAAGTTAATTATTTTAATGAAATAGTATCTATCAAACGAATATTGTTAACAAAAACAGCAATAAAAGCACGATAGTTTTTTGATTTATTTTTTCGGATACAAGGCAATAGTTTTTCCTCATCTGCAATTTCAAAATACTCTAATTCAAATTTTGGATATTTTGAAAATTCGTTTTTTACCCAATTGGTAACTTCTTTGGCACTTTTACTTTTAAAAAGTTTTTTTGCATGGGTAATTGTTTTGAAAATGATAGACGCCTCTTTTCGTTCAGTAGACGAAAGTCTTTCATTTCTTGAACTCATAGCCAAACCATTCGGTTCTCTAAAAATTGGACAGCCAATTATCTTAACTGGAATTTTATATTTAGAAACTAATTTTTTTACGATTTGTAACTGTTGGAAATCTTTTTCTCCAAAATAGGCGTTTGTTGGTTTTATGATTTCGAATAATTGTTTTACTATAGTTCCAACGCCGTCAAAATGACCCATTCTGAATTTACCTTCCATTTGATTTTCTAATCCATCAAAATTGAAATGTTGAGATATTGTTTTGCCTTTGTAAATATCATCAACCGTTGGCGCATAAATTATAATTTCTTCAGAAATAGACTTGATTTTTTTTACATCTTCCTCCAAAGTTCTAGGATACTTTTTTAAATCTTCATGATTGTTAAATTGAGTTGGATTTACAAAAATACTTATTACAACAATTTCATTGTTTTGTAATGCGGTTTCTAGAAGTGACAAATGACCTTTATGCAATGCACCCATTGTTGGAACAAAACCAATAGTAGATTTTTTATCATAAAAAGGATTAAGAAAAGATACTAAATCAGTTTGTGTTGAAAAAATTTGCATTGGTTTATTATCAATAAGTTGCAAACTTACTATTTTCATATATAACTGCATAAAATTTTGTACTTTTGCATGTTTTTTAACGCCAATAAATAAAGAAAAGTAAATTATGGAAGACAAGAGGATATTGTATGTATCATCTGAAGTAGTGCCTTATTTGGCTGAAAATGAAGTGTCTTTAATGTCTTATGATGTCCCAAAGATGGTGAATGATCAAGGCGGACAAATAAGAATTTTTATGCCAAGATATGGAAACATAAACGAAAGAAGACATCAATTGCATGAAGTTATTCGTTTATCGGGAATGAATTTAGTGGTTAATGATTTGGATATGCCTTTGATTATAAAAGTAGCTTCAATTCCTAAGGAAAGAATTCAAGTATATTTTATTGATAACGACGAATATTTTAAAAGAAAAGCCACTTTTACCGATGAAGAAGGCGTTTTGTATCCTGATAATGACGAAAGAGCAATTTTCTTTGCAAAAGGTGTTATAGAAACGGTTAAAAAATTAAATTGGGTTCCAGATATTATACATGTTCACGGTTGGATGGCAAGTGTTTTGCCTGTATACTTAAAACATTTTTACAAAGATGAAGCATTGTTTTCGGACACAAAAATTGTAATCTCGGTTTATGGACAATCTTTTGATGGTGAGCTTAACAATGAAATGATTAATAAAATTAGCTTTGATAATATTCCTCACGAAGCTATTGAAGAGTTGAAAAACCCTAATTATGAGAATATTATAAAGAGTGCTATTAATAATTCGGATGCAGTAATAATTGCCTCTGAAAAGGTGTCTTCAAGTTTAACAAAATATATAGAATCTTCACAGAAACCTTTTTTACCTTTCACCGCCAAAGAAATTTTCGCCGAGGCATACACAGAGTTTTACAAAAAAATGCTTTCTTAACAAATTTTAAAAATGAATTTTAAATCTTTTTTTCTTAGATTTTTTACTGTTTTAACAGCTATTATAGTGGTTTCTTGTGATAAGGACTTTAATGAAATTGGAACAGATATAGTTGGTGGAGATAATGACCATTATTTATTCGATAAATATGCAGATGCTTCTATAAAAGCCTACAATCAAAAACTTGGTCCAGTAGCCATGCACAATTTACCAATAAATCCATTAGGTATATACAAAAATCCTGTTTTTGGTACTACAACTTCTGGTTTTGTATCTCAATTAGAGATGGCTTCGGGTTCGATAAATAGAGTTTTTAATAATACAGATCCTGATTTATATCAAGAATTGCCGGTAATCGATAGTGTTATTTTAAATGTACCTTATTACAGTAAATTATTAAGTACAGATTCAGATGGTCTTAAAACCTACAGATTGGATTCAATTTATGGAGGCAATGAAACAAAAATGAAATTAAGTGTTTATGAGTCAAACTATTTTCTTAGAGATTTAGATCCATCATCTCAATTCACAGAGCAGCAAGTTTTTTATAATGATAATCAAGAAGTAGAAAATCAAAAAAATCCTTTTGTGTTGAACAATTCAACTAATACTAAAGAAAACACTCAGTTCTTCTTTGACAAAAGCGAACATAAAACCACTGTGTTAAATTCAAGTAATGTAGAAGTGCCAACTAGAACTGCACCTTCAATGAGGTTGCATTTGGACAAAACATTTTTTTACAATAAAATTTTAAATGCACCATCGGGACAATTGGTAAACAACGCTGTTTTTAAAAATTATTTCAGAGGTTTATATTTCAAAGTTGAAGATTTAGGTACTTCAAACAATATGGCTATGATTAATTTTTCAAATGCCAAAGCAACAATCTACTACAGAGAAGATAAAAAAGTTACAAATAGCACTACTAACGTTGTAACTTTTGAAAAAACAAGCAAAACTTTTGAAATGAATTTTGCTGGGAATAGAGTTAGTTTACAATCTAATTCTAATGAAGATTTAGATTATTTAGCAGCAGCCAATTCCACTTCTGAGGCTTCTAAGTTATACCTAAAAGGTGGACAAGGTTCAATGGCAATTATTGATTTGTTTGGTCCTGATACTGACAACAATGGTGTTGCTGATGAATTAGAGCAAATAAAAAACAATGGTTGGTTAATAAATGAGGCGAATCTAACGTTCTATATTGATAAAACAGCTATGTCAAATACTCAAGCAATAGAACCAAATAGAATTATGCTTTACGATTTGAATAATAGTACCGTTTTAGTAGATTATTTAATTGACCAAAGTCAAAGTGGCAGATA
Source organism: Flavobacterium sp. PMTSA4 (assembly GCF_032098525.1). Lineage (NCBI taxonomy): Bacteria > Pseudomonadati > Bacteroidota > Flavobacteriia > Flavobacteriales > Flavobacteriaceae > Flavobacterium > Flavobacterium capsici. Next base: position 2,377,390 of record NZ_CP134890.1, read on the forward strand.
TCCAAAACAAAATAAATTCATACATGGAGGAATTTTGTTAGATGATGATGGTGTTTTTGTAAAACAGATTAAAGATGAAAACACAGGAATAATATCAAATAAAGGAACAAAATATAAAATTAGATTGACCAGTCATATTAAGAATTTGATTAAAAATGATTCGACCAATGTTCGTCTTGGCTTGGTAGTTACAGAATCAATTAACACTATTGGTTACACAAAGTTAAAAACTCCAATAGGAGACATTAAAAAAGTACCACAAATGTCTGTATTAAGTCCTGTTGGAACTATTTTATATGGAACAAATATTCCTGTTGGAGATATAAACTATGGGAATAGACTAAAATTAGAGATATATTACACAAAACCCGATTAATACTTATAAATTATGTGTGGAATTGTTGGCTACATTGGATATCGCGAAGCATATCCTATAGTAATAAAAGGATTAAAAAGACTAGAATACAGAGGATATGATAGTGCTGGAATAATGCTTTTTGATGGAAATGGATTAAAAGTTTCCAAGACAAAAGGGAAAGTTTCAGATCTTGAAGAAAAATCAAAAGACATTGCTACTTCTAAAGCGGTAATTGGAATGGGTCATACTCGTTGGGCAACTCATGGTGTTCCAAATGATGTAAATTCACATCCTCATTTATCAAATTCAGGTAAATTAGCAATAATTCATAATGGTATTATTGAAAACTACGAACCATTAAAAAAGGAACTCATTAATAGGGGTTATGTTTTTAAATCAGATACTGACACTGAAGTATTAGTTAATTTGATAGAAGAAGTTCAGAAGAAAGAAAATTTCAAACTTGGTAAAGCTGTTCAGGTTGCATTAAATCAAGTTGTTGGAGCTTATGCTATTTGTGTTTTTGATGTTGATAAACCAGATGAAATTGTTGTAGCTCGTTTAGGAAGTCCATTGGCAATAGGTGTTGGTAAAGATGAATTCTTTATCGCTTCAGATGCTTCTCCATTTATTGAGTATACATCAAATGCTATTTATTTAGAAGATGAAGAAATGGCAATTGTTCGTCAACATAAACCTTTAAAAATCAGAAAAATTAAAGATGATTCGTTAGTTGATCCTTATATTCAGGAACTTCAAATGAATTTAGAGCAAATTGAAAAAGGAGGTTATGACCATTTTATGCTCAAAGAAATATATGAGCAACCAAATGTAATAAAAGATACTTATCGAGGAAGATTACATGCTAATGAAGGAATTATCCAAATGGCAGGTGTTGAAGATAATTTAGAAAAATTCATTAACGCTGAAAGAATTATCATTGTTGCTTGTGGAACATCATGGCACGCAGGATTAGTAGCAGAATATGTAATCGAAGAATTTTCAAGAATTCCAGTTGAGGTCGAGTATGCTTCTGAATTTAGATACAGAAACCCAATCATTTCATCAAAAGATGTTGTTATAGCAATATCGCAATCTGGGGAAACAGCAGATACTTTAGCGGCAATTAAGTTAGCCAAAGAAAAAGGAGCATTTGTGTTTGGAGTTTGTAATGTAGTTGGTTCTTCAATTTCAAGAGAAACTCATGCTGGAGCTTATACACACGCTGGGCCAGAAATTGGAGTGGCATCAACAAAAGCATTCACTACACAAATTACGGTGTTAACAATGATTGCCTTGCGTTTGGCAAAAGTAAAAGGAACTTTATCAAATTCTGATTTCCACCGTTATTTACAAGAATTAGAGTTAATTCCTGAAAAAGTTTTAGAAGCTTTATCAACCAATGATATTGCAAAAGAAATAGCCACAAAATATAAAGATGCGTCAAATTGTCTTTATTTAGGAAGAGGTTATAATTTTCCTGTTGCATTAGAAGGTGCATTAAAGCTAAAAGAAATATCATATATTCATGCAGAAGGTTATCCTGCCGCAGAAATGAAGCACGGACCAATTGCATTAATTGATGAAAAAATGCCTGTAATTGTTATTGCTCCAAAGCAAGGACATTATGACAAAGTAGTTAGTAATATACAAGAAATTAAATCAAGAAGCGGAAAAATTATTGCAGTAGTTACTAAAGGTGATACACAAGTAAAAGAATTGGCTGATCACGTGATTGAAATTCCAGAAACTTCAGATGCATTATCACCATTAATTACAACCATTCCGCTACAATTATTGTCTTATCATATTGCTGTTTTAAGAGATTGTAATGTTGATCAACCAAGAAATTTAGCAAAATCGGTTACCGTAGAGTAGATTTTTAAGAAAAATATATAAAAAAAAGCGAGAAATAGTTCTCGCTTTTTTTGTGTAATATATTGTGAAATTGGTAAACTTTTCTCAATTTTATATGTATGCATAGTATTTTTTTTATCAAAACATTCAATTCATTAAAAAAAACATAATTTCTCATAATTTCGAATTTGATAATTTAACTCAAAATTTTTCAGATATCAATAAAAATAAGGGCATATTGTTGATAATCTAAAAAAAATATTTGTACTTTGGCTACTTAAACCAACAAAAATAAAAACCAAATGAAGATTTATTTATTTATCATTTCATTGTTTTTTTGTAGCATTTCGTTTGCTCAAACTTCAGTTTCTGGTTCTGTTAAAGACAGTAAAAACGAACCAATTCCAGGTGCAAATATTACTGTTTCAGGCGAAGATGCGGGAACTGTTTCCGACATCGATGGAAATTTTTCTTTAGTTACTACAAAAAAACCACCTTTTGAAATCAAAGTTTCAAGCGTAGGTTATGGAGTTAAAACAATTTCAGTAACAAGCAACAATCAAAAAATAGCTGTTGTTCTTGATGAGGAGCAAACGTTACTTGATGAAATTGTAGTTTCTGCTTCTCGTGCTCCGGAGCGATTAAGAGAATCGCCTGTAACCATCGAAAGATTTACAGCTGCTGATGTTAAAAAAACAGCTTCGCCTACATTCTATGATGGATTAGAAAACTTGAAAGAAGTTCAAATGAATACGAGTAGTATGTCATTTAAATCCATCAACACACGTGGTTTTGCAACTGTAGCAAACACTCGTTTTATGCAATTAGTAGATGGAATGGATAATTCATCTCCGTTGTTAAACTTCGTACTAGGAAATCTTATAGGAGTTTCTGATTTAGATGTTGCTAGTGTAGAGTTACTGCCTGGAGCATCATCAGCTTTATATGGAGCAAATGCTTTTAACGGTATTTTGTTCATGAAAAGTAAAAATCCATTTATAGATCAAGGAGTTTCAGTCTATGCTAAATATGGTCAAACCAATCAAAAAGCTGCAGGAGCAAACGAATACTATGATTATGGAGTTAGAGTTGCACATAAGTTCAATGATTATTTCGCAGCAAAAGCCAACTTCACTTTCATGAAAGGAACAGAATGGTGGGCTACTGATTATGATGACAAAACGGTTGAAGGAAGAGATAGAAGTCATCCAAATTATAATGGTATGAACGTTTATGGAGACGAAGCTTCAACAAACATCAAAAGTGTTGGGCAAACACTAGCTAACATGGGATTGCTTCCAGCGTCTGCTGTAAACTTGCTTCCTAATGAAAATGTTTCTAGAACAGGATACAATGAAGTTGACTTAACTGATAATGTGGTTAAAAATGCAAAAGTTGACTTTTCATTACATTTCAAACCATTTAAAAATGATTTTGAAATTATTTGGCAAAGTAAATTCGGGTTTGGTAATTCAGTTTATCAAGGTGCCAACCGTTACTATTTAAATGGTTTCCAAATGCAACAACATAAATTGGAGTTAGAAGGGAAAAACTTTTTCGTCAGAGGTTATTTTACCACTGAAGATGGAGGAAACTCATATGATATGTTATTTACAGGATTAAATGTAAATAGAGCATGGAAAGCCGATTCTACTTGGTTTGGGCAATATGCTGGAGCTTATGTTCAATCTACTTTAGCTGGTGCTACACCAGAACAGGCTCACACAATAGCTAGAAATACTGCAGATACAGGAAGACTAATTCCTGGAACTCCAGAATTCCAAAATGCATTCAATCAGGTAATATCAAACCCAGATGTATTATCAGGTTCAAAATTAGTTGACAATTCAAAAATCTATCACTCTGATGCTAATTATAATTTTAGAGATTTAATCAAATTTGCTGAAATTCAAGTTGGAGGTTCATACAGAAGATACGATTTAAATTCATTTGGTAGAATTTATACTGATACACCTCAGTTTGGAGGAATCAAATATGATGAGTATGGATTGTATACTCAAGTTCAGAAAAAGCTAATGGATGATAGATTGAAATTTACAGGCTCGGTTCGTTATGATAAATCGGACAATTTTGACGGCAATTATTCGCCAAGAGTTTCACTAGTTTATTCTGCAGGTGAAAATAGAAATCATGTTTTCAGAGGTTCATTCCAAACAGGTTTCCGTAATCCAACAACTCAAGATCAGTACATTGGTTTTAATGTAGGTAATGCAATTCTTTTAGGTTCTGCACCAGATAATTTAACTAGATATGAAGAAACACTTCCTGTGACTTCACCACTAGGACAAGCATTAGTTGGAGGAACAACTACAACTATTGATGGTAATAATGCTTATTTTAACTCTTATACTGCGCAATCTGTTGCTGCATTTTCAGCATTAGCTACTTCTGATCCTATAGCGGCATCAGCTTTATTAGTTAGAACGGATGTTGATTTAGTTAAGCCAGAAACAGTTAAAGCTTTTGAACTTGGATATAGAGGACAATACGAAGGATTTAATATAGACATTAATGGATATTATAATATTTATAATGATTTTATTGGAAACCTAACAGTATTAGCGCCATTATATGGAACTGCTCAAGATGCTCCAAATCCATTACTTGGACCAACAGATCCAGGAGCACAATCAGTAGATGCTATAGCTACAGGAAATTATAGAGCATTCCAATTATATACCAATACAGATATCGAAATCAAATCATTAGGTTTTGGTGTAGGTGTATCAAAAAAATTGCCAAGAGATTTCGAAATTTCTGCTAATTATAATTATGCTCAATTTGATTTTGACCAAGCTAAAGATCCAAGTTTTGAAGCAGGATTTAATACTCCTAAACATAGAGTTAAAGGTTCAATTAGTAATGATAAATTGTTCAAAAACTTTGGGTTTAATGTTAGCGCAAGATGGAGTGATGAATATTTATGGGAATCCTCATTTGCTGACGGTATGATTGATGCAGCTACTGTTGTAGATGCTCAAATTAGTTATGGAATTCCAACTTTAAAATCAGTATTAAAAGTTGGAGCAACTAATCTTGGAGGAAAAGAATATAGACAGCTTTTAGGTCCTGGATTAATCGGGCAACAATATTTCGTTTCATTAACTATTAATCCTTAATTAAAAAAATTATGAAAATGATAAAAAATATAAAATGGTTAGCTTTTATAGCTTTAGCATTTGTTGCTTGTAATAGCGATGATGAAGCTATTGTTGATCCAAATTCAACAGATGGAACACCTTTAACTGCAGGAAGTGCAGATTTTTCAAAGTATGTTGCATTGGGAGATTCTTTTGCGGCAGGATTTTCAGATAATGCTCTTTTTATGGAAGGGCAAAAGAATTCCTATCCTAATATTATTGCTTCACAATTTGCATTAGTTGGTGGTGGAGAATTTACAACACCATTTATGAATGATAACATAGGAGGATTTTCTTCAGGTGGAGTACAAATACCTCAATTCGGACCAAGATTGTGGTTTAATGCAGCCACCAGTACACCAACTCCAGTTACAGGAGTTTCAACTACTGATATTTCAACACATTTATCAGGACCGTTTAATAATTTTGGAATACCAGGAGCAAAAGCAACACATTTAGATTTTGCGGGTTATGCTACTGCAAATCCATATTTTGGAAGAATGGCTTCTTCAACTACAGCTACAGTTGTTGACGATGCCGTAGCTACTAATCCAACGTTCTTTTCTCTATGGATTGGAGGTAATGACGTTCTAGGATATGCTACTTCTGGAGGTGTAAGCACTAGTCCAATAACGCCAACAACAACTTTTAATGCAGTTTATAATGCTTTAATAGCTAAGTTAACTTCAGGTGGGCGAAAAGGAGTGATAGCTAATTTGCCTTATGTGAGCACATTGCCATATTTTACTACTGTTCCTTATAATCCAGTTCCGTTAGATGCCGCTACTGCTGCGCAATTGAATGCTGGTTATGCAGCCTATAATAATGGATTGTTGTTTGCGCAATCAAATGGATTATTGACTGCAGCTGAGGTAGCTCAAAGAACAATTTCTTTCTCTGCATCTGCTACAAATAAAGTTGTAATTGTAGATGAGTATTTAACTAATTTAACAGGTTTTGGAATTCCATCTTACCGTCAAGCTACTAGTGAAGATTTAATTGTTTTGCCTGCTAGAGCTTTTATCGGAACTACTGTTGGAGGAAATCCACTTCAAGTAAATGGAGTTTCAGTTCCTTTAGCTGACCAATGGGTTTTGTCTAAAAATGAAATCGCTGAAGTAAAAGCAGCAACTGATTCTTATAATCAAACCATTCAAGATGCAGCAACTGCTAATGGATTGGCATTAGTTGACGCAAAAACACTGATGACACAATTGAGTACTACAGGAGTTGTAGCAAATAATTACACGCTTACTTCAACATATGTAACAGGAGCTACTTTTTCTTTAGATGGAGTTCACCCTAGTCCAAGAGGCTATGCTTTTATTGCAAATCAATTTTTGAAAGCAATAAATGAAACCTATGGTTCTAATTTTAAAGGAGTAAACGTTGGTACGTATAGAATTTTGTATCCACAAGATCCTGCAAATTTTTAAAAAAGGTTATTGTTAATAATTCAAAACCACTAGCATTTGTTAGTGGTTTTTTGTTGTATACTCATACTTATACTATAATTTATAAAAATTAATTAAAAAAAGTAATCTTATCTATTGATTTTTAAAATAGAAAAATTACCTTTGCACTCTGAAAAAAGAGGTGTTTTTTTAAAACCTAAACAGCTATTTAATAAATACATAAAGCATGTCTAAAGCAATAGGAAAAGTTTCGCAAATCATCGGTCCAGTAGTTGACGTAGTATTTGATACTAAAGATGTTGAGTTACCAAAAATTTATGACTCATTAGAAATCATTAACAAAAACGGTACTAAGTTAATTCTTGAAGTACAATCACACATTGGTGAAAATACCGTTAGAACCATTTCGATGGATTCAACTGACGGATTGAGCAGAGGAACTGCAGTTCATGGAACTGGTGCTCCAATTCAAATGCCAATTGGGGATGATATCTACGGAAGATTATTTAACGTAGTTGGTGATGCTATCGATGGTTTAGGAGATTTGCCAAAAGAAGGTGCAAACGGAATGCCAATTCACAAACAAGCACCTAAATTTGAAGATTTATCAACTTCTACTGAAGTATTATTTACTGGTATTAAAGTAATCGATTTGATTGAGCCTTATGCAAAAGGAGGTAAAATTGGATTATTCGGTGGTGCTGGAGTTGGTAAAACAGTATTGATTCAAGAATTGATTAATAACATCGCTAAAGGTCACGGTGGACTTTCAGTATTCGCAGGAGTTGGTGAAAGAACTCGTGAAGGAAACGATTTGTTACGTGAGATGTTAGAATCAGGAATTATAAAATATGGTGAAGATTTCATGCACTCTATGGAAAATGGAGGTTGGGATTTAACTAAAGTAGACAAACCAGGAATGAGAGAGTCAAAAGCTACTTTCGTTTTCGGACAAATGAACGAACCACCAGGAGCAAGAGCACGTGTGGCTTTATCTGGTCTTTCTATCGCTGAGTATTTCCGTGATGGTGCAGGTTCAGACCAAGGAAAAGACGTTCTTTTCTTCGTTGATAACATCTTCCGTTTTACACAAGCAGGTTCTGAGGTTTCGGCTCTTTTAGGACGTATGCCATCTGCGGTAGGTTACCAACCAACATTAGCAACTGAAATGGGTGCGATGCAAGAGCGTATTACTTCTACTAAAAAAGGTTCGATTACTTCAGTACAAGCGGTATATGTACCTGCGGATGACTTAACGGATCCAGCTCCTGCAACAACCTTTGCTCACTTAGATGCAACAACAGTATTGTCTCGTAAAATTGCTGAGTTAGGTATTTATCCAGCGGTTGACCCACTAGATTCTACTTCTCGTATCTTAACACCACTTATCTTAGGTGATGAGCACTATGATTGTGCACAAAGAGTTAAAGAGATTTTACAGAAATACAAACAATTACAAGATATTATTGCTATCCTTGGTATGGAAGAATTATCAGAAGAAGATAAACTTTCTGTATCTAGAGCGCGTCGTGTGCAACGTTTCTTATCGCAACCATTCCACGTAGCTGAGCAGTTTACAGGTATTCCTGGAGTATTGGTTGACATTAAAGATACTATCAAAGGATTTAACATGATTATTGATGGTGAGTTAGACCACTTACCAGAAGCGGCTTTCAACCTTAAAGGAACTATTGAAGACGTTATCGAAGCAGGTCAAAAAATGTTAGCAGAAGCTTAATTTTTAGTAAATAGTGATTAGTAACTAGTAAATAGTTCACATTTTGCTAATCACTAATTACTTTTCACTAATCACTTAATAAGAATGATTTTAGAAATAGTATCTCCAGAAGCAAGTTTATTTAAAGGCGAAGTAACTTCGGTTCATTTGCCAGGTGTTGATGGTTCATTTCAAATATTGAACAATCACGCGCCGATAGTTTCAATTTTAAAACAAGGTACCGTTAAAATTACGGCCAACAGTTTTAAATTTGAAAAAGAAGTTGCAGACAAATTTTCTAAAGTAAACGATCAAAACTATACTTTAGAAATCAATTCTGGAACTATCGAAATGAAAGACAACAAAGTAATTGTTTTAGCCGACTAAGACAATTCAAAATAAACGAAGAAAGCTCAACAATTTTGTTGGGCTTTTTTTATTTTTGATAAATGGAAAATGCTGAAACTAAAATTATTCAAATATACTCTGGAAAGCGTTCATGGTATGAATTAGTTTTGGCAGCAGTATTTTATTCTATTACCACCTTTATTTTCATATTAATTCTTTACTATTTAACACTTGAGATTAACTATAAAGAATCATTAATTAAGTTATTTGAATTTTTTTATTACGGATTACCATGTCTGGCTAATGGATTAATCTTTTCAATGATTAAAGATATCGAAATTGATACTAAAAATAACTCTATTCATACTTTATATAAAGTTGGACCATTTATTAAAAAGGTCAAAACTAAAGCTCAAGAATTTGAATATGTTTCAGTCTTTTTAACAGATAAAAATGTTTTTGAAACAAATCTTTGGTATGTTCGCAATAAACATTATAAAATGTATGAGTTCGAGAAAAAAGAAGATGCTTTTGAATTTGGAGAAATGGTTGCCGACAAATTAAACATTGACTTATTAGATGCAACTGAAAGAGGAAATAATAAGTGGGTTGAAAAAAAATAATATGAAACTCCCAAAAACACTTCAATCCAAACTCAATCAGCGTGAAGAAAACAACGCTTTGCGTAAGTTGACTGCTCAAAATGAATGGGTCGACTTTTCTTCCAATGATTATATTGGGTTTGCCAAAAGTGAAACGCTGTTCAACGCAACGCACCAGTTTCTGATGGATAAGAACATCAAAGTAAACGGTGCTACAGGTTCGCGATTGCTTTCGGGTAATCACAGTTTATATCAGGAAGCCGAATCGTTTATTTCGAAATTTCACAAAGCGGATGCGGCTTTGATTTTCAACTCTGGGTATGATGCCAATGTTGGTTTTTTTAGCGCAGTTCCACAACGGAATGATGTGATTTTCTTTGATGAATTGTGTCACGCTTCCATTCGCGATGGGATTTCCATGAGTAATGCCAAAGCCTATAAGTTTCAACACAACGATTTTCAAGATTTAGAAAGACAAATCCAAAAACTGACAACCAACAACCATCAGCCACCAACCATTTACATAGTAACCGAAAGTGTTTTCTCTATGGATGGCGATTCGCCCAATTTGGAAGAGCTGACTAATCTATCGGAAAAGCATCAATGTTATTTAGTGTTAGACGAAGCCCATGCATTAGGCGTTTTTGGTGCTAAAGGCGAAGGATTATTACAAAGTTTAGGATTGCAAAACAAAGTGTTTGCCCGAATCATGACCTTCGGAAAAGGATTGGGTTGTCATGGTGCGGCCATTTTAGGAAGCGAAGAATTAAAAAGCTACTTGGTCAACTTTGCCCGAAGTTTTATTTATACCACAGCACTTTCGCCACATTCGGTGGCCACTATTTTAATGGCGTATCACCAATTGGAACAGGAAAAAGAACCATTGGAAAAACTGAAAAACAACATAGTTTTCTTCAACCAACAAAAGTTGCAATTGGGATTAAAACCATTGTTTGTCTATAGCAAATCGGCCATTCAATGTGCCATTATTTCTGGGAATCAAAACGTAAAAAGTATTGCCGCACAACTACAAGAGAGAGGTTTTGATGTAAAGCCTATCTTGTCGCCAACCGTTCCCGAAGGACAAGAACGATTGCGTTTTTGCTTGCACAGCTACAATACCGAAAAAGAAATTTCGGAAGTCTTAGCGCTGTTGTGTACTTTTGTATTCAAATAATACAAAATGAAATTATTCATCACAGGAATTGGAACCGACGTTGGCAAAACCATTGCTTCCGCTATTGTTACCCAAGCTTTAGAAGCCGATTATTGGAAACCTGTTCAGGCAGGCGATTTAGACCAGTCCGACAGTCATAAAATTCAAAAGTACATTAGCAACGACAAAACGGTTATCCTCGAAAACAGTTATAAACTCAACACGCCTGCCAGTCCGCATTATGCTGCCGAACTGGACGGAATTACAATCGATATCAAAAAGATAAAAGAACCAAAGACTTCCAATCATTTAGTCATTGAAGGCGCTGGCGGACTATTGGTTCCGTTGAATGATAACGATTGTATTGTTGATTTAATTCAAGAAGACTATAAAATCATTGTGGTTTCGCGTCATTATTTGGGAAGTATCAACCATACATTGTTGACTTTTGAAGCGTTGAAAAGCAGAAAACTTAATGTTGCAGGAATTATTTTTTCGGGCGATGAGAACCAAGCTACTGAATCGATTATTCTAAAGAAAACCAAAGCTACTTTCATCGGAAGAATTGATAACGAACCTTATTTCGACCAGAATGTCATTCAATACTATGCCGATAAGTTTCGGGAACAGCTTTTGAATTTATAAGCTCACAGACTTTCGTACATTTGCAAAAAGTAATTTTCGCATTATTCTTTTATTATGACCTATTCCCAAAGAGACAAGCAATACAACTGGCATCCTTATACCCAACACAAAACAGCAGCCGATTTTCCTGCTATTGTTAAAGGAAAAGGCGCCTTGCTTTGGGACGAAAACGGTAAGGAATACATCGATGCTATTGCGTCTTGGTGGGTAAACCCTTTTGGACATTCCAACACCTTTATTGCCGATGCCATTTACCAGCAGTTAACCACGTTAGAGCATGTGTTGTTTGGTGGTTTCACACATGATAAAGCGGTTTTATTGGCCGAAAAGTTGATGCAACTGTTGCCTTCCAATCAAAAGAAGTTGTTCTATTCGGATAATGGTTCGACTGCCGTAGAAGTTGCCATCAAAGCGGCGTTGCAATTCAATTACAATCAAGGAATCAAGAAGACCAAAATCATTGCCTTTGAGGATGCCTTTCATGGCGATACGTTTGGCGCTATGGCCAGCAGTGGTATTTCGTTTTTTACAGAAGCTTTCAAAGGTTCCCTATTAGAAGTGGCTAGAATACCAGTGCCAACTGCCGGGAATGAGGCAAAAAGCAAAGCGGCACTTTTAGAATTGGTGAAAACCAATGAGTATGCCGCGTTTCTTTTTGAACCTTTGGTGCTTGGTGCAGCTGGAATGGTGATGTATCCACCGGAAGAATTGGACGAACTGATAGCAATTTGCAACAACCACAACGTTTTAACCATTGCTGACGAAGTGATGACGGGTTTTGGCAAAACAGGAAAAACCTTTGCTGTTGATTATTTGCAAAACCAACCCGATATGATGTGCTTGTCTAAAGCATTAACCGGCGGAACGATACCAATGGCCATCACCACGTTTACACAAAGCATCTTCGACGGTTTTTTTGACGATGATACCAATAAGGCGTTGTTCCACGGGCATACGTTTACGGCAAATCCAACAGGTTGTGCCGCGGCTTTGGCCAGTATTTCGCTGTTGGAAACATCAGAAATGCAACAAAACATTAAGGAAATCAACGAAAGTCACAAAGCTTTTGAAGCAAAAATAAAGTCGCATCCGAAAGTAAAAACAACCCGAGTGCTGGGCGTTATATTTGCCTTAGAAATCAAAACCGATAGCGAAGAAAGCTATTATGGAACGATGCGCAACAAACTCTATAATTTCTTCATCCAACACGGAATCATTTTACGCCCAGTGGGTAACATCGTTTACATCTTGCCGCCGTATGTTATCAGCAAAGAAGAATTGCAAAAAGTATATGAAACCATCGTTGATGCGATTGAAATGATTTAAATTTGCCAAATCTTTTCTGAATACCATTTCAGAATTCAGGTTGCACACTCCATGAAACAAAAAATCGCCATAACGTCGCTCGCTTCTCTGTCGCCTTTAGGGAATAGTCCCGAAGGAATCTGGAATAATTATCTTTCGCCAAAAACTTTTATTTCGACTAAGAACGTGAACGGCAAGGAAGAATTTGTTGCCACTATTCCAAGCGGATTAAGAACAACAATTAACGACTTGCGCCAATCGGACAACAAGTATAAATCGTTAGACGAAACGGTTTTGATGGCTATTTTGGTTTCGCGCCAAGCGGTGCATCAAGCAGGCTGGAAGGAAGGCGAAGATTTTGGAATTAACATTGGTTCTTCGCGTGGTGCAACGCAACTTTTTGAGCAGTTTCACCAGGAATACCTTGAAACCGGAGTAACGCCTACGTTGACTTCGCCGGTTACTACCTTGGGAAATGTGTCTTCCTGGGTTGCCCATGATTTGAAATCTACAGGTGTTGAAATTTCCCATTCAATCACTTGTTCAACCGCATTGCATGCCGTGTTGAATGCTGTGGCGTGGTTGAAAAGCGGATTGTCGACCAAGTTTTTAGTAGGCGGAAGCGAAGCGCCATTGACCGATTTTACCATTGCCCAAATGAAAGCGTTGAAAATCTATGCCTACCAAGAGCAGGACTTTCCGTGCCGTGCATTGGATTTTGAGAAAACCAAAAACACTATGGTGTTAGGCGAAGCCGCCAGTGTGGCGTGTTTGGAACTAGGCGAAAAAGAAAACGCTTTAGCCTATGTTTCGGGCATTGGCTTTGCTACCGATACGTTGGAACACAATATTTCCATCTCGGAAGAAGCGGAATGTTTTCAAAAATCAATGAAAATGGCGATGGGTACTTTGGCTCCTTCTGATATTGATGCTATTGTGATGCACGCACCGGGAACCATCAAAGGCGACCTTTCGGAATATAAAGCCATCCAAAAAGTTTTTGGCAATAACCTGCCGTTGCTTACCACTAACAAATGGAAAATGGGGCATACCTTTGGTGCTTCGGGTATGTTGAGTATCGAACTGGCGGTCATGATGCTGCAACATCAGGAGTTTATTGAAGTTCCTTTTGCCACACCTCAAGTAAAAGGCAGAGCATTGAGCAACATATTGGTAAATGCGGTTGGTTTTGGCGGAAATGCTGTGACTATTCTGCTGACTAAATAAGATTTTTATCCTTTACGAAACTTTTTCAAAATTCGTCCTGATGAAACTTTTGTTTCGTCCGCATGAATCATTTTGTTCGTCCTGATGAATCTTTTGTTTCGTCCTGATGAATTTTAAAACTACTATGGATTGCATAGAATCACCTATAGGAAAGGATCAAATACCTATAGGAAAATCCAAATTTCCAATAGGAAAACGTCTTCCTCCTATAGGAGAAAGCAAAAAACTAATAGGAAAAGGCAAATTTCTAATAGGAAAACACAAATTTCTAACAGGAAAAGGTAATTTTCTAATAGGAAAAAGCAATTTTCTAACAGGAAAACATAAATTCCTAATAAGAAAACGGCTTTCTCCAATAGGAAAACCTAAAAAGCCAATAGGAAAATGGCGTTTACTGTTCTAATTCTTTGGCTTTCTTATAGACTAAATCGCTTTCCCAACCGTTGCGTAGCATGTAATCACAGAACTTTTTGCGTTTCTTCAAGGTGTTGCGCTCCATGATAGTGTTCCAATGTTTTTCGGCTAAGGTGTTGAAAGTTTTATGATATTCTTCCTTCGAAATTTCATTGAGCGATTTGGTAATCAGGTAGTCGGAAACCTTTCGTGCTTTGAGTTCGTTTTTAATACGCACAATTCCCCAGCTTTTTTGATGGAGTTTGCTCAGCGTAAAGATGGAAGCAAAGCGTTCCTCGTTTAAATAGTTGTGCTCAATCAGGTGTACAATGATTTGCTGACGCTCGGCAGCCGATAGTTCAAAAGAGTATAATTTTTGTTCTACTTCAAAATGACAACGCTCCTGATAACTGCAGTAATATTCTAGTTTTTTTTGAACTTCTGAAAAAGAGATGGAATCGGACATTGTATTTTTTTGAAACATTTCAAAGATAGTGGAAAACTTGTTAAAAAAATAGTGTGTTTTAGTACAATTTTTGAGCTTCAAAAACCTTGAAAAACCCACTGAAAATAGTGTTTTTGAGGCAAAAAGTAGGTTTTTTTGCTAAATGAGCAATAAATTTAAAATATGTTGACAATTTCTTAAGATGAACTTATTGAAATATAGTGAAATAGATATAATTTTGTAGGCCCAAAAATCTGCAACTTAACGTGCTATTTTTTTTATGGGCAAAAATGACGTTTTAGAATTATATTCAACTATATGAAATTAAGTAAATTACTTAGCATTGTTTTTTTCTTTTTAATCTTTTCAAATGCTTCTTTTGGGCAGGCATCTTTACCTGTTTCAAGAACAGCTTGGAATACAACTCCAACAGGTTGGACTGATAGTGGTATCTCATTAAGATCAACCTCTTTTGCTTGTTCAGGAAATAATGCAGGAACTTTTGATACTAATGGAGATCAAGTTATACTCTTTATAAATTCTGCTCCTTCACAATTAGTTTTTAAGTTAAAAAAGGCTTCAATGAGTGGAGTGACATATCTATTGGTTGAAGAATCCCCAGATGGTTCTACATATTCTACTATTGGTAATTATGGTACTGATGCTTCATCAACTGCTATTACTGATTGTGCAGACATTACTTTAGCACTTTCATCAACAACCAGATATATTCGATGGACTTATACAAAAGGAACTGGTAATTGTGATATGGATGATGTAAATGTTACAGCACCTGCAGGTATAACCACTGCCAACAATGGAAATTGGAACGTAGGTTCAACATGGACTGGCGGAGTAGTACCTACTAGTGCACAAAATGCTATTATCAATCACGCTGTAACAATGGATGTTGCTGTGACCAGAGATTTAGGAACCACAACTACTATTAATGCTGCAGGAAGTTTAGCAACAGGAGCTTTCACTTATACTAATAGTGGCACAACTAATGTAAACGGAACATTTAAATTAGACACTGGCGGATGGGCAACAGGAAATAACTTCAATTATGGAGGAACGAGCACTTTGGTATTTAATTCTACAAGTAATTATGCAGTTAATAATACAGATAAGTTTTGGCCAGCAGGTGCACCGCCTTATAATGTAACGGTTCTTCAAGGTGGATTCACCATGAATGCTACCATGGCAAGAAGTATAGCTGGAACTTTAACTTTAGGGAATGGAAATGTTGTAATAACAGCTCCTTCTTCGTTGACTATTAATGGTACTTGTTTAATTGTAAATGGAGGATTTTTTAATCAATCGCCTATTTATGGAGCTTCTTCACTATTAAAATACAATACAACCGGAACTTATGGAAGAGGTTTTGAATGGCAAGCTGCTGGTGTTGGAACCATTGGTGTTACACCTGGTTATCCAAATAATGTACAAGTAAGTAACGCAACTACTTTAGATTATATTAATGGTGCTGCTTCAGGCGCTGTAGGCGTTAAAGCAATGGCAGGAAGTTTAACCATTGATTCGGGTTGTTCTATTGCTATGAATTATGGAGGTGTATCGGCTGGAGGTTTATTAATTGTAGCAGGCGATGTTACTAATGCAGGAACATTAACATTAGGAGCAGCATCGGGAGATGATTTAAGATTAGGAGGAAATTTTTCAAATACTGGAACGTTTAACGGAAACAACAGAGCCGTATTTTTTACTAAAATAGGTACACAAACAGTTACTTCTTCATCTGCTTTAACGATTCCTTATGTAGTTACCACTGGAAGCGGAACAACAGTTCAGTTGCTGAGCAATTTAACGATTAGCGCACCGTTAGCAGGCAATGTTATTTCGTTTGGAAATGCGGCAGATGTTATAGACATTAATGGTAGAACCTTAACTTTAGGAACAGCTGCAGTAGCCAATACGATAACGGGTTCGGGAAGTTTTAAAGGAAGCACTACTTCAAATTTATCGTTGTTAGGAACAGGTAGTATTGGCACGGTTAAGTTTGTTACTGATCTTAACTTAGCAACATTTTCTGTTAATAGATCGGCAGCAGCTGTTGCCTGTGTGTTGGGTTCAGCTTTAACAATAAATACTTCACTGGTACTGACAAATGGATTGGTCGATTTGGCTTCAAATACAATGACACTGGCATCAACCTGCAGCAATACCTTTACAGCGTCGGCTAATAGTTATGTAATAGCAGATGTTACAGCAGGTGGTGTGTTGAGAAAAGCAATAACGGCTACAGCAACAGTTTATAATTTTCCAATAGGTGATAGAGTAGCTTCGGCAGATGGTACTCAGTATTCACCAGCTACTGTTAATTTTACGGCAGGTACATTTACTTCGGCATTTCTTGGTGTTGCAGTAGAGGACAGCAAACATCCGAATATGGATGCCACGGGTAATTTTATTTCAAGATACTGGACAACCACTACAACAGGAACTTTTACATCGCCTACTTATACTTTTGGCGCTAGTTATTTAGCAGTTGATATTAACGGAACAGAAACATTAAGTAAATCCAATCAATGGAATGGTAGTATATGGACAAATGGTGGTGCACCAATTGGAGGTAATTCATTATCTATTGGTGGATGTACTAATTTAACTGCACCAAATCATTTTAGTGCTGGTGATAGAGATAAAGAGATAAACATTGTACAAGGCGCAACAAATTATTTAACGGGAAGCACTTATAATTTTGGTAACGTTGTCATAGGTTTTCCAGTAGATATTGTTTTCACTATACAAAATTTAGGGCAACAAACATTAACATTAGGTTCGGGTGGAAATGCACCTTCAATGACAGGAAATCCACCTTACTCTTTGTTTGCTACTTATCTTCCTTTGACAACTATTTTAGGAATGACCAGTACAACGCCCAATACACGAACTTTTACTATTAGATTTAGTCCAACGGCTACAGGAACATTTACAGGAAGTGTTACTATAATAAGTGATGATGCTGATGAAGGTGCAGGGTATGTTATTAACTTTACAGGGATAGGACAATCACCAGCGCCAGATATTAGATTAAAAGGATTTACAGGCGGTACTAGTACTATAACCAATGGCTCAGCTTCAACTTCAGGTATCAATAATACCGCATTTGGAAGCATTAATTTAGGGTCTAATGCTACTAAAGATTTTGAAATTCAGAATCATTCATCTGCTACTGCGGTATTGAATTTAACGGGAGCACCAATTGTTACTGTTGGAGGAACAAACCCTGGAGATTTCGTAGTTACAACCGTGCCTAGTTCAACTAGTATTAGTCCTGGAAACAGTACTACATTCATCATTACTTTTACTCCGCAATATGTTGGTTATAGAAGTGCTATAGTTTCTATAGCCAATAATGACAGTACAAAAAACCCATTTACCTATTTAGTTGATGGAACGGGAGTATGCTTAGCAACAGCTAACACAATTACTCCAACATCTGGTCCTGTAGGTACTGAAGTAACAATAAATGCAACGTCTGGAGTATTAACTGGAGCAACTGTAAGTTTAAATGCAGTGGGCTTATCTTTTACTACAGTTTCAACAACCCAAATTACTACCATAATTCCAACTGGAGTAACTTCAGGCTCATTAATAACTACAAGTTCACAGGGTTGTCAAGCATCTAATACGTTTACTGTTATTAATAATGTTGCTAATACATGTAAAGGAGGAACAAATGCCTCTAACTTATTTATAAGTGAAGTTACAGATGCGACATATGGTGGTTTAACATATGTTGAAATTTTTAATGGTACAGGAGCTTCTGTTAATTTGTCAAACTATTCATTACAGTTCTTTCAAGATGGTAATGCCACACCATATGGAACAGCAACATTAACGGGTACGTTAGCTAATAATGCAACACATGTATTTAGAACAACACCTACTGCTTCTGTTTGTGGGGTTTATGGCGGAAATGGCTCTTTGGCAAATCAAACAACGCCAGGGATTAATGGAATTAATTTTTCTGATGGAGGAACGCCTCCCAATACTGCTATTGAACACGATTATATTGCATTATTTAATAATGCTACTAAAATTGATAGCTGGGGTGAGTATATGAATCAAAGTTGGGCTGCTTCATTGGGAATTGGAGACAGAGGTGTTGATTTTAGAAGAAAAAATAATGTTACTGTACCAAAAACCACATATTCTCATTCTGATTGGGAAATAATTGATTGGATTGGTTCAGGTTCTTCTTCATGCGATACAAATGATTATTCGGATGTTGGAGTTTATAATTTTATAGCAGGAAATCCACCAAGTGTAACGTTACAACCAACTTATACACCTACATGTAAATCAACTACATTGACTGTTGGAGGTAGTGAAGGTTTTGTTGATGCCATCGGGTTAACCTATCAATGGTATGCTGTTGCACCAAATACTGCAACATGGACAGCTTTGACAAACTCAGGATTGTATTCAGGAGTTACTACCAATACTTTATCAATTTCAGATGTTTCTACTTTGACAGGATATCAATTTTACTGTCAAATAAGAGAAAATACAGTAACGTGTTATACCGCAACTAATGCAGTAATGATTTTACCTGGCCAAACTACAACTTGGCAAGCCTCAAATACATGGTCTAACGGTTTGCCATCACAAGATAAAGCGGTAATCATTGATCATACATATGATACGGCGAATGGGTTTTCACCAAGTTTTGAGGCATGTAGTGTTACAGTTAATAATGGAAAATCATTAACAGTTAGAAGTGGAAATTATGTTGTTATAAAAAATGAATTAACTGTAATTTCAGGAGGAACTGCAACTTTTGAAAACAATTCAAGTCTTGTTCAAGTTAATAATGTTGTCAATTCAGGAAATATAACTTATAAAAGAATAGCTCAACAACGCCGTTTGGATTATGTATATTGGTCTTCTCCTGTTGATAATTACAATTTGAGTGCTTTACCTTCTAATGGTTATAAATATACTTGGAATACTACTCTTAATAATGCAAACGGAACACAAGGAAACTGGCAATCTTATTCAGGATTAATGGCTTCTGGTAAAGGTTATATCGTGAGTGGACCTTCAACATTTAATAATACTGCAAATCAAGATTTGGAAGTTCCATTTTTAGGAGTTCCAAGAAATGGAAATGTTAGTGTTACTATAAACAGAGGATCTAATACAGGTCCAAACTATACTTTACCTAGTGGTGCATTAGTAACTAATTTAGACGACAATTGGAATTTATTAGGGAATCCGTATCCTTCAGCAATTAGCTGTAGAAACTTTTTAACGGCAAATAGTTCTGTGCTTACTGGAGCTCTTTACATTTGGACACATGGTACATTACCAAGTACTTCCACTGCCAATCCTTTTTATGATAATTTTTATGCCAATTACAATCCAAATACCGATTATTTACCTTTTAATTTAACTGGTAATTTGGCAAATCCAAATCCAGACTATTATATTGGAGCTGGTCAAGGATTTTTTGTTGTGATGCAAGATGGAGCCACTGGTTCAGGAACAGTAAACTTTACAAATGCCTTACGAGACAAAACTTATGGTAATGTAACAGGAACTAATTTCTATAGATTATCATCTAATTATGTAAATGAAACTGTATCAGCACCTGAACAAAACAGAATTTGGTTGGATATTGTTAAAGATAATGATGCAGCTATACGTACAATGTTTGGATATGTTGATGGTGCAACAATGGATAATGATAATTTATACGATGCTCCTTCTAAAAAAGATGGATATTTAAAATTATATTCGCTAGTTGGTTATGATAGGTTAATTATTCAAGGACGAGCATTACCATTTAATGAGTTTGATGAAGTTCCTTTAGGAATGGACATTCAATCCAATGGTTCTTATAAAATAGCGCTAGCCTTTGTGGATGGATTATTTGAAAATGAAGCGCAAAAAATATTTTTAGAAGATACTTATTTAAACATTATTCATGATTTAAAACAAACACCTTATTTATTTACAACGGAATCTGGGACATATACAAATCGCTTTAAAATAAGGTATACAACTAATTCATTAGATAATCAAGATATCGAAACAATTAATTCAAATGTAATAGTATCTAGTAATAATGACATGGTAACCGTAAAGTCTACTCAAGAGGAGATAAAAAGTGTCAAAATATATGATTTACTAGGTAGAGAATTAATAAAGAATGAAAAAGTTAATGGTTTACAGTTTTCAACTTATTTGAATAACGTATCAACACAAACGTTAATTGTAAAAATTCAAATGGGTAATAATTTTACAGTATCAAAGAAAATTATTGTCAATTAAAATAAAAAGCCCAAGAAATTGGGCTTTTTTTATGTTCGGTTATTTAGTGCTTTATTGTTTTTATAATCTATCCATTGTTGTCCTTTCCATTTACGCATGAAGTTATCAAAATTGCGCATGATGAACACATTATAAGCTGCTTTAGAAAGATTGCTGATGTTTCTTGGAAATGCTCTCAAACTCATCGAGAAACCTGGAGTTTCGTATTTCATGTAATGCCAATAACCTTCCGGCATATAAAGCATTTCTCCATGATTTAGTGTTGTAATCAATCCGTTTGCTTTTTGCAATAAAGGATATTTTTCAAAATTAGGATTATCAAAATCTATATCTTCTCTGGAAATTAATGCGTGTGGGACTTTGTATAAATAAGGGGTTTGGTTCGGAGCAAACAACATGCATTTCTTTTGACCATGAAAATGAAAGTGTAAAATGTTAGAATAGTCAATATCGTAATGCATAAATACTTTGGAGTTTTCTCCACCAAAAAAAAGCATTGGAAGTTGTTTTACCAATTTCAAACCAATGTCAGGCCATTTAAAATCTTCCTTTAAACTTGGAACTTCTTTCATTAAATTATAAAGAAAAATGCGATAGTTAGTAGGTTTTGATTGAAGCAAATCAACATAGTCACTCATTTTCATTTTCGCATGAGCTTCGTTGAAGCCGTCTTTATGTGAAACAGGTCTATCATCATAAAGTGGAACTGTTTTGTCACCAGCAATTTCTTTAATGTAATTTAAATTCCATTTCTGAAAGGCAGGCCAATCCGAAGTTAGTTGTTCTATAACAACGGGTTTTTGTTTTTTATAATAATTTGTATAAAAATCTTCTTTTGAAATGGTTTTTACACGTTCAATTTCTGTTAGGATTAAAGACATAGATTGGTTGGTAAAAAGTTTAAAAAAAACTCCCAGTAAATGATTACTGAGAGCAAAATTATAAAATTATTTATTTCTATATCTAAATGATGAACTATTTTCCTTTGCCTGAAGCTTCAAGATTACGGTCAATTGTATGACCTGGTCTAGTCCATTTTGGTTTTTCACCTAAAGGAGCAAACTGAGAATCCTCAGCTTCTACGGTTTTAGGTTGCATTACTTTGATAAAAGGTTTTTGAGGAATTAATCCAAGCATTTCAAACAT
The DNA here is from genome assembly GCF_032098525.1 of Flavobacterium sp. PMTSA4. NCBI lineage: Bacteria > Pseudomonadati > Bacteroidota > Flavobacteriia > Flavobacteriales > Flavobacteriaceae > Flavobacterium > Flavobacterium capsici. Next base: position 2,399,465 of record NZ_CP134890.1, read on the forward strand.
TTTCATGTCTTCGTTTACATCTGGATTAGGAGTAGTTAATAATTTATCTCCAGCAAAAATTGAATTTGCACCTGCAAAAAAGCACATTGCTTGACCTTCGCGAGACATTTCGGTTCTTCCTGCCGAAAGGCGCACTTGCGTTTCAGGCATCACAATTCTAGTAGTTGCAACCATTCGAATCATTTCCCAAATCTCTACTGGTTTTTCATTTTCCATAGGTGTTCCTTCTACGGCAACTAAAGCATTAATTGGCACCGATTCGGGTTGTGGATTTAAAGTAGACAACGCAACCAACATTCCAGCTCTGTCTTCAATGCTTTCTCCCATTCCAATGATTCCACCACTACAAACGGTAACGTTAGTTTTACGAACATTTTCGATGGTTTGAATTCTATCATCAAACGCACGGGTAGAAATTACTTCTTTATAATAATCTTCAGAAGTATCTAAATTGTGATTATAAGCATAAAGTCCTGCTTCTGCTAAGCGTTGCGCTTGATTTTCAGTAAGCATTCCTAAAGTACAACAAACTTCCATGTCCAATTTATTAATGGTTCTAACCATTTCTAAAACTTGGTCAAATTCTTCGCCATCTTTAACATTTCTCCATGCTGCACCCATACAAACTCTAGAAGAACCGTTAGATTTTGCTCTCAGAGCCTGTGCTTTTACCTGACTAACCGTCATCAAATCATTTCCTTCAATATTGGTATGATAACGAGCTGCTTGAGGACAATAGCCACAATCTTCTGGACAACCACCTGTTTTGATAGATAAAAGAGTAGAAACTTGAACCACATTTGGATCATGATGTTCTCTGTGGATTGATGCTGCTTCATAAAGCAAATCCATCAAGGGTTTGTTATAAATAGCGATAATTTCTTCTTTGGTCCAATTATGTTTAGTGATGCTCATAAATAGAATTTATATGGCGTCAAAAATAGGCATAAGTTCCAAAAGAAACAAAATAAGTAAGGGTATGTTTCAAGAGTATTTTATTTGAAATGAGTTTTGCCTCTCCACACTTGCAAAGTAATGAAGACAACAATCATTCCTGAAGCTAGACCTTCGAATAACAAACCAATACAATATTCATTAACACTAGCGCCGCCAAAAATAAATTTCTCGGAAAGTTTTTCGATATATGAGTCGCCGCCTTTGTAGTAAATGTAGAAAAGTAAACCTAAAACACTTAGCAAAACACCAATGAATGCGGTTAATCCTGATGAAATTAAATTTGCTAAATAATCTGTTTTTCCTTCAGATATATTTTGTTTTATAGTCTTGTTTACACCATAGAAGACAAATAAAACATTAAGAATTCTTAAATAGAAATTATCAGCTAGACCTAATAATTCCATCACTAAAAAAAAGATTGATATTCCTAAAAAGATTAGAAAACCGTTTACAAGTTCTTTTGGGAGTTTCATAAAAATAGACTTTAAGTTAGAGAAATTCTACAATAAAGTTAGGTTATTTTTTATGAAAAAATAAATTTTTAACAAAAAGATTAGACTTGTTAATTGAAAATGTTGTGTTTACTGAGAAGTTTTCAAAGAGTTTACAAAAGAAACAGCATTAATTTTATCTAAAGCCAATTGTTTTTTTAGCGCGTCAATTGATTCAAACTTTTGCTCGTTTCGAAGCCTTTTTAAGAGCGAAACAGTGATTGGTTTTCCGTAAATATCTTTTTCGAAATCAAAAAGATGAACTTCTATTTTTTGATTTTGATTATTTGCTTCTACCGTTGGGTTCACACCGATATTCATCATTCCATAATGCTTTGATGAATCTATTTCACAAGAAACAACATAAACACCATCTTTTGGAATTAGTTTGTAATCTTCTTTTACGCTAATGTTGGCAGTTGGAAAGCCAATAGTTTTGCCTAATTGTTTTCCTTTGGTAACGGTGCCATTAATTAAATAATAGTAATCTAGATAAGTTTGGGCAAGTGTTACATCGCCTTCATTTAGAGCATTTCTAATTTTTGTAGAACTAACAGAAACATCATTTACTTCTTCTGCAGAAATTTGTTCTACTTCAAAATTATATTTTTCTCCAAATTCAATTAAGTCGTTAATATCAGCAGTTCTGTTTCTACCAAAACGATGGTCGTATCCTATAATTATTTTCGCAACATTAAAGGTGTCAACCAAAACAGATTTTACAAAATCCTCAGCAGTAAGCCTTGAAAACTCTTTATTAAATGGATGAATGACTAAATTATCTATTCCAATAGCATCAAGCAGATTAACTTTTTCATCAATTGTATTTAGTTGTTTCATATCAGTGCCAGTTTGCAAAACAAGTCTGGGATGAGGAAAAAAAGTTAGAACCAAACTTTCAAATTCTGAATTTGAGGTGCTTTTAATTAATTTCTCAAGGATTTTTTTGTGCCCAATATGAACACCATCAAAAGTACCTATAGTAACTATGGTTTTTGAATTGCTTTTGAAATCTGAAATAGAATTGAATATTTTCAACTAAATATATAAAAGAGATACTGCAAAAATATAGCATTGAAATTTAATATAATAACTTTTAATTAACGAAAAACAAAACTTAGGACTATTTCTTGTTAATTATTAAGCAAAATTACTTTTAAGCAAAATTACTTTTAAGCAAAATTAATAGAAACTAATTTATTAACAATTTGATAATTATTGAAAGATAGTTATCTTTACGATGAAAAAACCACTCAAATTTATAATATGAAAAAAATTTTACAATTAGTATTTATTACTACCTTGTTTCTTGCAAACAGTTATGGACAAGGTAATTTATGGCAAAAAGTTTCAGGTGACAGATTAGTAGATTTACCTAAAATGGAACGAGCTACAACGCCAAATCAATATGAATTATTTTCGCTTGATTTTAATGGACTAAAAAGTCAGTTGCAAAATGCACCTTTAGATCGAAGCGCCTTAAATTCAAATGTAATAATTGCTTTTCCTAATCCTGAAGGTAAATTACAGAACTTTAGAATTTTTGAAGCTCCAGTTATGGAAGACGGATTGGCTAATAAATTCCCAGGAATTAAATCTTATTCAGGAGTTGGAGTTGAAGATCCAACAGCTACTATTAGATTCAGTGTAACTCTTTTTGGTTTGCATGTAATGTCCTTATCTGGAGAATCTGGAACCTATTATATAGATACTTATACTAAAGATTTAAACAATTATATTGTTTACAGTAGAAAGAATATTCAATCTAAAAGAACTTTTGCTTGTCATTTTCAAGACGATGAAGAAGAAATTGTTAATTTAAATCGAAATGCTGCTTTTGCACAACCATTTGCAACCGATGGTAAATTTAGACAATATCGATTAGCAATGGCATGTACAATAGAATATGCCGCGTTTCATGTTAATGCAGCTGGTTTAGGATCAGGTACTACTGCACAAAAGAAAGCAGCAGTATTATCCGCTATGGTTGTAACGATGACTAGAGTTAATGGAGTTTATGAGAGAGACATGTCTTTGCGAATGAATCTCGTAGCTAATAATGATCTTATTATTTTTATTGATTCCGATTCATTTACCAACAATAGTGCTGCTAATTTAATTGGTGAGAGTCAAACAGTTATTACTGGTGCTATTGGTTCAGCTAATTTTGATATTGGTCACACAGTTAGTACAGGTGGAGGCGGATTAGCAGGTTTAGGTGTGGTTTGTAACTCTTCTACTAAAGCTAGAGGAATTACAGGTTCACCTGCTCCAGTTGGTGATCCTTATGATATTGATTATGTTGCTCATGAAATGGGACATCAATTTGGAGGACCTCATACTTTTAGTGGGGATGGTGGAAATTGTCAAGGAAATGGAAGTAATGCAAATGCTGTAGAACCAGCAAGTGGTTCTACTATAATGGCTTATGCGGGAATTTGTGGTCCAGATGTTCAATCTAATTCAGATGCTTATTTTCATGCCTTTAGTATAGCGAGTATGAATGCTGTAATGGTTGGTACTGGAAATTGTGCACCACAAACTGATAATGGAAATACTGCTCCTACAATTACTACTTTATCAAATTATACAATCCCTAACGGTACCGCTTATGTGCTTACTGGTAATGCATCTGATTCTGATGGTAGTGCTTCTTTAACCTATTGTTGGGAACAAACTAATGCTGCTTCTGGAACAAATTTTCCAACTTCAACACAAACAACAGGTCCAGTATATAGATCTTTAAACCCTACATCTTCTAACAAAAGGTATCTTCCTAATTTTCAAAGTGTTTTAAACGGAAATTTGTCACCTACTTGGGAAGTTACCCCAACTGTTGCTCGAACTTTAAATTTTGCATTAACAGTTAGAGATAATCAAACTCCAACAGGTGGACAAACTGCAAGAGCTAATATGACTGTGAATACAGCGGCAGTAGGTCCGTTTAGAGTTACTAGTCCAGCAGCAAGTGCTTCTTGGAATACAAGTAGCTCTCAAACAATTACTTGGGATGTCGCAGGAACTACGGCAAACAATATCAATACTGCAAATGTAAATATTTTATTATCTACAGATAATGGAGTAACATTTACTACACTGTTAGCAAACACTCCTAATGATGGTTCACAAGTGGTTACAATGCCTTCAACACCTGCGCCATATTGTAGAATACTAGTTGAAGCTGTTGGAAATATTTTCTACGCGGTTTCTCCAAACTTTTCAATAGGTTATACATTATCAACAACATGTACAACATTTACAAATAACACTCCATTGGTTATACCAGATGGAGCAGGAGCAAATCAAAGTGGAGGAGTTGTAAATAATTCAATTGATGTTTCGGGATTATCAAATATTAGCGATGTAAATATCGGACTTAACGTTACACATACTTATCCTCAAGATTTGGTTATTCAAATTGTTCATCCTAACCAAACAACTTTTTCTAATGTTTGGAATAGAAATTGTGCTGGAAATGATAATTTTAATGTGACCTTAAGTGATGGTGCTGCTGCTTTTACTTGTGTGGCTAACATGACAGGTACTTTTGCTCCAGCGAATCCATTGTCTGTTTTTAATGGTTTAAATGCAAACGGAACATGGAGGTTATACACTGCCGATTTCTATAATCAAGATGCTGGTCAAATTAATTCATGGTTTATTGAAATTTGTTCACAAACAGCTACTCTAACTAATGAAACATTTACCAATGAGAAAAATTTTGTAATCTACCCTAATCCAAATAACGGTACATTTACAGTTCAAGTGACAAATTTATTAAATGATGTGACATTAAATGTCCATGATATAAGAGGCAGATTAATTTTAACCAAAACTATAAAAGCATCTGGGCTAATTAACGAGGAAGTTAGTTTGGCAAATGCACAGTCAGGAGTTTATTTGATAACTATTGAAGATGGGGATGTAAAAACTACCAAAAAAATTGTTGTTGAATAATATCAAAGTAAGTTCAATAAAAAAAAGGAGATGTATTACATCTCCTTTTTTTATTTATTACTTTATGGTTGCAATAATATTATTTGATAATTGAGGAACTTTGTCAGTTTTATAAGTTAAATTGAAATGAATTGTATTTTCTTTATTTTCCAGCTGTAATGAGCCTTCATCAATTTTAAAATATCCAGCTTGACCTTTACAATAACAATGTCTTCCAAATAACATTTTTGTATTCTGAAGATATTTATTTTCCAAGTTAATTTCTTTAGAATTATTATCAATCTCAAAAATAATTTCTTCTATGTGTTGGCCATCCTGAAGACCTTCTTCAACATTCCTTTTATACTGATAATGTATTACAGATGTACTTGAATTGTCTTTTAATTCATAGTAGATTTTACCCAATTCATCGTTTTTTATTTCTAAATTTTTATTTTTTTCAATTTTAATTGAACAATTACCATCGCCTGGACAAGGTGATTCAATTGTGAAAGAACTAGATTTTGAAACAGATTTTTTTTTGCAACTACAATAAGATAAACTAAATGCTATTAATATTAAAAGAAGTTTTTTCATGACGAAATTTATTAAAGGAGATAAAGACAATCAAAAGTCTTGCCACTATCTGTGTTTTAAAGTAGTTTAAAAATTTAATTATGTAATAAATATATTGTAAAAACAATTTGTTTTTCAAAAATAATAAAGATTCTAATATGGAAAGTATAAAATTTAATTTAAATGTTTGTTAAAAAGTTTAAGTTCAGTATTTTTGGAATCTTTTATATTAATTACTTAGAAACATCAAAATGAAAAAAATTACAATTATAGTATTATTTTTAAGTAGTTTTTTTGGAGTTGCGCAAAGAACATGTCATACTTCAGAAAAACTAGCTGAATTGATTCAGAATAATCCTGAGTTTGCAACTCATCATCAAGAGACAATGGATTTCATTCAAAATCCTGATAATAATACTTCATCTCAAAATAGAACAACTAATGTAGTTTACACAATCCCGGTTGTGGTTCATGTTTTATATAAAAATTCAACACAAAATATTAGTGATGCTCAGATATTGTCTCAAATTACTATATTAAATAATGATTTTAGAAAATTAAATTCTGATTTCAATACTGTTGTTCCAGCTGCTTTTCAGACTTATGGAGCAGACATGGAGATTAATTTTTGTATGGCAACAAGAACACCTGCAGGAGTAGCAACTACAGGTATTGAGCGTAAATCGATAGCAACATCAGTTATTTTTGAAGATAGTTATTACACTTCAACAGGTTTGGTGGCTTGGGATCCAACAAAGTATTTGAATATTTGGGTTGGAAGATTTACAGATAATCAATTGCTTGGATTTGCATACTTGCCTTCTGCAGCTGGCGCGGCTTTTGATGGTTTATGTATTGGGGATCAATTTTTTGGGAATACTGGAACAGCAACAGCTCCTTACAATAAAGGAAGAACCGCAACTCATGAAATAGGACATTATTTTGGTTTATTACATCCTTGGGGGAATGATGGTAGTGCTTGTGGTTCAGGTTCTAATAGTGATGGAGTTGCAGATACACCTGCAACCAATAATCCATACTTTAGTTGTCCTTCTTATCCAAATAATGCAAATGCATGTACAGTTACTGCAACAGGTTCTATGTTTATGAATTATATGGATTATGTAAATGATGCGTGCATGGCGTTTTTTACTAATGGGCAAAAAACGATACTTACTAATACTATTAATGGTCCAAGAGCTAGTTTGAAAACCTCTAATGGATGCCAATCGTTGAGTGTGACTGAGCAAGAAGCTATCCAAGCGATAGCTGTATATCCAAATCCTGTTAGTCAATATTTCATGATTACATCACCACAAATAAATGTTGATTTTGTTGAAATATTTGCAACTAATGGTCAATTGGTTAAATCACAAAAACTTGATGAGGTTAACAATAAAATTTATATTGATAATTTAGAATCGGGAGTTTATTTCCTTAGAATTTATAATGAGGATAGATTGTTGAAATCTGATAAGATTATTAAGAAATAGGTTTTAATAAAAGGATAAAAGAAAGAGGTCAATTTGACTTCTTTTTTATTTTCCGTTAAATTCGTTCATAGTGTTGTTTAGACCTGCTAAAGCGAATGACAGAATAATTTTTATAGATAAATCAAGGCGTTCAGTTAGTTTGCTGTTTTCTTCTTCATTCCACTCGCCAAGCACATAATCAACTTGTTGTCCTTTTTTGAATTGGTCGCTAATGCCAAAACGGAATCTTGGATATTCTGTTGTGTTTAACAAAAGCTGAATATTTTTTAACCCATTATGACCACCATCACTTCCTTTTGCTTTTATTCTAATAGTTCCAAAAGATAAATTCAAATCGTCCGTAATTACCAGTATATTTTCTTTTTCAATGTTTTCTTTTTCCATCCAATATTTTACTGCTTTACCACTAAGATTCATATAGGTGTTAGGTTTCAGAAAAATTAGTTTTCTTCCTTTAATAGAATATTCTGCTACATCACCCAATTTCATAGTTTGAAATGAACAGCTTTCTTTAGCGGCAAAATGGTCGAGAATTTTAAATCCAATATTGTGGCGTGTATTAGCATATTCGGAACCAATATTTCCTAATCCAACAATTAAAAATTTCTTCATGTTGATTTGATTTTCCTTGTTTTGTTTTTTAAAAAGTGAAAATAACCATTTCATGGCGTAAAAGTAATAGAATTAAAAGCAATAAAAAAGCACCAGTAAATAACTGATGCTTTTTTTGAAAAGGGTATATTGAAAATTATTTTTTCTTTCCTTTTGCTGCAGTTTTTTCTGCTTTTGCAGCTTCTTGAGCAGCTTTCATAGCAGCACGTGAAATCTTCACTTGACAAACTACAGTGTTATCTGGATGCATTAATTTGAAGTTTCCAGGAATTGTTTTAGTAACATATAATTTGTTACCCATTTGCAATTCTGAAATATTAGCTTCTACAAAATCTGGAAGATTTTTTGGCAAAGCTTTTACTTTCAATCTTCTTTGGTTTAATCTTAATTCACCACCTAATAATACACCTGGAGAAGTTCCAGTAATTTTTACAGGCACTTCCATAATGATTTCTTTTTCCTCATTTAATTGGAAGAAATCAATGTGGTTGATTCTGTCTGAAACTGGGTGAAACTGAATGTCTTGAAGAATTGCATTGTATGTTTTACCATCCAAATCAACTACAACTGTGTGTGCGTTTGGAGTGTAAACCAAGTTTTTGAATGCTTTGTCTTCTGCTGCAAAATGTACTGGTTGACTTCCTCCGTAAATAACGCAAGGAACCATTCCAGCATCACGTAAGGCTTTAGTAGCTTTTTTGCCTACGCTTTCTCTTTCTGATCCTTTAATCGTAATCGATTTCATTTAAAAATATTTATAGTTAATAATAAATTACATTAAAAATTTTCCACTAATGGAATTGTTGTGTTGCACCATGTGCATAACTTCTGCAAAAAGTGGTGCACAACTCACTACTTTTATTTTGTTTGATTCTCTTTTTAATGGAATTGAATCGGTTACTATCAATTCGCTTAATTGAGAATTCTCTAATTTTTCATAGGCATCACCCGATAAAATCGCATGAGTACAAATAGCTCTAACACTAATTGCGCCTTTTTCTATCATCAAATCTGCAGCTTTGGCTAGAGTTCCACCAGTATCAACCATGTCATCCACCAATACTACATTTCTTCCTTTTACTTCACCTATCAACTCCATTGTTCCAATTACATTGGCTGCCTTTCGTTGTTTGTAACAAATTACGACATCAGACTCTAGAAACTTTGAATAGGCATAAGCTCTTTTTGATCCACCCATATCTGGTGATGCAATTGTCAAATTGTCCAAATGCAAACTTCTCAAATAAGGAAGAAAAATAGTAGAAGCAAATAAATGGTCTACTGGTTTTTCAAAGAAACCTTGAATTTGGTCGGCGTGTAAATCCATAGTCATAATTCGGGTTGCACCAGCAGTTTCAAGCAATTTTGCTACTAGTTTTGCCCCAATTGGAACTCTTGGTTTGTCTTTTCGGTCTTGTCTTGCGTAGCCAAAATAAGGAATTACGGGAGTAATGTGTCTTGCAGATGCTCTTTTTGCAGCATCAATCATCAGCAATAACTCCATTAAATTATCTGAACTAGGAAATGTAGAACAAACAATAAAAACACGTAAACCTCTTATTGACTCTTCAAACGAAGGCTGAAATTCACCATCACTAAATTTTGAGAACGTTACTTTACCTAGCGGAACACCATAGTTTTTAGCTATTTGTTCTGCAAGATGGACACTTTGGGAACAAGCAAATATTTTTGCTTCTGGTTCTTGATGTGACATTTTAATTTGTTGTTTTTATTCCGCTGCGCTCCATACAATTCGGCTTTTATTTCATTCGAAAGCTTTATGCATTAATTGCCTCGGGTGTAGTTAGTTAGTTGTGTTTCGTCTTAACGAGGTGCAAATTTAGGAATTAATTCCAACTCTGAAAGGATATTTTTAACTATTTTTTTGAATCTGTGCAGAAAAATTATTTACATTTGCATCCACAAAACAAAAACCATTGCCCGGATGGCGGAATTGGTAGACGCGCACGACTCAAACTCGTGTTCTTAGGAGTGTGGGTTCGATTCCCACTCCGGGTACAGAACCTCTCAGAAATGAGAGGTTTTTTTTGTACGCATATTTACGTATTTCCAAATACTTTTACTATATTTATTTTTACATTGTTATTTATTTAAGAATGAAAAAAAAGCTCTGTATAGTTGAAGATGATCATGGATTGAGAGAAGCACTCTCAATGATGATTCAGTTTACCAATCAATATGAACTAGTAAGTGCTTTTGAGAATGCCGAAAAAGCATTGTCTTCCATTTCAATTTTAGATTGTGATGCAGTGCTAATGGATATTAATTTACCTGGAGATAGCGGAATAGAATGCGTCAGAAAATTAAAAAAACATAATCCTGATTTACTTTTTCTAATGTGTACTTCTTATGAAGATGATGAAAAAATTTTTCAAAGTTTATCAGCTGGCGCTAGTGGATATATTTTAAAAACAGAAGGACCAATTAATATCATTGCTGCTTTAGATGAACTTTTTGAAGGTGGAAGCCCAATGAGTATTAGCATAGCCAGAAAAGTAGTTTCAAGTTTTTCAAAATTTGAAATTCAGAATCCTGAGATGGAATCATTAACTATTAGAGAAAACGAAATTTTAGATTTAATTGCTAAAGGATTAATGAATAAAGAAGTAGCTTATCAGTTAGATATAAGTGTTGGTACAGTTAGAAAGCACATTCAGAATATTTATGAAAAACTACAGGTAAATACAAGAGTTGAAGCGGTAAACATGTATCTAAAAAGATAGCTAAATGAAGAAGTTTCACTTTTTTTTGATTTTAGCATCAATTTTTTTTACAAATGATTTGTACTCACAAGTCTCAAAAAACCAATTATTAAGTAAGTTTAAAAAATCAAAATCAGTAGAAGAAAAAAAGAAATACTCTTTTTTATTGGCAGAATATTTTCTTGAAACTGATGAAATAGATTCTTCACAAAAATGGTTGAATGAAACTAAAGAAAATCACTTATTAAAAGAGGTTGATACCACTAGTTTTTTTATCAAAAGTTTACAATCTGAATTGTTTTATTATAACAGACTTTTTCAATTTGGCTCAAGCGAAGCTCAGAAAGCTACAGCAGTAGCAATTCAGTTAAAAGATAGTGCTTTGATAGCAAACGGTTATTTTTTTGAGGGAATTAATAATTATGAAAAAAAACAATTTTTAGAAGCCGAAAAATCATTTTCAAATTCAATAAAATATTTTCCACAAAAAAAGCAGAAAGCATATATTCGAAGTAGTATTGAAAGCGAGCATATTTATAACAATATGGCTCAATTGAAACTTAGAATTAATCAAAAAGATTCTGCAATTTGGTATAATAGTAAAGCATATAAGTTTGCTTTAGCAACCAATAGCAGAAGAGGAATTCCTAATACTGAGCAAACTTTTGGAGAAATTTATTTATCAAAAAACGATATTGACAGCGCGCAATATTATTTCAAAAGAAGTATTGAATCAGCTAAGAGAAGTGATTATTATGATATTGTGTTGATTAATTTAGGGTTGCTTTCTCAATGCAATTATTCTAAAAACGAAATAATCAATTTTTATGAAAACGGCAATGATTTAATCACAAGTCGACCAATAAATCAGGCGTATAAAAAGTATTTTTACATTTATATTCTCGAAAGTTTTAAGAAAATTGGCGATTTTGAAACCGCCTCAAATATTCAGGATAAAATTATTGAACTCGATGAAGCAACTAGGTTAAAAGGAAATAAATACATTCAAAACATCACAGAAATGTATTCAAAGAATGAAAACAAACTCCTTTTTCTTGAGGTTGAAAAACTGAAGAGCAAACAAAGATTTACTTTTTTACAAATAATAGCGCTTTCGCTTTTTGCATTAATTCTGATTCTAATAATTCTGATTACGAGAAGAAAAAATAAAATTCAAAAGCAGCTTTTAGAGCAAAAAAATGAAATAAGTAAAGATTTGCATGATGATATTGGAAGTGGTTTAAGCAGTATATTGATTTATTCAAATTTGATTATTAACACCGATAAAGACTCAGATAAATTATTGCTAGCTGAAAAAATCAATAAAACAGGAACGGAAATTTCTAAAAGATTGCATGCGTTTATTTGGTCATTAAATACAGAGCAAAATAACTTGCATCTTTTTTCAGAATATGTAAAACAATATGCTTTTCAACTTTTTGATAAAACTGCCATAACCTTTTATTTTAAAAATGAAATTGATAAACCTGAAGACATCAAAATTGATGGTCGTTTTAGAAAAAATCTATTTTACATTGCTAAAGAAATTTTCAATAACACCTTGAAACATTCCAAGGCTACTAAAGTTTATTTTACCGTAAGTTTTGCAGATAAAAAAACGCTGAAATTACAATTTAAAGACAACGGTATCGGATTGACCGAAAACAATCCTTTTGGAAACGGATTAAAAAACATCGAAAAAAGAATCCAATCAATAAACGGTTCAGTCGCAATGAATAACAACAAAGGCTTAACAACTACTCTACTGATTAAACTATAAAAAATCAAAAAAACACTATATACGCCAAAGAGCGTATTTTTTTATCACTTTCAAATAGTCCTTTTTTTGAAGCTTTAAAAACAGCCTTGTTTTAAAGCAATCTTGTTAATAGATTCAATTCATTCTCAATCCAAACTACTCCTAATATCGTATTGTGCTGTAAACCAATAATAACAATCTTTAACCTATTAAATATCTGATTATTATCTGCTGTTTTCTTAAAAAGAAAAGCATAAAATTATAGCGTATGAAAAAGATTTATTTGCTTTTGTTTTTCCCGATGATGGTGTTTTCACAAGTTGGAATAAACACCACAACTCCAAACGCCCAATTGGACATTCAGTCCAGTAATCAGGCAACACCTGCCAATACGGATGGATTGCTCATTCCTAAAATCAATGCTTTTCCGGCAACCAATCCTACGGTGGCCCAACAAGGAATGTTGGTGTATTTAACTGAGGCCATAGGAAGTAATACTCCTGGGTTTTATTATTGGGATAACCTATCCGTTTCATGGATATCTATAGGTGATACTATTAATAGTTCTGGCTGGAAATTAAATGGAAATTCTATATCAGGAACAGATTTTTTAGGAACAACAAACAATCAAGATTTAAACTTTAAAAGAGACAATACAGAAGCCGGTTTTATTGGAGCATCTCAAACGGCTTTAGGAATAGAAGCCTTAAACAATTTAACATCTGGTTTTGCCAATAACGCTTTTGGATTAAATGCATTACGAAATAATTCATCTGGAAATAGTAATAATGCCTTTGGAAACGATGCTTTATCTTTAAACACCACAGGAAGTTTTAATAGTGCTTTTGGAAATTTTAGTTTAAAAAACAATAGTGCCTCTAACAATAGTGCTTTTGGAAATTTAACTTTAACAAATAATACTACCGGTACCGAAAATACAGCTATTGGCAACTCTGCTTTAGCAACCAATAATATAGGTAGTAATAATGTTGCAGTTGGTTTTGAATCGCAATTAACAACCACTTCAGGCATCTCTAATACGGCTATAGGTCATTCTTCTATGAATAATAATACCTCAGGAGCTTTTAATACTGCTGTAGGAACACAATCATTAACTGGAAATAGCACAGGACTATTTAATTCTGCATTTGGCTACCAGGCCAATATAAATTCTGCGAACTTAATGAATGCTACTGCTATTGGAGCACAAGCTTTAGTAGCTTCAAACAACGCTATGGTATTGGGAAGTATTCAAGGTGTAAATGGAGCATTTTCATCGGTTAATGTTGGAATTGGTACAACTACTCCACAAGATAGATTGCATGTAGAAGGAAATATAAGAATGGTCGATGGCAATGAAGCCATGGGAAGAGTTTTAACAAGCGACGCCAACGGAACCGCAAGTTGGTCAGATTTTACCAATTTGGCGAGTGGAACACTAGACCAAGCTTATGATTTTGGGGGTTCAGGTAACGGTAAAATGATTACCGCAGATAGCGGCGCAGTCACCATAGCCGGTACTGATGGTTTGGTCTCTACAGGAACTTTAGGAAGTGGTACCTTGGCACCTTCAGGAATCGGAACCCGGATGGTTTGGAATCCTAGAAAAGCGGCTTTTAGGGCAGGAACGGTCACAGTGGGTGGAAGTTCTGTTTGGGATGATTCCAGCATTGGTATAGGTTCAACAGCACTTGGGCATAGAACCTTAGCCTCTGGGCAATATTCAACTGCCTTTGGTGATTTGGCAGAGGCGACAGGTTATGCTTCAACTTCTTTTGGGGGTCAAAGTATAGCAAGTGGAAATTACTCAACCGCTTTTGGCATAGGGAACTCTGCGAGCGCAGAATTATCGGTTGCCTTTGGTAATGGAGCAGTAGCATCTGGAATACGATCAACTGCCTTTGGAACAAGTAATACAGCAAGTGGATTTTCTTCAACCGCTTTTGGTCAAGGAAATGAAGCAAGAAGTTATAGTGAAACGGTAATAGGAATTGGAGCAACCACTTACACGCCATCTACAAACGGAGCCACACTATTCAGAACTTCCAATGCAACAGATAGATTGTTTGTGATTGGTAATGCTATTGATTCAAATAATAATAATTCTGTTGATGTGGCCGAAAGAAGTGATGCCATGATAGTTTTAAAAAATGGCTTAACTCGCTTGCCTTCTACCACCAATACCATGATAGATGCAGCAGATGGAAAGGCAGTGGTAACCAAAGAATATCTACAAAGTAATTCATCAGGCACCTTAGATCAAGCCTACGACTTTGGAGGTGCAGGAAATGGTAATACAATCACTGCAGATACTGGGGCGGTATTAATTAACGGAACGGATGGATTAGTATCTACAGGAACACTAAATTCAGGAGCTTTAGCACCAACGGGTGCAGGTGTAAAAATGTTTTGGAATCCAAGAAAAGCATCTTTTAGGGCAGGAAATATTATTGGAACAGAATGGGATGATCTTAATATTGGTAATGTTTCAGTGGCATTTGGGACACGGACAACCGCATCGGGCAATTCTTCAGTAGCTTTTGGGTCTAACACTACTGCCTCTGGAACAATCTCAACATCTTTTGGGGAAATAACAACTGCAAGTGGTAGTGTAGCTACTGCCTTTGGTAGAAATACAGTAGCATCAGGTAATTTTTCTACGGTCTTTGGATTGGGTTCAACCGCATCTGGGAATACTTCGACTGCTTTTGGAAGTGGTTCAACGGCATCAGGAATTACCTCTACCTCCTTTGGAGGAGGAACCTTTGCTTTTGGAAGTTTTTCAACCGCCTTTGGTAGAAGTAATTCGGCGTCAAGTTATGGTGAAATAGTAATAGGAATTGGAGCTACTAATTACACACCATCAACAAACGGAGATACACAATTTAGAGCAGCTAATGCAACAGATAGACTATTTGTTATTGGGAATGCAATAGATGCAGATAACGACAACAATATTAGTACTGCAGAAAGAAGTGATGCTATGATAGTTTTAAAAAATGGTTTAACTCGCCTGCCTTCAACTACAAATACTATGATTGATGCTGCGGATGGAAAGGCTATTGCAACTAAAGAATGGGTGCAGAGTAATGGCTCTATTGCATCTTGGACTCTGCAGGGTAATTCAGGAACAGATTCAACAACTAATTTTATTGGCACTACAGATGCGACAACGTTGAATCTGAGAACTAATAACACAGATAGAATGAAACTTTTAAGTAATGGAAACATCGAAATTGGCGGTGCTTCAATTCCGAGTCTCTTTGAAACAGGAACTTCTAAACTTTTAGTAGGATCAGAATCTTCAACAACTGATAATCTAACGGTTTGGGCAGCCCATTCCACTGCTGCCGGAAGAACTACGCTAAATCTCGCTCGTCAACGTGGAAGCTTTAGCAGTTCGCTTCCAGTTAGCAATGGTGATGGTCTTGGAGAATTAGTTTTTTCAGGATATAGCAATTTCGTTGGCAGTCACCTAAATGCAGCAATGATATTTGCCGATGTTGATGGTACTTTAGCGGCAGCAAACGTTCCGGCAAAATTAGGCTTCAGTACTGCTCCCGACACAGGCGGTTCACCAATAGAAAGGATGACCATTCGTGCTAATGGAAACTTGGGCATCGGTACTTCAACTCCACTAGAAAAACTACAGGTTGCTGGGAAAGCATTATTTACTAATGGCTTTTCTTCAGACAATGGTGCTTTACTATATAAGAATAACACTGACTATATGTTTATTGGCCCACAATCTGGGAGTACTTCAAACGGAGGAGGTTTAGCTTTGTTTGGCAGTAGTAATAATACATCTGGAAATCCCGGTGGAATGGATATAAACGTTCCTACCGGGTCAGTCCGCTTATTTCACAGTAATGGAAGTTATACCTTTAGTACAAGTAGTACCAGTAATTATTCAGGATTATTTGAACTCAATGATATAGGTTTTGATATAGGTCATAATTCCATTTCAAGAGCAATTATTTTTAGTCCGGGCAGTACTGAGAGAATGCGCTTAACTCCTGGAGGATTTTTAGGAGTTGGTGCAACTGCACCTGCAAGAAGGTTGCATGTTTCCAATGGGGTTAGTGGCGGAACATCCAATGGAAATACTGGTATCTTATTGGAAAGCAGTGGGAATGTTTATCAACATTTTTTAACTCCGAGTACTAGTGAAAATGGATTGCTCTTTGGATCAGAATTGGCTTCTATAAATGGAGGAATTATTTTTAATAATTCTGCTGTCGCCAATGGAATACAGTTTAGAACAGGAGGTAATTCAAACAGAATGACTATAACTTCAGCAGGTAATGTTGGGATAGGAACTACAACGCCTGCCGGACAATTACAACTTTCTACAGATGATGCGAGAAAATCTGGGACTAGTACCTGGACAATTGTTTCAGATACACGATTAAAAAACATTAAAGGAAATTATACCTCGGGTTTAAATGAAATTTTACAACTTCATCCTGTACGCTATCAATATAAAAATAACGGGGAAAGAAAATTTGAAGAAGAAGTTCTGGATACAGAATATTCAGGTTTTATTGCTCAGGAAGTGCAAACTTTATTTCCTGAAGCAGTTGGAACTGATGAAGACGGTTATTTAAATCTTAATATTCATCCAATTTTGATTGCTTCTGTTAATGCTTTCAAAGAATTGAATACAAAATATGAAGATTTAAAAACTGAAAATGAAGATTTAAAATCAAAATTAGAACTATTACTTAAAAGAATAGAAACTTTAGAGAAAAAATAAATCCCATGAAAAAACTAAGTATGCTTATAGTTGCATTTATTTGTTTTACAGTAAATGCTCAAACAAGACAAACAACTATCAATTACGAATTAACAAGAACGAATGGTTTGGAAAATGTCGGTGCCGATTTAGTGATAGGAAATCTAAATTTATGTCCGTTGAAAGATGCTAACAAGCAGTTGTTATTTGAGTCGCAAAGTACAAACACTATTTTCATCAATGTTAATAATCGTAGCGGTGGAAACAGTTGCGTTACGTTGATTGTGGTAACCCAAAATGAAACAATGAGAATTGAAATACCTGAGAATACAGATATTGGTGTCCGTCAATTTTTAAGAGTAAAAAGAGCTTTTCTAAAGATAGAAAAAACAGTATCTGATAGAACAGTTTCCGAACTAAAGTCAATTGGAACAGCAACAGTTTGGTTCTAAAAAAAGAATTTAAAAGTGGTTTTGATAATAAAGTGGTTGAATGAAGTCTTTAGATTATTTTGAATAAGAAGAAGGCTTCATTTTTTTAAAATCCTAATATTAATTTAGCAATTGAAAAGTAAATCAAAATTCCACAAATATCATTACTTGTGGTTATAAATGGTCCAGTTGCAAGCGCCGGATCAATGCCAAATTTATCTAGAATTAATGGAATAAATGTTCCAATTAGTGATGCTATGATGATAACAGAAATTAAAGCAATAGTTACAATCATTCCAATTTTTGGTTCAACTCCTAGAATAAAATGACTACCAACAAAAAGAATGGTCGCCAGTATGACTCCGTTTAATAAGGCTAAAGAAATCTCTTTTAATAATCGATTTACAATAGAACCACTTATCGATTGATTGGCTAAACCTTGTACAATAATCGCCGAAGATTGTACGCCAACATTTCCTGCCATTGCGGCAATTAGCGGAGTAAAAAAGAATAACTCACCATGTTTTTCCATGGCACCGCCAAATAATCCAAGCATTTCTACCGAAATAAATCCGCCACAAAGTGCCAAAACTAACCAAGGCAAACGCGCTTTGGTTAATTCGATGATGCTATCATCCGCTTCAACGTCTTGCGAAATACCTGCTGCTAATTGGTAATCTTTATCAGCTTCGTCTTTAATTACGTCTACAATGTCATCAATCGTAATTCTTCCAACCAATCTGCCCATTTCATCAACAACCGGAATTGCTTCTAAATCGTATTTTTGCATGATTCGAGCAACATCAACACTTGAGGTGTTTACTTTAACCGAATCTACTTTTGGAATATATACTTCGCTAATCGGAGTTTTAGTTGAGGTAGTTAATAAATCTTTAAGCGAAAGTCTTCCTTTCAACCTGTTTTCATCATCAACTACATAAATTGAATGTACACGAGTAACATTTTCGGCTTGAATACGCATTTCTTTTACACAAGTAAGTACGTTCCAGTTTTCATTTACTTTTACAAGTTCTTTCCCCATCAAACCTCCAGCAGAATCTTCATCATAACGCAAAAGATCAACAATGTCCTTAGCATGTTCTAAATCTTCCAACTCCGAGATTACTTCCTCTTTTTTACTGTCGGGAAGTTCCGCAATAATATCGGCAGCATCGTCAGTATCTAACTCGTCAAGCTCTTCTGCAATCTCTTTTGCCGAAAGGCCACGAAGAATTTTTTCACGAACATCTTCTTCTAATTCAAGAAGAATTTCAGCTGTTTTTTCGCTATCAAGGATTTTGAAAATGTAAGTAGCTTCATCAATGCTAAGTTCATCAAAAATTTCAGCAATATCAGCATGGTGCATATCATTCAACAAAACTTCCAATTCTTGGTCGTTCTTGGCTTGAATGAGTTGCTCAATTTGCTCTAATAATTCTTTGCTGATTTTAAATTGCATTGGCTTCTATTTTTTGAGTAAGTTCAATGAATTGTTCTACCGACAACTGTTCTGGTCGCAGGTCAAAGATAGTATCTTCTTTTAAATTATCAGACAATTGAAAAGATTTTAAACTATTTCTTAATGTCTTTCTACGTTGATTAAACCCTGTTTTTACTACGTTAAAAAATAATTTTTCATCACATGGCAGCGTAAAATTTTCTTTTCTAATCATACGCATAACGCCCGATTTTACTTTTGGCGGCGGATTAAAAACATCTTCATTTACCGTGAAAAGATATTCCACATCATAAAAGGCTTGCGCTAAAACAGAAAGAATACCATAGGTTTTACTTCCTTTTTTTTCACAAATACGTTCGGCAACTTCTTTTTGAAACATTCCAGAGAATTCGGGAACTTGATGACGCATTTCTAAACATTTGAATACAATTTGGGTTGAAATATTATAAGGGAAATTGCCTATGATGGCAAAAGGTTTTCCTTCGAAAATTTCATTGATATTGTATTTTAAAAAATCTTTAGAAATAATTTTGTTATGCAATTTTGAATAATGAGAATTCAAGTAGTCAACGGATTCGTTATCAATTTCGATGACATAAGTATCGATTTCTTTTTCAAGAAGATATTTGGTCAAAACACCCATTCCTGGACCAATTTCTAAAACGGTTTCATATCCAGAAAGCGTTAGCGTATCGGCAATGTTTTTAGCAATGCTTTCATCGGTTAAAAAATGTTGTCCTAGATGTTTTTTGGCCTTTACTTGATTCATAATTTGTTTTTGTATTCCTTCAAAAGGAAATTAATGTTCCGAAATCAATTCCAATTCGGTTCTAAAAGCCAACATTTTTTCACCAAAAAGTTGCGCTCCTTCTTCTCTAAGTCTTGGCGCATCTTCATCATAATATTTTTGAAGCGTTTCTTTACTGTCTGTAGTATATTGAATGGCATAAGTAATTCCACCCATTTCTTCTTCTACCAAAACACGAACCATGCGTGCCGAAGAGAATTTACCTGTGTTTAAAACATCTTGAATATGTTTGGTTTGCATCCAGTCCATCCATTGGTCGTGAACGCTTTCGTGAATATTAATAGTAACGTTATAGAGAATCATTTTGTGTAGTATAAAAATTTATTTTGTAAAAAAGTAAGTCTAAAGATTGTTGTCACCACGTAGTTGACGGTATTTTTTTCTACTGTCAACATAGTAAATACTGTCTTCGTGTTTGAAAATCATTTCTTCATAAAGCGGTTTCGCCTTTTCGGCATCGTTGAGCTTCAAATTGTAAATATCTGCCGAAAAATACAAGGCTTCATCAACATAAATAGCATCTTTATGATTGGTAATTATTTCACTATAATTTTCTAAAGCTTTAGTATAATCGCCAAGTTTTTCATATATCTTTCCGATACGAAGCAATGTAACAGGTTCAATTTCTTCGCCTTTGTGTTCTTTTAAAATCAGTTGAAACTGAGATAATGCTTCTTGCTTTTTGTTTTGATATAACAGAAAATCACCTCTGGCAAATTTTTTCAAAGCAACCTGAGTTGAATCTTCCACAGTGTTATCACTTATCAGCAAAAATAAATCTAACGCATCGTTAGCAATCAATTGTGTTGAAGCCGATTTTAATACTTTCAATTGGTGCGAAGCCCATTCAAAATCGGTTTTGTAATAGCTGGTTTTAGCAGTTTTCAAACTTGCTTCTTGCCCAACGACATCACCGCTTAAATCATTTTCAATTTGCGAATAGTAAATCAAGGCTTGATTGAATTTTTCTTCATAAAGTAAAATATCAGCCAAATCCATTTTTACTTCTGCCATTTGATATTTGTTCAAAGGCATATCCATAGCATTTTTTAAAATGGTTTTTGCTTTCTCGGTATTTTTTAAATGAAAGGCAGAAAAATTAGCATCCAATTTCAATAAAGACAACGTATAAGGACTAATTCCAAATTCTTTAAGTAATAAATCCAATTCTTGAGTAATAGCTGGATAATCTTTTTCAGTGGCATTATCAATTTTCATTTCTACCAAATAAGAATGCGCTTGAATCAACAAATCCAAATCATTTGTATTATCCAAAACAAAAGTCAAAATCTCTTTGGCAGCTTCGTTATCTTTATCTTCAATAGCCATTTGGGCTAAGTTTACAATGTTAGAAAAAGACTCAGGATTTCGTTTATAAATGGCTTTTTGCTGAATAAAAGCTTTGCCATATTCTTTCAGTTGAACGTAATACCAACTTAAAAAGTCATTCCAAAAAACATCTTGTGTTTTTTGAGTTCTGAGTAATAATGCTTTTCTAAGCGAATTGTTGAAGTTTTCATCCGCATCTTCCGTCATAAATCGCGATAACTGATTTTGAATTATGGGAAGATTTTGTGGATTTTGATAACTTTCAGCAAGAAACGTTTCAATCATTAAGTCAGTATTTCCTTTTTGACCATAAAGCAATGCCATTTGAAAATTGAAACTCATTTTTGGTTCTTTTGTCAAAGCAGTTTGGTAGGCTAATAAAGCATAATCTACCAAAGCTTTACGCTCAAAAACATAAGCAATGCCATAAACTTCGTTGGCATTACTCTTTATTTTTTCAATGGCTTGGTCATAATATTTAGTAGCTTTTGCATCGTCTTTTTGCAATTGATAATTATAACCCAATTCAATTAAAAGATTGCTTTGTCGATATTTATCTAATCGCTCTAAAATTGCTTTTTCAGCTTTATCATATTGCTGCAACTGCTGATAACACTCAATTACACGTTGAAAATAATTAGAATTTCCAACCTGTGCTTTTAACAATTCTTCATACGAAACCAACGCTTTTTCAAATTCACCACGGTCAAAATAATTGTTTGCCAATTGCTCGTTTTGAGCTTTAGCAAAAAAACAAAGGAATAGAAAAAGGATGATTAGATTTTTTTTCATGAAATGAAGTTAAAAAGCAATGCACTAAAGTAACGTTTTTTGTGTCAAATTAGTGCATTATTTAAGGAAGATTAACGTTTTAGTTAATTATATCAAAACCAGTATATGGTCGTAAAACCTCCGGGATAACAATTCCTTCAGGAGTTTGATAGTTTTCAATAATTCCTGCAAGAACTCTTGGCAACGCCAATGAGCTTCCGTTCAAGGTATGTGCTAATTGCGTTTTTCCATCTTTTCCTTTAAAACGTAATTTCAAACGATTGGCTTGAAAAGTTTCAAAGTTGGATACTGAACTTATTTCTAACCAACGATCTTGAGCGGTTGAAAATACTTCAAAATCATAAGTTAATGCCGAAGCAAAACTCATATCACCACCACAAAGTCTTAAAACTCTAAACGGTAATTTTAATTCACGCATAATGTTTTTAACGTGTTCAACCATTCCATCCAAAGCTTCATATGATTTCTCAGGATGTTCAATACGAACGATTTCTACTTTATCAAATTGATGCAAGCGATTCAAACCACGAACATGCGCACCATACGAACCAGCTTCTCTACGGAAACATGGTGTATAACCAGTGCAAAGAATTGGCAATTCGTTTTCTTGTAAAATGACATCTCTAAATAAATTGGTAACCGGAACTTCAGCCGTAGGAATCAAATACAAATCATCCAAACCAACATGATACATCTGACCTTCTTTGTCAGGCAATTGTCCTGTTCCATAACCCGAAGCTTCATTTACCAAATGCGGAACTTGCACTTCTTGATAGCCAGCATCAGTATTTTTATCTAAAAAATAAGAAATCAAAGCGCGTTGTAATTTGGCTCCTTTTCCTTTATAAACCGGAAATCCTGCACCCGTAATTTTTACGCCTAATTCAAAATCTATGATGTCATATTTTTTTACTAAATCCCAGTGAGGTAAAGCTCCATCATGTAAAACTGGAATGTCACCTTCCTGAAAAACATTCAGGTTTTCCTCTGGAGTTTTCCCTTCCGGAACAATATCCGCTGGAAGATTAGGCAACAAATACATTTTTTGTTGTAACTCATTAGCAAACACATCAAGCTTTTCAGAAAGTTCTTTACTGGTTTCTTTAAGTTGCGATGTTTTTTGTTTTAAAATTTCTGCTTTTGCTTTTTCGCCATTTTTCATCATTTCTCCAATAGATGAAGAAAGTTTATTGGCTTCGGCTAAGGTATTATCAAGAGCAACTTGAGTGCTTCTTCTGTTTTCGTCTAACTGAATTACTTCTTCCACTATGGTTTTTGCATCCATATGTTTTTTAGCTAAAGCAGTAATTACTTGGTCTTTATTTTCTCTGATGTAACTAATCTGTAACATGTTTTTTTCTTTATAAGGACGCAAATTTAATGAATTGTTTTATAAAAGAATAGTATTTATGATGCTTCATTATGAATTAAGGAAAAATTAAAAATAACTGAGTATTAAATTATTATATTCGCAAAAAAATCACCTACTATAATGAAAAAAATATACTTTTTGTTATTTTGTTTGTCAATTTCATATGTTTATTCTCAAAAAAGCAAGTTGAATGTGGAGACGATTGCAGAGGCTGAAATGAAATCGGCATCAGCATTAATGAATTTACAAGTAAATCCAAATACAGCTAATTATGATGTCACCTATCATAGATTAGAGTTTACCCTTAATCCTTCCGTTTATTTTATCACAGGGAAAGTTACAACAACCTTCAAAGCGTTAAGCAATATGACAACTGTTACTTTTGATTTAACCAATCAATTAACGGTTAGTTCAGTGAAAATAGGAACAACAAACTTGAGTTTTGTTCAAAATGCAAATAATGAATTGGTGATTACATTACCAACAACTCTAACAACAAATAATTTCGCAACAGTTGAAATAAATTATTCAGGACAACCAGCAACTGGCGAACAAGCTTTTACACAAGAAACTCATAGCGGAACACCTGTAATTTATACACTTTCGGAACCATTTGGAGCACGCGATTGGTGGCCATGCAAACAAGACTTGAATGACAAAGTAGATAGTATTGATGTGTTTATTACTGCGCCATCTCAATATGTAAGTGTTGCAAACGGAATTGAAACAACCGCACCAGTGATTAATGGAGCAAATAAAACGACTCATTTTCATCACGGTTATCCAATTCCGGCTTATCTGATTGCAATAGCAGTTACTAATTATCAAGTTTTTAATCAAACAGCTGGTACTGCGCCAAACACGTTTCCAATTATAAATTACATCTATCCTGAAAATTATTCATCGTCTGTTACTGCTTTAGCACAGACATTACCAATAATGAATTTGTATGAAACTCTGATTGAACCATATCCTTTTAGAAATGAAAAATACGGTCATGCACAATTCGGTTGGGGTGGTGGAATGGAACATACAACAGTTTCATTTATGTATAACTTTAGTCGTGGCCTAATTGCTCACGAGCTTGGTCATCAGTGGTTTGGTGACAAAGTAACCTGTGGCTCATGGAAAGACATTTGGTTAAACGAAGGCTTTGCAACATACATGGCGGCAATGGTTATAGAAAACTTCGATGGAATTCCAGCATTTGTTTCTGAAAAAGCTTCCATGATTAATAATATCACTTCACAGCCAAATGGAAATGTATATTTAACCGATACACAAGCAACCAATGTAAACAGAATTTTCAGTAGCAGATTGAGCTACAATAAAGGCGCAATGATTTTAGAAATGCTACGCTTCAAAATGGGTGACACTGCTTTTTTCCAAGCTTTGCGCAATTATTTAGCCGATGTTAATTTGGCTTATAAATATGCAGTTACTACCGATTTAAAAGGTCATTTAGAAGCCGTTTATGGACAAAGTTTAACTGAGTTTTTTAATGATTGGGTTTATAATCAAGGTTACCCAACCTATACAATTACAGCTCAAAATTGGGGAACAGGTCAAGCTAGATTTACAGTTTCTCAAACACAATCAGACGCTTCAGTAAGCTTTTTTGAAATGCCAGTTCCGGTTAGAATATTTGGCTCTGGAGGTCAACAATATGATGTTGTGTTACAAAACACAACCAATAACCAGCAATTTATCGTTAATGTTCCATTCACCATTACAAGTGTTTCATTTGACCCTGATAAACATTTAATTGCAAAAAATTCAACAGCTACTTTAGGCAACTCTGTTGTTGAATGGAATCAAGCAATTTCAGTGTATCCAAACCCAACAAATTCATACATTTATATTCAAAAACCTAGCGATTTAGAAATTTCCGCTGTAACACTTTTCAATTCTTTGGGACAAATAGTGCTAAAATCAAATAGTACAGAAGTGTCAATTGAAGAATTGTCTTCGGGTGTTTATGAACTCCAATTGACTACAAATCAAGGAAATTTTCATAAAAGAATCATAAAACAATAACCTATTTCGAAAAATACTTCAAAGGCTTGTTTGAAAACCTTACTTTTGTGCGCTAGTTTAGAAAAGAATTAAAATTAAAGAATGGAAATTGTTATCAAATTATCTCAATTTTTATTGAGTTTATCAATACTTATTATACTTCACGAGCTTGGACATTTTATTCCTGCCAAATTATTCAAAACCCGAGTAGAAAAATTCTACTTGTTCTTTGATGTTAAATATTCATTGTTCAAAAAGAAAATTGGCGAAACGGTCTATGGTATTGGTTGGTTGCCTCTTGGTGGTTACGTAAAAATCGCCGGAATGATTGACGAAAGCATGGACAAAGAACAAATGCAAGGCGAAGCACAGCCTTGGGAATTCCGTTCAAAACCGGCCTGGCAGCGTTTAATTATCATGCTTGGTGGTGTTACAGTGAATTTCATTTTAGCATTTATTATCTATATTGGGATGGCCTATGCTTATGGCGATTTTTACATAAAAAATGAAGATATCAAAGACGGTATTTGGGTTACCAATCCGGTAGTAGAAAATGCAGGAATCCAAACAGGCGATAAGATTCTTTCTATTGATGGTCAAAAAGTAGACAAATTTGTGCCTTCAGTAAGCTTGGATATCTTGATGTCAAAGCAAGTAGTGGTTGAACGTGCTGGAGAAGAAAAAACAATCACACTTCCAGTTAATTTCATTGGTAAAATACTTGATGAAAACAAGAAGAATGTAATAACACTTAGAATGCCTTTTGTAATAGGAGGATTTGCTGATGATTCTAAAAACAAAGAACAACTTAAAACAAAAGATATTTTAGTTTCTCTTAATGGCAATCCCGTCAAATATTACGATGAAGTAAAATCTGTTTTAGAAGCCCATAAAAATCAAAAAATAAACGCTACCGTTTTAAGAGATAACAAAGAAACTCCTGTTACACTTCAAGTTGATAAAGAAGGAAAACTAGGTGTTGGTCTTGGCACATTACAAGAAGACAACCTCGAAAAACTAGGCTACTATAAATTCAGCAAAGAAAGCTATGGCTTCTTCGAATCATTCCCAATCGGTATCGAAAGAGGTGTTACCCAACTAGGAAACTACTGGAAACAACTAAAAGCAATATTCAATCCAAGCACAGGCGCATACAAAGGCGTGGGAGGTTTTGCAGCTATCTATAACGTGTTTCCTGATACTTGGAGCTGGGAAACATTCTGGAACATCACAGCATTGCTTTCAATCATGCTAGGAGTAATGAATTTATTGCCAATTCCAGCCTTAGACGGTGGTCACGTAATGTTTTTACTATACGAAATGATATCAGGAAAAACACCATCAGATAAGTTCATGGAAAGAGCACAATTAGTTGGTTTTGTACTGCTAATTAGTTTGTTACTCTTTGCCAACGGAAACGATATTTACAAAGCAATTGTAGGCAAATAATATTTTTTGAAAATTTTCTATAAATTGTTTGCAAAAAATAAAATTCGTTCTATCTTTGCAACCGCTTAAAAGATAAAACATCTTCCTCCTTAGCTCAGTTGGTTAGAGCATCTGACTGTTAATCAGAGGGTCCTTGGTTCGAGCCCAAGAGGGGGAGCAAAAACAAAAAGACTTCACAGGGATGTGAGGTCTTTTGTTTTTTAGATTGTTTTGTTATTTTTTCACACACTTTTAATCACATAGGTAACAATTCCCCAAATGATTAATTCATTTTCCTCAGTAACTTTTATAGGCTGAAACTCTTTGTTTTCAGGAACCAAGAACACACAATCTTTCTCTATTTTAATGCGTTTAACCGTAAATTCACCATCAATACAACACACGGCAATTTTGTTATTCATTGGTTCTAAACTTCTATCAATAACCATTATGTCGCCATTGTCAATACCTGCGCCAATCATAGAGTTCCCGTTAGCTTTGGCATAAAAAGTAGTTTCTCTGTTTTTTACCAAAACATTGTCCAAACTTACTGTTGTTTCATCAAAATCAGCTGCAGGCGAAGGAAATCCTGCTTTAATTCCATCAGAAACAAATGCCTGACCATTTTTGTGTTCCAAGTCAGGTAAAAAGAAAGAAAAGGTATTTTTTATTGACATGAGATTTTCAAAATATCTTTAAAGTCAGTTGTATATTTTTTGGATAAATGATTTTGTTTCATTTTCCAGGTGCGTTGCAAATCCTGGTTGCCCAATCGTATTTTGCGTTCACCAGTTTTTTTAAAGTAATCGTCCATTACTTTCATCAATTTCAAATGCTTCGGATTTTCTTCTTCAAAAAGATGAAATTGCTTTTGATTTTCTGGAATGATTCCAGTCACAATAACACCTGCTTTTTTATAAATTTCACCTTCTTCAAACATATTTTTGAGCATTTTTACCGCAATGTTACTAATAGTAATAGAAGAATTGCTCGAAAAAGGAATGGTTTCCATTTTATAAAAATTATAATGCTGCCTTTCGGTTTTATATTTGTCTTTTCTTAAATATACAATCACATTATTACAACACGATTTTTGCTTTCTAAGTTTTTCAGCACATACCGTCGCAAAGGTTGAAACACGTTCTTTCATTTCATCAAAAGTGGTTATGTTTCCATCAAAACTTCGGGTTATAGCAATGGTTTTTCGGTCTTTTGGTAAATCTAAATCTAAAACTGATTTTCCTTCCAGTTCATATTTTAATCGCATTCCCACAACGCCCATTTCTTTTTTGATAAAGGCTTCGTTATGAGGTAGCGTAAAATCATAAGCCGTATTGATGTTTTTGGCTTTCATTTTTTTATTCAATCGGAAACCAATACCCCAAACGTCTTCAATCTTAGTCCATTTTAAAGCTTTGATACGCTTTTCTTCAGTATCAATAACATAAACACCTTTGGTTTTTTCTGGAAACTTTCTCGCAATTTTATTGGCAACTTTAGACAATGCTTTGGTATCAGCAAAACCAATTGAAACTGGAATACTCAACCATTTTTGCAATCGGTATTTCATTTTTGAACCATAGTCGTGAAAATCAGGAATAGACATTCCGTCAAAGTTTAAAAACGCTTCGTCTATGCTGTAAGGTTCAATATGTGGTGTAAAACTTTCCAGTATTTTCATCACCCGACTACTCAAATCGCCATACAAAGGATAATTAGACGAAAAGACATGAATGTTTTTTTGCTTTAATTCGGCTCTAACTTTAAATTCCGGCGCACCCATCGGAATGCCCAATGCTTTGGCTTCATCACTTCGAGAAATAATACAGCCATCATTGTTAGATAAAATAACAATTGGTTTTCCAATAAGATGAGGTTGGAAAACACGTTCGCAGGATGCGTAAAAATTATTGCAATCAACTAAAGCATACATAATCGTAAAATTAGTTAATAGCCTATAATTTTTGATAAAAACAAAAGTTAATTTTAGAAAATGTTGATAACAAAAAAAGCCATCAATTTTTTTGATGGCTTTGAATTAATATCTAAAATTACCTTAAGAAAGTAAATTAGTAATCAATGAAGGATAGATTCCGATTATAATATTTAATAAAATAGCAAGCCCAGCAGTAATGGTATAAACCAATGGTATTGATGATTTTTCTGCAGTAGCTTCTTTGGTATACATGGCTAAAATTAATTTGAAATAGTAACCAACACTTATAGTTGAGTTGATTACAGCAGCAATCACTATAAATACAAATCCAGCTTTTATAGCATCAGAAAACAACATGAATTTTGCAAAAAATCCAGAGAAAATTGGAATTCCAGCCATCGAAAGTAATGAAGCAGTTAATACAGCTGCCATTAATGGATTTGTTTTTCCTAATCCGTTAAAATTAACTACATCTTCGTTGTCTTTGTCTTTAGTGACAGAAATGATTACGGCAAATGCAGCAACTCCAGCCAATCCATAAGCAAATGTATAATACAGTAATGTTGTAGAAGCAGTTGACATGCTTAGTAAAGCCATCAACATAAATCCTGCATGTGAAATACCCGAGTAAGCCAACATTCTTTTGACATTTTTTTGGCGTAATGCCATAATGTTTCCAATAGTCATCGATAGTACAGAGATAACGATTATAAGCATTTCAACTTTTGGAGAAATAGTTAATACCAAACTGCTTAAAAGTTTGAAAAGTGTTGCCATAGCCACAACTTTTGCTAAAGTACTCATGGTTGCCGTAGTTAATGATGGCGAACCTTCGTAAACATCTGGTGCCCAAAAATGAAATGGTGCAGCGGCAATTTTAAATAACATTCCAACAATCATTAACGAAACACCAATTGGAAACCAAACTGGTATTGTAGTTCCTGATGATAATTCTTGAATATCAGCAATATTGAACGAATAAGTTGCTCCATAAATCAAACAAATTCCAAAAAGAATAAATCCAGAAGCAAATGAACCCATTAAAAAATATTTCATTCCAGCTTCATTACTTTTAATATCAAGTCTTCTACTAGCCGCTAAAATATAAAGTGAGATAGATAATACTTCAATTCCTAAAAAGAACATAGCTAAGTTGGTAAACGATACCATTGCTACTGCTCCAGAAAGCAAAAATATTTTGATGGCAATGAAATCTGAAAACTTTGTTGGGTGATCTTTATAGAAATCATCACTCATTAGTATTAAAAATATTGTCAGGATGATGAATAAAGAAATGAATGCTCTAGAAAAATCTGTTGAAGCAATCATGCTTACATATCTTAAATCTAATTCATCCGAAATAGACCAAAAGTTCAGTGTAATTCCAAGAATGGCAAGTAATCCAATTACAGTAACTGGAACCATTAATTTTTTAAGGTTGAAAATTTCTGCGATTAAACAAAAAATTCCTAAAGATGCTATTGCTATTAATACTTGCATTTTATGATCTATTTATTACTGCTAAAATATTTTGAATTGCAGGATTTACTAATTCGGTTATTGGTTTTGGATACAATCCAAAGAATAAAAGGAATCCAATAATAGTTACAAATACAATCGTTTCATTTATTGAAACATCTGCAAAAATTTTGGTATTGGTTTCGCCTAACATAACATTTTGGAACATTTTCAACATGTAATATGCTCCAAGAATAATAGTTGTTCCCCCAAAAACTGCAAACCAAATATTGATTTGACTTAAACTATATAACACCGTAAATTCTCCAACAAAGTTATAAGTTCCAGGTAATGCAACCGATGCTAAAACTAAAATCATAAACATGGATGTAAACTTTGAAGCTTGAGAACGAATTCCTCCTAGTTCATTGATTTTTCTAGTTTCAAATCTTCTAAAGATTACTTCAGCGGCAAAGAATAATCCAACGATAACAAATCCGTGAGCAATCATTTGATAAACGGCACCGTTTAAACCATCGGCAGTTAATGTATAACAACCTGCTGCAATTAATCCAACGTGCGCTAACGACGAATAAGCCAATAATTTTTTCAAATCTTTTTGGCGTAAAGCAACAATTGAACCATAAATTACACCAGCAATACTTACTCCGATTAAAATTGGCATGTATTCTTTTGCGGCATCAGGAGCAATTGGTAATTGCCAACGAATAACGCTGTACAATCCCATTTTCAACATAATTCCCGACAATAACATTGTTCCAACAGTTGGTGCTTTTTGATATACTTTTGCTTGCCAAGTATGAAAAGGAATAATTGGAATTTTGATGGCATAAGCAGCAAAAAAGGCAAAGAATATCCAAAATTGTTCAGTATCGGTTAGATTCAATTGGTATAAATCTTCTAAGATGAAACTTCCCGCTTTTGCATATAAGTAAGCAAAGGCAACTAGCATGAATAATGAACCAGCTAAAGTGTAAATAAAGAATTTTACAACAGCTTTTTTACGAGATTCAGCATCACCATTACCCCAAATTAATGCTATAAAGTATATTGGAATTAATGCTAATTCCCAGAAAACATAGTACAATAAACCATCGGTTGCTAAAAATGTTCCAGTCATAGCAAACGCCATGAATAATACTAAAGCATAAAAGTTTTTGCTATTTGTAAAAGAATTTCCAAATGAGGAAAGAATAATCAAAGGAGTTAAACCTGTTGTTAATAAAACCATAGCTAATGATAATCCATCGGCTTTAAACGCTAATGAAACATTTGGTTTTTGAATCCAACTGCCAACATAGCTGATAATTTCTCCTTGATTGAAAAGTGTTAACAGATATAATGAAACAGCAAATGCAGATACGCTGAACAGCAATGCTATTTTTGAAGCCAATTTATCACCTGATAAAAAGGTAACAATCGAACCTGCTAAAAGTAATAGTAATAATAGAGTTACATTCATTATATAAAAATTATCGAGCTATAAATAAATAGGATATGATGGCACAAATACCTAACACAAAAACGAAAAGATATAATCCAACACTTCCTGTTTGAATTTTTCTGCCTTGATTTGAAATACCATTTGCCAACGTTCCAAAACTGAAAACTAACTTGCCTAATGCTGGTTCTAAAGTCGTTCTGAAGAAATTAGAAAGTGCATTCAATGGTTTTACGATGATGAAAGTGTAAAATTCATCAACATAATATAAATTGTAAACTGTTTTTGAAAAACCAGTAATCTGATTGTCTTCTTTTGGCACAAAACTTTGTTTGATATATTTAGAATATGCCCAAACGATAGCAATTAATGCTCCAACCAAGGCAATTCCCATTAGCATATATTCTTGTGTTCCTAAGTGATGTGCTTCGTGTTTTGCCACTAAAACTGGTTCTAAGAAATGGTTTAACCACATACTTCCAGGTAAATTAATTGCACCACCAATAGCTGCTAAAACCGCCAATATTACTAAAGGAATAGTAATTAAACTTGGACTTTCATGTAAATGATGTTTTTGTTCTTCAGTTCCTCTGAATTCTTTGAAAAATGTTAAGTACATCAATCGGAACATATAGAAAGCTGTCATTATTGAAGCAATGGAAGCCACAACCCATAAAACAGTGTTATTATGAAAAGCGGTCATTAATATTTCGTCTTTTGACCAAAATCCTGCGAATGGAAATATTCCAGAAATGGCTAAAGTAGAAATCATCATGGTCCAAAACGTGATTGGCATGTATTTCTTTAATCCACCCATATTTCGCATATCTTGTTCGCCATGTAAGGCATGAATTACTGAACCTGAACCTAAGAATAAACACGCTTTGAAAAATGCATGAGTAATTACATGGAAAACAGCAACGTTATACGCACCAAATCCTAATGCTAAAAACATCAATCCTAATTGAGAAACGGTTGAATAGGCCAATACTTTTTTGATATCGTTTTGTAATAAACCAATAGATGCAGCAACCAATGATGTAACAGCACCAACAATAGCAATTATATTTTGAACATCCGGAGTAATATCAAATAAGAAATTCATTCTGGTAATCATAAAAATACCAGCTGTAACCATGGTAGCCGCGTGAATTAATGCTGAAACTGGTGTTGGTCCAGCCATTGCATCTGGCAACCAAGTGTAAAGTGGTAACTGTGCCGATTTTCCACAAGCTCCGATGAATAAACACAAAGCAGCAACTCCAAGTAAAGAAGAATTAGTTTCACCTTTTACTACTAAAGATTGAATTTCTGTATAATTTAGAGTTGAGAAAACATAAGCAATCAAGAACATTCCAATTAAGAAACCTAAATCACCAATACGGTTCATGATAAATGCTTTTTTGGCAGCATCATTATACGGTTGATTTTTATACCAAAAACCAATCAACAAATAGGAGCAAAGACCAACGCCTTCCCAACCGATGAACATTACCAATAAATTATTTCCAACGACAAGTGTTATCATGAAGAAGATGAAAAGATTTAAATAGGCAAAAAATTTATGCATATTTTCATCATCGTGCATGTAGCTGATAGAATATAAATGGATTAATGAACCAATTCCGGTTACAAACAATAACCATAACAAAGACAATTGGTCTAACAGAATTCCAAAATCTAATTTGAAATTGCTTACTTGAATCCAATCGAAAAACGAAATTTCAAAGCCTTTCCCGTTTTGATTTAGTTGGGCAAAAAAACAAATGCTTAATAAAAATGATACCACAACAGCAATTGTTCCGATAGCACCAGAAATTCCTTTGCTTACTTTTTTCCCGAAGAAAACATTAAATAGAAATCCAATAAAAGGAGATAAGAGTAATACTAAAGCTAAATTATTTTCCATTAAATTATCCTTTTAAGTTTTTCAATTTATCAATTTCGATTGAACCTAAATTTCTAAAAATAGAAACCAGTATAGCTAATCCAACTGCTACTTCTGCAGCAGCAACTGCCATAGAGAAGAACACAAAAATTTGTCCTTCGGCATCTTGATGTAAGGTTGAAAAAGCAACAAATAACAAGTTTACAGCATTCAACATAATTTCAATCGACATAAAAACAATGATGGCATTTCTTCTGTATAATACTCCAAAAACTCCGATACAAAACAGTAATACGGACAGGAAAATGTAGTTTTCAATACCAATTTGATTTAAAATATTTCCCATTATTTTCCTGATTTTTCTTTTTTAGACAATAAAACAGTTCCCATCATTGCTACTAGTAATAGTATTGATGCAAATTCAAATGGAACCATATATTCGTTAAGCAGTACTTTTCCAAGTACTTTAATCGATTGATAATCTACTCCGGTATCATCATATTCACCCATGAAAGTACGAGAATTTATGAAAACCGAAATCATAATGATGCTGATTAAAATGAAAACGATAATTGCTCCAAGTCTTGTAATTCTTGGTTTATGAACTTCGTCTTCATTATTCAAATTCATCAACATGATAGTAAATAGGAACAAAATCATAATTGCACCCGAGTA
This sequence comes from Flavobacterium sp. PMTSA4, assembly GCF_032098525.1. NCBI lineage: Bacteria > Pseudomonadati > Bacteroidota > Flavobacteriia > Flavobacteriales > Flavobacteriaceae > Flavobacterium > Flavobacterium capsici. Next base: position 2,433,801 of record NZ_CP134890.1, read on the forward strand.
AACAATAATGTGAACTAATGCTAAAAACTGAGCATTAAACAACAAATAATGACCTGCAATAGAGAAGAAGCAAAGCACTAAATAAATAGCACTATGAATTGGTCTTCGAGAATAAATGGTCAAAAAAGCAGTCGATAAAGTTATCGCTGAAAGTATATAAAATATAATTAGTACTGTTGACATATTATTGAATCTTTTTCGAATTAGCCAATGCAACTTCCAAAGGCATTACTAATTTATCTTTACCAAAAATGAAATCTTCTCTGTGATATTGAGAAGGCACTAATTCTTTAGAAAGGGTTAAGTAAATAGCGTCTTTTGGACAAGCTTCTTCACACAATCCGCAGAAAATGCATCGCAACATATTGATTTCATAAATTTCAGCGTATTTTTCTTCGCGATAAAGCATTTCTTCACCTGGTTTTCTCTCTGCAGCTTTCATCGTTATTGCTTCTGCAGGACAAGAAAGCGCACACAAACCACAAGCTGTACAGTTTTCTCTACCTAATTCATCGCGTTTTAAAGTGTGTTTTCCACGATAAACCGGACTAAATTCGCGAACTTGTTCAGGATAATGAATAGTGGCTTTTTTTCTAAAAAAGTGTTTGATAGTAATCAATAATCCTTTAATGATAGCTACCAAATATAATCGTTCCCAAAAATTCATTTCTTTATTAGAAACTTCCTTTTTGTGACCTGATAAGGATATATTTTGAATAGATGTTGACATATTTTTTCTCTTATTTAAAAGCTAAAATGCAAATTCCAGTTATTACAATATTGATTATTGATAGTGGAATTAATATTTTCCAACCTAAATGCATTAATTGGTCGTATCTAAATCTTGGAATTGTCCATCTTACCCACATGTAGAAGAAAATGAACGCACAGATTTTTATAAATAAAACCACAATTCCGATGATATTGGCAATATTCATTCCGACATGTTCAGTCATCCATTGCATACCAGGATAATTATAAGCGCCAAAATACAATACTGCTAAAATGGTTGAAGAAATAAACATATTAGCATATTCAGCAAACAAATAGAATCCCATTTTCATTGACGAATATTCCGTATGATAACCACCAATAAGTTCTGATTCACATTCTGCTAAGTCAAAAGGAGTACGATTTGTTTCAGCAAAAGCACAAATTAGAAAGATTAAAAAACCAACCGGTTGATAAAACACATTCCAATTCATTCCTGCTTGTTGCATCGATATTTCTCTTAAACTCAAAGTTCCTGACATCATCAACAATGCAATTATTGATAATCCCATGGCAATTTCATAAGAAACCATTTGTGAACCAGCACGGACAGCAGACATTAACGAATATTTATTATTTGAAGCCCAACCTCCAATCATAATCCCATAAACGCCAATAGAAATAATTCCAAAAACATAAAGTAATGATACATCTATATCCGTTGCTTGAAGAATTATTGTTCTTCCAAAAATTTCTAATTTATCACCCCAAGGAATTACGGCACTAGTCATCAAAGCAGTACTCATGGCAATTGCTGGACCAGTGTAAAATAAAAATTTATTAGGTGTATTTGGTTCAAACTCTTCTTTCGCAAAAAGTTTCATTCCGTCAGCTAGTGGTTGCAATAATCCGCCCCAACCAGCACGATTTGGTCCAACTCTATCTTGAAGAAAAGCGGCAACTTTACGTTCAGCCCAAGTAGAATACATTGCCATTAGCATTGTAATTGCAAAAATGACAACTATAAAAATACTTTTTTCAATAATAAACGCACTATCCATTTTTCTTCGAATTTATATTAGTTCCGTCTATTTTTTCGTTATAATCAATTTCAGCCATACTGATTTTTTTACGATCAATCTCTCTACCTTCCAAAATGCCTTTTTCAGTATTGATGACAACTTTATCTAATTTTCTGGTATAATTATTTTGATTGATAACCGAATCTTTTTCAAACTTTCTTGGTCCTTCAATTACCCAATCAGAAACTTCTTTTTTATCAAAACGACAAGTATTACAGATGAATTCTTCCACTTCGTGATATTCGTCTTTACGAGCAGTAACTCTTTGAATTTCATTTCCAAACATCCAAACAGTTGTTTTTCCACAACATTTATCACAATCTCTGTGTGCGTTGAAAGGTTTGTTAAACCAAACTCTTGATTTGAAACGGAATGTTTTATCTGTTAAAGCTCCAACAGGACAAACATCAATCATGTTTCCAGAAAATTCATTGTCAATTGCAGCAGAAACACAAGTTGAAATTTGTGAATGATCGCCACGATTCAAAACACCATGAACTCTACCATCAGTTAACTGGTCAGCAACTTCAACACATCGTTGACAAACAATACATCTGTTCATGTGAAGTTGAATATATGGACCAATATTTTCAGGTTCAAAAGTTCTTTTATCTTCAATGAAACGTTGTTGCAATTTTCCGTGTTCAAAACTTAGGTTTTGCAAATCACATTCACCTGCTTGATCACAAACAGGACAATCTAATGGATGATTGATTAAAAGAAATTCTGTCACCGCATTTCTTGCTTCGCGAACTCTTTCTGATTTTTTGCTGGCAACTTCCATTCCATCTTGACAACCCGTTACACAAGAAGCAACTAGTTTTGGCATTGGACGTGGATCATTATCGCTTCCTTTAGTAACATCTACTAAACAGCAACGACATTTTCCACCAGTTCCTTTTAATTTTGAATAATAACACATGGCTGGCGGAACAGATTCTCCACCAATCATACGAGCAGCTTGCAGGATGGTTGTTCCTGGTTCTACATCTATTTCTTGACCGTCAATGGTTACTTTCATTTCTTAAATTCTAAACTTTATACGGTTTGTTTTGCTACTAAATGCTTTACTTTTTCAAAAGGTTCAGCAACAAAGTGATCTCTATTTTTTATTTTTTCTGGAAAACGAACATGGTATTCAAACTCATCTCTAAAATGACGAATTGCCGCAGCAACTGGCCATGAAGCTGCATCGCCTAGAGGACAAATGGTGTTTCCTTCAATTTTAGATTGAATACTCCATAATAAATCAATGTCTTCTTCACGACCTTGACCGTTTTCGATTCTCCATAATACTTTTTCTAACCAACCTGTTCCTTCACGACAAGGTGTACATTGTCCACAAGATTCATGATGATAAAAACGGGCGAAATTCCATGTATTTCTAACGATACAAGCTCGGTCATCATAAACAATGAATCCACCAGAACCTAACATTGAACCTGTAGCAAAACCACCATCAGAAAGACTTTCATAAGTCATTAATCTATCTTCACCATTAGCAGTTTTATAAATTAAATTTGCGGGTAAAATTGGAACAGAACTTCCGCCAGGAACTAATGCTTTCAATGGACGATTAGTTTGCATTCCACCACAATATTCATCAGAATTCATGAATTCATAAACCGACAAACCTAAATCGATTTCAAAAACACCTTGATTTTTGATATTTCCAGAAGCAGAAATTAATTTAGTTCCAGTTGAACGACCAATTCCGATAGCAGCATAATCAGCACCAGAATTATTTACAATCCATGGCACAGCAGCAATTGTTTCTACATTATTTACTACTGTTGGATTTTGCCAAAGTCCTTGAACAGCAGGAAATGGAGGTTTGATTCTAGGATTTCCACGATTTCCTTCTAAACTTTCAATTAAAGCGGTTTCTTCACCACAAATATAAGCTCCGCCACCAATTTGAACATACAATTCCAAATCGTATCCAGAACCTAAAATATTTTTCCCTAACCAACCAGCTGTTTTTGCTTCGGCGATTGCTTTTTCTAAAATTTTGTAAACCCACATATATTCACCTCGAATGTATATATAGGATAGATTTGCTCCTAAAGCATAACTTGATGTAATCATTCCTTCAATCAAAAGATGCGGAATGTACTCCATTAAATATCGGTCTTTAAAAGTTCCTGGTTCCGATTCGTCAGCGTTACAAACTAAATGACGTGGTTTTCCAGATTTTTTGTCAATAAAACTCCATTTCATTCCAGCTGGGAAACCAGCGCCACCACGACCACGAAGTCCAGAAGTTTTAACTTCTTCAACTACTTCATCAGGAGTCATTTTTTTCAAAGCTTTTTCTACAGAAGCATAACCACCTTCTTTGCGATAGACTTCATAGGTTTTGATGCCTGGAACGTTTATTTTGTCTAATAATATTTTTCTTCCCATGATATTATTTATCGTGTAAAGTGATTTTTCCTTCTTTGCAATCTTCGATTAATTGGTCAATTTTTTCTTTGGTTAAATGCTCTTGATAAAAATCACCTAACTGCATCATTGGCGCATAACCACAAGCTCCAAGACATTCTACACCACGAATTTCAAACTGACCATCGGAAGTTGGTTCGCCAACTTTAACGCCTAATTTTTCACAAGTATAATCCATTAAATCTTCAACTCCATTTTGACAACAAGGTGATGTTTGACAAAACTCAAACATGTACTTTCCGATTGGTCTTTGGTTGAACATGGTATAAAAAGTAACTACTTCGTAAACTTCAATAGGTTGAATTTGAAGAATTTCAGCAACTTTATTTTGTAATTCAATACTTAACCAATTATCATGAGCATCCTGAACTTCATGTAAAACAGGCAATAAAGCAGATTTTTGTTTTCCTTCAGGATAATGACTAATTAATTCATTGATTCTATTCATCAATGATTCGGTCATGTTTATTTCTTGAGTGTGATGTGTTTTCTCCATAATTATTAAGCGTCTAATTCGCCAGCAATTACATTTAAACTTGATAAAATTACGATGGCATCTGATAACATTCCGCCTTTAATCATCTCGGTGTAAGCTTGATAATAAATATAACAAGGTCTTCTCATTTTCAAGCGATATGGTGTTCTACTTCCGTCTGAAATTAAATAAAAACCTAATTCACCATTTCCGCCTTCAACAGCATGATAAATTTGGTCAATTGGAACAGGAACTTCACCCATTACAATTTTGAAATGATAAATTAAAGCTTCCATATTAGTGTATACATCTTCTTTTGGAGGCAAATAATAATCAGGAACATCAGCATGGATTGGACCTTCTGGTAATTTGTCTAAAGCTTGACGAATAATGCGTAAACTTTCCCAAACTTCAGCATTTCTTACGCAAAAACGATCATAGGTATCACCTGATTTTCCAACTGGAACATCAAATTCAAAATCATCATATGAAGAATACGGAGCCGCTTTTCTAACGTCATAATCTATTCCTGCAGCACGAAGATTTGGTCCAGTAAATCCATATTGCATTGCTTTTTCGGCTGAAATTGGACCAACATCAACGGTTCTATCGATAAAGATTCTATTTCTTTCAAAAAGATTTTCAAATTCTTTCCAAGCAACTGGAAATTCTTCTAAGAAAACATTTAATTTTCTGAATGCTTCTTCAGACCATTCTCTTTCAAAACCTCCAATTCTTCCCATATTGGTAGTTAAACGAGCACCACAAATTTCTTCATAGATTTCATAAACTTTTTCACGGAATTGGAATACATACAAAAATCCAGTGTAAGCACCAGTATCAACACCTAGGATTGAATTACAAATCAAATGGTCAGTAATACGAGCTAATTCCATTACGATAACTCTAAGATATTGAGCACGTTTTGGAACTTCGATGTTTAATAATTTTTCAACTGTCATCCACCAAGCCATATTATTAATTGGCGATGAACAATAGTTCATTCTATCTGTTAAAACATTGATTTGGTAAAAAGGACGATTTTCAGCAATTTTTTCAAAAGCACGATGAATATAACCAATAGTCGGTTCGGCATCAACAATTCGCTCTCCATCCATTAAAAGAATGTTTTGGAAAATTCCGTGAGTTGCAGGATGCGTTGGCCCTAAGTTTAATATCGATAATTCGCTGCCGTCTTCATTTCGAGTTTGCTCAATTATTTTTGCAAATCGATGTTCTGGTGTTAATAATAATTCTGATTCTACTGACATTTTATAATGTTGAATTATTTATTCTATTTATTTGCAACCGTTCTACCAAAGAATCGGTCGTCTTTATCTGTTCTTCCGCTATCTTCAAGAGGAAATTCTTTTCGCATAGGATGAGAAACCATTTCATCCATATTTAAAATACGTTTTAATTGAGGATGGCCAATAAAATTGATTCCATAAAAATCCCAAGCTTCTCTTTCCATCCAATTTGAACATAAAAACAAATCAGTTATTGTTTGAATTTCAGGATTTTCAGGCAAGTATGTTCGAACTCTTATTCTAACATTTTCTATCCAATTATGTAATTGATATACAACTGAAAATTGGTGCTCATCGTCATTATCTGGAAAATGAATTCCTGCTAAATCCGTTAGAAAATGAAAATTTAAAGATTCATCCTCTTTTAATGTTTTTATCACTTCATGAATGATGTCTGAAGTGGCTTCAAAAGAAAAAATATCTCTTTGCATTTCGAAATTCAATACTTTGTTTCCGAATTTGCTTGAAAGCTTTTCTTGTATATAAGTTGTTTCTAAAGCCATTTTATAAATTATAGGAAGCTAAAAGTTCTTTATATTCTGGAGAATTTCTTCTTCTAACTGATTCGTTTTTTACTAACTCTTGAAGTTGCATAACACCATCAACAATTTGTTCTGGTCTTGGTGGACAACCCGGAACGTAAACATCTACTGGAATTACTTTGTCAATTCCTTGTAAAACGGAATACGTATCAAAAACACCTCCAGAACTTGCGCAAGCTCCAACAGCAATTACCCAACGTGGTTCGGACATTTGTTCGTAAACTTGACGAAGAATTGGAGCCATTTTTTTTGAAATAGTTCCCATAACCATTAACATATCAGCTTGTCTTGGAGAAAAACTTACTCTTTCTGAACCAAAACGTGCTAAATCATAGTGTGATGCCATGGTTGCCATAAATTCAATTCCACAACAAGATGTTGCAAAAGGCAATGGCCAAAGAGAATTAGCTCGGGCTAACCCAACAACGTCATTTAATTTTGTAGCAAAGAAACCTTCGCCAACAACTCCTTCTGGCGGAGCAACCATATTTGGTTTTGTAGTACTCATAGCAAATTGTTTTTTATTCCCACTCTAAGGCTTTCTTCTTAATGATGTAGAAGAAACCAACCAATAAAAGAGCCATAAAGATTACCATTTTCACCATTCCTTCCATTCCAAGTTCTTTGAAATTGATTGCCCATGGGTATAGAAAAATTACTTCTACGTCAAAAAGAACAAAAAGAATTGCAACAACGAAGTATTTTACAGAAAATGGAATTCGAGCATTTCCTATTGATTCAATTCCGCATTCGAAATTTTTATCTTTATTTTTTGAATGCCTTTTTGGTCCCAAAAAACTTGAGCCAATGATAGTTAAGACTACAAATCCTATGGCTAAACCAGCTTGCATTAGGATTGGTAAATAATCTAATTGATTGGATTGCATAACCTTAAATTGGGTTAAAAATTAAAACAGTACAAATATACATCGCAATAATTAAAACGCAAGAAACAATAACTAAACGTTTGTAATATCTTCTTTAAAAACAGCTTATTTAAATTGATTATAAATAAAAACGTCCCGAAAATATTTTCGAGACGTTAATTCATTCTAGGTATTCAAAAAATAATATATATTAGTCTTCGATAGGGGTAACTTGTGCCGCTATTTTACCTTTTCTTCCTTCTTCTTCTTCGTAAGAAACTTTGTCTCCTTCGTTAAGTGAGTTGTTTTGAACACCTGACGCGTGTACAAAAATGTCTTTTCCAGTTTCGTCGTCTGTAATAAACCCGTAACCTTTTGATTCGTTAAAAAATTTTACTGTGCCTGTTCGCATTTTGTAATAAAAAAATAATTAATAATGTTCAAAGATAAATTTATTTGTGAGATAACAACTATTTCAGTGTTAAATAATTGCAAAATTTTCATCAAATCTTAGAATTAATTGTATTGTTTTTATCAAAAAAATAGAAATATCCTCAAATTTGAAATAAAAAAAGCAATTGTTTTTAAATTTTTCAACAATTGCTTCTTAAAAAAATGTGAATTTAATAGTAATTAATAATTTTTACTTTTATTTCAATTTTATGTGTAATTCTTCTAATTGTTTGTTGTCAATTATTGATGGAGCATCAATCATTACATCGCGACCAGAGTTATTTTTAGGGAAAGCAATAAAATCTCGAATGGTTTCTTGACCACCAAGAATGGCAACTAATCTATCCAAACCAAAAGCCAAACCACCATGTGGTGGTGCACCAAATTGGAAGGCATTCATTAAGAAACCAAATTGATTTTCGGCTTCTTCTTTTGAAAAACCTAATAAATCAAACATTCTACTTTGCAATTCTTTATCATGAATTCTTATTGAACCACCACCAATTTCATTTCCGTTTAACACCATATCATAGGCATTAGCACGAACTTTACCTGGTTCTGTTGTTATTAGTTCAAAATCTTCAGGTTTTGGAGAAGTAAACGGATGATGCATTGCATGATAACGTCCGCTTTCTTCATCCCATTCTAATAATGGAAAATCAACAACCCAAAGCGGAGCAAATTCATCAGGTTTTCTTAAACCTAAGCGAGTTGCCACTTCCATACGTAAAGCAGATAGTTGTGTTCTGGTTTTGTCAGCATTTCCAGATAAAACTAAAATTAAATCACCTGGTTTTGCATTGGTTATTTCTGCCCATTTTTTTAGATCTTCTTGGTCATAAAACTTATCAACGGATGATTTGTAACTTCCATCTTCTTCACATTTTACATAAACCATTCCGCTTGCACCAACTTGAGGACGTTTCACCCAATCAATTAAAGCGTCAATTTCTTTTCTAGTGTAAGATGCACATCCAGGAGCAGCAATTCCAACAACTAATTCAGCCGAATTGAATACACCAAAATCTTTATGTTGGGCAACAGCATTTAACTCTCCAAATTTCATATCAAAACGAATATCTGGTTTGTCGTTACCATAGGTTTTCATGGCGTAATCGTATGTTATTCTCGGAAATTCTGTTACATCAATGCCTTTGATTTCTTTCAATAAATGACGTGTTAAACCTTCAAATACATTTAAAATATCTTCTTGTTCAACGAATGCCATTTCACAATCGATTTGAGTAAACTCAGGTTGTCTGTCGGCACGTAAATCTTCGTCACGAAAACATTTTACAATTTGAAAATATTTATCCATTCCACCAACCATCAATAATTGCTTGAAAGTTTGTGGCGATTGTGGTAAAGCATAAAATTGTCCTTCATTCATTCTGCTTGGAACAACAAAATCTCTTGCACCTTCTGGAGTAGATTTTATTAGATATGGAGTTTCAACTTCACAAAAATTCAAATCCGAAAGGTATTTTCTAACTTCCATTGTTACTTTATGACGGAAAAGCAAACTGTTTTTTACAGGATTTCTTCTAATATCTAAGTAACGATATTTCATTCTAATGTCTTCGCCGCCATCGGTTTCGTCTTCAATAGTAAATGGTGGAAGTAGTGCTTCATTCAATATAGTAAGTTCAGAAACTAAAATTTCAATGTCGCCTGTTGGCATATTTGGGTTTTTAGACTCACGTTCTATAACAGTGCCTTTCACTTGAATGACAAATTCTCTTCCAAGCGATTTTGCTTTTTCAAAAACTGCTTTATCAGTGCGTTGTTCGTCAAAAATTAATTGCGTAATTCCGTATCTATCCCTCAAATCAACCCAAATCATAAATCCTTTATCGCGAGATTTTTGAACCCATCCAGCAAGTGTAACTTCCTTATTAATAAACGCAGCGTTTAATTCGCCATTATTGTGACTTCTATACATTAGAATAAATTTTTTGCAAAAGTAAAAAACTTAAATCAATTTATAGAGTAGAATATTTTGTTAAATAGTAGATTGTAATTAAGAAAAAAATTATATTTGAGATTCAATTTAAAAAACTTAATAAAAATGAAAAAAATTGTTAGTTCGTTACTATTTGTTTTAATGGCAACTTTTTCTTTTGCACAAGAAACAATGACTTTTGAAGCAAAGATTATAAACAAGAATGGAGATATTTTATTTATAAAAGACAACAGAATAATCATAAAAGAAATAAAAGTTGACGAAAAAGGAAATTTTAAAGCTACTTTTCCAGTAAAAGAAGGAATGTATCAATTATTTGATGGAGCAGAATATGCTCAGTTATTTTTAAAAAATGGTTATAACTTAAAAATGACAATGGATGCATCAATGTTTGATGAAACTATAAAATTTGAAGGTAAAGGTTCAAAAGAGAACAATTTTTTAGCTCAATCTGCTATGGAAGAGGAAAAATATCCATATCAAGAAGTATTGACAATGGATAGCGAAGGGTTTAAAAAAGCTCTTGATGAGAAAAAAACAAATGATTTTAAAAAACTTGAATCTGCAGGATTGGATGCAAAATTTGTTGAGCTTCAGAAGAAAAATATTGAAATGAATTTAATGGGATTATCTCAATATTATACTCAAATTTCTGCTAACAAGAAACTGAACAATACACAATCACCAAATTTTGATTATGAAAATCATGCTGGAGGAAAAACTTCTTTAGAAAGTTTGAAAGGGAAGTATGTTTATATTGATGTTTGGGCAACTTGGTGCGGACCATGTAGAGCTGAAATTCCATCTCTAAAAGCTTTAGAGGAAAGTATGCATGGAAAAAACATCGAATTTGTTAGTATTTCTGTTGATGTTCAAAAAGATTATGAAAAATGGAAATCTTTTGTAACTGAAAAATCACTTGGCGGTAAACAATTATATGCAGATAATAACTGGAACTCTGATTTTATAAAAGCGTTTGGAATAAATTCTATTCCTCGATTTATTTTAATTGATCCAACAGGAAAAGTTATTGATGCTGATGCTTTAAGACCATCAAGTCCAAAGTTAAAAGAACAATTAGAAGGATTTTTAAAATAATTTTAAATCAATTTAATGATAAGAAAACCACGCATTTGCGTGGTTTTTTCTTTAAATAAAGTTAAATGTTATTTCAATGTTACGAAATTGTTAAGTAAAAGTTTGTTTATTGTAAATTAAATTATATATTTGTTATGTAATTATAAATAAATAAAACCTACGATATGAAAAAGACAATGATTTTAGCAGCAGTATTACTTACAGGATTTGCTTTTGCCCAAGAAGCTAAACCTTTTTTAGAGCAAAAAGACGACCTAGTTAAAGCAACATATTATTATGCAAACGGACAAGTTCAACAAGAAGGCTTTTTTAAAGATGGAAAGTTGACAGGTCAATGGGTTTCTTATGATGAAAATGGAAACAAGAAATCAATAGGTGAATACATCAATGGTGAAAAAACTGGAAAATGGTTTTTTTGGAATGACAAATCACTTAGTGAAGTAGATTATTCTAAAAGTAAAATAGAAAATATTAAAGCTTGGACACAACAAGCATTAGTGAACAGAAATTAATATTAAATTTAATTTACATAAAAAAAAGGAACTCATTTTGAGTTCCTTTTTTTGTTTTAGGCATTTCTTAAACGTCTATCTCTAAGCCAATGTTTTGTTCTTTTTACCAAGAAGAACATTACTGGAACCATTACTAGAGTTAAAACTGTAGCATATGTTAATCCGAAAATAATAGTCCAAGCTAATGGCGACCAGAAAATAACATTGTCTCCACCCATATATAAATGTGGATTCAAATCAGTTACCAAACCAAAGAAGTCAAAGTTTAAACCAATTGCTAAAGGAATTAATCCAAGTACGGCTGTTAATGCAGTCAATAACACTGGTCTTAAACGTGATTTTCCACTTTCTATAATTACTTCTTTAATTTCATCTAGTGATAAATCATCATGAGTTTCAACACCTTTAAGTCTCACTTTTTCATCTAAAAGTAATACAAAGAAATCCATTAATACGATTCCATTTTTCACTACAATTCCTGCTAATGAAATAATTCCCATCATTGTCATAAGGACAACGAAATCCATATTAGCAATTACATAACCATAGAAAACTCCACTGAAACTTAGTAATACAGTAAATAAAATTACAATAGTTTTAGAAACAGAATTAAATTGTAATACAATAATAATTGTAATTCCAGCCATAGCAAGGAATAAAGCATACATCAAGAAACTTTGATTTTTCCCTTGTTCTTCTTGAACTCCAGAGAACGAATACGTAATTCCTTTTGGTAATTGATAACCTTTTAATTCAGTTTCAATTTGTTTTGTAATTTCATCACCATTATAACCTGTAATTACATTTGAATAAACCGTTAGAATTCTTTTGTAATTCTTTCTTTTTATTTGATTATAAGTAAATTTCTTTTCTGTTTCTGAAACAGCCGAAATTGGCACTTGAACAATTTGTCCATTATTTTGGTTTCTAAAAGTAATTGATTGATTGAAAAGAATGTTTTCGTTTTTGCGTTGATCTTCTTGTAAACGCATTGTAATGTTATAGTCATCATCACCTTCTTTATAAGTTGAAATTTCTTGACCATAAACCGAACGACGTAAATTGAATCCTAATTGTCCAGTAGTAACGCCAACACTTCCAGCACTTACTCTATCAACCATTACTTCTAATTCAGGACTTTGTTTGTTAACGTCAACGTTTAGTTTTTCAATTCCAGGTATTTTTTTACTGTCAATGTAATCAATAATTTTGTCTGCTTGCGCAATCATTTGATCATAATCAGAACCTGTTAATTGAATACTAATAGGATAACCAGCTGGCGGACCATTATAATCTTTTTCAACAGTTACTTTTGCACCAGCAATTCCTTTAACTCTTCCGCGAATTTCCTCTAAAACATCAGCGGTATTTATTCCTCTACGAAACTTAAACTCTGAAAAATTGATGGTAACTTTTCCTTTAAATGGAGTTTCTGAAGCCGAACCAGCATCAACATTAGGATTTCCAGCTCCAACACCAACTTGAGAAACAATACTTTCAGCTAAGAAGTTATCATTAGTTTTTGGATCGATATATTTTTTCATAATATCAATCACTTGATCTTCTACAAATAATGTTGCTTTATTCGTTTTTTCAATATCAGTTCCTTGAGGATATTCTACATAAGCAATTACTTGATTTGGAATGTTATCTGGGAAAAACAATACTTTTCTAGGGAAAATTCCAAGTAAAATGAATGATAAAAATAACATTCCGATAATTGTTGCTAAGGCAAACCAAGCATTTCGACCTGTTAAAACTTTAGCTAAAAAGCGCTTGTATTTTTCTTCCATTCTTGGAAAGAAACTATGTTGAAAGTCTTGTGTCCATTGGTATAATTTAATTTTGTACAACCACATTAAACCTAATGAAATAACGGCTAAATGTCCAATTGCTCTCGCTAATTTTGAATCGTTAACGTTTCCAATAATGATGAAAATAATTGCAACTACAGCAAAAATAATAGAGTATAATTTTGCCGATTTTTTGGTTACGTTTCTATCTTCAATATCCATTGAACCACCAGTCATAGCTGCGTTTACAATCATTGCAACGAATAACGAAGCACCAAGTGTAACCGATAAAGTCATTGGGAAATAAATCATGAATTTACCCATTGTTCCAGGCCAAAGTGCAAATGGTAAAAAAGCCATTAAAGTTGTTGCAGTTGATGAAATTACTGGCCAAGCAATTTCTCCAATTCCAATTTTTGAAGCTTTTACTCTGGGCATTCCTTTTTTCATGTTTGCAAAAACGTTGTCAACCACCACAATTCCGTCGTCAACCAACATACCTAATCCCATAACTAATCCAAAAAGAACCATTGTGTTAAGCGTTAATCCAAAAGCATTCAAAATGGTAAATGCCATCAACATCGACAAAGGAATTGCTGCTCCAACAAACAATGAGTTTCTTAATCCCATGGTAAACATCAGAACAATCATTACCAACACAATACCAAAAATAATGTGGTTTGAAAGTTCATCTACCTGATGTTCAACTCTTGATGATTGATCGTTGGTTAATTCAATAGATAAATCTTTTGGTAAATAATTTTCTTGAGCTGATTTTATTTTTTCTTTTACTTGCTCAATAGCAGAAATCATGTTTTGGTTTGAACGTTTTTTAACATTCAACATCACAACTTCTTTTCCGCTTTCGCGAGCATAAGTTGTTTTTTCTTTTTCTTTGAAACTTACTTTGGCGATGTCTTTTAAGTAAACTGTTCCACCAAAAGATTTTACAATTACATTTTCTAATTCTTTTGGATCTTTAATTTCACCAACAATTCTAATGTTGTTTCTTGAACCTTGAGAAATTAAATTTCCGCCAGAAAGTGTCATGTTTTCATATTTGATGGCATTTTGAATATCATCAAATGAAACTTGAGCAGCTGTCATTTTGAAAATATCGATGGCAATTTCTACTTCTTTGTCATCAACACCTAAAATGTCAACTTGTTTTACTTCAGGTATTTCTTCAATATCATCTTCTAGTTTTTCACCATATTTTTTAAGTTGTTGTGTAGTGTAATTTCCTTTAAGATTTATATTTAAAATTGGAACTTCTTCTGAAATGTTAAGCTCAAAAACACTTGGTTCAACTTTGCTGCCGTTATCTAAATTTGGCCAATCGGTATCGGCTTTTACAATATCAACTTTGTCTTTGATTTTAGTTTTAGCTTCTTCAATGGTTACTTTGTCACCAAACTCAACGATTATCATTCCATAATCCTGAAAAGAACTTGCAGTAACTTTTTCGACATTACTGATGTTTTTGATTTCTTTTTCAAGAGGTTTTATAATTAATTTTTCAACGTCTTCGGCTGAATTTCCTGGGAAAACAGAAGAAATGTATACTTTGTTTTCAATAATTTCTGGAAAATCTTCACGCGGCATTGTTACATAGGCAATCAACCCTGTAACAACAATCAGAAAGGTAAAAATATAAACCGTAACTCGGTTGTCTATTGCCCAACTGGATATACTGAATTCTTTATTTTGATGTGACATATTTTATAGTTTAGAAGTTTAGAAGTTAATAGTTTAAAAGAGAATTTTTAATCCTGTAAACTTTTAACCTTTAACTTTTTTTAGAAATTTAGTTTCATTCCTTCTGAAATTGTACTAACACCATCAGTTACAATGATGTCATTTGAAGATAAACCACTTAGAATTTCAGTATAATTATCAGATGATTTTCCTGTTGATACTTTAGTTTTCTTTGCAATACCAGTTTTACCATTGCTATTGTCAACTGTATAAACATATTCAACACCATTACCATCATGCTGAACTACGCTTGTTGGAACTACTATAGCATCTTTATTTACATAATCAATAATTTTTAGTTTCGCTACTTGATTTGGACGTAATAAATTATCAGGATTTGGAAGTCCAACTTCGATACCAAAACTTCTGTTGCTTGGGTTAATATAACTTCCTACTTGACGAACTTTTCCTTTATAAGTTTTGTTTAATGAAGTCAAGAATACATCAACTTGATCACCAACTTTTAATTTTCCAATATAACTTTCAGGAACTGTGGTTGAAACATACATGTTGTTCAAGTTTACAATTCGCATTAATCCTTGTTGGCTTGGAGCAACAACTTGTCCTTTTTCTACAAAAACTTCATCAATTACACCATTAAATGGAGCGCGAATGATTGTTTTTGCTAATTGAGATTTCATTTGAGCAACACCTTTTTGTGCAGAAACCATTTGTGTTTGAGCTTGTAAGTATTGAATTTCTGAACCAATTTTTTTGTCCCAAAGATTTTTTTGTCTTTCAAAAGTAGTTTTAGCCAATTCATATTGGTTTTCTAAACTTGCCAATTGTTGACTCATTCCAGCATCATCAACACGACCAAGAATTTGTCCTTTTGAAACTCTGTCGCCAGCTTTTACAGTTAAAGAGGTTAAAGTTCCATTAAACTCAGGTTGAACAAGAATGTTTTCTTTAGTATCAACACTTCCTTGAATCTCTAAATAATGAGTAAACAAAGTATCTTTTACGGTTGCAACAGCAACTAAAGCTTCTTCAGTTTTAACATCAAGTTTTGCTAAAGCTTCTTCAATTTTAGCAATATCAGATTGTAAAGCAGTTTTTTTGTCTTGAAGTGCTTTTACATTCTTTGAATTTATTAAAGCATCAACACTTTGATTGTTTTCATTTCCACCACAAGAAAGTAGTAAAATGGATGCTAATGTTAGGGTAATTATTTTTTTCATTTTTATATTAAATTAGTTTTTATTTAAAAGTTTATCTAGAGTTGCTTTTTTATTAACTACTTCAACCATTGATTTCAAATAGTCTTGTTGTCTGCTATATAATTGTTGTTGCGCTTCAGTAAAATCGAAACTAGAAGAAAGTCCTTCGCGGAATTTTATTTGTTGTTTACCTTCAATGCGTTCTGCTAAACTCAAACTATTTTTAGCCGTTGCATATTGTTCTAAACTGTATTCGTAATTACTTCTAGCTTCTTGAAATTGAAGTTTTAATTTTTGTTCGGTTTCTTTTAATTGAGTTTTAGATTGTTCAAATGCAATTTTTGCTTGTTGCGTTTTAGCTGTTCTTCCAAAACTGCTGAAAATAGGAACATTTAAACTTACACCAACATTTGAAAAACGATTCCATTTTTGGTCCGAATTAAAGAATGTAAAGTCGTTTGAAAACGAATTGTAACCAAAGTTTAAAGCCGCTCCAAGTGATGGTAATGCTTTGCTTTTTTCGTATAAAACCATCAATCTGCTTGCTTCTTGAGAATTTTCGCCAATTTGATAATCGATATTATTAGTTACATTAAATTGTTCTTGTAGGATTGCTAAGTCAAGATTTTTTTGAGTCAACGTATCTAAGTTATCCGTAAGTTTTAAATCATTTTCTAGTTCAATTCCTAAAACTAATTTCAACATGTTAGTTGCAATAGTTTCCATTCTTTTAGAATAAGAAAGCGAACTTTCTAACGAAGCTAAAGTCAATTGAAGTTGTTCTACATTTTCCTCTTCAGTAAATCCATTTTTGTAAATTTCTTTAGTGTCGTTAACTGTTTTAGTTAAAACTGTTTTGTTTTTTTCTAAAATAGCAACACTTTCCTTAGCCAATAAAACATTTCCATAAGTGCTAATTACAATTTCTCGTAACTCTTGATTGGTTTTTACTTTCGCATTTTCAGATATTTTCAAATACGTTTTGGCCGATTGTAAACCAACCAAATACGAACCATCAAAAATCAATTGACTCAATGTTAAATTAGAATTCATAGAGTTTTTTGTTCCAAAAGCAAAAAGCGCAATGTCATCAGGATTTCCAGCTGGATTAAAAGCATTCCCTGAAACACCTTGTTGCGTAAAATCTATATTATACAAATAAGAAGCACTTCCAGTAATTTGAGGCAAACCTATTGTAGTGGTTTCCCATTTTTTCTTTTTGGCGGCTTCAATATCTCTATCAGCATTTATAGCTGAATAATTATTTTGCAACGCATGCTCAATGGCTTGTTGCAAACTCAATGAATAGCTTTGTTTTTGGTCTTGCGCTTGAGCAAAACTGACAAAACTTATCAAGATTAAGAGTAGTTTATTTTTCATTTTTTATATTAAAAATTGTATTTGGTTATTAATTCTTCTAATTTTTTTATTCCTTTTTCAGTACAAATTCCACGCAAATGATATTCTAAATATTCTGTTTGAACTAGTTTTGTGCTAAATTGATGTGGGTCAAATAGTTCAACATCTTTTAAACTAGACATTCCCGCATAATAAAATCTTACTATTAAATCAGCATTTAAATTTTTTCTAAAAAATTCTTGTTCAATTCCTTTGTTGATATTGTTTACCACACAATCTTTCATTTTTTCAAATTGTTTTCCCATCAACGATTTATGAATTTTAGGATAGAATTTTTGCAACTGATGAAAAGGAGAAGCACTTTCGTCTTTAAGATTTTTAAGTACAAAATCTCTAATCAAAAAAAGTTCTTCAATTGGGTTAGCATCTTGTTCATAAATTTGATCAATACCACAGGAAATAGTTTCAAAAAGATAGGAACTAACTTCTTCAACCAATGCGCTTTTGTTTGAAAAATGTTGATATATAGTTTTTTTAGAAATTCCCATTTCTGAAGCAATTTCATCCATTGTTATGCTTTTGAAGCCATGAGTCAAAAACATATCGCATGATTTTAAAATAATACTTTCTTTCATTTTCATTATAATTTCGTGTGCAAATGTATGTCGGAAACTTTTAATACTAAAATAGTTTCCAAAGTTTTTACAATTATTTAACATTTGATTAAGACGTGTAATTTGCAATACCATCGGAATACCTTAAATTAGCCCAAAATTAGTAGTGTATGCAGTCGGTAAAGTATTATCAAGAAATCATTTCAAATCATTTCAAACAATTAACATTGTTAAAAGATCCAACGAATCTTTATGAACCAATACAGTATATTATTTCGTTGGGAGGAAAAAGATTGCGACCAGTTTTAACTTTAATGGCAGCAGAAGTTTTTGATGTTGATAGTAAAAAAGCACTTTCGGCAGCTACTGCAGTTGAGGTTTTTCATAATTTTTCGCTAATACACGATGATATAATGGATGATGCGCCACTGAGAAGAGGAAATGAAACCGTTCATGAAAAATGGAATATAAACACCGGAATTCTGTCTGGTGATGCAATGTTGATTTTAGCCTATCAATATTTTGAAGATTACGAGCCAAAAATATTTCAAGAATTAGCAAAATTATTCAGCAAAACTGCACTTGAAGTTTGCGAAGGACAACAATATGATGTTGATTTTGAACAACGCGATGATGTTACTATTCCTGAATATTTAAAAATGATTGAATATAAAACGGCAGTTTTGGTAGGTGCAGCCATGAAAATGGGTGCAATTGTTGCTCAAACATCCGAAGAAAATAAAAATTTAATTTACGATTTTGGGTTAAACCTTGGGTTAGCATTTCAATTGCAAGATGATTATTTAGATGCTTTTGGAAATCCTGAAACATTTGGAAAACAAGTTGGCGGCGATATTATTGAGAATAAAAAAACCTATTTGTATTTAAAGGCAATGGAATTTTCAAATTCAGTTGAAAAAGAACAATTGATGCATTTGTTTTCCATTCAACCTAATGATAATACGGATAAAATAAATTCGGTAAAACAAATTTTCAATGCTACTGGTTCAAGTGAAGCAACTCAAAAGGCTATTCATGATTATACTTTTAAAGCCTTCGAAACCTTAGATAAAATGGATATTAGTAATGATAAAAAATTACTTTTAAGAACATTTGGCGAAAAATTAATGAATCGCGATGTCTAGTTTTGTAGCTCCAATATCGACTGATAATTTACTTTCTGAAGCAGAAAAAGAGAATTTGTATCAAAAACTAATTGAGCAACTCAATAAAGATTTTAATTTGGCAAATGAAGGTGTAGATTTTCCACAAAGTACAACTCCAAATGAATTGAAAGTGCAACTTCACGAAAAAATATATCGTCTAATTCAATACAAGTTTGCTGAATATCTGAACTTGCTTTACATCATCGATGTTTCAGAAAGTGAAGTTAAAAAACTAAACGGAGATGATTTAGTTGCCTTGTCTGAACAAGTTTCCTTCTTGATTTTAAAAAGAGAATGGCAAAAGGTTTGGTTTAGGAATAAATATTAAAAATAAACCCTTACAAATGGCATAAACGCATCGCCATACACATTTCTATCTTTGTCAAAAAGTACGTTGTAGCGTGCTCCAATAGTTACATTATTGGTTCTATAACCTACGCCAAGAAACAAACCTGTATTCCAAAAATTATCTTTTAAATTGATGTCTTTATAATTCACATTTACTCGCAGTTGTTCTAATTCCGCAGAAAGTTGTACTTCTTCAATTGGGTTTACTAATCCAATAATGCTGGCGCCATAAGTATGTGCATCAAAAAAGTTTTTTTGTTTTAAGTAGCTGTATTGCAAACCTAAACCTGCAGAAAAATATTGATTAAAATTATAAATGGCGCTTGGAGCAACTGCAATATTGGTAAAATTATTGCCAATACTAAGACCTAAACCGCCTCCAAATTGCACGTCTTTCCAAAAATTATTTTGTGTACTTTTACTATTGTCATTTTGTGAAAAAACAACGCTATTTTTTAATAAAAAAAACAATATTGTTAAGAGAAGTATTGGTTTTATTTTCATATTCATATTTTGGTGAATTTATGTGTTATTAATACTTTAAATTCATTGATAATTATAACAAATATCATACTTTTGCACATAATTTTCAAATACTAAGATTTTTTAGTCTCATAATATGGATAGGTTTTCATTTTTAAACGCAGCACATACTGAATTTTTTGCCGATTTATACGAACAATATCTTCAAAATCCTGACACTGTTGAACCTAGTTGGAGAGCTTTTTTCCAAGGGTTTGATTTTGGAATGACTACTTATGATGAAGAAAATGCAGTTCATCAATTAGCAAATTATGCAGCCAATGTTCCTCAAAACGGACAAGTTTCAGATAAATTACAAAAAGAATTTAATGTTTTAAAGTTAATTGATGCCTACAGAACACGTGGTCATCTGTTTACAGAAACTAATCCAGTTCGAGACAGAAGAACATATACGCCAACACTAGACCTAGAAAATTTTGGACTTTCAAATGCCGATTTAGATACTGTATTTGATGCCGCAAAAATATTAGGTCATCAACCGCAAACTTTAAAAGAAATTCTTGTTCATTTAAAAAATGTGTATTGTCAGCATATTGGGATCGAGTATATG